>CAZBMW010000009.1:0-98119 GCA_964493425.1 uncultured Pirellulales bacterium
GGGCGATTAGCTCAGCCGGTAGAGCAGCTGACTCTTAATCAGCGGGTCACAGGTTCGATTCCTGTATCGCCCAGTTACCTTCTTTAAGTTTGAATGAATCCCCAACCTTGTATATTGGGCAATAACCTTCGATATTCTACAAATTCCTAAAAAATCAAAAAACCGAACAAAATCAAGCTTACCGCTGTAACTTATGTAAAGCGCCCTGCCGCTCAGGATTGACAAATATCGAAAAAAAGCCTTGGGCTCGCAGGCAGATTTAATAAAAACGAACTATTTTTAAACTTATTAGTAATATAATTAAAAAGCAAAAATCGATTTTCGATATGTAAGGAGCTTTAAGATGTTAAGTGAAAAAATCCAGCAGGCCCTCAACGAGCAGATTAATGCTGAGCTTTACTCATCGTATCTTTATCTATCGATGCAGGCCTACTTCGAGTCTATTAATCTTCCCGGCTTTGCGAACTGGATGAAGGCTCAGACACAGGAAGAGCTTATGCACGCGGTTAAAATTTATGATTTCGTAAACGAGCGTAACGGGCGGGTCCTGCTAAAAGCAATCGATAAGCCCCCCACCAAATGGAAGTCACCTCTGGACGTCTTCGAGCAGGTCTTCAAACATGAGCAGAAAGTAACAGCACTGATAAACAACCTTGTCAATCTCGCCGCTGATGAAAAAGACCACGCAACAGCCAGCTTTTTGCAGTGGTTTGTAAATGAGCAGGTAGAGGAAGAAGCCTCGGCTGATGCTGTTCGTCAGCAGCTTAAATTAATAGAAGCTGCGCCGGGCGGGCTTTTTATGCTCGACAAGGAACTGGCACAGCGGGTTTTCACGCCGCCCGCAAAAAAAGAAGGAGCCTAATTATGGCAAAATTACTTTACATACAAAGTTCACCGCTCAGTGACATTTCATATTCAATCAAAACTGCGGACGCCTTCGCCGAGGAATATAAAAATAAACATAATGGTGATGAAATTGTAAAGATGAACCTTTTCGAAGCAGATTTACCTGCTTTTGACGGCCCTGCTGTCGAGGCAAAATATAAAATCCTGCACGGCAAAGAGCACACCGAAAAACAAGCAAAAATCTGGGAGAATATTAAAAAGACAATCGAACAATTCAAAAGTGCCGACAAATATCTCTTAGCTGTTCCAATGTGGAACTTTTCAATTCCCTGGCGGCTGAAGCAATACATAGATATTCTTGTCCAGCCGGCCTTGACATTCACCTACAGTGACGAGAAAGGTTACCAGGGCCTTGTAAAAGGAAAACCTTTGCTGGTTATCTACGCACGCGGCGGCCAATACCCGCCCAACAGTGATTTTGCTGCCTATGACCTGCAGACAAAATACATCGAACTCATTTTCAGATTCATCGGATTCGAAAACATTTCCTCAATAATCATCGAGCCAACCTTAATGGCCGGCCCGGATACGGCGGAAGAAAAACTCGAACAAGCCGCTAAAAAAGCACAACAATTGGCACAAAATTTCTGAATTGAAAAAACTAATCCGCTCAGAGCCCCACAAAATCAAAACTTTTTTTAGTTATCCTTGACGCTCCACTCCGTTTGTGTATAATTCATTGTTTTAACATAGCAGGGTCGATTGAACCCTTAAAACCCTGGATTAACTTAATTCTGGAGCTGTCAAACGATGAAAAATCTACTTCTAACAACAACTACTATTCTCTTGGCTGCAGTAAATTTCTCTCTCGCAGAGGACAAGGACATCGGAGTAACTTTCGATTTGTCCTATCACAGCAAATGGCTCAGCAAAGGTGCCGAAGGTTACGGCCAGCGTGGAGCGCTTTTTAAGACCATCGATATTGACCTTTGGGGAACCGGTTTCGGTTTCAAGGTTACTCACAGAAACGCTATCGGCAACGGTTACGTTGACAACACAAGATTTGACTACAGGCCGTACTACAAAAATCTGCTCTTCGAAGGCGCGCCATACCAGACGAATTATAATATCAGTGCCGGATACGAACATTATCCCGGCCTGGCAAGACACAAGGCAAATACTACCTGGGAATGGATTTTTGCCTTCGCCTGGCCGAATCTGCTGCCCGAAGGCTTCACACCCCAATACATTGCTCATTATGAGTACCCCGTCAGCGGCGGTGACACAAACAGAAAAGTTTCAGGCTGGGTGCATCGCTTCATTCTCGGCTATGATATGAGCATCGCCGAGCTCGAACAGCCTTTACATTTATCCTCGGAAGTAGCTTACTATGACGGGCTTGGTGCTAATGCTCACGATTGGGGATACGCCACTTTCGGGCTCTCCACAAAGCTAAAAATCAGCGAAAATCTGAGTTTCATCCCCGGCGTATATCAGCAGGTAACAATGGACGACTCCGTATGTAAAAAAAAGGATGTTACATATTGCATTTTAACGATGAAATACAAATTTTAAATAACCGACTATTCTTACCAGGAGGCCGATTTAACGCTCATAACAATTGTTCTTACAAAAAGTTAAACTATTTTTAGTTTGACATCTAAAATTTGGTTTTATAATTTATTTCTTCTTTTAGTAATCGACATAAATAAAAGCTGTTAACCTTAATTACAAACAAAGGAGCAAATCAATGGCAGATAAAGAGATTGTAGAAACAAGTGAAGCTGAAATAGCCGTTCACTGGAAGGAAGAAGATTATATATATCCTTCAAAAAAATTTATTGCCCAGGCCAATATGACTGATGAAGGTATCTATGAGAGGTTCAGCCTGGAGAACTTTCCCGAATGCTTCAAAGAATATGCCGACCTGCTCGATTGGTTTAAACACTGGGAGAAAACACTCGATACAAGCGATGCACCCTGCTGGAAATGGTTTGTCGGCGGCAGAATTAATGCCTGCTACAACTGCGTTGACAGGCATTTGAAAAAAAATAAAAACAAAACAGCTATTCATTTCGTCCCGGAGCCCGAGAATGAATTTATCCAGCATATCACCTATCAGGAGCTTTACGTAAAGGTCAATGAGCTTGCAGGCTTTCTCAGAGACTTTGCTGGTCTCAAAAAGGGCGATACAGTAACACTTCATCTGCCAATGGTCCCTGAACTGCCCATAACAATGCTCGCTTGTGCCAGGCTTGGTGTAATTCACTCCGAGGTTTTCGGCGGTTTCAGTGGTAAAGCATGTGCGGACAGAATAGTAGATTCAGGCAGCAAAGTCCTGATTACAATGGACGCTTATTACCGAAACGGCAAACTCCTTAACCATAAAGAAAAGGCCGACGAAGCTGTCCAGGAAGCACAAAAGGACGGCCTAAAGGTCGATAAGGTCCTCGTATGGCAGCGCTATCCTGGAAAATATTCAAGCCAAACGCCTATGGTCGATGGCAGGGATTACTGCATAAACGATTTAATCAAGGCATATCACGGAAAGATAGTTGAGCCGGTCTCGATGCCCGCAGAAGACCCACTCTTTCTTATGTACACCAGCGGGACAACCGGAAAACCCAAGGGTTGTCAGCACAGCACAGGCGGATATCTGGCTTATGTAACAGGAACCTCAAAGTATATTCAGGACATACATCCCGAGGATGTGTATTGGTGCATGGCGGATATCGGCTGGATTACAGGCCATTCATACATTGTATACGGCCCTCTATCCCTGTGTGCCTCTACTGTCATTTACGAAGGAGTACCTACATATCCTGACCCCGGCCGAGCCTGGAGAATCGCAGAAGAGCTTGATGTGAATATATTCCATACCGCGCCAACTGCTATAAGGGCTCTGAGAAAATTCGGCCCTGACGAACCGGAGAAATACGACTATCACTTCAAGCATATGACCACCGTCGGAGAGCCCATCGAACCTGAAGTCTGGAAATGGTATTATAATGTGGTCGGAAAAGGCGAGGCTATAATTGTCGATACCTGGTGGCAAACTGAGAACGGAGGATTTTTGTGCAGCACCGTACCTGCCTTAAAGCCAATGAAGCCCGGAAGTGCAGGCCCGGGTGTGCCGGGTATTCACCCTATAATCTTTGACGAGGATGGAAAGCAAATTAAACGAGGCGAGGGTAAGGCGGGAAATATATGTATACAAAATCCCTGGCCGGGTGCTTTTCAAACAATATGGCGGGACAGAGAAAGATATGTCGCCCAATATTATGAAAGATACTGCACAGACAAAAACAGCAAGGACTGGAGAGATTGGCCTTATATGGCCGGCGATGCCGCCGTTGAAGCCGAAGACGGTTACTATCGTATCTTAGGCAGGATTGACGACGTAATAAATGTTTCCGGGCACAGGCTTGGAACAAAGGAGATTGAATCAATAGCTCTTCTCGTCGATGAGGTGGCTGAAGCTGCTGTTATACCCGTAGCAGATGAGATAAAAGGTAAGGTGCCCGACCTGTACGTCGCCTTAAAACCAGGGAAAAAATCCAGCCCCGAACTGGCTGACAAAATCTCAAATGCTATCTGTGATTCCATCGGCAAAATCGCAAAACCGAAAAACGTCTGGATAGTATCCGATATGCCGAAGACCCGTTCAGGAAAGATTATGAGAAGAGTACTTGCAGCTCTGTCAAACAAAAAAGATGTAGGCGATGTGACAACACTGGCAAATCCTCAGATTGTTGACGAAATAAAAAAACTGGTGCAAAAATAGCTGATTAGCGCTATTTCATTTATATGCTCCGTATAAAATATATTTTATATGAAAGGGATGATTATGGAAAATCAAATACCCGAATCTGTCACAAACATCAAGGATACTACTGCCAATCCCGCACCGCTTGGGCTGATGGGCTTTGGTATGACAACTGTGCTCTTGAATTTTCATAATGCCGGTCTTTATGAACTGGGTACTATGATTCTGGCAATGGGCATCTGTTACGGCGGACTGGCTCAGGTCTTTGCGGGAATAATGGAGTGGAAAAAAGGAAACACTTTTGGAACGACGGCATTTTGCTCTTACGGCCTTTTCTGGCTCTCTCTTGTCGTGCTTCTCGTCGCACCGAAATTAGGCTGGGGCCAGCCGCCCGCAAAAGCCGCTATGGTAGCTTATTTATCCTTCTGGGGACTCTTTACTCTGGTTATGTACCTCGGAACACTAAAGATCAACAAAGCTCTGCAATTTGTATTCGCATCTCTTGCTCTTTTGTTTTTCCTACTGGCAATCGCAGACTTGAGCGGCAGTACAGTTATTAAGCGCATCGCTGGCATTGAAGGAATCATCTGTGGCCTCTCCGCAATATACGCCGCCTTGGCTCAGGTCTTAAACGAGGTTTACGGCAAGACTATGGCTCCTTTAGGACCAGAAAAGTAAAAAGCTAAACGAATTCTAAATGAAAAAAGGCGCCGAAACTGTTTTGAGCCGGCGCCTTTTCTATTCGCATTTAAAAACTACAGGCCGTGTATCTTAAACACATTTGCTTTAACCTTTTCTATTGTCGCATCAAGCACAGATTCAACAGCATCTTTTCTCGCCTTGGTTATCTGCAGAACTCTGTCCCTCAGCCCGCCCTGCCAGTCGGTGCTTTGAAGCATTACACCACCTAAGCCGATATTCTCACTAATCCCGCTGTCGGCTCCGCTCAAAACACTCCAGGCAAGCGCCCATGCCCGTACCGTATTGTTCATATCATACCCGCCGCCGCCGGTCATAAGTATCGGCCGTGCGAAACCCAAAAGCGAATTAATAATTTCCGCATAGATATTATTGGTCAGGTACAAATTGGCAAGAGGGTCACCGGCAAGTCCGTCCGCACCAAGCTCGAAAACAACTACGTCGGGTCCGAATGCACCAATCAAAGGCTCAGCGATTTCGCGGTACGCCTTCATATAAGCCGCATCATACGTGCCCACAGGTAAAGGGACGTTCACACAATAGCCTTTGCCTTCGCCTGCACCAATATCATCTTCAAAACCTGTCCCCGGAAATAAAGTCCTTCCGCTCTGGTGAAATGAAATCGTCATAACGTTCGACCGGTCGTAAAAGGCTTCCTGCACACCGTCGCCGTGATGAACGTCAACATCGAGATACAAAACCTTCTTGCCTGCCCCCGCCAATTCTAAACAGCCGAGCGCATTATCATTCATATAGCAAAAGCCAGCTGCCTTTTCAGGCCCTGCGTGGTGCAGGCCGCCAGCCGGATTAAAGGCTGCATCGATTTTGCCTTCGATTATAAGCTTCGCACCCAGAAGTGTCGCCCCGCACGCAAGAGCCGAATATTCATACATTCCCTTAAAAACCGGGCAATCGAGCGTGCCGATTCCCATATTCATCGCGTCAGCTACGAATTTTCCGTCGTTTGAATTCTTTAACGCGTGCAGATAGCGCGCGGTATGGAATTTTTTCAGCGTTATTCTGTCAGCCGGCTTTTGTGCTATCTCTTTAATATTCTCGCCGCCCAAAAGCCCCATAGAATTTAACACCTGCCGCGTCCTGCCTGCCCTTGTCGTATTGAACGGACTCTCAGCCGGATAAGGGTATTTTTCCAGCTCAGCACTATAAATAAAAACCGCCCTTTGTTTTCCCAAGCTAACTCCTTTACTGCTAAAAGATTTCCCAAAATAAGAAAACCAGTTACAAGCCGACAGTTCCCGTTGGTTAACCTATTTTTCCCCGCCGGCCAGGTTGTATGTTATGCTGTAAACCTCGCCGTCAAATTCGGTATTCACCTTATAGCCGGAATTATAAAAGACCGTAAGCATCGCCTTGTTCGTCGGCAGGACCTTGGCATAAAAGCTCCTCACGCCGCGCTGCCTTGCAATCTTCGTAAGATATGCCAAAAGCAGTGTCCCCATCCCCTTCTTCTGCCATTCATCATGCACAATGAAAGCCACCTCGGCAGCCTGCGTCTTAGGGTCAAGAAAATACTGGGCAATCGCAACGATTTCCTCATCAGTAACGCCCGGCACCGTCCCTACAATCGCAAGATTCTGGGTATAATCAATATTAGTCAACTGCTGAACGTCCTTATGAGGAAACGTCATCGTATGAGTCATATACCTGGTTCTTATCGAGGACGGGCTCAGCGAATACAGCATCTCCGACAGTGCTTTCTCGTCTATCGGTTTTACAGGCCTAAAGAATATCTGTGTTCCGTCGATAAGCGTCTCGTAGCATTCCAGCTCTTCCGGGTATCTGACCTTTTCGGCATCGAGCTCTATCTGGTCGGCGTAGATATACTTCTGCGCCTTCGCTGCCTGTATGAGTTTTTGCCGAAACTTCGGATGAGCGATATCAATCAGTGACAATACTCTCTGCCTTATACTTTTGCCGTGCAGATACGCAGTACCGTATTCGGTAACGACGTAATGAACGTCACCTCGCGTGGTTACTACGCCTGCTCCTTCGGTTAGATGCGGAACAATTCTGCTGACCTCACCGTTTTTTGCCGTCGACGGCATTGCGATAATTGCCTTGCCTTGCCTGCTCTTCGCCGAGCCGCGAATAAAGTCGACCTGCCCGCCGATACCGCTATAAAACTGGTACCCCAATGAATCCGCGCAGACCTGGCCGGTCAAATCAATCTCCAGCCCGACGTTAATACCAACCATTTTTTCGTGCTGGCTTATGATATGCGGGTCGTTTACGTATTCGGTCGGGTAAAACTCGAAAAACGGATTATTATCTATATAATCGTACAGCCGCCGTGTCCCCATACAGAAGCTCGCCACAACCTTGCCGCGGTTGAGGGTTTTTTTCGCACACGTTATCGCGCCGCAATCAATCAAGTCGATAATCCAGTCTCCGAACATCTCCGTATGCACGCCGAGGTCTTTTTTATTCTTCAAAAACTCCGCCAGTGCCTGCGGTATTCTTCCTATGCCGCATTCAATCGTGCTGCCGTCCTCGACGAGCCGAGCAATATTCTGGCCTATCCGCCGAAGCGCCTCGTCAGATTCCGTCACCGACGCCTCTATAATCTCCTCATCAAAAGCCACGAGAGCATCGATATCGTTGATATGAATAAAACTGTCGCCGAACGTTCGCGGCATCCTGCTGTTCACCTGCGCTATTATATATTTCGCATTGGCCGCCGCCGATTTGACTATATCGACCGAAACTCCAAGACTGCACAAACCATTCGCATCGGGCGCGGTAACACTGATTAAAGCCACGTCAACCGGAATCCGCCCCGTCTCAAACTGGTAAGGTATATCGGACAAAAATATCGGCGTGTAGTCACCGATGCCTCTGCTCAGAACATCGCGAATGTTCTCAGCGATGAAAAAAGTATTCATCTTGAACTTCTCACGGAACCTCTCATCCGCATAAGGAGCCGTCCCCATCGTCAGCAGATGAATAATATGGGCATCGGTAATCCCTGCCGAATACTCCACAAGCGCATTGACCAGGTGTTGCGGCTGTGCACAGCCGGTCCCTACGAAAATATTATAGCCCGATTTGACAAGCTTCATCGCCGCTGCAGCCGTCGTTATCTTGTCTGTAAACCTGCTCTTCCAGTCGAATTCCTGCATCCTGTTTTCACCCCGTCTTAAATCTTTTCCACGCTCATTCTCGCATCAACTGCTATCGGCACCGTTCCTTCAGGCCCGACCATATACGGATTTATGTCCAGCTCCTGTATCTGGCTAAATTCCGTGACAAGCTGGCTAAGCCTCTGCAGACCTTCAGCAATAGCCCCGATATCAACTCCCTCCTCGCCGCGGGCTCCTTTGAGTATTTTATAAGTGCGAGTGTTCATTAGCATCTGCCTGGCCTCGTCCGCCGTAAGCGGTGCAAGATAAAACGAGACATCCTGCAAAACCTCGACCATCGTACCGCCCATCCCGAACATCATCAAAGGCCCGAACCGCTTATCGCGGTTCATTCCCAAAATCACCTCTTTACCGCCGGTGCACATCTGCTGCACGAGAACACCAAGAATCTTCGCATCCTCAGCTTCTTTCGGTATCCGGTACATCATCAAATCGAACGCGTCACGCACCTGCCCCGCATCTTTAAGACCTATTTTAACTCCGCCGACATCAGATTTATGCAGAATATCAGGTGACCATATCTTCAGCACAACCGGATATCCGAGCTGCTCGGCAATATTAACCGCCTGCTCGGGCGTCGTTGCAACAGCGCCTTTCGGCGTAACAAACCCGTAAGCCTCCAGAATCTCCTTAGCTTCCGCCTCGCCAATCTCGCGTTTATTTTGCCTGAGGTGCTTGTCGATAATATTTTCGACCTTCCGCCGGTTGACCGCAAAAAGTTTCACCACCCGTTTAGGCCGTCCCTGCCAGCGAACATAATCTGCCATAACCTTTGCTGTCGCCACCGCGTGCTCGGGCGAGATATACTGAGGGATACCGCCGTCACGCAATATCCTCACGCCCTCTTCTATCTTTTTCGAGCCGATAAAACAGGTCAGCACCGGCTTCTGTTTTTTTCCCTTCGCCGCCCGTACAATAGCCTCCGCCGTCGCCGTTGGCTGCGTCATTGCCTGCGGCGTTAAAAGCACCAGCAGAATATCGACATTCGCATCATCGAGCACAGCGTCGATTGCAAACTCATACCTGTCAGCCAGTGCGTCACCCAGAACATCGACGGGATTATAAAAATTCGCCGCCGCCGGAAGCCCCGAACGCAATTTCTCAACAGTCTGTTCTGTAAGCTCGGCGAATCCCAGTCCCTGCCTTTCTATCGCGTCAGCAGCGATAATCCCCGGTCCGCCCGCATTCGTTATCACCGCGATGTTCGAGCCCTTCGGCAGCGGCTGATTCGCAAACGCGATCGCGTAATCGAACTGCTGCTTAATCGAGTTGCAGCGAATCACGCCCGCCCGCTCGAACACACACTCATAAGCCCTCTCGCCGCCCGCCAGGCTGCCCGTATGAGACGAAGCCGCCCTCGCACCAGCCTCGGTACCGCCCGCCTTGATTAACAGTATCGGCTTGTTGGCTGAAATCCGCTCCGCGTGCCTTATAAAATTAGGCCCGTCAGTTATACTCTCTAAATAACCCGTAATGACCTTCGTTTCAGGGTCTTCTGCCATAGCTAAAATTATCTCTAACTCGTCGATGTCAGCCTTATTGCCGAAGCTCACCAGCTTGCTGAAACCGATACCGCTCGCATTCGCTATATCCAGAATTGCCGCTAATATCGCCCCCGACTGTGACAGGCATCCAATCGAGCCTGCCGCCGGCAGCTCTCCGCCGAAGCTCGCATTAAACTTATTCGCCGGCGCTATCACGCCTAAGCAGTTTGGCCCGATTACCCTTACACCGCCCCGCCTGGCTGTCCGGATTATCTCCTCTTCGAGCCGTCTTCCTTCCTCGCCGACCTCTTTAAAGCCGGCTGTTATAATTATCACCGCCTTCACCCCCGCCTGGGCGCATTGCTTCATTATATCCGGCACGACCTTCGCCGGCACCACGATAACGACAAGTTCCGGCACTTTGCCTATCGACACAATATCAGGGTAGCACTTCAATCCCTCGATACTGTCAGCCTTGTTATTGACCGGGTATATATCGCCCTCATAGCCGGCCGCTCTCATATTAGTCAGAATCTCATAGCCGACCTTGCCCTTTTTCGAAGATGCCCCCACAATAGCCACAGAGTGAGGATTGAAAAAACTCTCAAGACCCATATACGCCCTTTCCGAACCATAGTTAGCTCTTAAAGGCGTTATATTTTATTAAATCCCCCCAATAATTCAAAGCCTTTTCTGATTATTCTTAAAACCCACTCGATGCCCGCTGCGAACACCGCTCGACAATTATCTATTCCTCTTTTCCCTTTTCAATCTTCGTTTTTCCTTCGGACTAAGCTGGGCCTTTTTCTGCTGTTCTCTTTTGCCTTTATCTCTTTTTCCCCTATCGCCCATATCTGTTTCTCCTTACTCAAAAATGACCTGCATTGCTTAACCTTTTCCTGAAACCTGACCTTTCATCAGTGCTATTGACTTAATACACGCAGCTTTGGTAGTACGGTTACGATGTTTCAGCCCCTGCTCGAGAATCTCAATACCCATTTTCTGCATCCTGCCGTTCATACTCCTCAGCCCGTAGGCCGCTGCCTTTTTAGTTGTCCTCGGATAGTTGCCGAACAATGCCTCCGTCAGTATTGCTAAGCCGTCCTCCTGTTTCCATGACAGGTTCAAAGCCGCCACCCTCGCTTTTGAAATATTGTTACTCAGTAGCTTCTCCCTGAGCTTCTTGAGAGCCTCGATGGATGCTTCGTCTCTTTCGCGCTCGGGCTGTTTGCTTTTATCTAAATTCATAACCCAATCCTCTCAAAAAAGGCTGTAGGCTGTATTTTACGGCGTTATATTTTATTAAATCCCCCCAATAATTGAAAGTTTTTTCTAATTATTCTTTTACGCTCGTCCTGAGTCTCGAAGAAGTGTCGAAGGAATCTGCGGTTAAAGATTTTTGAGTTTACTTTCGCTGGTCGGGGATGTCGGGCTCGATGTGGACGGTGATATTTACCGGCTGGGGGATTTGCTCGTGCAAAGCATTTTCGAGATTCTCGGAGATTTTATGGGCCTGCGATATGTTCAATTCCGGTGCTACCAAAATATGCAAATCGAGAAAAATCTCCCTGCCGACAGTCCTCGTCCGCAGGTTGTGGTACTGGCGTATTTGCTGCTCAGCGTCAATGATGCTCTTGATTTGCTCCATCGTTTCGGAATCGACGGCCTTTTCGGTAAATTCCGACAAACAGCCGCCGATGATTTTTACGCTGACCATAACAATCATAAGCCCGACCGCAATTGCGGCGACCTGGTCGCCGTGCACGTATCCGAACCTCATCGATACGAAACCGATGATTACAGCAATCGAACTGAGTGCATCGCTGCGGTGGTGCCAGGCATTGGCGTACAAAGCGGAGCTGTGTGTTTTGACGGCAACTTTCTGCGTTATCCGGTACAGCAATTCTTTCGAGAGGACCGAGAGCACTGCAACAGCCAAAACCGAGTTACTAATATGCTGTACAACATTATGAGTGTGAATTTGTGCAATTTTCATACTGGCTTTGTAAATCATAAGGCAGCCGGCAAGGCCGAGAACGGCTGCGACGAACAATGCAGAAAAGGTCTCAATTCGGCCGTGACCATAGGGATGCTCGGCATCGGGCTCTTTGGCACCGAAGTAAGAGCCGACAAGGACCGCGATATCGGTAACCATATCCGAAAGCGAATGCACACCGTCGGCAACGAGTGCAATCGAGCCGGCGAGAAAGCCAATCACAAACTTCGTTATCGAAAGCAGGCTGTTAACAATAAGCGAAAGATTCGTAACAGACTTTATCCTGCCGCGCGATTTTTGAAGTTTTTCTCTTGTCATCGGTCAAACTATTCTTTCAGAGCCTTACGTATATCAGTAACTACCTTGACATACTTTTCAACTGTTCTTTTATCTTTTCCTTCGGCAATAATCCTTACAATGGGCTCGGTATTGCTCGGCCTTAAATGCAGCCAGCCGTCCTCGAAGTCAAAACGGCAGCCGTCGGTCGTATTTATCTTTGCAGTCGCAAAAGTATCCTTGGTATTTCCTAAAATCTTCTCAAATCCCTGTTTCGAGGCGCCGAATTTATCTTTAATCATATAATAAGGGGTAATTTCATCAGTAAGCTTACCAATATTTTTACCGGTTTCGGCGAGCATTTCAAGGACAAGTACGATTGCGACAAGGCTGTCGCGAACCGGGCTGATACGCAAATCGATAACACCGCCGTTACCCTCTCCGCCGATGATACAATCGTTTTTCAGCATCGCCGCAGCGACATTAGCCTCGCCGACCGGTGTGCGAAAGACCTTTACGCCGGCTTGTTCGGCGATGTCATCTATCATCCTCGAAGTCGAGAGATTGGTTGCGACGGGGCCTTTACGCTTGGCCAATATATGTTTGACAGCCAAAGCAAGTGTGTATTCCTCGCCTATATATCTTCCATTCTCATCAACAATAGCCAGTCTGTCGGCATCGGGGTCCTGGGCGAAGCCGAGAGCCGCCTTATGCTTTTTTACCGCTTCACAAAGGCTGGTCAGGTTCTGTGCGAGCGGTTCCGGCGGATGTGCAAAGACGCCGGTCGGCTCATCGTTTACGGCTATAACGTTACAACGCAGGCTGGAAAGCAGCAGTTTTCCTTCGGCGCCGCCCGCGCCGTTTACACTGTCGAGAACAACCCTGTATTTTTTAGCAGCTATTTTTTCGGGAACAATAATCGAGGTAACTTTATCAACATGTATTTTATTTGCTCTGTCATCGGTGCAAAGCTTTCCGCAATCGGCGGAGCCGACGAAATCGAAAGTTTTTGCGAAATAATATTGCTTGATTTTTTCCGCCGATTGTGCGGGAGGCGCCATGCCGTTACCAAGCAGCAGCTTTATCCCGTTATACTCGATTGGGTTGTGCGATGCGGTAATCACGATTCCGCCGGCACAATCCAGCTCTCTGAGCATAACACCGACAGCCGGTGTCGTAACAATACCAATATCAATTACATCGATACCGACCGAGGACAGGCCGCCAGCGACAGCGGAGCAGAGCATTCGGCCGCTGGGTCTGGAATCGCGGCCTACACAAACGGTGAGCTTTTCCTTTTTCAGCGCCAAATTCCTTTTCAGGAAAGTACCGAAGGCACTAGCGTACTCAGCAGCGATAGCGGCAGTGAAGTTCTCGCCTACAATGCCTCGCAGGCCGCTTACACTTATTATCAACTGCTCAGCCATAAATGCTCCATAAAAACAAGGGCAGCCTACGACTGCCCCTGCGCTCGACATAATCTTTTATTTGGGCTTGGGCTTGACCACATTTTTAGGGGGCTTGCCCTGCAGGTAATCGACAACAAGTTGTGCCGCTTCGATGCCGACCTCAATCTGTGCCTCGACAGTACTGGCACCAAGGTGAGGTACAGCGAGACAATTATCAAATTCCGTGAAACGGGTATTTTCGGGCGGCTCGGTCGGGTAAACGTCCAGTGCGGCACCGGCAATTTTATTTTCAGCAAGTGCGTCATAAAGTGCATCCTCGTTAATGATGCCGCCGCGAGCTGTATTTATCAGTCGAACCGTCGGCTTCATCATTTTGAACTGCTCGGGGCCAATCATATTCAGTGTCTTTTCATTTTTCGGAACATGGATAGTAATATAGTCGGCCTGGGTGTAAATCTTGTCCGGCGAATCGACGATTTCAATTCCCAATTTAGCGGCGTCGGGGGGAGTGATGTACGAGTCAAAACCAAGCAGCTTCATATTGAAACCCGCTGCAATTTTTGCTACGGCCAAGCCGATTTTGCCGAGGCCGATTATACCCAGTGTCTTTTTATTGAGCTGATAGCCGATAAACTTTTTCCTGTCCCAGGCACCGCTTTTCAGGCTGTTACAGGCGGGGACGATATTTCGGCTGAGAGCAAGGGCCAATGCAAATACGTGCTCGGCGACACTGATGGTATTTCCGCCGGGCGTGTTCATAACAACGATACCCTTCTTGTCGGCTGCGGCGACATCGATATTATCCGTGCCGACCCCGGCCCTGCCGATAGCTTTTAGCTTGCCGGGATTCGCGAGTACTTTGGCAGTAACCCTGGTGCCGCTTCTTACCAAAAGGCCGTCGTGCTCGGCTATCAATTCTGCAAGCTCGTCTTCGGGCGGGCCGATATTGACTACGGCCTGAGCCCCGTCCGCCGAGTTAACCAAATCTATAGCTTCCTGCGCCAGCTTGTCCGTGATAAGAACCTTAATCATAGTACCTCCTTAAAAAAATATTCTAATTCCATTGCTGCCATTGGTCACCGCTTCTGTCCTCGGCAACCTTAAACCTGTTTTTGCGACAATCATAAAGATACCTCGTCATACAATACGCCGCAGCATTTGCGAGCCTGCTGAGTGCCAATTCCTGGCCTCGTACTTCAAAATCGAAGCCGACTCTGATTAGCTTCGCCGTTTCCTGCGGCCACAATTTTTTGCCACTTTCGACATCGAGCAAAATCACTTGACAGCCAAGCTCGCCATTGTAGTAATCCACATCGGGCAGCTTGGCCATACTAAAGCCGTCAAGGACAACAATCAGAACCAAATCGGCACTCAAAGCCCCGCCAATCTGTGCCTCGGTCATCATATTATAATTAACCCTTTTGGCGCGAAAATCGCTCAACTGCTCATAGTCTATAATATCATTTGGGCCGAGCTTGACCTTTTCAACAAGGTAATTGTTTATCCGCTCAGTAAGCTCGCGGCGCAAGATAATCGGCGCACCGAGCCAGGCCGGCTGTTTGACCAGTACGAGAGTCTTTCTGCCTTTGTACTCTGCCAATTTGAACTCCGCAGGTATTTTCGTCTCGTGTGCCGAGGGAGTCAGAATCCCACAGCCGATACAAAAAATAAGGAGCAGAGACACCGGCATCACGACAGCGAAAAATTTAATATTATGTTTTTTCATCATCTTGATTCTTTCTATCCACCTCTGTTTTCAACAACAGCTCTGGCAAGCGTAACCGCCCATGCTGCAGCTATTATTATCAGTAATGCCAGTATAATGTAGCTTAGCTTAATCTGCTTAATATGATTAAGGAAACGGAAATATATACCAAAAACGGCTGTAAGGAAAGCTAAAACTGCGGAAATCAAAAATACCGTGCAAAACAGCCCCGCCGCCGGCTGAATATAAAAGGATTTGAAGAACTGTGCCTTCGCAAAGCAAATCGCCGCGGTCGTCATCCCGCAACTCGGACACGGCAGATGGTATCTTTGCTCGAACCCACAGGGCCCAAGCCAGTAATCAAGGTCGATTTTGCCCCATCCGGCGAGAGCCAGAATTGTGAAAAATGCTGCGATGCAAATAAAAATTCCGGCGGCAATAAGACGCTGCCGTCGCGTTGCTTTTGAAAATAATTTGAACTTATTCTGTTGGCCTGAAAGCATAATTGCGTTACAATAGGAAAAGTAAACTGTTGTGTCAAGCTCATAAAAGAAAGGTAGTTATGGCTCTGGATAAAGGAACATTAAGCAGGATACTTGAAACCGGCGTAGTCGCAGCGCGGCTGGCAGGCCAGAGAGCGATGGAAGAGTTAAACTTTTTAAAGGTGTCGGTAAAAAACGACCAGGAGCTTGTAACACAGGCTGACATACACTGTCAGAAAATCATTATCGACAGAATCAAGGAAACCTATCCCGACCACGGCTTTCTCGCAGAGGAGGCAAGCGTGGGCAAACTATTCAAGCAGCCGCCAAGAGGTGATTTGCCGGTATGGTGGGTAATCGACCCGATTGACGGCACGAACAATTTCGCCCACAGGATGCTTTTCTTTACCGTCAGCGTGGCAGCTATGTATGAGGGCAGGCCAATCGCCGGCGTGGTATTCGAGCCGGCAACGGATTCGATGTTCACAGCCGTTAAAGAAGGTGAAGCACAGCTTAACGGGCGAAGAATCCAGGCGAGCGAGGATACGATAAACAGCTATACGAGCGTCGGGTTAGACAGCCATTTCGATGAAGGCGTGCCGAAATGGGCGTGCGAGCTTATGCAGAAGACCAGATTTCGCAATCTCGGCTCAACCGCACTGCAGCTTGCATACGTTGCAAAGGGAAGCTTAGTAGCAACCATAATAACGTACCCGAAGCTTTGGGACATAGCAGCGGGCGCTTTTATAGCAGAGAAGGCAGGCGGAATTGTAACTGACTGGAAAGGCGAAAAAATTTTCCCCGTCGATTTAGACAAATATAACGGGGAAAAATATCAGACACTGGCAGCTAACAAAAAAACTCATGCAGAGCTTACAAAGCTTATAAAAGCTTAACCACCAAGTCTCGAAGACACTAAGAATTGTTATACATCTCAATATTTCTTTGTGTCTTTGTGGCCCATTTTAATAAAGTTATCTTGCGTCGGGGACTTCGTAGAGGGCGCGGACCTTGACTTCACCACCTGTGGGCGTGACCTCGCTTCTGTCGAGAATTGCAATAACTCTTTTTTGCGGGCCGGTACGGCCTAAGCGAACAAGTATATATGCGGTAAAGAGGTCACTTCGCACAGTAACAAGGTCGCTGATTCGAGCAAAAATCAAATCCCGCTCCTCAAAATCATCTGTTACTCCGTCTTTCCTCGTTCTGCTGTTTACCGTCAGGTCCGGATACCACATTTGGTCGTCACCATCCAGACCATAAATATAAAAACCCTGAATATGATTCAATTGTCCTATACTGTCAAAAGGACCAAATGTATAATCTCTGTAGTTTGTTACCGCCTTTGCCAAATCATTAACGTCCTGAACTTTGTTTGTAGTCAAATCAACATATTCAACCAATTTCGAAAGCCAGGGCAATTGATTAATAACGTACCAGGGGGCCGTGTTTATGTTTATTCTTCCCTTAATCCTTGTTTCTGTAAGGTCACGGCCATAGTTGTTGGGGTCAAAAACAGTCAGATATTTAAAAAGCTTCTGATAAACGGGATTATTCACATCAACCCTAACATTGAGTTCCTCAAGATTAACCGAGTTGAAATCTATACTATATATATCTGCAGAAAAAACCTTACCAAGCTCACCAATATTATTAAGACGGCCGAAGAAAACCGGTACGGCCTTTGAAGGAATTGGTCCGCATTTATCGGGGTCGGGGTCATAATAAAAATACGATGCTACTCCATTATAATGGCCGAGAGACTGCCCGACCGAACCAACCCATAAACGCTTAATAAATTTTCCGCTTGACATCTCCCTCTGGTAACTTGCGAGCTCGATTCCGGAAATTGAATTGTAATCAAAAAGCACCGGCGGAACAGGTACGAAATCGACTGCAAGTGCCTTGCTGCCAATATCCCTGGCAAGCTGAAGAATGTCACCTTTTTTAAAAATTATATCGCCGTGGTTTATATCTATGACGACAGGTTTGGGGTCGCCTACAGTATAATGCCAGACTTCACCTTTTTGAACAACATCACCGTCACAAACGTCAGGTATATAACCTTTAATATCATCTATTCGCCAGCAGTATGTTACATTGGGTTCGATAACAAAATAATTAGACGGTTTAAACGACGTTCCATGCTGATTCCATAGAAACTCGGCTGAGGTACGATTTGCATCTTCCAGATTTTCACAGGTACTATCACAATCACCGGCACTTTTGCAATCCAAACCAAAATATACGTCATAAGAGTAATCTGAATTCAAACATCTGGGATTGAACCAGGGACATTCCCAGGCAAGGGTAACATTCGGGTCAACATCCGTTTCACCATTGGCCGGAGAATCCGAAAAAACTACCAAATCCTGGATAGGAACGCAGGGGTCTTCAAATACCAAGACATAATATCGCTTTGAATCCGAACCATAATTATTCGAGAGGCCTACCGTTCCATATCTGGGAATGTTCAAAGTCCATCCATCATTATTTTGCGACGGAAAACGCTTGTATATCTCAATTGCATAGGAATGGTAAATATCATTATAATCGCTCGTACAGGGATCAAAATCTGCACCGTTCGGGTCTATATATCTGTACGCATGTACAAGCTCCGAGATAAAGATACAAGGCTTTTCAAAACCAGAATAACTGGCGTAAACCGACACTTCCGAATCATCGTCGGTAAAGTCTTTCATATTTACCGCTAACTGAGCAGCCAAAGCGGTGTCTACAACATTAGCATCCAAAAGAGCACGCGATACAGAAACGTACAAATCCTCCAAATCATTGACATCATCAAGCTTATTGACATTGGCCATCCTGTCGCCATAGGGGTCAATTATTCTATCAAGATTGTTAGTGGTTGCTATATGGCGATAGGAATATATATCACTTGGTCCTAAAATTTCATGCTGGCTACGATAAAACCAATCATTGACATCCGCCTTACGTTCATCTTCCTCTTCGCTCCATTGAACAGGTGTACGTAAATTTGGACTTTTGAATGCATTCGTCCATATATTCTCTATCGGGGCATCTATTCCAGGAAGATTAATCAAGTATCGATTCCTTAATTCAATTTCACTGGACACATCGAAAGGTGTATAACCTGAAACTGCATTAACATAGTTCCATATAACATTGCCTTCATATTTCGATAAGGTTAGATTTGGATCATAATTGCACCGCCAAGAATGAAGCTCATTTGCAGCTTGAGAAAGTGTTCCGTTCGAACCTCTTTGGGAAAGCTCTGCAAGGTTTACGTGCAATTGACTCGAGCCGTCGATATCATCTCTTTCCAAGGCAGGGTCTATTAAATCGAACTTATAAGCGGTATTGACGTTGAGCATAGCGCTGTTGTCTATGATACGAATAGCTGCATAGACAGGCTCGCCTTTGTTGGTTGTCATATCAGGAACAAAGTTCAAAACAGTCTCATCGAACGAGGCCAATGGTATCCATTTTGAGTCGGCTATGCCGTCACCGTCGGCATCGGCCCAGTTTTCCTCCAATAAGCCATCTGTTACTTCAATTTCGGGGTAATCAGGTATAATATAGGTTATTTCAGGAGTATTAACCGGCACATTCCATATCGGGTTTTCAGGTAACGTGTATCCCCACGCCGAAGTATTCAAGTATAAAAAGCCGGTAACGTCACTTATTTGGCGCCAGCAATAATTGCCGCTGCCGTCTTCATAAGGCTCAAGGCTTGCCAGCCAGCGATTATACTGGTCGGGGTAGTCATAGTATTCGAAAGAGCCTTCATTGGGGTCGATGCCGGGCGTATCTCGAACGAGCTGCTGTGAGATTTGCGCTATCACGGTATCGATTGCGGCATCGAGCTGTTTATTCTCCTCTATTGCAGAAGTGGAGAGCTTGTCAACTCTCGATGTTAAAAGGAAAATCAGGCCTATAAGAGCCAGTAAAGAAGTGAGAACAAAGACCATAATAAAGGCCGAGCCGGGCAAAAACCTTTTTTCGAATCTATCCTTTTTCATATTTTAACGCCTTTCCTTAAGCTTTTGACCAACCACTAAAAATCAGACACAGATTAACACTGATTTATTTAAATTTTTTAATTTCTCTGTGTTCTCTGTGGCTAATTATCTAAATAAACAATGTGGGTAAACCTTCTGCCGTCCTGAAGTATTCCTCTCGAATCGTAAAGCGTAAAAGTAAACCTGAGCGCTTTCGGCTTTTGACCATTCGGTCTCCAGGCAACTTCGTTTGAATCCCAGACAAGCAGGCCTTCTGAGTCGATATTTCCCTCGGTCCATTCAATCTTAAATTCTCCAATACTCTCACAAAGCAACCGCCCAACATCTTCAAGACTCTGGATATCCATAGTGATGGAATCAGTGAGTATGTCCTGCTCATTAGGGTCTATTAACTTTAACAAATAAGCTACATTTGGCTCATTTTTAATTTGTGCGAAACTCACACTCCTGCAATCTTCAGGCAGTTCTGCGGGAACTACTCCCGGCGTTAAAAGGACGATATCCCTTGCCAGCTTGCATTTACTTAGTGGCGGATCATTGTTATTAGGATTAAGAGAGTTACTATCGTGGCCCCAGAAAATCCTCGCAATGTTGCTTTTAACAGACGCATTTTCCCAGGACTGGAAATCGCCGGTCGTGAAATAATAGATTCTGTCCATAAAAACATCCTCAGTTTCAGGATTGTTTTCATAAACACGCCTTTTAGAGTGAGCCTCTTTCTGAATTATCAAATATCCATCTTTGCAGAGACCTTCGAAGTCCGTGTTAAGCTGCTCGGTTATCGCGCGGAGGTTTTGCATAATCTCTGTATTTGCGCCTGCTGAGCGATAACCATCTATGCTGCTTTTGAATATGACCGAAATAAAGCCTGCCAGCATAGCCAGGATGGCTACGGCGGTTACAAGCTCAGCTAATGTAAATCCTTTTCTTTTTATTTTTTTGTTTAATTTCAACATTCTGTCTTCCGTGTTCTGTATTCTGTGTTCTTTTTCAGAATCTCATAACTTTTTGATAGACAGCTATACAGGGATATCTGCCGCCTCCCACAGGCGGCGGTACAACCCAGACCTCACTCGTATCACCCAGCCAGACTCTATCGAGGACAATGATATCAAAGATATCGGGAGCGGGATCGGTGCTATCCGCCTTCCTCTCCAGAACCCTGTATATTCCGCCGTATCTGCCATCAACAATGACACTTGCCGGATTAATAAACGTCCACTCATCAATCCTGTCGGTAAAAGAACGGTCCATTATATGAAGTTCTTTTGAGGGAAAAGAACCGACCTGCTCAATCTGCACAACTACCGGCCGGGGATAATAACTATCCGTTTCGATGGGCCCGGTTATATCATCGCTTTCGTAGTATTGCGATGCTGCAGCAGTTCTTCTGCTGACAAAGACAGTAACCTGAATACTCCTGCCGGTCGGGTCTGAACCAAGCCTTCTCCAAAGAGCAGACCAGAAGTACATAGCCCTGTCGAAACCAACATTATCGGCGTCGGATGGATACGCAAATTCCTCAAGACTCAACCCATCACTAACACTTGAAACAAATGTTGGAAAAGGCCCCAGTTCCTCACCCACTTCAGCTGGATCTAAAAGGTCACAAGGGTCCGTACAATACATTTTTATCTTTGCAAAGGCTTCATCGGCAACCGACGAGGCGATGGTACGCTCTGTTGCTATCGTTGTAAAATGGATACCAGCGGGAAAGACGGCAGCTATAAGAAGCATCCCTATCGAGAGTATGCCCAGTGACATCAGGATTTCTGCGAGTGAAAAACCTTTTTTGTTTATTTTGTTTTTCATGGTATCACTGTCCCTGTGAAATAATCGTTCCCGTATATGGGTTGATATAAAGCGGTCTTAATGCAAGCCGCTCAAGATAATCTGAAAAGGGCCGGCCGTTATCGTACGCCCGCCTGAATTCTTTTCTGTCATAGATTAAAAACTGTCTTCTGCTCAATTCATTAACCGGCTGCACAGAATCCACGTCTTGAATAAACATTCCAATATCGTTTTCAACATTGCTTAGAGTATTGAAAATATCATCATAATCATTATCAACTCTTCTCTGCGCTTTATGCGTGTGAGTAACAAGTTTGCCCGACGAGGAAAACAAAATAGAAAAAGTAGATGCGTCGATGAAGAGGTCAGCATTCACAAGGTCATCATCTATTTCACGGTCATCATCAGAACCATAATATAAATCCATTACGCCGATGTTTTCGGGAAGCTTAATAGGTTTCAATCCCTCAACTGCTTTGCAACCAAGATTGCCTTGTACCGATTGAGGGATTTCAGGGTCATAGACGATGAAAATCATATACTGGTCGATGAGCTCAGGCCTATCAATATTTTCATCGTCGTAAATTTTCTGGAACCTGATACCGACGTATTTGTGCTCGCTGGTCGCCATAGCGCGTGCGCTGGAAAGGGCTGCATTTATCATTGCCTCGGCGCTACCCTGTGAGGCGAGCGAATCAAAAAAGACATCTACCGCAGGCATCGAGATTACCGTAACCATTACGACAATCACGACAACCGTTAACACCTCCGGTAAAGTAATGCCCTTTTTGTTATTTATAACCTTTCTCATATTACTCTTTATTCGTTACATTATCTTCATCATATCTAAAGCTTCTATTCGGCCCTGCCGACCTGAGCAGAGGAAATGTGTGCGCATTAGAGTCATATACGTAATCCAAAGGCAAGCCCCACGAATCGTATATTTCCAAGAGATTGTTACCTTGCTCATCCTGAATTAACGACTCTGGTATTTTTCCTAATACTTTTCGGCAATCGGGGATTCTTGAAAGTTCATAATAAAGTTCCTCAGAGTGCCCCAATGCATAATTTGCATCATCAACGTCCTGCGCCGGAAATATACCGGTATAATCGTAATATTCCTGCAGAGCGGTATCGAGCAATTCGATCGTCGCCCTGGTAAGCTGCTCTTCACCGCTGAGTCGGCCGCTGTTTGTCGCCATCAATACTATCGAGACCAGCACAAGTATGAAAGCGACCACGATCAGCACCTCAACCAGAGTGAAACCAGCTGGATAACTGCGCATCTGATGGATTAAACCAAATTGTTTTATTTTCAGTTTCATATCAGTCTGCTGCCTAAAGTAATAACTAATTCCGGATACCAAATTCAATGATAATTAATTTCCGAAGTTGGTAATATCATCCCTTGTCCCATATAAGCCGTCTATGCC
This sequence comes from uncultured Pirellulales bacterium, assembly GCA_964493425.1. Lineage (GTDB taxonomy): Bacteria > Planctomycetota > Phycisphaerae > Sedimentisphaerales > Anaerobacaceae > CAYLMG01. The sequence continues at coordinate 23,053 of CAZBMW010000009.1, forward strand.
TGCAGAAATCAGTATGTAAGAGTCAGGCCTGTACGGCCACGGCCTTGCCTCCAGTGGCCTTACTACCCGGTCATCTGTTATGAATTCATAAAAAGGTTCTATTTTTATATCCTGTACTTCTCCCCATTCCAAGTCATCCCAGCTATTATCACCGAGACTAACCAGTTCGGAGTTGTCTGCAAAATCATAAATCGTGTCCACAGGCCTCTCATACTTATGAAGTCCAATACCGGATGGATTAGCCCTGTAATAAAGAATCGGCAGACCCGCTCTTTCGATTCTCCCCCCCACTTCCACAGGTATCCGCCCGTAAACATCACAAAGAACATAGGTAAAAGGAGCCAAATAACCTGTATTTTCAAATAATCCTGCTCTGGACTCATAGTCGCCGATCAAAAAAGCATTTGCCGTTTCAATCTCAAGGTATCGCGGCCTTCTTTCACGCAAATTTTCAGGAGATGGATCTGAGGGGTATAAGGGCAGTCCATCTGTTCCTAACTCCCCAAGCTGAAAATGTGAGTCTGGATGAAATCCCAATAAATCAAGTCCGAGCAGTGCCTCGGCAAGCTTTTGAGCCCCGCAGTAACCACCTTCTGTGGTCCAGGTAAATTCCGACGGCGGGTAGTCGCCATAGTCGTTCCTGAAGGCCAGCAAAGCCTGGTCAATTGCAGCAAGCTGCACCCTTTGCTGCGCATTTCTCGCCGTATTACGAGCCATATTCAAGGATGGTAAAAGCAAACCGAGCAAAATCGCAATTACTGCGATAACCGTCAGTAACTCAATGGTCGTAAATCCTCGAAATCTAGACCTCATAATTTTTACCTTTCATCTATTACTGTTCAGTCGTAACTACTAGCTAACCAATCACCAAGAAAAACCTCAAGATCAGCAAAATTGATGATTCCAGAAGAACCGACATCATCTTCTATTGATAAATTGAATATAGAATTTGAATCTACTATTTGTTTCCAAACGGAAGCAAACATCGCGTAATCAACAAAATCAACGCAGCAGTCTCTGCTGAAATCACCCAATAAAAAGCCGTTGCCTCCACAGTGAAGTCCACATTTAATGTTGTCCCAGTCGGTAAAATACCTGAAGCTTGGATTCTCATCTACATTTACTCTTAAGCCGACAGCAAATTTGCGTTCGTTAAAATCCCCAACATTAATATTGACAAAACACATATCATCCACACCGCGATATTGGCCGCGGACATCAGTGCCAAGGCTGTTGGATTCCCAGACAACCTCGTCATCTATCATCACCACAGCCGTTCGATAGGCGGGGTCCCACGGCATCTGGGGATATGTGTCAAGATTAATATCAAACGTAATTTGATTGACATCTTTTAAGCACACATACTGGTAAACGTAAACAATATCATCTACTTCCAAATCCACATATCGCTCTGACCGGAGGGTAAGACTCCAATTCTGATCTGTTACCCCAAAGACACCCTGAACCTCACCGCCGAACTTTCCGTCCGGCATATTAACGTCCCAGTGGTTCGGCTCCTGCTCTGAGATGTCATCAATATCTCCAGGTTCCTCAAAGCTGCCGTTCAATATCGGGCAGTCTTCAGCCCAAACCACATTCAACAACAAAAACGTAAAAACCAATACTCCAAAGACAACTGCTTTCATTATCATATCCTCCTCAACTCATAACAATCCTCGATAAATTAATTCAATTTCCTCTAACCAAAAATATACATTTGTTTAACACATTTACCCATATACTCATATAACTATACCTTCATCAGCTCATAACTTATCTGTCAAAGTTAAAGACATCGTCAACCGTACCATACAAGCCATCGAATCCGGCGGACAGCAGAATATAACCTTCAGCATTATGAGGCCGGTCTATTACAAAATCTCTGTCTCGCGTGTTGTCATAAAATAATCCTGGCTCTGAAGGTTTTTCATCAGGTGTAGTTCCACTCTCAGCCATAGGATGTGTGTGAGCACCGTCCCAGGGCAGACCAAGATTGATAAGGTCTATATTGTCCGTGTAATTATAAATATTCTGCGCATTCTGCTCACGAACCGGAAAATATTCATGAAACAAATTAGAGGTATTCGCTAAGTAGTAAAGGACAGGCATTCCCACATTTCTACCTGTCTGTCTATGCATTGTCGTCGGATAAACGTCACCCAGAACAGGTAAAGTAGCTGTTTCACGTCCGAAGATGGTTTCAACTTGCGCCTCGTCATATATATCCTCCATTTTATATGCATTGGCATTTTCGAGGTCTATATATAAACCATGCCTTTGCCTCTGGCTTTCTCTTATAACTGTATCGGGTACTGTTGCTCCTCTTCTCGCAGGGTACAGATCTAGTCCTAATGTCGGATTAAAACCATCCTGTCTGAATATCGAATCAGGGTGAAAACCCAACAAATCCTGGCCTATCATTGCCTCGCACAGCTTCATCGCGCCACAATAAGGCACTCCTCCCTGTGGGGTAGAGCGGTCAAGCATGTCTGAATCAGGATAGCTTTCCCACTCAGAATAAAAAAGCTGCAAAGCTACGTCTATGCTGCGAAACTGGTGTCTTTGTTTGACATATAATGCATATCGTCTTACCCTGTTCAGGCTGGGGACAATGAGACTTATCAGCAGAATGATAACGCTCATAACCGTCAGCAGCTCCACTATCGTAAACGCCCGTTTGCAATTTAGTTTATTCGCTAATCGCTTCACTTTTTTCTCCTTAACAGAAACATTATCTTTCGCGGTTTTTCTTTACCGCGTAGTACTCAAGCCCGCTATCACACCGACTATTGGCAAAAATATTGACAACACGATTGTCAGAACGATAAGACCCAGCACAATAATCATAATCGGCTCCAGCAGTGACATCAGGGATGCAACAAGCACATCGACCTGCTCATCATAGTTATCCGCCACCTTAAGAAGCATCTTATCCAGGTCACCGGTCTCTTCGCCGACCGCGACCATATTTGAAACTATAAGGTCTACCGTTTTTGATTGCCTCAAAGGCCCTGCGAAGCTTTCTCCCTGCCTGATGGAGTTTTGGACATTTCCCAGCATCTTGCCATATACCTCGTTGCCGGCCGTCTCACGTGAAGTGTTAATCGCATCCAGTATCGGAACGCCCGCACCAATCAGTGTCCCGAGCGTCCTTGTCCATCGCGTAACCGCTATCTTGCCGGTCAGTACCCCTACTACCGGCAGGTGTAATTTAATCGTATCGATAATCATCCTGCCTATCCTGAACTTCTTAACAAATTTCAGAAATATGATAAACACAACCGGCACTGCCAGAATAATCGCCCAGCCATACCTGTAGGCAATCCAGGAACTTATCCCCAGAACAATCTCCGTTATTCTCGGCAGCGGCCGATTCGTCATCTCCTGAAGAACTGTCTTAAATTGTGGTATAACATATTTCATCAAAAGCAACAGAATGGCAAATGCCGCCGTTAGCACGACCAAGGGATAAATAAGTGCACTTTTGACACGGGATTTAAGTTTCTGGGCCTTCTCCATAAATTCCGCAACCCGGGCAAGAATCAAATCAAGGACACCACCGGTCTCACCCGCTGCAATCATACTGACAAACAACCTGTCAAAAGCCTTCGGAAACCGTGCCATAGCCTCTGATAGAGTCGAACCTCCCTCAATATCATCGGCAACATAACCGATTACTCTCTTAAATGTCCCCGATTTTTGCTGCTCTTCGAGAATTCTCAGTGACCTCAATATAGGCAAACCCGCATCCTGCAGAGTCGAAAGCTGCCTTGCAAACTGCGTTACAAGTTTGGCCTTGACGCGGCCACCGGCACCGCGTCGCGGTGCTGCTCTGACCGCCTTGGCTGCTTTCTTCTTGGCTCCTGCAACGCGGACCTTCGTGGGAAAATAGCCCATATTCTGGATTTTACTTATGGCCTCTTTCTGGCTTAGTGCCTCTACTTCGTCTTTCACAGACAATCCCTGCGAATCCAATGCTTCATATTTGAATATAGACATCGTAAATATCTCCTGACAAATTCTGCCCTAAAGCGCTTTGCTTTACTTACCCTTCCGATATCGTTTCCTTAACAACCTCATCTATAGTCGTAACGCCGTTGTAAATCGCTGCAAGACCGCTGTCTCGCAGCAGCTTCATTCCGGACTTCTGAGCCGCCATTCTGATTACATTTGTCGAGGCATGATTCATTATCAGCTCGCGTATCCGGTCATTGAATGTCATAATCTCAAAAATAGCCGTTCGCCCGCGATATCCGGTTTTATTGCATTTACTGCAGCCTTTACCGTAGTAAAACTTCTTGCCCCTGACGCTCTCCGGAGTGAGGTCCAATTCTCTTAGCTGAATTTCCTTCGGCTCAAAAGGCGTCTTGCAGTTCTCACAAATCTTTCTGACAAGCCGCTGAGCAATAATTCCTTCCAGCGTAGCTGTTACAAGAAACGGCTCTATTCCCAAATCAAGAAGCCTTGCTATTGAGCTTGGTGCATCATTGGTGTGCAAAGTTGTAAAAACAAGATGGCCTGTTAATGATGCCTGCGCCGCAATCTCCGCCGTCTCAAGGTCACGTATCTCACCGACCATCACTATATCGGGGTCCTGACGAAGTATCGAACGAAGACATCTTGCAAATGTTAAACCGATGTCATCCTTAATTTGAACCTGAATAATCCCGTCCAAATCATATTCTATAGGGTCTTCAGTTGTTATTACTTTCGTCTCTATATCATTAAGCTGAGATAAAGCCGAATAAAGTGTCGTAGTCTTTCCGCTTCCGGTAGGTCCTGTGACAATCAATATTCCATTTGGTTTGTGAATAAGCTGATCAACCAGTGCAAGCTCTTCCTGTCGAAGGCCCAGTTTTTCCAAATCCAGACTAAGCTGGCTTCTGTCCAGAACGCGCAATACCACACTTTCACCAAACATCGTTGGCAGAACACTTACACGCAAATCCACCGGTTTTCCTTCCACGGTCAAAGATATACGGCCGTCCTGCGGCATGCGTCTCTCTGCAATATCGAGACTCGCCATAACTTTAATACGGCTGCTCAGTGCCGCAGCTATATGTTTAGGCGGTGGTACCATCTCGTAAAGAACGCCATCAATTCTGTAGCGCATCTTATATTCGTTCTCAAACGGCTCAAAATGAACGTCTGACGCCTTATCACGAATTGCCTGAAGTAAAACAAGGTTCAATAGCTTCTTTACCGGATTGGAATTCGATAACTCCTTTAATTCATCAAGGTCAATACTTTGGTTCCTGCCTTCAAACTCAGCAAGAAATCTGTCCTCTTGTATCTCGCTTATAAGCTCAGTTATGTTCTCATCTTGTGTTTGATAATATTTATTCAAGGCTGCCTCCACCGCTTCCGGCTCCGCATAACAGGCTTTAACTTTGTACCCCATAAGTGTGCTTAAATCGTCTGTCGCCCTGAAATTGTCAGGATTGTCAAGGGCAACCGTCAATTCGTTCTCCTCTTTGTAATATGCAATCGGTACAAGTTGATATGATTTTGCCATCTGGAACGGTATTTTATCTATTACATCAGGGGAGATTTCAATATCATCAATGTTAACGTATTCCATCCCCCTCTGTGCTGCTCTTGCAATCCTAAGCTGTTTTTCATCGACATAACCAAGTTCCAAAAATATCTTCCCGATCTGGTCTTTTCCCCCCTTTGACTGCTGAATTTTGACACACTCACGTACTTGTTCTCTGGTTAGAATGCCCATTTTAATAAGCACTCTACCGAGTGTTCTGCCTCTGAGCTGTTCTACCGGTGGCAGCTTTTTTATAGATTCCGCTTTTGCCATAACAGTTTTACTCCATTTTCAATAACTTTTCACCCCACATTATTATACGACAATAACACCTTATAGTCAAATATATTATGTATTGGACAGTTAGTTATTGAGACTCTATTAAAGCCTTATTTGCCCATTTTTACTGTAAAAGCACAATCTCCAGTGACGGCAATGAAAAGAAAAGAGTATATTCTAATATCATAATAATTAAACAAATATTAGAAATACTTAAATTTTTTAAAAATACGAGAAATAAGCATAATAACCAAAAATCAAGCCTAAATTCAGAATTGGTTTCTGAAATATGGTGATATTTATAAAAAGTCATCTTCAAATGACGAAAGATTTGCGAATCTTACTTTCAGCGATTTGGTTTGGCCGTTATTAAAACTAACAACAACAATACTGTTCTCGCCCATATCGACAAAATCTTTTACCCGCCCGAGACCGAAAAAGCTGTGTCTAACAAGCTGACCTGGCGTAAAAGTTGGCGGGCAAGCAAGTCTTCCTTGATTCTCATTATCGTAACATATTCCATCCTCGTCATTTTGAATACCGTCATTTCTGCAAGTACCAAGCTCATAAAGAAATGACGACGGAATACCTCTGGAAAGCTGGCCCCGAATCGTTCGATATAAACAATAACTTATAAACAGCCTTAACTTCGCTCGTGTGACTCCAACAAAAAATAACCGCCTCTCCTCCTCGATTTCCTCATTGTCCTCACTGCTTTTTTCATGAGGAAGCAGGCCTTCCTCGAGACCGACAATAAAAACATTCTCAAATTCCAATCCCTTCGCAGAATGTAGTGTCATCAAAGCCACACAAGGCCTGTCAGTATCATACGTATCAACATCGCTAAACAGTGAAATCTGCTGCAGATAATCAAGCAATGAAGGCTCATCGGTCTGCTCGTCGTAAGCTGCCGCCGCATTTATGAGCTCGTTAATATTCTCGATCGCGTCTGTATCCCCAGAATCTTTTAGCGAGGCGGCCAGGCCTGTCTTATCAAACACCAACTGAGCAATGAAAGCAACGGGCTTATTCAGTTTCTTTTTAATCTCTTCTATCGTGTTAACAAAGACAGCGACCTTCGCCTTTGAACCCTTTGATAATGAGTTAATCTTGTCTGCCCGTTTTAAGGCTTCATAAAAAGAAAGTCTGCCTGCCGCGGCATGGGCTTTTACCCTGTCAATCGTTGTTTTGCCTATTCCACGAGCCGGCGTATTAATTATTCGCAGCAGAGCAATTTCATCTTCAGGATTAACCAGCACTTTTAAAAAGGCCAGCAGGTCGCGTATCTCCTTTCTATTGTAGAATTCAACTCCTCGAACAATTTGATATGGAATCTTATTTTTTATAAGAGCCTCTTCAAGTGCCCTGCTCATTGCATTTATGCGATAGAACACGGCAATTCCGCGCAGAGAAACACCTCTTTCGGTCAGCTCCCTTATCAGAGCGGCAACGGTTTCAGACTCACTGGTCTGGTCTTCGCAGCAATTGATAACAATATCGCTTCCTTCGGGCCTTGTCGGGATAAGCACTTTGTCTTTTCGAGACCTATTGAAGGAAATAAGTGAATCCGCAGCTCTGAGAATGTTCGGAGTTGAGCGGAAATTCTCCTCAAGCTTTATAACTTTTGCTTGCGGCCAGTCCTGCTCGAAGGCAAGAATATTTCGAATATCCGCACCCCGCCAGCGGTATATAGACTGGTCGGGGTCACCGGTTGCGCAGATATTATTATGTTTTGAAACTAAAAGTTTCGCTATACGGTACTGGGCGTGATTAGTATCCTGATATTCATCTATAAGCACAAACTTGAAACGATTGGAAAGCTCCTCGCGAACATCAGCACAATCTTTTAGTAAAAAAGCCGTCCTAAGCAGCAAGTCGTCAAAATCAAGAGCATTTGCTTCTGAAAGAATCTGCTGATATCGCGTATAAATCTTTGTCAGAATAGCTGAAAAAAAATCGTTCGCTTCACTTTTAAGCGAGTCAACATCGACAAGTCTGTTCTTTAATGCCGAGACAGCATCAAGCATGCGGGCGGGAGAAAAATCGGCGGCATTAAGATTACAATCCTTAACAGCCTGTCTCATACATTTAGCCTGGTCTGTTGCATCATAGATACTAAAATTCTGATTTATATTTGCCTTTGATGAATACCGCCGCAATATTCGAACACATAACGAATGAAATGTGCTTATATTAGCCCTATTCAAAAAACCAAGAAGCCCGTTACATCTCGTCCGCATCTCTTCTGCGGCCTTGTTCGTGAAGGTTACTGCACAGATATTGTGGGCCTGCACACCTGAATCAATAAGTGCTGCTATCCGGTACGTGATGACTCTTGTCTTTCCGCTGCCCGGTCCTGCAAGCACAAGCAGCGGGCCTTCGGTATGAAAAACTGCCTGCCTTTGTGAAGCTGTCAACTGCTCATAAAATTGGGTTTGCATAATAATAAATTAAAATCGGCTGATTTTATTGTTCTGATTGCTGTCTTTCCTGAAGCAGCCTGTCACGTTCTCTTATAATCTTTTCGAAAAGCTCTGGTTTTTCTATCTGAATCCGGCTGAACAAACTATTCCTCATCACAATCGGATACTGCTCATCAATCAAAAAATCAACAAGTGCCAGATACTGCAGCCTCGCAAAATCAGGCAAAGATATCCTTTCTTTCTCTTGTGCGTCCTCATTATCATACCCTGACTGATACAAATCATAAGCCTCTTTGGCAAGGTTTTCACTGATAGCTGCCTGGTCATCATCACGCATAGCATATCTGAAGTAAGCCTCCTGCAGAATCATCTGGACTATTTCAGTAGCATTAGATATATTCCGCAGCTCCATCAGCTCCTTTCGGAAACGCTGTCTTACGAACACCGGCAGGTCAACATTGAAGTCCTCAAGAGGATACAATTCTTTCAACTGATTATAAATTTCCTGCGCCTGTTCGGTTAGACCAGCCTGATAGAAAGACAAAACGGCGTTTTTAAGCATATTTCTGTGTCCAATCCTCATTGACTCAGCTGTGCCTTCCTTAAGCTCCTCATACTTTTCAATCCTCGCCATTGCCGCCTTATTATAGGATTTGAACATCCTCAAATCAGGCCTGAGATATATCTCTTGCACTTTCACAGGTGCCTGAGAATTGGCATCAGAAATAGAATCTGATTGTGGCTTTATCATCTGGCTATAGATATATATCTTACCCGTTCGAAAAAGACTTTGCAGACTATGATTTATCATCCGGTCCGCATTTGCTTCAGGTGCAGAAAACTGCTCTTTGCTGCCAATCTTCAACCCCTTATACGCCCAGTACATCGCATGCGCATCAGGATGACGCCATTCCAAAGGTAAATGATTGTTTGGGTCGTCCCAGTCAACAGGACCGTAATTCTTGTTCAATTCGACCATCAAATCAGGCTCAAGCTTCCAAACATTGCGCAATTGATATGCTTTGGCAAAGATATCGAACTTCTCCAAGGCATTTTTGCCCCTGAATCTGTCAATCACTTCAAAAGCCTGCGGTTTGAATCCGCTCGGATTCTGTCTCAATGAAAGATAATTGCCAACAAACTTATCGCTGTCGGCAAATACTTCATCGGCTTTTCGCAGCTCATTAATCAACGGCAGATAATTCGGGTCTTCTCTAATCTCGCTGAACTCCTTCGGTGCTTTTGCAAGCTCCTCATAGTACCTGTTATCGGCGGCTCCGAGTCCGTTATCTTCCGATTTTAGAAGCGGCTGAATTTCCATCGCAAGCTGCAGCTTATAGTACTTGTGTACGTCATCTGTCACACCACCGATTTTGTGCTGGAATATTAAAGCAAGCCGCCTGTATAACAAAATACTTTTCGGATTGACCACTATACCTTTATCACGCAGCAGCTCAAATCCATTTTTGACCCATCTCCATCGCTCTTCCGGCTCGGTTGGGGGAATCGAGACCGAAATATTATAGGCCATATTCCACGCCTGAAAATCCCAGACTTGTGTAAAACGCGGCTGCAAAATGGTTATCCAATCGGCAAGCTGCTTCGCATCAAAAAACTGCCCTTGCTCTTTTAATCGTTCAGCCCTTAGCCAAAGACAATCGACTACCAAACCTCTGAACGCCCCTGTTGCTATTGTTGCAAACGCCAGTGAGGGAGGTATATTTTCAGGCTTGTCAATTACAAGCCCCAGCTCGCGGCGCTTAACATTCAGGCTCTCAAGCTGAGAGCCTGCGACTATAAATAATCCAGCCGCCAACAAAACCGCTGTCACGCAGATAATTGTGTCACGGAAACGCATAAACCAAGATTCACATCCCGACTAAACTATAATTTTCGCAATTTCCTTGCGGTTAAAAATCAATATGCCCAGCAAAAACAGTAACACCGCCTTAATCGAAACCATAACAGCTGCTACTTTTCCCAGCAGATTCCAGCTCAGCAGCCTCGCCGGCACAAGAAACCGCGTAGGATTCACCTTATCAAACTGCGGAAGCAGCCTGACCAGCGGCTTGACTGTGAAAGTATATATAAGCTGTGTACCTCCGCCGAGAGAGCTGAAGGATTCAAAAATAAAACCGCTTATCGTACCTGTAGCAAAAACAACAAGGCAAAACAAAACTGCCGTCGGTAATGATAAAAAAGTAGCGGTGAAGACTCCAAGAGATGCCAGGAATATCAATCTCAGCAGAACCAATATAGTCGCTCTTATATAGTTTGCTGTGAAACTGTCCGACTTGTAAAGGACCTCTATACCATCCTTCTCAGGAAAGATTACAGTTGTATTATTATACTGAGGCAAGTTCACAAAACCAACAGCCACATATCCATCTTCAGCAACGACATCAACCGGCACTTCCAGCTCCTGGAATATTCGAATCACATCCCACCGCGACTCATGCCACAGCGGCGTTTCAACCGGCAAACCATACTTTTCCTGCCTGTAGTCACCAACAGTCCATCTACCTGCTATACGCCTGTTCAGCGGCGCCACAGAGACCTCATATTTGTATCGAACAAAAATCTTGCCCTCAGGGTCTTGGGATTTAGCATTGACATTATTGAATTCCCATATCAACTGCCGACCCGGTCCGACAGAACGACTCGCAAGCTCTTTGCTTTTAGTCAACTCTTCTAAAATCTGCTGACGAGCCGATTCATCTTCCAGTACTTCAGCACTGATTTTACGTTTCCGAACAAGCTCCTGAAAGCTTTGCGCCACTTCTCTGCTGACATCAACCGGCGCAGGTTTTAGCGAAGCACGGGCTGTGTAAAATTCGTTATTAAGCTCATTGAGCTGCTCGCTGGTCGCATCAATAAACTTCGGTGTATAAACGGTAATGAAATATATCATTGACGAAAACACAACAAGCAAAACGAAGCCAAGCAAAAACACGCCAAGAAATTTGCCTACAAGCACTTGAAAGCGATAAACAGGCTTGGTGACAACTGTATAAATTTGACAGTGCTCTATATCACTTGTTACAGAATATATCGCCACAATAATAGTAAGAAGACAAAGTAAAAAGCTTGTAAGCGACATACCATAGCTTACAAAGGTTTGCGCTCTTCCTTTCGGCGTGCCGTCACCGCTCGTAACCAACCCCATAATCGGGAGCAAAACCAAAAGCAAAACAATAAATGCAACAGCAATCTTCATTCGCAGGGCCTGCTTTACGGTATTTACGGCAATTGCCCAAATCCTACGCATTCGTCGATTCTCCCTGCTGCTCTTTTCTCTCGATATCCGAGCCGCCGGTAAGCTCATCGAGTATGTTTTTCTCGATTTGCTCCTGCTGTTCAGTCTCCTGTTCGGAAGAGTCAGCCTCGCTGACGGGTTTGGTCTCAACAGGTCCAACCTCCTTAGTCAGCTCACTCAACAATTGCTTATCCACTTCCTGCCCGGGCTCATCAGCCGCTTTAACATCCTTGGTGTCCTGACTATCAGAAACGGGCGCTTCCGAAATCTCTTCAGAAACAAGTTTGTCAAGAATTGAAGCCTTTTTGCTCTCTCCAAGTCCTGCCGCCGTCAGGAAATCTCCTATCCGTGTAGTGCTGAACGCACCGCTCGTCGCAAGCGCATGCTCCTGAGCATCGATTACTGTTTTAACAAAAAATGTTTCAAGCTTCTCCAGTGGAGTTTCAATTGAAAAGTCTTTCTGCTCAGCCTCAATCAGACTTTTAATCTTATCAAGGGTATCTGTACTTATGGTATCGGCAGTTATTTGTGTTTTGTGGCTCTGCTGCAGCAGCTCTTTAACCTTTCCCTCGGTCTGAATCCTGCCGCCATAAAGAATCGCAATCCTGTCACACAAATCTTCAACATCAGCAAGCAGATGACTGCAAAGCAAAATTGTTTTGCCTCTTTTTGCGAGTGTCAAAATCAAATCTTTAATCTGTCTGGTGCCTATAGGGTCGAGACCGGTTGTCGGCTCATCGAGGATGAGCAAATCCGGGTCGTTTATCAATGCCTGTGCCAGGCCGATTCTCCGGGCCATTCCTTTCGAAAATGTCCCCACAGGCCTGTTGGAAGCCGCTCTTAAACCTACCATATCGAGCAGCGCCTCGATCCTCATCTTTCTCACCCGAGCCGGAAGCGAAAATAACCTGCCGTAAAAATCCAGCGTCTCCCGTGCACTAAGATATCGATAAAGGTACGACTCTTCCGGCATAAAACCGATTCTCGCATTTATCTTCGGGTCGCTGCTGTCACCTCCAAGAACTATTGCCCTGCCCTTCGTAGGGTAAAGCAGTCCGAGAAGCAATTTTATGGTTGTTGTCTTGCCCGAGCCGTTCGGACCAAGAAGTCCAAAAACCTCATTCTTTCGTATCTTCAAATTCAAATCTTCAACTGCACAAACCTTGTGCCTCCCCCACCAATCAGAGAAAATCTTGGTCAGCGAAAATGTCTCTATCACATATTCTTCCATAACGAGTCTTCCGGAACAAATTCTCTATGCGTGCAGAAATCTTATCCTAACAGCAGCTTATCTTCTGTTCACAACTTTTAAAATAGCGCTGCCCTGCCGGCATACAAATTGCGTTAAAAGCTTATATTGCGCGGTCAAGCTCTTCACCATAGCGGACCAGTCTGGCACTGTTGAAAACAACTATCAGTGAGCCGACAAAATGCAATACAGCCGCGTAAACCACCGGCAGCCAGTTCGCCGCCGCAGCTACCATTCCAAGTAAGATAAATAATATTCCGAATCCAAGATTCTGATTTATGACCGCCCTTGTCTTTCTCGAAAGCCTGACTAGAAATCCAAGCCTGTTCAAATCGCCGCTCATTAACGCAATCGATGCGGAGTTTATCGCCACATCACTGCCTGCAGCTCCCATCGCAATACCAAGGTCACCCGCAGCAAGAGCGGGAGCATCATTAATACCGTCTCCGATAACGACTACTGTATGACCATCCTTTTTGACCTGCTCAACAATCTTAAGCTTATCCTGAGGAAGACAATTAGCCTTATAATCCGTGCATCCAAGCTCTCCGGCAACGCGGTTTGCAACCACATCCCTGTCACCGGTCAACATAGTCACCCTCTTTATACCGATATCAAACAGCTCTTTAACCGCGTGATGTGCCTGAGGCCTTGTCTTATCCTGCAGACCTATCCAGCCGATGCAACGTGAACCTTTGGCTACGTAAAGTGTGCTGAAACCCTGTTCTTCATGAAGAGCAGGATTAGGCACATTTGCCACATCTATTTCATGCTCACGAAGAAAGGAATCTCTTCCAACCAGAATCCGCTCATTATCCACCGTTGCTGTTACGCCTTTACCGGGTGTCTCTTCGAAATTATGCGCTTCAGAAAGGGTAAGCTTTGCCTCTTTTGCCACCTCTTGCAGCGCCCTCGCAGCCGGGTGCTTACTCATTCTCTCCGCCGCTGCCGCTGCACTCAAAAGCTCGGAAGCCTCGACATTTTCTGCAGGGGTAAGCTTGGTTACATAAAGCCTGCCCGTCGTCAGTGTCCCCGTCTTGTCGAAAATCATCGCTGTCATCCTGCCCGCAATCTCAAGGTCAGCAACATTCTTGACAAGCACACCGAGCCTTGCAGATGCCGAAATCGCCGCCACCATTGCCGTCGGTGTGGCTAGTATCAAGGCGCAGGGACAGGAAATGACCAGAATAGAAATTGCTCTGCTGTAATCGTCGGTAAAAAACCAGACTATAAAGGCAATCATCAGTATCGTAGGCGTATACCATTTAACATAACGGTCGATAATCCTCATAATGGGTATCTTTGTCTTTTCGGCCTGCATTATCAAAGACTGCACCTTTCCGAGAGTCGTATCGCGGCCGGCCTTTGTAACCTTTATATCCAGAACTCCCGTAAGATTATTAGTGCCCGCAAAAACCTGCATTCCCGGTACCTTATCTACCGGCAGCGACTCTCCGGTAATAGTCGCCTCATTAACCGAGCTCAGGCCTTTGATAATTTCACCATCCGCAGGTATATTATCACCGGGTCGCACACGAATAACGTCGTCAGGGTGCAAACTGTTTACCCTTACCTCTTTTTCACTTCCATCCTCGCGGACTATCTGCGCTTTTTTAGGTGTAAGTTTGATTAGAGACTCAATAGAAGCTCTGGCTCCGAGTGCGGTTCGGCTCTCGATTAGCTCGCTTAATAACATAAAAAACGCTATGAGTCCGGCTGTCATATATCCCTTATACGCAGGCTCTTCGCTTCGACCTGTTGTAACAAAGGCCGCCAGTATCGCCAGTGCCACAAGCTCATCCATATGAGCTTCTTTTCTCACAATGCTTTTTACAGCGTGCCATATAATAGGTGCTCCCAGCAGTATGGCAGCGGCCATTGCCAGCATTGTCGTGTTGAAAAAATCTTCACTCCTGTAAAACAGCCTCGAAATACTGCTGCTTATAAGAAGCATGCCGCCGGCCAGTGTCCCGAGCAGTGCGAGACTGACCCGCACCTGGCTGCCGTGCGTATGTTCTATTTCGATTTCTTCCTTCAAACGCAAATGTTGATGCACCATTTTATTGCCCTGATTTCTCTTACTCTTTTGACTTCTTTGTCCTTATTAGAGGGTCCCGGTTGTAAAGAATCCTCAACTCCTTGCCTTTTGGGCTTTCGACAGGCTGAATAATTATCTTCTCCTCGGCGCTGCCGAGAATTTGCTCCATCGCAGTTTTGTATAACTCCTGAATAACCAATTGAGGCCTCTTTCTGTATTCAGCCAGTATCTCTCTGAGGTACTCTGCGTTTGCTTTCGCATTCTTCACAACGCTGGTTCGATACGTTCTTGCCTCGATTATTTTCTTCTGTGCCTCGCCAGCAAGCTGAGACCATAAAAACTCCAGTCTCTGCTCACTTGCATTCGTATCCTTCAACGCACCTAAAAGCGAGACAGTGACTGGTCCTCCCGCTTCATTGAGAATCTTCTGCGAGTACGTCTTGGCCTCATTAACCCTTGTCTGTTTTATCTGAAAGGCTGTAATAGATTCCTGAAATGCCCGGTCCACCTGCAAAGGCCAGGTAATATCAAACAACTGTATCGAGACAACTGTTATGCCGCTTTCAATATTATCCAGCCTGGTCTGAACCAGTCTTCGAACGTGCTCACTTACCGTCCCTACCTTCTTAAACATCGCCTCATCAATTGTGTAATGAACCATTGCCGTTACTACGGAGCTTTCGATAATATCCTGTATTAAAGGATTGATGCTTCTCTTTATCACATCGAAATAAACCTCGCCCGGTTTGGCCCTCTGAACATAAACATTCTTGAAAAACTCTTTCGGATTATCTATCTGATAAATCAATCTCCATTTGCAATGGACTATGTTATAGTCGCTCTCGCTGAGAGAGCCCGCCACTTTTTCTTTCTCTTCTCCCCTAACCAGACAATAACCGTCTATCGTCGGCTGCAGCGGTGCATCGCCTCTTACCTGCTTTTTGGTATCGGAAAGTTTCTCGGCCTCCGTCTGAAAATACCAGAACGAATCCACGTCCAGATCTATCTTCTTTTTCACCGGAATTTTTATCATTTCCTCTATCGGATAGGGAAATATCCAGTAAGGCACCGAACGCGACTTTAGAACTTCGCCCCGCATCTTGCCAAATCTTAATACAATCGCTTCCTCGTCCGAGCCGACCGTCTCAAAAGCCGATGCAACAAAGAAAATAACAAGAGCAATCATAATTAGCTTCAAAACAATAAAGCTTATCTTCAACGCATCAGACAAAGAACGTGTCCCGGCGTCAGAGTCTGTTAGATCTTTCTGTTCGCTGACCGTTTCTGATTGCGGCTGCTGGTTATTTTTTATCTCTTCGTTTTCCATATCTTCCTATAGATAGACAGATTATTCTTGTGGAACTAAATGCGGCATCTTCTTTAAGAGCTTAAAGGGCTCCTCGTCTGCACTGATTACAAAGGTCGCCCTTTCAGCGAGAATCTTCTTGAAGGCCTCTATTGACCTTAAAAACATTGCAAGCTCGGGGTCATCGTCGAGCATCTTATAATACTGAGCGGCCTCTGCATCTCCCTTACCCATAATGGCTTTTGCTCTCGCATCAGCCGCCGATAGAAGTTCCGTTCTCATCGAGTCAGCCTCGGTTTCAATTTTGACCTTTTGCGCCTCGCCCTCGGCCACGGTTTTTTCTGTCATTTGTTTTCTCTCTGCCCGCATCCTTTCGAATACATCCTTTGTAGTATCAGCTGCGATTTTAAGCTGCTTTATCCCGAGGTCCACTACTTCTATCCCGTAATCCTTTCTTGCCGTCTCTTTCAGAATCCGGAGCATCGCCGACTGGATATCCAAGATTTTAATCTGCGATACATCGCTGTTTACAAACTGCGAGAAACTGTACTGGCCGATGACGCTATTCTGCGTATCGTTAAGCTGGCTGTGCAGCTTGTTTTCCGCCTCCTCTACCGTCCTGACTGAATTGCGAAAATCCAGCGGCTCAGCAATCTTCCAGACAACATAAGTCTTTACAATAATAGGTACGGCTCCCTTTGTGGTCGTCTCTGCAAGGTCAGCTTCGAAAACTTTCAGCCTTGTATCGTATTTCTCAACGGTTTGTATCGGCGGCGGCCACTTGAAATACCAGCCGGGCTCTGTAATCGGCTCTTCACTTGGATTATCAAACGTCAAGATAAGAGCCGACTCGGTCTCTCTGACCTGAAAGGAAAAAAGAGACAATCCCAAAACCGCAACAACTAATAGTACAAAAATCGTAATGGCTGCACTTTTCATTTTCTTGAGCTCCCTTCCATTCCCGTGACATCAGGCAAACCCATCATAAGTTTTTCTGTCAGGTCAACAATTTCCGTATAATAATAGTCTCTATCCGCAATAATCACATACTTTCGTATATCCTTAAGCGCATCTTCATAAGCCTGCAATCTCTGCTCGTGAATGTAAATCTCCGGCGCGGCATTATAGGCTTTTATCTGGCCGGCAAATCTTTCGCCGTTGCCTCTGGCTATAATAGCCTTCTCATAGGCATAACTGTGAGCTTCACGAAGCGTCTTGAATATATCACCGCTTGCCGCCGCAAAAGATTCATCAAGCTGTTCTGCGATTTCATCAGCCCTGGCTGAATCTCGTCCGTCCCTTGCCCTTTGATACTCGGCAGCAAGCTCATAAAGCTTTCCGGAGTTTTCCAATGACCCTGCAAGAGTGCTCAAAGTCTTATTGCTCTGGGCATGTGCTTTAAGGATGAGGGCCTGTTTCTTCTGAATCGACCCTACAACCTGCTGATAATCCACTGCGACTTCAGGTGGAGGATGTATGCCCTGAAGACCTACAAAGACTATCTCCACTCCCAGGCCCGCTTCATCTGCAGCTTTTTGCATCTGTTCGGTTAATATCTTTTTGGCTTCAAAGCGGCCGGCACCCAGCAGACTATGAGCCAGGTCTGCTTCAGTATCAACCTCTATAGTTGCACCTGCCGCAAAGCGGGTGAGTTTCTCATAACAAATCGCTTCCAGCATTTTTTCTGATTCATAGCCTACCGAGCCATCATCTTTTTCATAGACGCCATAATTATAAAGAAATGAATGCAAATCTTTGACATGATACTGAACCGGGACAGCGGCAATAACAAGACTGACAGGCACATCATCGGCAGAGACTTTCTCCGTACTTCGACGGCTTGCTACAAGCAGCTTGTATTCCTCTTCATAATGCTGAACACCCCAGAGTTTCGGCCTGCGTTCCGGCATACCCGTTTTAGGGTCTATCTTGTGCTTATATCCTATCGTAAGCTCCATAATCCTTTTCGTCGGATATTCATAAACCTTGTCAATCGGCCAGGGCCATTTAAAGCTAAGACCCGGCTGATATATCTTAACTACACCACCGGCCTTTACCGGATTGCCGAAACGCTCTATTATCGCCTGCTCATCAGGCCCTATCACCACTATGCAGCTCAAAAGATATAATGCTGCAGCAGCAAACAAAATTAGCGGCACTATAGCCCTTTCCAGCAGCTTATAAAACCACGTCTGAGAAACCTTAAAGCCGAACTGATAATCTATAGCGGTTGCTGCTGTATGTAAAATACCCCCCGGCTCATTAATAATACCAAGCAGTCTGCTCTCAAATGCTGCCCTGCTGTACTGTCCCTTAAGTCTCGGCCGATAAATATCAAGCACCACATTCAGAGCTGTTTCAAATCCAAGAACTATCAGGAGTATCGGGACCAGCCAGTTAATGACATTTACTACTATCCAGTAATTGAAATACGCCATTGCAAGGCCGACAGCAAGTGAAAAACTCAATATGGACACACCGATAAAGATGCTGCCGCCCGCTTTCAACGGCCTCCACTGCTGCTCGCCTGACATCCCCGTCGCATAACGTGAGAACAAAAAGCTGATAAAGGATACAGCTATCATTGACACCGCGCAAATCAAAGGCTGTTTGGCCGGCAGGTCAATCCTGCTAGACAAAATATGCAAAAGGTATAAACCAATACCCGCCTGATATGCTGCTATTATTGCTGAAAATAAGGGAAGGAACCACTTCTCAAGTAAAACAAGGCGCTTCTGAGCAACGGCAAACATATCGGCCCGCTCGCCTTTAGTCTGAAAAATCGTCTCAGAGTCCCGCTGTTTTGCAAGCCGGCTCATATCGAGCTTTTCCTGCTCTGCCAGCGCCCTCTGGTGAAAATGAATGACAAGTACCAGCCATATAAGGACGGCTGCGCCTATCAGCCAGCTCATTGCATAAACGGCAAAAATTGAGCTCCAAAAGCCCAATAAGAATACTACCAAAAAGAACAAAACACTCAAAAACAGTGAAACTAAACTTACATACTCAGCACGTTTTGAACTTACCGCCATCTTTTATTCTCTGAAGTCTGAACAAATATAAACAAAATACCCTATTATTTCGTAATAGCTTTACAAAATTGAAAGATTGTAATATAAAGACTCAAGGCTCTAAGTCAAGAATTCATTTGCGTTAGCCAATGTAATATAATGTAATATATAGACTTATATTCCTATGATTAAATTATTCACAATAGCGAAAAACACTTTCACTGAAACAGTAAGACACCCGATTTATGCCGTAATCATCATCGCTGTTCTGTTCTTAATCACCCTCAGCCCGTCAATAACAATGTATTCGCTTGAAGACGACGATAAATTGTTACGTGAAATTGGTTTATCTACGCTTTTTCTGGCCAGTTTGTTCATTGCAATTTTGTCCGCTTCCGGCAGCGTCGCCGAAGAAATCGAGAATAAAACCATCCTCACAGTCCTCAGTAAGCCCATACAACGTCCGATATTCATATTTGCAAAATTCGTTGGTGTCGCTGCTGCTGTAATCCTTGCCCATTACATCTGCACAATCGCCCTTTTGATGGCTGTCAGACATGGTGTTCTCGAAACCGTAAACGACCCTCACGACTGGACCGTAATAACTGCAGCAGGAATTTCAGCTTTCTCTGTCTTCATATTAAGTGCTTTCTTCAATTACGTTTATGACTGGAAATTCTCATCGACAGTGGTGGTTCTGCTCGCAATATTCACAACTTTAAGCATTATATTCCTTGCCTTTATTGACAATAATTGGCAGTTTAATCCATCCGGCAACGGCATAAACGCCCTCGACCTCTTTGCTTCCTTACTGCTCGTATTAGCCGCCGTTATCATTGCCGCTTTGGCAGTGGCCTTTTCAACCCGTTTTAACATTTCAATTACTCTTTCATTCTGCGTCAGCATATTCCTGCTCGGCCTGGTCACCGACTCGATATTCGCTGAGCTCGCTCAGGAACATCTGTGGGCAAAGATATGCTACTTTTTAGTCCCCAACCTGCAGATTTTCTGGATTAGCGACGCTATACACGAACAAAGCGAAATCACTTTCAACTATATTGCAGTAAGTGCGGTTTACAGCTTTTGTTACGCAGGTGCAATATTACTGCTCGCGATTGCCTCTTTTCAGAGACGGCAGGTAGGATAGCAATTCATATCCCGCGGTTCTCAACTCGTCACGCACGGCTCGTGGTTTAAAAACGAATCAGGAGCAGCCCATCGAGTTACCACAATTGTAACACTTGTAGCAGGAGCCGTTGCGAACGGTAATTGAGCCGCAGAGGTCACAGGCAGGAGCATCATCCTGAAAATGCTCAAACTGAGAATTGAATTCAGCCATAACCTTGCTGTCCGGAGCAGCGCCGGTAGATTCGGTGACAGTCGAGGTTACAAGACTTGTAATTCTGCTTGCAAGACCGGCAAAACGGTCCTTCAAAGTGCCGGCAGCGGGCTTGATTTGTTCAGGCAATTCTTTTTGCTTCTCGGTAGGTTTGGCAGCAGATTTGGCTTCGGCTATTTTCTGTGCAAGGTCCTTGGTCTTTTCGACAAGCTGCTTTGCAGTGGTGACATTTTTACCCTCGGGCGGCGGCGCCGAGGCCCTGTTGGGTATGTTTTTCTCTGCATAGCCGGGAATGAACTGACAGCCGAGCCAGCAGAAGATGTAATCGATGATACTTTTCGCAAACGGAATATCCTTATTCGAGGTCATCCCTGAAGGCTCGAAACGCGCGTGACGGAACTTGTCGACGAGAGTAATCAGCGGCACACCATACTGCAGAGACATCGAAGTAACGGTACCGACGACATCCATAAGGCCGCCGACGGTTGAGCCTTCCTTGGCCATAGTGATAAAGACTTCGCCCGGCTGGCCGTCCTCGTACAGGCCGACAGTTAGGTAGCCCTCGTGACCGGCTACCGAAAACTTGTGCGTTATGCTTCTGCGGGTATCGGGCAGCCGTCGCCTGTAGGGACGCGGCGGGGTTTCGTCTGCAACTTTGGCTTTTTGAGACCTGTGCTTTTTGGTAGAGACCGGCTGAAGCCTTTTAGAGCCGTCGCGATAGATTGCGACAGCTTTCAGGCCGAGCTTCCAGCCCTCCATATAGGCCTTTCCGATTTCTTCAGCAGTGCTCTCATGCGGCATATTTATGGTTTTGCTGATTGCACCCGATATAAACGGCTGAACGGCAGCCATCATTTTCAGATGTGCCATATAATGGATGTATCTTTTTCCGCTTCGAGGTTTGAACGCACAGTCAAAAATCGGTAAATGCTCGGGATTCAGCTTCGGAGCATTCTCAATTGTCTCGTTTTCGTTGATGTAATCGCAGATTGATTTGATGTCGTCGGCGCTGTAGCCGAGTTTTTCAAGCGCCATAGGTACGGTTTTGTTTACGAGCTTGAGCATACCGCCGCCTGCAAGCAGTTTATATTTTACCAGCGCGATGTCAGGCTCGACGCCGGTAGTGTCGCAGTCCATCATAAAGCCAATAGTCCCTGTTGGCGCAATTACGGTCGCCTGCGCATTTCGAAAACCAGCTTTCGAGCCGAGGTCAAAGGCCTGGTCCCATAGGTCTTTTGCAGCATTGCGTAAATAGTCGGGGCAATGAGACTCGGGTATGCCGTAGGCATGCTGGCGATGCATATTTATAACCTTGAGCATAGGCTCTTTATTTTTTTCGAACCCTTCAAATGGGCCCTTTATTGAGGCAAGCTCGGCACTCGCAACATAGGCGGCAGCGGTCATTATGGCACTGATTGCGGATGCGAGCGTCCTTGCCCGGTCGGAATCGTAGGGCAGGGCTTCGCTCATAATCAGTGAGCCGAGGTTTGCAAAGCCCAGGCCGAGCGGGCGGAACAGATGACTGTTTAAAGTGATTTCCTGTTCAGGATAGCTTCCATTGTCAACGAGGATTTCCTGGGCGATGATAAAGATGTGGACGGCTTTTTTCAGGCTTTCGACATCGAAGGTGCCATCCTCTTTTCTGAACTTCATCAGGTTGAGCGAGGCGAGATTGCAAGCTGAGTTATCGACGAACATATACTCGCTGCAGGGATTTGACGCATTAATCACCCCCGAGTTCGGGCAGGTGTGCCAGCGGTTGATAGTGTCGTGATACTGCAGACCCGGGTCGCCGCAGATTCTGGTTCCTTCGGCGATGAGGTCCATAAGCTCACACGCAGAGTATTGGTTGATTTTTTCGCCGGTTGTAACAGCACGCGTAGTCCATTTGTCGTCTTTTTCTACAGCCTGCATAAAGGCGTCGGTAACGCGAATTGAAAGATTCGAATTTTGAAACATCACACTGTTATAGGCCTCTTCGGGATTATAGCCGGAATCGATAAGTGTCCAGGCCTTTTTTTCCTCTTCCGTTTTGCAGGTGATGAATTCCTTGATATCGGGATGGTCGATTTTTAAAGACTGCATCTTGGCGGCACGCCGTGTTTTTCCGCCTGATTTAATGACGGCGGCGACCTGGTCGTAAACCCTCATAAAGCTCAAAGGCCCCGACGGTTTCCCGCCGCCTGAAAGCTTCTCGCGGCTGCTTCGCAGGGTCGAAAGGTCTGTTCCTGTGCCTGAGCCGTGTTTGAACAGCATCGCCTCGCTTGAGGCTAAGCGCATAATGTCCAGCATCGAATCCTTAACCGACTGGATGAAACAGGCCGATGCCTGGGGATATTCATAACTGCTGGTGCAGGTAACTGGTTTCTGCTGCCGGCTGTCCCAGTGAAAATTATGTTCGCTTCCCTTTACCTCATAGACATCGTAAAGGCCTGCGTTGAACCAGACAGGTGAATTGAATGCTCCATATTGATTGGCGCAGAGCCAGAGAAGTTCACTATAAAATGTTTCAGCATCGGCCTTGGTATCGAAGTATCCATCTTTCTGCCCGCGGTCCGCAATCATTCTGCAGACGCGGTGCAGAAGCTGCTTGACGGAATTTTCACGCTCGCCGGTTTCCACGTCACCGAAGAAGTATTTACTTGCAACGACCTTCGTAGCGAGCTGGCTGAAAAAGACTGGAACCTCGATATTTTCCTGCTCAAAAATCGCTTCACCGGTGTCGCTGCTTATTTTTGCGGTGCGTTTCTCCCATTCAATCTGGTCAAAAGGATGAACGCCGTCGGCTGAGAAAAAGGCCTCTATCCTCAAACCCCCGGAGCGACTAAGCGGCTTTTCTGGAGGGTTTTTCGACTTCTTGAACGGATTTTCAGGGTTGAATTTCTGCGACATTTTTACGCCTCCATGCATAAAGTATAACACAATATATAGTAAAATGACAACAAAAAAATCAATATATAGTAATCCAAAGAAAATGCATTTATAGTCGTTTTCTTAATAACTGCAAGGGTAAAAAACAATTTTTTTCAAAGTTTTTTTCACCTTTCGTTAGTCCTTGTATTTGCTGAACCTACGAGAAAAAAATTTATCGCCTTGGCTGTTAAACAAATCCCACACATCTGTTAACAAACCGGCATAATCGATAAATTCATCACAATCGTAATGATTTTTCAGCCCTCATAGCTTAGCCGAGCCTGCCTTTGACAAATATCGCTCATTTCCTGCAGAATATCAGCAGCTCGCAATCTTTGCATTCGGCACGAAGCCTGCCGGTGCAGTTTTCGATGATGCCGATACGGGATAACGCGAAATCGTATCTAACGGGGTCGGCGGGAACAATTTTTTTGAAGCTCTCAGTTATTTCAACAGCAGCTTTTAACGATATGGTCTTTCTTTTGTACAGGCCTAAAATTTTGCACAGCCGTGCCATATGAGTATCGACAGGCACAAGCAATTTTGATTTATCGAGTGATTTCCAGAGTCCCAAATCAACATCGTCACTTCTCACCATCCAGCGTAAGAACATATTCAGCCGTTTACAGACACTTCCGTTAGCGGGATTCGACAATAGATAGCGAAAGCCGCTGCTGGCGGGACAGCCGAACCGCTTGCGATAGATTTTGTAAAGCCGCTCACAAAAACTTGTCAGAGCGGGTATGATATTTTCATCGTTCAGGCTGCAGCCTTCGGCAAAAAATTTCTCTAAATTGGCGGATTTTTTCAAAACTATTTTCAAGACCAATAACAAATCACAAATATCATCGCCGGTATTAAAACGATGCTTGAATTTTTTGAAATTCCTGCGTTTTGCCTTACTAAAATTAACTGTGTATTCGTAAGGACTTTTACCGATTATTGAGAAAAGGATGTTGAGGTCCTTTTCGATTTGCTGTACCCTGCCGTAAGCAAGCGATGCGCTGAGCAAGGCTACTATTTCCCTGTCAGCTCTGGACTTATATCTATAGACGAACTGCAGCGGGTCTGGCGGTATGAATTCCCGACGGTTGTACTTTTTGTATAGCTTCTCGAGGACATTGCGAAGCTTCTTTTGCTGCACTTTACCATTTATAGCCGTTAAAGCCTTACGACCAGACATCTTTTTTCCTTAAATCAATATATATTTATAAACTATTTTCTCTTTACGCAAATACGATAAATTTCACCACAGAGTTCACTGAGACCGCCAAAGAAGTACTGTCAGTAAAGAGAAAACTGCAGCGAAGTGTTAATTAGAATTAATGTATGTCCCCACCGATAAGAATGTAATAGGATGTTTTCAGATATCACATTAGGTTTTAGAGAAGGTTTTCAACCCAACAAGAAATAATATCAATAAATAACCAAAGAATATGAAATAATCACTCTTTGTAAACCATTTAGGCTTAATTTCTCTTAATATCTTATCGAAGTATTCTTCCAAGATTTCATTTTTTGGCTCATATTTTATTTTTGTCTTAATATTATTTAGCAGTGATGCTACTAATTGTGCGGCTTTCCTTCGATTCCAAAGCTGCCAAACTGTGTACCCAGAAATTGCAAACCACATTAAAAGATATACTATAAAAGTTACTAATCTTCTGGACATACATATATCTACATCATTGACCCATTTTGGTGGCCATACATCAGCCATTATTATCCAAGCAAAAAGACCTAACTGTATAACTACTGCAGCATGTGCCATCGTTTCCTTATGATTGTGGTATTCAGCACAATGACCTCTTAGCATTTCCTCAAATTGCTTGTGAACATTCTGAACACTCATTTTTAACCTTTATCTTAAGCCTAGTTTTAAATTTCTCTCTTTATCATATTTCAGCAGTATCCGCTTCAATCCAACTATGTTTTTATTTTACGCCGATTCTTATTTTTATAAACCACATGAATGTAAATTTCTCAGTCTTATGAAATTACTCCTCCAAATACATCTTTTGATTTTCAAGATATCTTCCTTTCCCTTTGCCAAGATTGTCAAGTTTCTTTTGCAACTTTTTACCTGTCAACAGGAATATTTCGTTTCGTTCTGAAACATTGAGCGACAAGAAACCAAGTAAGCATAGTCTCGTAATTTCATGAAGTCTCTGGAACGCAATACCACCTCTTCTAATATTTTGAAGATTTGGAAGTGCAATGTGCGATCCATGGATAAATTTACTTCGCCTTTCTCTGTATTCTCTAAGACACCATTTATATAATTCATTGGGATCATGAAAGGACGCAAGGTATGTTGAAATCCTATTTGAGATTGTTTGTGCTTTGTTGCTTCCAGTAGGTGAAAAAAGTCCTTCAAGAGCAGCCCACAGACCTAAATAGCAAAGTTGCAAAGATATTGAAAAACCCTGTGTTATTTGCGAAAAATAAATTAGTGCACTTCTGATTTTGCCTTTATTTCCTGCTTCTGATACTTGCATAAGATCTTCAGCAATAAAAGAGGCAGACAGTACATCATCTTTGTTGTAACGTAAATTAAGTCTAGGATTATACGGTGAAGTCAATAATCTCGAGTATGTAGGATTTTTCAAAGGCTCACTCGTTGATCCATATTCGAATCGGCCCCCGACAATAATGGGACAAGGCTTTTTCAATCTTAGTGCCGTTATAAAAGTTGAAAATAGAGTGTTGGCTTTCGAAGCTACATATTGGTGAGCTGTTGCACTATCATACCTTAGGCAGCAATGTACTATACCCATCCCTGGAAGGGTGTGTCCAGGAAGTAACATATTTACCAGCCCGGTGTATTTAAGCAAACTTTGAACGTCATTTTGGGAAGCGAGGTATAATGGATTGAGCAATTGTGATGGAGTTTCGTCAAAGTACAAGTTTCTGAATATTGCTATCGGTAGTTCACCAGTATGAAAATCGTAATGTAACTGGTGAAAAAGAAGAAAGATATCTCCCTTGTTGAATATTGATTCTTTCATATGTTCCAGAATATACAAAACTCATTACTCAAAATGATTCTTCCGCCTTCAGCGGTTAAAGTATTATCCACCCAATTCTCGCTAAATACAAGACAAATTCCCTGTTGATATTAGAATAATAGTAGCACAAAATCCGTATCAAAAATTTATGTGGTTTCTGCCTGCGGTTCGCAACTTTTTTATGTACTGTAGGACGCTCATCGCGGCCTCCGGCAGAAACTCACATCTCCACTTGATCATTTGATATTTAGGATTTTGAATTTGTTTCGTATTTCGATATTCGGATTTCGGATTTTCATCCCATATACCGATACACTCATACACCGATACACTAATTGTTTTTTTTCTTGAACATATCGCCTTAATTTGTATAATACCATCGTGTGTTAGCAAACACACGGAACGCGGAGGCCCGCAAGCATCGGCCAGCAGGCCAAGTCAAAATTAATTGTAAATTCTTATTTGCTAAGGTTATATAATGAATTACAACCAATTAACTAATCACCAACTCACTAATTCGCTAATTAACTTGCTACACAGAGCGCGCAAAAATAACAAAATTTTGCAAAACAAAGCCAATTTTAAAAATCACGAAATGTTCGTAACCCCTTATAATACAGGCTATTATGATGTTTTGTGGCTTGTAAGCCACCCCAAAAACAAAGCCAAACAAAGCCAATTCAAACCCAATTTTAGCCCAAAATTGGCTTTGTTTTTTAAGGAGATATTCGCATTTGCGAATATCTTTGTGACCTCGGTGTGCTCGGTGGTAAAAAATAATTTAGTGCAAATTTGTGTTTATTCGTGGTTAAAACATCCGTGGAATCCGGTCGAAAACTATTATAATGGCTTTTCGTGGATTTATTTGAGATTGAGACGGCATCTACTATGAAGGGAATAAAAATGGATTGGGAGAATTTAACCGATGAAGAGCTCCTTCAAATGCGTATCAAGGACCTCAAATTGAGAATACAGGATTGTGAGCTCGAACTTCGTGTCACACAACTATATGAAGAATTAGATGCAGGAGGTATACGTTTTCATCCGCCTTGCTATCTTGCCGATGAGTGGCTCTGTCCGGACAGGGAACCGATGATAGGCATACCTTTCTTCCTTGCCCATCCCCGCCTTAAGAACATCGAGAAGCAGATGATGCTCGAAGTCGAAGGGGGAACCGAACAGTGGTGTATGAAGCTGCTTCGACACGAGGCCGGTCATGCTTTTAATTATGCATATGAAATATTCAGAAAAACAAGATGGCGGCAATTATTTGGGCCTATGAGCGCAAAATACTCCGACTCGTACTACTTTCGTCCCTATTCAAAACGGTATGTGATAAACCTGGAGCATAATTATGCCCAATCTCATCCCGATGAAGATTTTGCTGAGACTTTTGCTGTCTGGCTAGCGCCCGGGAGTAATTGGCATCAAAAATACCGAGGTTGGCCGGCTCTTAAAAAGCTGCAGTATGTCGAGTCTATAGTAAAAAGGATTGGCGACAGGGGCCCGCTTGTTGAAGCCCCTGACCATCCTCCCTGGTCGGCATCTCGTATGACTTCTACACTGAAGGATTATTATAGGCGCAGACACAAGCAACTTGGAGACGAATTCCAGGCCTATTATGACAATACTCTTAAAACTATATTTGAAACAGTCCACACAGGAACAGGACAACAGAAGGCCTCCAGATTACTCCGAAAGCATCGTCGTCAGCTTGTCAATAGTCTTGCAATGTGGACAGAGCACAGAAAATACGACATTTCTCAGCTGGTTGATAAGCTTATTTCAAGATGTGAAGCACTTGAACTTGTGGCAAAGGATGAGGATATGATTAGTGCAGCAACTTTAATTGCTACTATTGCCAGCAATACGCTCAGATTCAGAAAAAATGAAGAGAAACAATGAGCCGAAAATTGAATATAATGGTGTTAGTTGATGAAGCAGAAATATCTGCCAGAGACCCTGATTTCAAACAATCGGACGAATCCCCCAAAACCGAGTACCATGTTATCATGACTTTGCGAGAATTGGGCCACAATGTCTCGGTAGTGGGCGTTGGTGAGGACATAAATGTTATGGTCACGACTCTTACTGAGAGAAAGCCCGATTTGGCATTTAATCTAACCGAACACATTGGCGGCGACCGCCGGCACGATAAAAATATCGCCTCGCTTCTGGAAATAATGCAAGTCCCTTTTACCGGCGCCGGTGTAAACGGTTTGTTATTGACCCGAGACAAGAGATTGTGCAAGCGATTATTGAGCTCTCACAGAATCCGTGTTCCTAACTTTGCCTCTTTACCACCGAACAAGAAGATTCGGGTTTCAAAAAAACTTAAGTATCCGCTTATTGTGAAACCAGCTCTCGAAGACAGTTCTGAGGGAATTTCTAATGCATCAATTGTTGCCAATGAAAAGGAATTAAAAGAAAGAGCAGAATTTATTCACTCACGATGGCAGCAGCCAGTAATTGCCGAGGAATATGTGGAAGGAAGAGAACTCTATGTTGGAATCCTGGGTAACAGCAGACTTTCTGTCCTTCCGATTCGCGAATGTATCTTCAATACCGAGTCAGGTAAAGGGCCTCATCTAGCCACCTACCGTGTTAAATTCAATGAGGCATATCGCAAAAAGTGGGGCATTGAATTTGGGTTTGCCGACCTTGAAAATTCAACACTAAAACATGTCGAGCACGTATGTAAGAAAGTTTACCGAGTTCTACAAATCCGGGATTATGGGCGCATAGACCTGCGTCTAACCCAAGACAATCGGGTTGTTATTCTCGAAGCTAACTCCAACCCTGATATCGCTTATGGCGAAGAAATTGCCGAAGCTGCAGAAAAAGCCGGCATCTCGTATGTGGACCTCATCGACCGTATTTTAAGGACGGCCCTACGACGATACCGTTAATTCATAACCTATAAAGCTTCTTCGCCCACCTTCATTATTTGCCTAAAATAGTATTTTTTATAAAAATTCTGATTGAAAACAGGATATTAAATCCGTTTAACAAAATAGCCAACGAAAACCTGATTAAATCTGACATTTGGCTGCTGAAGAAGGT
Source organism: uncultured Pirellulales bacterium (assembly GCA_964493425.1). Taxonomy (GTDB): domain Bacteria; phylum Planctomycetota; class Phycisphaerae; order Sedimentisphaerales; family Anaerobacaceae; genus CAYLMG01. The sequence continues at coordinate 52,474 of CAZBMW010000009.1, forward strand.
ATTGGCTAATGTTGGTATCCTCAAAAGCAAAAACCCTTACAAAACCTGATATTTTTTGCATTTTCTCAACAACATTGCCCCCAAGTCGAGAAGTAAAAGCGTGGATGGTTCGGGGATAACATACGCAGGTCAAATTCGCGGCAATGACAAGGAAAACCCCTTGCAGTGAGCGGCAAGGCTAAACATAGTCGCCGTACCGGCGACTGCTAAACAAACCCCGCAATAAATTGAAAAAAACAACCCCCGAATAAATTCGGGGGCTATATATAAAACTTACTGCGATGCAAATAGGTGCGGGATCCGAAAACCTCCGACATCAGGTCTGGAGTTTTCGGATTTTTTCTTTTACTTTTTGGGTTTTAGCGTATTCTATAGGGCTATGCAGATACTATTAACAAACGATGACGGGATATTTGCACCGGGGCTGGCAGCGATATATAAAGAGCTTGTCAAAATCGGCGATGTTACGGTTGTGGCACCGGCTGACAGTAAATCCGGGGCCAGCCATAGTATTACATATACGCAGCCTTTGGTCTGCAATAAGTTAGAAATTGAAGGGAAATTCAGCGGTTTCAGCGTGCAGGGCTCGCCGGCAGACTGCGTTAAGCTGGCATATATGCAGCTCTGTGAAAAGCCAATAGAGCTTGTCGTGGCAGGCATAAACAGAGGAGCAAATGCAGGGATAAACGTTTTCTATTCCGGTACGGTGGCAGCAGCGATGGAGGCGGCATTTCTGCAGATACCGGCAGTAGCAATGAGCCTTGCCAGAGAAGAGACGATGGATTTTGACGCTGCGGCAGGTTACTGCATCGATGTTTTGAAAAAGATTATGCCCGTCAAAAAAGGTGATGTAATAAATATAAATATACCGCAGCTATCGAAAGGAAAACCCAAAGGTGTAAGAGTAGCAGCCCAGTCAAATAAGGGGTTCGAGGAATACTACATAAAGCAAAACAATGAGCAGGGACAAACGGTTTTTCAGCTCGCTGGAAGTGACAGCCATACCGCGACAGAGCCGCCTGATTTGACGGATACGACGTCACTGGCGCAGGGCTACATAACAATAACATCACTTAAAGCTGATATGACCGACCATAAGAAAATGCAGAAGCTGCAAAGGTTTTTCAACGAATAAATTACAGGACATTTATTAAAAAAATTGAGGAGATAAAGATGGCAAAGAAAAAGGAACCGCAAATCTGTATTGTCACCGTTACAGGAGCCGACAGGGTTGGGATAATCGCCAGGCTGGCTAACACGATGGCCAATGCGAACATAAATATCGTGGACGTAAACCAGAATATAATGGAAGAATACTTCGTTATGACAATGGCTGTGGATATAACAAAATCAAAAATCGATATCAAGCAGATACGAAAAAAACTCGACAAGATTTCCAAAGAGATGGGCCTGACTATAACGATTCAGGATGAAAATATTTTCAAGGTAATGCACAGGGTTTAATTATGAGAATATCGGTAGAAGAGGTTTTCGAGACGGTCGGTATGACAGTCAACCATCATTTTGATATACGGACGGTGACGCTCGGTATCAATCTGAAAGACTGTATGGACCGAAATATCGAGAAGCTTACAAGCAGAATAAAAAATAAAATCACAGACAAGGCCAAAGTGCTGAACGAATACGCCGATGCGACCGAGCACAAATACGGAATCCCCATAACGAACCGCCGTATCGCGGTGACGCCAGCATCGATTCTTCTCGAACCAATAGGGCAAAAAATATCGACAGCGGTCAAACTCGCACGGGCGCTGGAAAGGTCAGCCAGAGACGCGAAAATTGATTTTTTAGGCGGCTTTGGCGCAATGGTTCAAAAGGGTATGACCGAAACAGACAAAGTCCTGATTGATTCGATTCCCCGCGCCCTTTCATCAACGCAAAGGGTATGCGCTTTTGTCAATCTTGCATCGACGCAGGCAGGTATTAATATGAATGCGGTTGAGAAAATCGGTCACACCATCAAAGACCTGTCTGCCAGAACACCGAACGGTATCGGCTGTGCAAGACTTGCCGTTTTTGCAAATGTCCCTGAGGATAATCCGTTTATGGCTGGTGCGCATCACGGTATTGGTGAGCCTGACTTTTCCCTAAACATCGGCATATCAGGACCCGGAGTCGTGCGTGACGTTGTCCTGCACAATCCCGACTGCGACCTTACACAGTTATCAGAGGTCATCAAAAGGACCGTATTTAAGATAACAAGGGCAGGCGAGCTTATCGGCAGAGAGATTGCCGAACTGATGAATGTGGATTTTGGCATAGTCGATATCTCTCTGGCATCGACAACGCAGGCACACGATTCGGTAGCGGAAATCATCGAGGCGATGGGTGTGGAAAGTATGGGTCTGCCGGGGACAACGGCAGCAGTGGCTCTTCTGATGGATGCGGTAAAAAAGGGAGGAGCGATGGCATCGGGCAATGTCGGCGGGCTTTCGGGCACCTTTTTGCCCGTTAGCGAAGATTCCGGTATGATAAGAGCGGTCAAGGCAGGGACGCTCAATCTGCAAAAGCTCGAGGCATTGACAAGTGTCTGTTCGGTCGGCCTGGATATGTTCGCAGTACCCGGTAACACGCCTGCTGATGTCCTGTCCGGTATAATAGCCGATGAGCTTGCAATAGGAGTTATAAACAATAAAACCACGGGCGTAAGAGTGATTCCGGTACCCGGCAAAAAAGCAGGCGATGTGGTCAGCTTCGGCGGGCTTTTAGGAACCGCACCTGTTATGAAAATACCAAAAAAAGGCTGTGCTAAATTGATAGCAAGAAAGGGGAGAATCCCCTCGCCGATAACCTCGTTGCGAAATTAAAACTTGCTAAATAAAAGGTGGGTAAATGTTCAACGTACTTGAGAAGCCCTGGGGACTTTTCGGTGCGGCGATTGTCGCCCTTATTATAATTTATATAATCCAGCTCGACAGGAAAATGTACTGGCTGAACCTGGCAGTTCTTTTCTTTTCGGCACTGTTGCATCTGTCAATCGTGATAACCTGGCTCGATTTTAGTACCGCGGTTACAATGCTGTTAAGAATTATACTAACGCTCGCTGTCGCAGCATTTGCGATTCTGCTCGTGGTTAGCATAGTTCAATTAAACGAGCGCCTGGCCTATCTATGGCTTGTGCCGGTTTTTTTGTGTGCACTTGCCTTCGGATTGGACGCGCTTTTCAGCACCGATAACGAAAAAATCACGGCTGTTATCGATAAGAGCATCGAGGCGGTTGAAAAAGAGGATGCTGCCGCATTTTCTAAAACCATAGCAGGAGACTACCAGGACTCATTTCATAATAACAAGCAGGATCTAATCAGCCATTTCAAAAGAGAACTTTATGAGCCGGTAATAGCAAACAACAGAAAAACCCACCAGCAGATGGAAATAAAAGGCGACAAAGCAACGATAACATTGGTTATCTGGACGAGCTTCGAGCCGCAAGGCTGGGTATATGAGATGGGTAAAGGATTTCTGAAAACCGATTTGAAGCTGCACCTGCAAAAATACAACAATAAATGGCTAATCAGCGGTGCTGAGATTCTTGCACTTGACGGCTACGAAGCTGACTGGACAGCCATAAAAAATTATTAATTTTGACATAAACTTATAGGGGGCTCTTGGAGTGAGTGTTTGATTAGTGATTTAAGGAGTCCGGAAGAAATTAGATAAATTTTCCGGGAAAATTATGAAGCTCGGATTGGGTTTGTACAAGCATATGCTCACGAAAGAAAACTATGCGTTTGCCAGACAATGCGGCGCAACCCATGTTGTTATACATTTAGTCGATTATTTTAATAGCAGTAGCAATAACCCCGCTGATAATCAGCCCACCGGAGGGCAAGCCGGTTGGGGCTTGGCTGGTAATCCGGATGTTCTTTGGTCCCTTGATGAATTGCTTCGGATTAAGGCTGATATTAACGAAGCGGGGCTGGAATTGGAGGCAATTGAGAATTTTGACCCGGCGCACTGGTATGATGTCCTTCTCAATGGTCCCAAACGAGACAATCAGTTGGAGAACCTCAAAAAAATCATTCGAACTGTCGGCCGGGCCCAAATACCAATTTTAGGGTATAATTTCAGTATTGCCGGAGTGTGTGGACGTATCACCGGTCCGCTTGCTCGTGGTGGGGCGATTACCGTTGGAATGGATGATACGGATGACACGCCCATTCCTAAAGGAATGGTCTGGAATATGATTTATGACAACAATGCTCCCACCGGAATACAACCCGAAATATCTCATGAAGAATTATGGACCAGGTATGCATTCTTTTTAAATGAACTGCTCCCGGTTGCAGAAGAAGCCGGAGTAATAATGGCACTGCATCCCGATGACCCGCCCTTACCAAGTCTGCGTCGGCAGCCTCGTTTAGTTTATCAGCCGTCGATATATGATAGGGTGATTGAAATTAATCCCAGTCCATGCAATCAATTTGAACTGTGCCTGGGAACCCTTGCGGAGATGACCGAGGGCGATGTTTATGAAACACTTGATAGATACACTCAAAGCCGGCGGGCCGCATATATTCATATACGCAATATCAAAGGGAAAGTGCCTCATTACCACGAAACCTTCATCGATGACGGCGATTTGAATATTCACCGTATCATTGATATCCTGCAAAAGAATAAATTCAAAGGGGTGCTCATTCCCGACCACGCGCCTCAAATGAGTTGCCGCTCTCCCTGGCACGCTGGGATGGCCTACGTCTTAGGATATCTCAAAGGCATCATAAAATCCTAAAATCAATTCCCATGGGAGCAGATGGACAATTATATCCCCTAAGCGAAAGTACAAGTTTTAATATCTTTTCATCGATGTAAACGAGTCCGAGAAGCCGCTGTAGCTGCACACAGCATATTAGCAGTCTGAAAAAACATGGTTATACAATATTAATCCTGAATAAGCGTTAATTGCTAAAAAAGCCCTTCAGAGCCGCTATGCTGGCGGGTTAAAAAATCTGTTGCATATTCGGCTTTTCACATTATAATGCTGCTTTTCGGTAAGCGACGGCTGAGAGGAAAAGGCATAAATTTTACAGGAGAAAATTTTATGGAACAGCTAACAGCAAGCCAGATAGACCTATTCGCGGAGAATCCGCCGTCAATTGAGCAAATAAAAGAGTTGTCCGACTTTGTTCATTCGAGCGAGGCATGTTTTCTGGCATTTGAGCAGAAGGTAAAAGAAAATACGTCAAAACCATCTCAAAATCTGCCGACAGGAATAGGACTTTACATTCTCGGCAGAAACGAAGAGGCGCTCGACAAGCTTGGAAAGGCAAAAGACTGCAAGGAGAAATTTATATGCACAGCCTGCGCCCTGAGAAGAATGGGCGATTTCGACGGCGCTATTGAGAATTTTCAAAAGGGGCCAGATTACGGAGCCGATGCACTAACGATAAGCCTTGAAAAGGTTGCAACATACCGCTGCGCCGGTAACTTTGAGGCGGCAGACAAAGAACTGAAGAAAAATTCAAATTTTGAAAACGTAAGTGCCGAGTACCACTATCAGCTCGCGAGATTGTACGAGGTACAAGGCCTTTATGAACAGTCAATAGAAAACTATAAAACGGCGCTGGAACTGTCACCGGAACATCACAGAGCGCTGTTTCACCTGGCGTATCGCTGCGACCTGGCCGGAGACGAGGAGGCAGCTATAGACTACTATAAGCAAATTACCTCGACAAGCCCGGTATACGTAAGTGCGTTAATAAATATGGCGGTCCTGTACGAAGATGCCGGGGAATTTGATAAGGCCAGCCGATGCATCGATACAGTCCTGCAACACCATCCAAACCATCAAAGAGCCTTTTTATTCAAAAAAGACATTGAAGGCTCAAAAACAATGTACTACGACGAGGAAAAAGAAAAGAAAAAAACACGTCGAAGCCAGATACTCGAAACACCGATTACAGATTTCGAGCTGTCGGTGCGCAGCAGGAACTGTCTGAAAGAGATGAATATCAGGAAAATCGGCGACCTCCTGAAGATTTCAGAAGCTGAACTACTTTCATATAAGAACTTCGGAGAAACTTCGTTGAAGGAAATCAAAAACATACTGAGCCTGAAGGGACTGAGTCTTGGTATGGCGCTTGAGGAGCAGGACATTGAAGCAGAGCAGGCGGCAGAAGAAGTCGAAGCCGAAAACGAAGGAATCTTAAACAAGCCCGTGGAAAACCTTCAGTTATCGGTTCGAGCACGAAAGTGCTTACTGAAACTGAACATTCGCTCGATTGGAGATTTAACGAGGAAAACAGAAGCAGAGCTGCTGGGTGTGAAAAACTTCGGTGTAACCAGCCTGAATGAAATCAAAAAATCGCTTTCCAATCTCGGCCTGTCACTGCGAAAGCTGGACTAAATTGTCGTTTACACTCGAAACGCAACAGATTTGAGCAGGAAAATTTATATTGTCACGAATAAGCCTATCGGCACCAGACGGTAAATTTAAATCCCAAGGCCGAGTATTTTTTGCGCGCAGCCCCGTCACAGTCCTGCGATTAACTGTTTTTTTCATCGTTCTTTTTTGTCTTTGCTCCTGCAGACAAAAGCTTCCGGCTAAAGTAACACCACAGATGGATATCGGTGAGGAGTTCTGGATAAGAGTGCTGCTCGCCGATGATGTAAATGAGCTGAAACTCAAAATAGACACTGCCTTCAGTATTCTAAACCCTGACGCCGCCAACAAACAAGAGAGATTTGCACCGCTTACCCAGGCAGTTAAGATACATTTATCAGATGGCAAAATTACAATCGGCAGCAAAACTTTCGATTGCAATCAGCTAACTATTCTTCCCGATTCGCCGCACATCTTCAACCTTAACGGCAGTGGCTATCGCGGCAAACTCAAGCTTTTAATCAACGCGGACGGCAAAAGCTTTGACGCTGTTAATCCGGTGCCACTCGAGCCTTATTTGGCAGGCGTGATAGGCGCCGAGATGCCCGACTATTGGGAGCCGGCAGCTTTGCAGGCACAGGCAATCGCCGCAAGGACATACTGTCTTTATATCAAAAGGCGTTTCGGCCCGGCAAGGGCCTGGGACGTTACAAAAACTCAGGCCAACCAAGTCTATCTCGGAGTCGCTGCCGAGTCAAGAAAGGTTTGGAAGGCGATAGACAAAACGAAAGGAGAAGTGCTCGTATGCACTTATCCGGACGGCAGCAAAGATATATTTCCCAGTTACTACAGCTCGATGTGCGGCGGTCATACCGAAGATTCGCAGAATGTTTTCGGCGGCGAACAAATCGAGCCGCTTTCGGGAGTTCGCTGCCCCTACTGTCAGTACGTCGCCAGACCCAAAAGCTTTTTCTGGCCTATGGTCAGCTTCGACAAATCGGCTGTTTCAAAAAAACTCATCGAAAAGTATCCGACATTAAAAAAGCTCGGCCAGATTAAAGAGCTTATCGTCGAAAGGCAAAGCGACTATAAAATTGACACCGACAATCAGCAATCGATATTGTCGCGGCTGACATTCATCAAGCTGGTCGGCTCAAGTGGAAAAAGCGATTACATCAAGGCAGAAGATTTGCGGATGACCATTGACCCAACGGGCAACAGGATAAAGAGCACAATCTGCAAGATAAAAAGTACCGGTGAGAAGTGGGCATTTTTGGCAGGCAGGGGGTGGGGGCACGGCGTCGGCCTGTGCCAGTGCGGTGCTCAGGCTATGGCAAGAATGGAAGGCAAAACAGCCTACGAGATACTATCATATTACTATCCGGGCTGCGAGATTGATTATGTCTACTAAGTCGGCAGGATTTGAAATACTTGTTGAGGATAAAAAAAGCCGTGCCAGAAAAGGCGTCTTAAAAACAGCCCACGGCACGGTCCAGACACCCGTATTCTGCCCGGTCGGCACTGCAGGTGCGGTCAAGGGACTTGCCCCTGCTCAGTTAAAAGAGGCCGGCTGCTCACTTATCCTTGCCAACACGTATCATCTGATGCTTCGGCCGGGAATCGAGACAATAGAAAAGCTCGGCGGAATACATAAGTTTATGGCCTGGCAAGACCCAATCTTAACCGATAGCGGCGGCTTCCAGCTCTTCTCGCTAAGCGAGCTGATGGAAATCGATGATGACGGAGTCGAATTTGCCAGTCACATAGACGGCCGAAGATTTAAGCTCAATGCAAAAAATGCAACCGAAATTCAAAACCGCCTCGGCGCCGACATAATAATGTGCCTTGACGAATGCCCTGCCTTCGGCTGTGAAGCCGACGAACTTAAAAAGGCTGTGGAAAGGACTATCAACTGGGCAGCACAATGCAAACAGGCACATTCAAATCCGGAGCAGATGCTTTTGGGAATTGTCCAGGGCGGCACAGATGAGCAGCTTCGCAGCTTCTGCGCAAAAGAGCTCGTTAAAATGAATTTCGATGGTTACGCTATCGGCGGGCTGGGGATAGGTGAAGGCAACGCTAATATGACAAGAACGGTATCGGCTACAACCAGTCTGCTGCCGGCAGAAAAAGTCCGCTATCTTATGGGCGTGGGGATGCCGGCTGACATTATAGCCGCCGTCAGAGAAGGTGTGGATATATTCGATTGCGTCCTGCCGACAAGAAACGGAAGGAACGGTTATGCCTTTACCAATAATGGACCTTTGAGAATTCGAAACAGCTCTAACATCGAGGACAGCAGCCCTGTAGAATCCGAATGTGACTGCTACTGCTGCAGAAACTTCAGCAGAGGCGCTATCAGACACTTTTTCAATGCCTCCGAGATGCTCGGGCCGATATTGCTTTCTCTGCATAATATAAGGTTTTATCAAAGATTAATGGCTGCAATCCGCGAAGCGATAGAGAAAAAGGAATTTAACGACTGGGCACAGAGGCAAATAAAAAACGACAAATACTCAGAAAACCAAAAAACATAAATCCAAAAAGTTGTTGATTATATTGCATCAATCAATGATAATCACAACTTTAAAAAGTTGTAAATGTAAAATAAAATGGCTCAATCTCGTTTTTATATGATGGAGTAAGCATTCGCGTTTCAAAGCTTACTGCCGGATGAAGGGAATTAAAAATGGAAAATATATGGATTTTAGCAGAATCTGAAAGCGGGCAGCCCACAATGATTGAATCAGAGCAAACAGAAGGACAGGAATATGAAACAATATCTGTACCGTCTGATGCCAATGAGGCCGCTAAACCAACAGGCAGAAGAGGCCTGTTCGGCAATCAAGGCGGTTTAATTTTTATTATCATTATGGTCGCTGTGATGTACTTTTTCCTTCTGCGAGGGCCGCGAAAAAAACAGCAGGAACACAGGCAAATGGTTCAGTCACTCAAAAAGAACGACAAGGTAAGGACGATAGGCGGAATCATAGGCACCATCGTGGATATCAAAGAGGACGAGATTACACTCAAGATTGACGAATCAAATAACACAAAGATAAAGGTCATTCCATCAGCGATTGGAAGAAATCTTTCGCAGGAGAGAAAAGAAAGCAACTAAAATTTTGTTAAAAAACAATGAAAAAAAGTTTGAATAGGAAAATCGTTTTAACCGTTGTTTTTGCCTTAGCAGCAACTATAACCTTATATACTCTGCGCTCAACTATGCCTCGAAAAGATTTAATTGGAGGAACAAGCTTAATCTACCAGCTTGATGTAAGTGGAATTAATGATATCCCAAAAAAGAACCTGTCCCAAAAAACAATAAACGTTCTCAAAAAACGAGTAGACCCCAAAAACCACCTAAACCTTGTTTGGCGAACTCAGGGCGATACATTCTTCGAAGTTCAAATACCGCTTCCCCACTCAAAAGTACATAAAAATTGGGAAAACTATAAAAAAGCATACGAAAAACTGTTAGCAGAAAAAATAGAACCCGAAAAAATCATGCTTTGGGCTATCGTATCTGACAAAAAATGGGATGTCAAAGAGATTGAGAAGATAACAGAAGGCTCAAAATACAAACTCAAAACTATAAAAGAGTTTAAAAAAGCCTTTAATAATTTCCTGCCTTATCTGAGCATATATGACCCAACTACCAAGAAATACGATCCTAATTATATACAATACATGGTAAAAGGAATGGGCGTGCTTGAGTTTAGAGTTCTTCCTACCCTTGGCCACCCGGATGTCGATACCGAAAAGATGCAAAGCTATGTTGACCGCCTTAAAACAAAAGGCCCAAAATATGCATCCGATGCCGAATATATATGGTTCGAGCTCGAGGACAGCACCGAATGGATACGCCTTGATGAGCAGGGAAATACACAGGTGAGAGTGTATGACAACGAGGGCAGAGCGGTAATTGTGGCATCATTAGCAAACAAATATTATGTCCTTGCGAGTAATAAAGAAAATGACTGCCTGCTATATAATCCGGACCAGTCCTGGGAGATAAAAAGTGCTTCGCCGGGAATAGATGCATTGGGAAGAAGAGCCATCAATTTTGAATTAGATGACCGGGCAGGTAAAATATTCGCCAAGATTACTGACAAAAATATGCATCGCCCTCTGTGCATTCTTCTTGACGACCTCGCCATATCCGCTCCTGTTATCCAGAGTAGAATATCAACATCGGGCCAGATAATGGGCAGTTTTAGTCAGGAAGAAACAGATAATATAGCTAACAAGCTAAATGCAGGCGCATTACCAGCTAAACTGATAGAAGCACCTGTATCCATAAACACAATTGTATCAGAAACAGTAAAGAAAAATAAACACCGCTAAAATTTATGAATTCGAAAGAAAAGTCAGAACAATCAATAAATACAAAAAACTACGATACTGTGAAAACGAGGAAAAAAGGCAATGAGTAAAAATCTGTTGTTGAAGATAAGCGTAATTATAGTACTTGCAATCGTTGCAGCCTGGACACTTTACCCGCCGGGTGAAACCCTTAAGTGGGGCATAGACCTTGCAGGAGGCGTCAGCCTGACTTATGAGATTGACGCAGAGGGAATAGAGCCTGCAAAGCGTAAAGGCCTTTCAACAAAAATGATAAGAACTCTTCGCCGAAGAATAGACCCTGCCAACATACAAAATATCGAATGGTGGCCTCAGGGTGATACCCGGTTTGAAATACGAATGCCGCTTGCAAGCACCGAAACTCGTCAGAAACGCCAGCAATTCGAACAGGCAATGAACGAGCTTCTCGAAGAAAACGTCAAGCCGGCAGTAGTTTTGCGGGCACTTAAAAAACCGCAGGAAGAAAGAGCAGAATTTTTTGCAAATGTTGCCGGTGATTCGGCTCAAAAACTCGAAATCCTGAGTAAGCTTGCCGAGGCGCACGACCAGTATAATCAATTGCAAAACCAAAACAATGAGCTGACGACAAAAATCGAGCAATCAGAACAAAATTTAACCGCTGCGGGTCTGCAGCTCGACGAGGTGAAGGAAAATGCTTATAAATGGAGCACCCTAAACGAGCAACAACTAACAAAGCAGCTTAAAACATATCTTGCCGTCGACCCCAACGCCGTCGCCGACTCGCGCCTCGAGCTGCTGCTCGATTATGTAAAAGATTACTCGCAATGGACAAAAATTACGGAAGAGCTGACAAGCAAAGCGGACGAATACAGAGAAGCCAAAAAAACGCTCGACGGATTAATCCTCACCGAAGAGCAGATAAAATACGCCCTGCAACTGCCCAAAGCCAGACAAAGAGCAAAAGAAATAGGAGATATCAAAGAGCAATTTCCGGACAGAACAGAAAAAATTGATGCAGTAGTAAAAGCGTTCGAGGATTATCGTAAATATCAGGGCAGATTAGACGACCCAAAAGACCTTCAAAATATGCTAAAAGGAGCCGGCATACTTGAATTCAGAATCCTTCCTACTATCGGCCATCCGGATATTGATACCGACAAGATGCAAAGCTATGTCGACCGCCTTAAAACAAAAGGCCCAAAATATGCGTCCGACGCCGAATACATATGGCTCGAACTCGAAGACAGCAGCGAATGGATAGGTCTTGACAAAATGGGAAATACCATCGTTAAGGTAAGAGACGACGAAGGTAAACCTGCTGTCGTGGCATCATTCGGGAACAAATATTATGTCCTCGCGAGCAATAAAGCAGATGACTGCCTGCTGCATAATCCGGACGAGCCCTGGGAGCTGAAAAGTGCTTCGCCGGGAAGAGACTCGCAGGGCAAAAGAGCTATCGACTTCAAGCTCGATGACAAGGCAGGCAAAATATTCGCAAAAGTTACCGACAAAAATATGTATCGCCCCTTGTGCATAATCCTTGACGACATTGCCATATCGGCTCCAGTTATCCAAAGTAGAATATCAACATCGGGCCAGATAACAAGCCCCAGGTTTAATAAGGAAGAAGTAGAAAATATGGCCAACAAGCTTGAGGCAGGTCACCTGCCGGCTCAGCTTATCGAGCAGCCGATATCCATAAAATCTATCGGCCCATCACTCGGAGCCGAAAACAGAGACCGGGGTATCAAGGCAGGCTTTATAGGCCTGCTTGTCGTAATAGGCTGTATGGTAATCTACTACACACTGGCCGGCTCCATAGCAGACGTGGCCTTGCTTTTAAATATCCTTTTTGTCCTCGCGACTATGGTTGTCTTCTGGGCCACTTTTACTCTGCCCGGCATAGCGGGTATCATTCTTACCATCGGTATGAGCGTCGATGCAAACGTCCTTATCTTCGAAAGAATCCGTGAAGAGCAGCAAAAGGGCTCTTCTCTGTCCATCGCAATCAAAAACGGATATCAAAGGGCTTTTAGAACAATCTTCGATGCAAACCTGACAACCTTTATTACTGCTGCTATTCTTTACTGGGTCGCTTCCGAAGAGATAAAAGGGTTCGCAATAGTCCTTATGCTCGGTATAGTCTGGAGCATGTTCAACGCCCTGTTTGTCACCCGTGTAATTTTCGATATTCTTGTCTCAAAGCAAATAATCAAAGACCACTTATTTATGCTCCAATTGGTAAAAAAGCCCAACATTAACTGGATGAAATTAAGGCCTGTGTTCCTCGTTATTTCAGGCGCCTTTATCATCGCCGGGCTGGCAGCCTTTTATACAACAAAGAATAAATACGATATCGAATTTACGGGAGGCACCTCGGTTGTTATCAATCTAAAGGACGGCGTGGAACTAAGCAGAAGGGATGTTGAAGAGAGAATTCACAAGGTCGGCGAGCAAATGAATAATCCCGCACTCGCAATAGCTAACGTATACAGTACGGGCAAACCAATTACTGAAAATCCCGAAGGCGAAAAAAAATACAAACAATATGAAATTAAAACCATAGAAACGAACAAAACAATAGTAATGATTACTTTACCGGGCAATGAACAGCAAACCGCAGACAAAATTGCTTCGGCTGTCACCGACCGACTTAGCAACGTCAATGTAAAGCCAGCCGGCAAAGCGAATGTATTCGAGATAAGCACAAGCCAGACAAATAAAACCATCGTTACAAATGTTCTCGAAGATGCCTTTGGCAACGCTCAACTCTCAGAACCCCAGCTTCAGCAAACAGTCAACGATGCAATATTGGCTGCTTTCGAAAATGACTTGCAAATCATGCAAAATCTGGAGCCTCAAATCACCTCCATCGACAAAATTACCGAAGAGGTCGTAAATCAATATCCCGAGCTCAACGATTTTGTCAGTGGTCTTAAAATCACCTGCAAGCTCGCCAGAGCTGCAACTCCGGAAGAAATCGAAAACAGGTTCCAGTACCTCAGATATAAACCGGAAATGCGAGACATCAAAAGTTATCCTTTTGAACTCCTCTCAACAGATTTAGCGCCTCTAACACCCTCTCAGCCCGTAGATTCATTCGTTTACGTCTCGGTCAACGAAGACTTTGCCTTCAGTCAGCCGTCTGAGGACGAGTGGAATCATTTCGTAGACAACGAAAAAACCAAGGTGCTCAGCTCTACGCAGATGTCCGAAACTCTGCCCCGTGTCACCCAGATAAATCCGTCAATAGGCCAGGAAGCGAAGATTTATGCTTTGATTGCAATAATTTTGTCACTCGCTGCAATCGTCGCATATATCTGGATTCGCTTTGGCAATGCACGTTACGGCCTCGCGGCAATACTGGCTCTCGTTCACGATGTCTGTATAACCCTTGGTGCCGTTACCGCCTGCACCTTTATCGCGAATACAAAGATTGGAGAAGTACTATTAATCGGAGACTTCAAGATCAATCTGGCGATAATAGCGGCCTTTTTAACCCTCATCGGATACTCTCTTAACGATACCATCGTTGTTTTCGACCGAATCAGAGAGAACCGTCGAAAAGCTCAGCTTACGACGCAGACAATAACAGACAGCATTAACCAGACGCTTTCCAGAACCCTTTTAACGTCATTTACAACCTTTATCGTTGTTCTTATAATGTATGTTTTTGGCGGACAGGCTCTAAGAGGCTTTACTTTTGCAATCGGTTTTGGTGTTATAATAGGGACCTATTCATCTATCGCTATAGCTGCTCCGGTCCTGTTGCTTGGCACAAAAACTAAAACTGGAAAAAATAATTAAAGACACACAGCGCATGAGCTTTTAGGCTGCAAAGCTTATTCGCCGGCGGTCAAAAGATGACAAAGGATTTTAAAATAGGTTTGCTTTTGGGGCTTTTAATTGTCTCAATCGTAGGGGTATGGCTGTGTGTTTCACCAACGGTTAGCGTCAAATCCCGTCTGGGAAATCTGCAAAAATCAAAAGTAACTTCCCAAACTAAAGAACAGGAAACCACACTAACAGCAGATTCAAATTCTAAAAGCACACAAATCAGCTCGAAACAAAACCAAACAACCGAGAAAAAGACAACCGAAGAAAGCTCAACTGAAGCTCCGGTACGAGAAGACCAGATAACAAATATTCAGTTTAGAAATGAAGACATAACCAGGTTTCATACAGTTCGCGAGGATGAAACCCTATCGGGAATAGCTCTGAAATACTACGGCTCGGCAAACAAGTGGACAAAAATTCGCGATGCCAATCCGAAAGTCAACCCCCTGAACCTCCAGCCCGGAACTACATTAATTATTCCCCCGTAATCTAGCCCTGCCGCTGAAAAGCTCCTGCCGGCTCAGTCTCTTATATACCTGGCAGCTTCACTGTCGAGAAGCCAGGTAATCTTGTCAAGTACAGGCCATAAAAAATGTATCGGATACCTGACCTCGTCAGGCTCACTTGTCAGGACATCCTTTAAAATAGCGGCTTTCTCTTTTCCTGAAACAAGGATAGTCAACTGCGAAGCAGAACGTAAAACGGTGCGACTAAGTGTTATCCTGTTTAATCTCTCTTCCAGGTCATACACAACACAGGCGAGACTGTCCTCATCAAAAGCCGCATAACAATTCGGAAACAGTGAGCCCGGGCAGCCCTCAACACTTAAACCCAGCACTATCAAATCAAAACAGGGTATCTGCTTTGCCTCCAGGCAGAACACTTCTCTGATTGTCTTCTCATAACTAAAAGCGGCTTCCCTCAGGTCGCTGTATTCGGTCGGAATCCGATGTACATTTTGCTGCGGTATGTCAACCTTTGACAGAAAGGTGTCGGCGGCGAGCTTGTAATTGCTAAAGCTTAAATCCGTCTCAACCATCCGCTCATCGACCCAGAACAAATGGATTTTATCCCATGGCAGAAGCCTTGACTGGTCAAGCTCTCCCAAAAGCCTGAAAAAATGAACAGGAGTCTGCCCCCCGGATATGGCAACACAGAATTTATCCTTCTGCTCTATTGCTCTCTCGGCATTTCTGATAAATATCTGAACGCCCCTGAGAGCAAAACTTTCAGCATCCTGCGTAATTTCAATATTAGCATTATATTTTGCTGCAATTCCCATCCTTGTACCCCATTCCCTAATCTATCCGCATTGCTGTCTCATCCTATATATTATCTATTCTAAAAATCAGTCTTGCCAGTATTTTTATAATAAAAACAAAAAAATTTTTGTGCTCATTAAAACCTTAGCTAAGACTTGCTATTCAAAATACTTACAAAATATGAAAAACCGCAAAAAACAGGTCAGGTAATCTCGTCGATTTGCCACATAAAGGCTTTTATTCCTTCAGAAGCGAGTTTCTCCCTCATACGGCGCACCTTATCCATTATCTGTTTTGCTTTAGATTCTTCGACTATTACCAGTGTGCCGTAATTAATTCCCGGCCAAACACCTGAATTAAGATGCGGCTCGCTTAGCTTTCCCTTGCCCAGAGTATCCGTAA
Organism: uncultured Pirellulales bacterium; assembly: GCA_964493425.1. Lineage (GTDB taxonomy): Bacteria > Planctomycetota > Phycisphaerae > Sedimentisphaerales > Anaerobacaceae > CAYLMG01. The sequence goes on from CAZBMW010000009.1 coordinate 68,644, forward strand.
ACTTGGTATAACAATCAACGCCCAGAGACTGCAAAGCCTCGTTTACATCTCTGTCGAGGGCGACATTGTGCATAATCAAAACAGCTTTCATGACAAGCTCCTGACAGAAAAGCTCTTTTTATAATCTTCAAAAACACTGTACAGTGTCGGCATTAAAACAAGCGTTATCACTGTCCCCACTATAAGTCCCCCGATAATTGTAGTAGCGAACGGCACCCATATTTCCGAGCCTTCTCCCCTCGACAGCGCAAGCGGCGCCAACGCCAGAATAGTGGTTACACTCGTGCATACTACAGGGCGAAGCCTGCTTCGTCCCCCCTCCATAATAGCTGAATAAACATCGTACTCCCTGTGACGAAGAATTCCTATATAACTTATCAATACGATACCGTCATTTACCACTATGCCAACAAGCATTATCAACGCAAGAAAGCTTACAATGCTCAACGCCTGACCGGTTAAAGCCAGAGCAAAAATAACCCCGACAATGCCGAAGGGTATCGAAAAGAATATAATAAAGGGGTCACGGTAAGACTCAAACTGCGAGGCCATTACCATATAAACAAGCACCATTCCAAGACCAACTGCCATTAATAATGACCGAAAAGCCTCCTGTTTTTCCTCCTCAGCACCCGACAATTTGTAACTAAAACCTGGCGGAGCCGGCAGCTCATCAAGAGTCTTCCTTACACCCTTCGCAACTGAACCAAGGTCTCTGTCCACAATCTCTGCCGAAACAGTGATATACCGTGACTGGTCTTTTCTTTCGATTTTCGTCGGACCTACACCCTCTTCGATTTGCGAAACATTACTCAGGCTAATCACACCACCGCCGGGAAGGGACACAAACGCATCACGCAAATCCTCAAGCCTGTCCCTGTCAGAAGGCCGAAGTCTTACTTCAATATCATATTCGTCTCCACCTTCCCGGTATCTCGATGCCGTGCTGCCCGCAAAAAGCGTCTCTATCGTCTTGCCGACCGAGGTAACATCAAGACCGAGCCTCGAGGCCTTTTCTCTGTCAATGGCAACCTTGATTTCAGGCTTCTCTTCCTTTCTGCTTAACTGAATATCCCTTACGCCTTTTATTTTTGAAATCGCATCCTCAACAGCATCTGCGTAACTGCGAGCGTCATCCATATCATGGCCGTAAAGCTCAACCGCAAGTTTCCCTCCGCCTCCGAATATCATCGATTCAAGCGGGTCCTCTGCGCTATATCGAAGAACCGCCCCTGGTATGTCTTTGAGAATCTTGCGAAGCCGCTTTATTATCTCGTTCGGCGACGCGCTACGCTGCCTTTTGGGCACAAGAGACAGATACATAAGCCCTGTATAGCTTTCTTCTTCCGTCGCATACATACCGCCCGACGCCTGGCCGTAAACGCCCCAACGTATGAAGCTGTCTCGCGTTTCCGGGATATGCAACATAGCAGCTTTCTGAATCTGTTCCATCACCCTGCCTGTCCTCTCATAACGCGTCCCGATGGGAAGCTCGACGTTGGCGACAATTCTGTTCTGGTCCTGCTGAGGGAAAAACTCCGTACCGATAAATTTCGCTATCCCGATACTCCAGACAAATAAAAGTACACAGGATATCAAAACTGTCTTTCTGTTCCTCAACGACCAGTTGAGAAAATCAACGTATTTGGCTTCAAGATATACCAGCGACTTTTCACCAAGCTGATAAAACAAATGCAGCACGCTCTTCTTTGACTTTTCTCTACCAACTTTCAAAAACTTAGAACAGAGCATCGGCACAAGCATAATAGCAGTGAAAAAAGAGGCAAACAGAGCTGTGATAACGATTACAGCAAACTGACCGAAAATTATAGCAGTGATTCCGGTTGCAAATATAATCGGTAAAAAAATCGATACTGTTGTCAAAGTAGATGCCATAACGGCGGTGCCGACCTCATTAGCCCCGAAAATCGCGCCTTCTTTAGGCCTTTGTCCCCGCTGGCGGTGACGATGTATATTATCGATTACAACTACCGCATTATCAACAACAAGACCGACCGCTACGGCGACAGACGCAAGAGAATCGGTATTAATCGTATAACCAAAAATCCAGAAAACTACGAATGTGATTATAAGCGATGTCGGTATTGCAGCGGCTACTATAAGGCTCGCCCGCAAATCTCTCAAAAAGAAAAGAATCACCATAAATACAAAAAATACGGCCCAGAAAACCGTCGATTTCAAATTGTTCACCGACGCCAATATAAACTCAGAACTGTCGATAACGACTTTAGGCTCAACGTCCGGAGGCAAACCCTCTTTTATCTCTTCGAGTTTCGCTATGACTCTCCTTGCTACATCAACGGTATTGCTGCCGCTTTGTTTCTGTATAAATATCGCCATCGCCTGCTTTCCGTTCATCCTGACATCCATCGTTCTTTCCATAAAAAAATCACTCACGTTCGCAACATCTCCCAGCTTGACCGGTATGCCGTTTCGCTGCGCCAGCACAACTTCAGCGACCTCCTCGGGGCTTGAAAACTCCTCGGGCGTCCTAAGAAGGTAATCCTTGTAACCTGTCTTTATATTACCCCCAGGTGTTGAAGCATTCTGCAACGCTATCGCCTGCTGTATCTGCTCTACCGACAGACCATAAGCTGTAAGCCTGTCCCGGTCAACATCAACGCGTATCTGTCTTTCCAGCCCGCCTCTTGCCATCGCAGCAGCAACTCCTTTTACCCTTTTCAGAGGGTCCACTATCGCATCGTCAACTATGTCCTCCAGATTCGGGTAATTTTCCCTCGCCGTGATTGCTATAATCAATATCGGCATCATATCGAGGTCGAACTTGAAGACAACCGGCTCATCTGCTTCCTCCGGCAGCAAGTCCTTGATCTGGTCGAGCTTCTCACGAACGTCATTGATAGACTCATCAATTTCTTCGCCCCAGTTGAATTTCAATGTCACCGCCGACATTCCCTCCTTCGATATCGAAGTAACCTCATCAACCCCCGAAATCGTGCTGAGAATATCCTCAACCGGCTCGGTTATCAATGTCTCGATTTCTTCCGGACCGGCTCCATCGTATGCCGTAATAACCGACACTGACGGTATCTCAATATCCGGCATCAAATCAATTCCCAGCCTTGTAAGTGACGCAAGTCCCAGGACGACCATCGCCACGAATATCATCAAAGTCGTTACCGGCCTGTTTACTGAAATATTCGCTAATTTCATAGTTACTTTCTACCCTGCAAATCAATCCTTTATCCGGTTCTTAATCCTCCTCTGCCCCCTCCAGGCCAACTTCTTCGAGTTTTACTACCTTGACCTTCTTGCCGTCTTCCAGATAATACATTCCGTTAATAACTATCTGTTCGCCCTCTTGCAGGCCTTCGGTTATCTCACAGCGGTCAGCCTGAATGATGCCTATCCTGACAATACGCTTGTGCGCAACATCATCTGCAACAACATACACATAAGGCTCATCAATCTTGCCGCCGAGAACAATATCTCTCGGAATTACAATAACATCATCCTTTTGCTGCAAAACCAAAGTAACCTTTGCAAACATCCCCGGCTTGAGCATCAAATTCTCATTTTCAAGACGTAACTCTACCTGTATCGTGTGTGTTTGCTCATCAAGAGCGGGATATACCGAATAAACATCCGCTTCAAATTCCTTCATACCGAATGCGTCAACCCCGACTTTCGCCAATGTTCCTTCGGCAATCTTTCCGACATATCTTTCTGATGCAGAAACCACAAGCTTAACGGTCTTCATATCCGCAACCGTTACAATACGCTGGCCTACGTTTATCAGATTACCAACGTCAATATGTTTCGCTGTAACTATCCCGTCGATTGGAGAGCGAATTGTCGATTCCCTCAAGTTTATTTCAGCCAGCTCAAGATTCGCCTTAGCCGAATTCAAATTCGCCGCCGCCAGCTCCGCCGTTGTCACCGCCTTATCCTTGCTCTGCTCCGTCGCAGAACCTCCTTCGTACAAAGCCAACATTCGCTCTCTTTCGCGCTCGGCATCCGCCAGCTCAACCTCGGCAGCTTCAAAAGCAGCACGAGCAGAATCCAGCTGAGCCTGATAAATATCATGGTCTATCATCGCAAGCTGGTCGCCTTTTTTGACCTCAAGCCCCTCTTCAACATCAACTACTTTGCCGCCATCATCGTCAAGCTGCAAGGATTCAATCCTGCCCGAAACCTTTGTTGTCACCTCTGTAACATTATTAGCCCTTATCCAGCCGGTAAGCTCTATCGTCTCTTCTATCGAACCGCTCTGTACCGTATCGATCTCTACAGGAACGATTTTTTCACCCGTATCCTCTTTGCCGCAACCACGAAAGTTGCTTAAGATAAATGTAATAACTATCAGCGCGATAAGAACCGACCAATACACGGCCCGTCTGTTTAGCTTCTGCTGACCTGATGCTCCTTCTTTCAGAAAAATCCCTTTCAGTCTCTCTATCGGTTTTTCATCTTTCATTTTTTCCTCTTGGCCCTTTTGCCCTGCCAACCCAAACATTACTGAATATTTGATATCACATCCGAATCTTCCGCCGAAATTGTCGGCTGTTCGACTTCATACGGCACTGCCAGCGTCCCCATAGCCTTCTGCAAATCGAGTTTGGCGATTATATGCGTATATATCGATTGATAGTAATTCGCTTTTGCCTCTGTTAAAGCCGACTGCGCATCTATCATCTCAACCTGCGTATTTATTCCCTCCCTATAACCCACCTCCGCCAGTCTCAAACCCTCCTCGGCTCTTGTCAGGTTCAGCCGTTGTGACTGCACAAATTCCTTGGCGTCATGGATACTTAATAAGGCTTTGGTAATCTCGAAAAGGGTAGTCTCTTCAGCATCAATCAGATTTATCTGAGCCTGTCTGAACCTTGCCTTCTGCTGGATGATATTCCCTTCGCGCGCGAAGCCGTCGAAAACCGGAAAAGAAACCGAAATTCCCGCATTCCATATATAACCCCAGTCAATCAAAGTGCCGTTATGCGGGTCAGGCTTTGCGAAAGACCGCTCATAATATCCGCTGACGACCGGCCAATACTGGCTGCGAGCTACGTTAAGCAGCTCCTTCTGATATTTAATATCAAGCTCACCGGTAAGCAAATCAGGCCGATTATTAAAAGCTGTTCCTACCGCCTGTTCCATTGATATCTCTTCAGGGATATAAACAAGCCCATCTGTCAGGCTGACTTCGCTGTCCTGAGAAACGCCCATTATATTCAGCAGGTTTGCTTTTGAAATATTGATAGTGTTTTTGTTCTTAATCAGCTCAGCCTCAAAATTCGAAAGCTCTACCTCCGCCCGCAATATGTCAAAATCGGAAGCAACACCCCCCTTCCTTTTCACCCTTACACTATCGAGATGAGCCTGCGACGATTTGACGGCGTCCTCGCTGATTTCAAGAAGGTGCTGATTAAGAAGCACATCGTGGTAAGCATGCATTGCCAAATACAATACATCTTGTACTGTTGAGCGAACCGTCTCATCAGTCATAAGTGAAAACAGCCTTGCTGCATTCACCTGAGCTATCATCGAGCCTCCGTCGAAAATCGGCTGACTCACCCTCAAACCTGCAGTGTAATTATCCACGTCACCGAACGTAATAGGCCCCAATGAACCAACCTTATCTTTGCGCAAATAATCATACGTTAATGATAACGAAGGTAATATCGCTGAGTATGACTGCAGCTCCCCTCCCCTGGCCACCTCTTTTTCCTGAACGATGTTTTGCAGCATCTTATTATTTACGAGCGTCAGTTTTATACAATCCTGCAGACCCAGCTCACCATTTATCAAGGTCTGTCTCATATTCTGCGCTTTTTTCCTGCTTTGCCATTGCTGATAAGCCTCCTGCCTTGACAGTGTTATATCCTCGTAATACTGCTCCTTGCTTACACATCCTGTTAAAATCACTGCTGCCGCTACCGCTAAAATAATTTCTTTACAGTTCTTCGCTCTCTTTTTCATTCCCGTTCCTCTTATAGACTTCCAGTTTCCTTCATTCTTTCGCTGTAACGGTCGCTCTTACACCAGCCGCTGAAAATTTCACAATATGTTCCATCATTTCTTTCATACCCGGGATTTTCTCCTGCATATGCATTTCATCCTTGTATATCTCGTTAAGATGTACGGTATGCATTAACTGACCAATAATTGAAATTACATTCATAAATATTTCTTTTTCAGTGATATCCGGATAAATCTTTTTCAATGCATTACCAAACGCCTTCATCGTTGGAACCGCAACTTCATCTGCAAATGTCTGTTTAGGCAGACGAGGCTCGAGCATTTCGTGAATCATAATCTTCATAAACCTTTGTGCCCTGCCCTTTTCTGCAAACGGCTCAATAAAAGATTCTGCAAATGCCTTAAGAAGCTGTTCCAGCGTCACACCCTGGGGATTATCTTCTAAGACTTTATTTATGCTTTCTATTCTTACGTCTCTTAAAATCTGCAAATTCCTTTTTATCACCTCAGCATATAAATTATCTTTTCCCTGAAAGTGATAATTTATCGCTGCAAGATTACAATTTGCTTTTTTTGTGATTTCTCTAACAGTTGTCGACGAAAAACCCTTCTCACTAAACAGCTCTTCTGCAGCAGCCATAATTCGTTCCCGAATCTTTATATGTTCATCCGTTTTTACCGCGTTTTCATCAAAGTAATTCATTTAATTCTCCTTAAACATACGTTTCATACGAAAGTATAAAACATATGTTTGATATCGTCAAGTTTTAACTCGGTATTTTTTAAAAAAGATTGTTCTTTTCGCTTTCAGAATATAACGGTTGTAACAATTATAATAAAAAGAAAAGCCTACATAATAAGGTGTGCTTATCATAACAACAGATATGTTAATATGCTTTTTCTTTTTTTTGCGCTGAACAAATAATGCTCAATTATTGTATCATCTTTTATACCAATTAGTTATAAACTTTTTAATTCATAAAAAACAGAGCATAGACCTTTCCAGATGTGATAGTATTGAACAAAATCAAATAAGATGATAATATTACTTTTTTATGGCAAAAATATTGAAGAAAACAAAGAAAACAAAAACAAATGTCCGTACAAAGCAGCCAAAAAAAACGGCAAATAAGGTTGCAAAGGTCAGGGCCAAAAAAACCTTCAAAAAGTATTCAGAAGCTGTTAAGTACCTGCTTGAGAAAACGGACTATGAGAAGGAAAAACGTCTAAGCTACAATGTAACTAAGTTTAACCTCAACAGGATGGAGAAGCTGCTATCTCTTCTCGGCAACCCGCACAAAAAAACACGCACTGTCCACATAGCCGGCACAAAAGGCAAAGGTTCAACTGCCACGATGCTGGCTAAAATGCTCGAGGCAAACAATTATAAGGTCGGCTTATATACTTCACCGCACGTTACGCATCTTCACGAGCGTATAATGGTCAATTCCAGCATGATATCTGAAGAAGAAATTCTTAATCTCGTCAACCGTATATATAAACCTGTGGAGAAACTATCCAAAACCGAAGAAGTAACATTTTTCGAAATTATGACCGCATTGGCATTTATGCACTTTGCTGACGTCAAAACGGACATATCAATAATAGAGACCGGTATGGGAGGCAGGCTTGACAGCACAAACCTTATAAAACCGGAGGTGATAGGTATAACAAATATAAGCATCGACCACCCTCATCAACTGGGCAACTCTATCGAGAGCATTGCCAAAGAAAAAGCCGGCATCTTCAAGCAGGGTGTACCGATTGTCACTATCAAACAGCACCCGAAAGCAATGACTGTTCTAAAGACCCGGGCAAACGCAATCAAAGCTCCTCTTAGTGTTACCGGTCAGGACATCAGTTTTTCATACAGATTTGAGAATTCTCGTGAGTATGGACCTCATAACAGAATATGTCTGACAACACAAACCAGCAGATTCGAGCACTTACGAGTCCCCCTTCATGGAAAACACCAGGCTGTCAATTGCGGCCTGGCACTGGCGCTGCTCGATAAACTCAAATCAAGCGGATACAAAATCGATAATGAAAAAGCAGAAGCAGGCCTGAACAAAGTTTATCTCGCCGGAAGAATGGAAATGATATGTGACGACCCGAGAATTATGATAGATGGTGCTCACAACGCGGCAAGCATAGAAGCTTTAATCCACGCTATCGGGCAGAATATACCTTACGATTCTATGGTGATAATTTTCGGCTGCAACACAGACAAAGATATTAAAGGAATGCTTCTGAAATTACAATACGGCGCCGACAAGGTAATATTCACTCGAAGCCGCTCTGCCAAAGCGGCCTCGCCTGAGGATCTTGCAGATATGTATTCTGAAATATGCGATAAGATGTACCAGAACTCTTCTAATCTCGGTGAAGCCCTGCGGCTCGCACAAAGTGCCGTCGGAAAAGAAGACTTGATTTGTATAACAGGCAGTTTCTATCTCATCGGTGAGGCAAAGAAACGTTTCCACAAAACCGCAGATATCAGGCCTTAGCCCCGCTTTCGGTCATCGCATCCTCAGTTGCCTGCAAATGAAGCGGCAGTGTAAAGGAAAACGTGCTTCCCTTACCAACTTCCGACTCTACCCATGTACTGCCGCCGTATGTACCAACGATTTTCTTTACAACTGAAAGACCGATGCCCGTACCTTCCACCTCATCACGCCGATTCAGCGTTTGAAAAACCTTGAAAATCTGCTCAAAATGTTTTTCTTCAATCCCAAGACCGTTATCGGCCACACTGAACTTCCAGAATTCCGCCTCTTTGACACAGCCGACCTGTATTCTGCCGTCCGGCTTGTCCATATATTTTACGGCATTGCTCAGCAAATTCTGAAAGACCTGAAAAATACGCGTCCGCTCACACATTATTACCGGCATTTCATTCTCAACCGTAATCGAGATATTTTCAGGCGGAGCAATTAAATCAATAACCTCCGGCAAAACCCTATTTAAATCTACCGCTTCACTCTCCTCTTCAACGCGTCCCAATCTCGAATAATTAAGCACACCCTCAATCAGAGCCTGCAACCTGTCTACACGGCTCACAAGCAACTCTAATTGCTTTCGGCCTTCTTCATCAAATTTCTCAGCGTAATCAGAAACAAGAAAACCTATTATCGATTTAATGCCGCGCAGCGGCGCCTTCAAATCATGTGAGACTATATATGCAAAATCCGTCAATTCCTGATTAACGCTCTCAACCTGCTCGAGAAGCTCAGCCTGTTTTCCTTCAGCCTTTTTACGCTCAGCTATCTCGCTGTTAAGATTATCTATCGACGTTGTGGATTCATTTAAATTTTCAATCATACAATTGAATGAGTCGCATAAGTATCCTATCTCATCGTTCGATTTTATTTCCACTCTCTGGGAAAGATCACCCTGAGAAACGAGTTGAGCCTTATTGGTTAATTCCAATATGGGTCTGCTTAGCTTAGCAGCAAGAAAATAACTCATCAGTGAAGCTATGATTAAAATCACCAATGAGACCAAAATGCTTATATTTCTCAAAGCAGCCGGTGCAACCATAAACTCCTGATAAGGTAAAATTGCTACTACAATCCAGTCTTCTCGCGCAACCGGTGAAAATGCGATATAACTATCTACCCCGAAAACTTCAGCACGACAAAAGCTGCTTTCCATTACTTCGCCGGCGCAGAGAGCCTCCCGCAATTTGCTGTCGCCGGCGGCCATCTGTTTCAATATTTTATCACTATCAGGATGGGCTAAAATAAATCCCTTCATATTCACAACTACTGCAAAACCCTGCTCGCCGAACCTGAACTCCCGGACATTCTTGAAAAACTCCGTAATCGGAATTCTGCCCACAACCATCCCTTCAAACTCATCGAAGAAGTTTCGCCTATAAAACGCAAATTCCATACACGCCGTGCTGACATTACCATTTCCATCACTCAAAAAACCGACGGTTTTATTAGGTTTCCACGAAGCCTCTTCATATAGTACACTCTTACTTATATCAGACAGATTCTCCTGCCTTTGGCCGTCAACTGCCTTCAGCTCTTCTAGACCATCCTTATTCACATAAACTAGTTCACCAAAATCACTAACAAATCCGGCGAAGTACTTTAACAGCACTGGTTCCTGATACTTCTTTGAATAAGCAGATACAGCCTCTCCCACCGCTATCTTTTCGAGCATCTTTTCCCTATCGCGAATTGTTAAGTCAAGCTGTCTACCGACACTTTCAGCCACAAAGGTCAAATTCTGCTGCTGGCTTTTTCTTAGGAAATGATGCATTAAAAAATAAGCCGTAAGCCCCACAACCACCGATATGAATAGAACAAGACTAATCTGAGCAGTTAACAGCTTCGTTTTAATCAACCTGAACATATAGACCTCTATTCAAAACCCTGACTCAATAATATTTCTCAACCACCTACCGGCACAGTACCCATTTCTGCAATAATTCTTTTCCCCTCTTCGCTATATAGAAAATCAATAAATCTTCTGGAAAGCCCTTCAGGCTCTCCCCTGGAAACAATTCCAAACGGAACTAACAGCTTATATTTGCCGCTAAGCACATTTTCCATTGAAGGATAAACACCATCTACTTTTAATATCCGAAGAGCTGTCTCTTTGGCCGCCGACATAGGCAAAAATCCAATCGTGTTTCTGTGTTCCGTCAGAGTTGTAACAGTATCCGGCGTCTTATACACAACCTTAGCTACCGGATCGGTGATATCCTTAAAACCGACTATATGTTTATTTAGAATAGTCAGCGATGAATCTCCCCGCTCTCTTGTTATCGCGTATATTTTGCCTCTCTCCGCTCCCAGTTGTGCCCAATCGGTAATCTCGCCGGAATATATACCGATTATCTGCATGGTGCTCAAATTATCGATCCCTTTCACACTCGGATGAACTACAAGTACGATAGGCGACTGCGCAAAAATCCTAAAGTTAATATCGGGTGCTTTCTCTGTCTCCTTTAGCGAACGCGCAACTCTCGCTAAATCAATTTTGCCGGCTTTCAGGGCCTTTATCCCGCCGCTTGAGCCTATACTCTCCGGAACCTCAATCTCACCGCCGCCGAGCTTTTCCTCTAAAGCCGACGCAACCTTGCCAAGCAATGCCTCGCTGTCACCGGTGCCCCCAACAATTATTTTCTGGCCATCAAAACCTTTTATTATCTCATCGGCACCGGCATAAAATATCGGCGGAATTTTATAACCTATATCTTCAGCCGCATTCAAATTTAGGATGGTCTTGTAACGCGGCATAGTCAGAATAGGAATTTGGCCGGCATTTTTACCTTCGGTTAATATCTCAATTGCTGCTGGCACACATAACCTGCCCAAAGCCTCATAATCCACTACTACAGCAAGCATCCCTACGGCTTCGCCCGTCGAGTTATCTATGCCCTGAATAGTACTGGAAACAACCGGCATTTTCGCAGGTCGTGTCACTCGGCCGACGTGTGATATGTTCTCATAAACAATCTTTTCTCTCGGTACCCACAACGCATCTATGCCCTGCTCGATAAGCTCTCTTGTAGCCTTTTCTACCTCGTCAACCGAACTAATTCTTGCTTCCTTAAGCGCAATTCCAAAAGCAATACAGACTTTTTTGGCTTCTGAGACCTCGGCAACCGGGACAGGATTATTAGCATCATAAATTACACCGAGCGTTTTTAGATGCGGAATACAGCCCTTGAAAATCTTCAATAGTTCTTCAGCCCTTATCCAGTTACTGCTGCCCGTAACATTTCTGCCCGAACTCTCCCAACCCTCTGCTATCCCTGAGACTACTGGATTCGTCACCGCGGTAAAAACAATCGGTATATCCTTTACCTCCTCCAGCGCCACTAACGTAAGATTTGTTCCAATAGTGCATATAAGGTCAACTTTTTCTTCTTTCCATTGGCGCAGATGTTGCCTGTTTTTGACTTCGTCCTCATAGTCTCTTTTAACTTCAAACTCGCAGGATACCTGGCTCAGTTTAAGCCCTTCCTGAAATCCCGATAGCGCCTGTTCATCATGCGAAACCTCATGCCACATCAAAACACCAATTTTATATCTCTTCTCGCCAGCTCCCGCAGCAGCCAGCAGCAAAATCAGCAAGGTTATCAAAATTACCGCTATCTTTTTCATTTTTTATATCCCCACTTTTTTGCACATAAAATCAGCCTACCAGACAAACATAATCGCATATCTGAAAAATATCGCCGGATCATTGCGGTCGTCATTATAGAAATCGCCCGGGCAAAACAGCTCGAATTCAATTCTGTGAGAGAGCTGTTTACTGGCACTATACCTTATTTCGGTCCTGATAAGCTGGCCTCGGAAATTACCGCTCTTGCTCAAGCCGCCTGTACCCCCTGCTGATGTATTGTCATCCGCAAAGAGTAAATGATAATTAGTTTCAATTTTTATTTTTTCAAGCGGTTCCGTCACCCAGCCGACATTAAGCCGATGCAGATTAGAGCTGTCAGCGCTTCTGCCGTCGATTGAATCTATTGAACACTGGTACAGTTTGCTCCAGAGATCATCGATACGCCCCCATAGCCTGTCGAAGTTTTTATCAGGGTCGTCATTACCCGAAAGATATTCGTAGCCGAAATGAATCCTATTCTTCTTCGCATCGTTGAAATGATAGCTCAATTGATTACTCGTTGCGAATGCGTTAAGCTCTTTGCCGTTTTTATGGCCGAACTGAGGGGCAAATTCAAGCTGATATTTCCACCGCTCACTGATATCGCCTTTGATAAATGTACCGAGGGTGTAAATATTTCCCTCGGTTCCGCTGCTCCTATTGCGATTATGGTCGTTCTTATATATAAAGTAGCCGTCAACCTGAGTTTTTTGTCGCGACTTGTCTGAAACATACACTATCAGCCCGCGCTCATCCTGCTCAACAAAATCGGTATCTCTGTCATTGAACGGCTTGATCCGCTTGGCACTATCACCGTAATTATCGACCCATATCAGGTCCACCGTCGTATCACGACTTTGCCAATCGTAACTAAGACGAATAGCATCGAAAAATTTTGTATTTCCGCCATCCAGAGGTGTTCCGTCCCTGATAAGTAGCCCGCTGCCAAGGATTATTTCCTGCCTTCCCGCGGTGATTTCCAAAGGCAGGCCGAAAGCGTTTTTCCACTTCATATTAAGAATATCAAATAACGCTTCTTCATAAGCTAATTGTTTATTCCTTGAAGACGGCCGATGATAATATCGAGGCTCGGTCATAAGCCGAATATTGAACTCAAGCTCATCCGACTGCTTCATCTTTGTCCACACACGGGCACGATAACGCGTGTTAACCCGGTCGTGACCGCTGGCTTCTTTGTCCATTCTCCTCGCCTCATCGTAAACTATCCGGAATCGAAAATCTCCCCCTGTTTCCAGCCACGGAGCAGACTTATGAAGGTCCGTTTTGAATTGACGCAGACCAAAAAAATCCCTTTGTTTCTGTTCCACCTTTACCGCCTGCTCTTCCGCTAAGGATACTTGAAACGGAAAGGCAAATACTATGAATAACAAAAATATTGTTATACGATTTTTATCTTTCACTTTATTCGCCCCCCCAAAAACCCTCCCTACAATAATATTCTAAAGTTTTTTCGACAATATAACCGTCTCACTTAATAACAAACTCCCACCCTCAAGAAGAGTTGAATCCAGCTTTTATCGGAACTAAAGACGTGACAAAGGCCTGAAAAATGCTACAGATACTCTATAAAAATAAATAAAAATGGCCGCGAACTGCCCGTGCAAACGAGCCGTTAATTATTCTCAGGCTGGCTATGCAAGCCTTTTTCTAAAATTTGCTCAGCTAACAAAGCGTAACCTTCACCAACAGTATGGCTTGCATCCGCATAATATCCTTCAGGCAAAGCCGCAGGAATGCAAAAATCTACTTTGTTTTCGACTAGCCAGCCTCCTATATTCCTTTTAATTTCGTTATATCTGGCAAGGCTCTCGTCTTCGAGAATATGCTCGTTAAAAGGCCCGACCAAAACAAAAACTCTATTGCCCCTTTGTCGTAAAAGTTCAACTGCCTCCTTAAAATATCGCCATTGAATCGACCTCTCCAAATAGACCCATGGCAAATCATATTTCCTCTCTGCCCTCACCCTCTCCTCTCTGTGGCGAACAGGACTATCTTCAGAAAAGTCGCGAAGCCTACCTGCAATATCTCTGAAAGGATTTTCATATGGATGCTCCATCAGCCAACCGCCAAAATCCGTCACAGCCTGCTCATCATCGGTAAAACACAAAAAATTAACGTGTTTTACCCAGCCCAAAAATGATAGATTACGTTCAATAATTACACCTACTCTCGAAGAAAAACCTGCTTTATAGCTCGCTATCGTAGGGTCAAGCTGGGGAATAAGCCCCGGATGATTAAAGCTGAACTCCTTTTCGCTTCGCAAATCATACCTGCTCGAGCTCAGCCACAACGGATTTAAATGAATCAAAACATTCCTTCCGCGAATGTCACCCCCGTAGTATTTCAGCAGGCCGAATATCGCGACAGGATGAAGACCGTCCAGGCCCATATTCGCAAAACGCTCTTCGCCTGAAAGCTCATTTAAATAGTGTGATAAAGTCTCGCCCTTCTCAACATACTGGCCCCACATAACCGAATCACCGATGACAAGGTTCTTTCCCTCGCCACATACAGATTTGCAATAACGCTCGAACAGCCAATAGTCTTCGCTCAGCTTGTAAGGCAGACGATAATCCTCGCTCACCTCGAATTTCTCGACTCTTACCCAGACAAAGACCGATAGATATACCAGCACCGCCAAAACACCAAAAACAATTAGCCATTCTCTAAAATTAAGTCGCATCTCGTTGGATGAAAAAACAATACTCCCGTCCACTTTGCTTTCATCTCTTGTAATATTATCTAACGGCATATTTAATCCTTCAGGCTACCCTGTCAAAATTCAAAGTAAATGAAAGACTGACCCGACGAGGATACGAAGATAATCAAATAAAGGAGCATAAAAACAAATCCGCAAATCCTCACGAAAGAAAACCTAAGAAGCCTTCTGAAACGTGATTCATAAACAAATTGATACAACCATACTAAAAAAATCATAACGATAAACAACAATGGGAATCTTGCCTTTGCCAGCCCGCCTGAAAATATTCTACCGATTATAACTAATGCGTCGCTGAGGCTTTCCGCGCGAAAGAATATCCAGGCAAATGTAACAAATATAAAAACACTGAACTGCTTTACAAACTTGGGAACCTTCTCTTTATAAAATACGCTGCTCCCCAGATTCCTTGTCAAACATCTCGCCAAAGCATGAATACCGCCCCAGATAACGAACGTCCACGCCGCACCGTGCCACAGCCCCATAAGCAGCATCGTTATAAATACGTTCCTGTAAGTATTGAACCTGCCCCTGCGGTTTCCCCCCAAGGGTATATACAGATAATCCCTGAACCAGCTTGATAAACTTATATGCCATCTTCTCCAGAAGTCACCCAGCCCGTCGGCAAGATACGGATTATTAAAATTCAGCGTAATTCGAAAGCCCATCATCCGCCCAAGCCCGCGGGCCATATCGGTGTAACCGCTGAAGTCAAAATATAACTGCCAGCCGAAAGCAAAGGTCGCAAGAACCAATGCCGCCGACTGAAACTGGCCCGGCTGGCCATAAATCTTATCTACATAAACCGCAAGCATATCAGCCAGAGCCAGTTTCTTGAACAGCCCAACTACAAAAAGGCTCAATCCCTCAGCCGCATCCTGAACCGATATCTTGGCCGGTCTGCGTAACTGCGGCAAAAGGTTTTTGGCTCTTTCAATCGGGCCTGCTAACAAAATCGGGAAAAATGAAACGAAAACTGCGTGCCGAATAAAATTTCTTTCTCTGGAAACTTCTCCCCGATAGCAGTCGACTACATAACCTATGGATTTAAATATATAAAATGACAGACCTATCGGCAGAAAAATATCAGGCTCGGTAAAACTAAGGGACACCCCAATTGACCTTAGAACCTGGTTTACACTTTCAACAACGAAGCCACCGTATTTGAAAAAACCTAAAAGGGCCAGACTATTAACGATACTCACGCAAAGCCAGGCCTTTTTGCGCCTGCTTTTTTCCATCACCGCCAGAACAATGTAATCAACACACGTCGAGTAAGCTATAAGAATAAGAAACCACGGCTGCCAGCAGCCGTAAAAAAAATACGAGCCCGCAAGTATCCACAAATTGTTTAATCTCGTCCTTTTGACCGCTAAATAACCGGCGTAAAAGACAACGAAGAAAAGCAAAAATGACCAGCTTTGAAAAAGCATCTATGATCAGTCACCTGATTCCATTAAGACCTTTATATGCGCTTCTGCCGCTTCCGCAAGCATTTGAAGATTATAACCGCCTTCCAGGATGGATACCAGCCGCCCATCGCAGCAACGCTCGGCAATTCCCTTGACAATACGGGTCAACTCAGCGAAACCTTCCGCTGTAACCTCCATATCGCCTATCGTATCACCTTCACCGGCATCGAAGCCTGCGGATATCAAAACAAAATCCGGCTCGAAACTAAGTGCCGCCGCCACAAGCTCATCCTCGAAAACTCTTTTATAATCCGCATCATTGGCGCCCGCAGTCATAGAGACATTAATAGTATAATTCAATCCTGCGCCCGCTCCCCTCTCGTCCTCGCTGCCGGTCATAGGATAAAACGGGTACTGATGAACGCTGAAATACAATACCGTCGAGTCATCGTAAAACGCCGCCTGTGTCCCGTTGCCGTGATGAACGTCCCAGTCCACTATCAATATTTTCTCAAGCCCGTAGTGCTTTTGAATATATCTTGCCGCGATTGCAATGTTATTAAAAATACAAAATCCCATCGCCTTATCCTTCAGTGCGTGATGTCCCGGCGGCCGGACCGCACAAAATGCATTTTCAATCTCACCTGCCATAATCGCATCCACGGCACCGAGCACGCCTCCCGCCGCCTGCAGAGCAACTTCGAAAGAATCTCTGCATATCGGCACGTCCATTGTATCTAAATATCCTGATTCTCTTTCACAGCTTTCCTCCACCCGCGCCACGTACTCTTTCGTGTGAATCGTCGTAATCCATTCTAAAGATGCCGGCCTCGGCTCAATCAAAAGTAACTTCGAATACAAATCTTTTTGCTTCAATCTTTCTATTATCGCCGTTAGTCTTTCCGGCCTTTCGGGATGGCCCGCCGGCATTATATGCCTAAGGTATATGTCACCGTAAACAATTCCCGTCACAGCCTTTTTTGAATCCTTTTTTACCATCGCTTGTCTCTCCGCATTCACGTCACTTACGTTTCTTACGCATCGAAAACCTATTGCATCATTGGCAAGGCACGTATCGTCAAGTGAAATATCGCTCGAGCGGTAGCTGCTCCTGCAGGCCTCGGCACTCGAATTCCACGCCCCGCCGCGTATTACCTTTTCTTTTCCCTCTGCAGGCCCTTCGGGATTTTCAGAAGGGCTCTCACCGTAATAATCTTTAGAATAAAAATCATTACACCACTCCGCAACGTTCCCGCACATATCATAAAGACCCCACCCATTAGGTTGCCTTAATCCCACCAGATGAGTGCTCCCTGCCGAATTTTTTGAATACCAGCAGTACTTCTCGAGCTCTCTGACATTATTGCCGAAAAAATATTTTGTCGTTGTACCCGCCCGGCAGGCATATTCCCATTCAGCCTCAGTCGGCAGCCTGTAACCATTCGCATCGAAGTCACACTCCCAGCTTTGCTCATTGTAACAGACCTCCAGGCCCTCCGCACGTGACCTCTCATTACAGTAAATTGCTGCATCGGTCCAGTTCACCTGCTCTACAGGCCGATTAGCATCCTTGAAATGCGATGGGTCGGAAATCTTAAGCCTCTTAAACTGCTCCTGCGTCACCTCGCATCTGTCCATATAAAAAGAATCAATCCGCACATTATGAATAGGCCTCTCATCAGCCGATTCTCTGCTGCCCATCTCGAACCAGCCGCCGGGTATCTTTACCATCTCTATCCCGCCGCTCGTCTTTACTACCTGTGGCTCACATTCGTCCTGTCCACTCTTCCCGCAGCCGAAAAAAAACAAAAATACTACACCGCATAATAATATTTTCTTCTTGCGTGTAACCATAAAGATATCTGCAAACCAAAGGAATTTCACAAAATGTTCACAGCCGGACTTTGTACTGAAAGGTTTAACTTATTGTTTGTCCACTCCGGCGGCCTCTGAAGCAGGAATCCAGTCCGGCTCCTTATTATGTTTACCGTCGTTGGTAATCTGCACCCAGTTACCATCCAGATCACTAACTCGTATATTCCAGCCTCGTGCCCTGCCTCCAACCTGCTGACCTCCTTCGAAAGGCCCGTAACTATAGGCTACATATTTACCGTCGGGTGACAAATCTATATGATAAAGCTTCATATTCATCGGGCAGTTGACTATGCTTTTAATATTAAGCACTTTCGGCACACCATCTTCGAAAGACAGCTCTCCGGCACGCAGCAGCCAGTCGGTCTCACCCCACACAAGTCTCTTGCCGTCCCTGCTCACGTCAGGCCTGCAACCCCGCACTCCCCAGTACTCCAAATCAAATACCCGCGTCCCCTCAGCCTCGAAAGCTATTATTGTATCGCTGATTTCCTCCGCTCCCTGTACTGCCGCAAAAAACCATTTCCCGTCAGGAGACCAGCAAAGGGCATAAAGGTGCTCCAATTTCTTATTCGGATGCCTTTTGTATTTGCCTGTCTGCAAATCATAAATTATAAGCTCAGACGTCGCGTAAGGCCTTGTCGTATAACGGTCGTACTCTCCTTTTAAATATGCAATCCTCTTACTGTCGGGTCCCCAGCAGGGCTGCCTCGCATTCGAAGCTATCTTTACTCGGTTACTGCCGTCGATATCCATATAGTAAACATTTCTTACCTTTCCTCTCCTCGTCATCTCATCCGCAACGAAGCATATCTTGCTCCCGTCCGGCGACGCATGTGCATACATCTCATCAATATCAGCCGTTTCAGTAATATTAACAGCATTTGAACCATCAGCCTTTGAAACTACTAATTCCCAGTTATACCTGCCCTCGGTTAATCGGTAGGTTTCATGAATAATCTTATAGGGTATCTTCTTAACATCTATTTTAGGCTCATCCTGAAACTCAAAACCAGCTCCCTGCGACGCCTCCGATACCGCAGATATCACCAACAAAATACCGATTACTCCTGCCGCCGAAACAACCTTGATTAAAAACCTTTTAACAAACATCCCCTTTTCCCACCCATATGAATTTACATTCTAAAATTCTCTTACGAAGAATCGTCTTAAAACTTATCAGCCAACATGATAACTCAAAACCTCCAAAATTTCAATCCTCTTTATTTATAGAAGCTTTATTAATACTTGTATCCTCGATGCAAATCTGGTATCCTGCATCAAATAAATCCTTAGTTGCTCGGTTATACAGATTAAGGGGTTTTTAATTATGGAGAAGCTTTACGATTCGGAGACAGGCTGTTGTCCTCGGTTCGACCCGGCGCCGTGGGACGAGAAAGAACATATCTTTAATAACAAGCTTTTTGTAAAGGACCATGTCAGAAGCATTTTCCACATCCCAATCGATTTCGGCAAGGTAATGATACACAATATGCAGAAGATTGTAAAAGCCGACGCCCTTGCACCTGCCCCTTTTATGCTCTGTGATGAAAACTCTCTCTGGGGTTTGGATACATACATTGAGGTGACAAAGGACATCCCTGATTCTCAAATGATTCGAATTTCGGGCTCGTTTCTCACAAAAGTGTTCGAAGGTCCGTACAAAAATACCCGCTTTTGGATTAAGGATATGGAAAATTTCGTCGCCTCACAAGGCAAAGAAATCAAAAAGCTATATTTTTTCTACCCCAACTGCCCCAAATGTGCAAAATACTACGGCGATAATTACATCGTCCTCGTCGCGCAAACTGAATAGACTATATGTATTTGAAATCCTTTCAGGTCTTGTTCACTCTTTTGAATTAATTTGTGCGGGACCCGTTAATCCTTATCGAGACACAATCAATAAGAAACCTCACGGCTGATTCGGTATCCTCTTCGATATTGTCTATCTCCGTAGCCAGCGGATTTTCAATCAATCCCGGCAGGCCCGACGCTATGCCGCTAAGTCTCTCAAACCGGCCGGCTAAACCAATATCGCTCTGCTGTACTGTTTTCTCCCGATCCAGACTTAATACAAAAATCCCCGCAAGCACAACTGCAATCACAGCGGCAGCAGCCAATACAGTTCTTAATCGGATACCCACCTTATACGTTTTGACTTTCTTTTCCGAAACACTGTTAATTATGCGCTGCCTTAAATGACTGGACAGCTTCGAATCACTGCCCTCGGTCTGCTGCCTTAAACGAGCATCCATTGAGCGGCACAATGTGTAGAATTTCCGACACTTCTCGCAGTGTTCGATATGATTCCTTGTACACTGCGACAACTGCCTGTTCGAATCCGCAGCCCTCGACATCAAATACTTAAAGTACCAGCAGAACATATTACTTACCTTTCACTCATAACACGGATACAGAACTCTTGCTTTCTCCCAAAGCTTGTTTTTCTTGCTCTTCTTCGAGCCGGGCGGATTCAATCTTCTTGGCGAGATTCAACCTCGCCCGGTAGAGAAGCACCTTCACAAGTGTTTTCGACTTTTTCATCACTTTCGATATTTCTTTGACCGACATATCTTCAGAATATTTAAGAAACAAAGCCTGATATTGATTAACAGACAGGCTCTCAGCCAATTTCCACAATCCCTGGTGCACCTCTCTTTGCTCCTGGTCCTCTCGTTCATAAATACCGCCTTGCCCATCTTCGAGCCTTTGCATCGGACGCAGCTTTCGATATCTGCTGCTCGCAAGACGTGCGGCTATCGTATAAAGCCACGTCGAAAATCCCCACGAGTTATCATATCGACCAATATTCGTGTAAGCCCTGATAAAAGTATCCTGAACAAGGTCCTCTGCGTCCTGCAGATTGGCGGTCTTGCGATACAGAAAATTCAAAAGCCTCTGGCCGTACCGGTCCACAAGTACAGAGAATGACTCCCTGCATCCCTGTTTTGACCGTACGGCCAGTTCTTCTGAACTCAGCTCTGTCAGCCGTTGTCGCCCCGATGCTGCCGATCCTTTTACCGACTCTCGATTTCTACTTCCCGTTCTCATTTTTAATTAAGTTGTTCGGATGGGGGCAGCGGCGGTGGAGGTGGTGTTCCCTGTTCCTCTTCCAATTCTTTATTCAATAATTCCATCACCGACTCCGGCTCCGACTCAAAGCGAATCTGAACGCTATTTTCTATACTTAATACAGCCACCTTCGATGCCAACTCGGCCACCTGCGGTTCGTCATCAGAGGCTACGACGGCAAAAGCCAATATGCCGCGAAGCATTGTCTCGATTGCTGCCGCTGTTTCCTCTGACTTTGTAAGCAAATCTACATTTACAAAGAAAAGCCCGTCACTTTCACCGATGACCAGTTCAAGGGTATCGGTCTGCTGAAGAATGGCTGCTTTGGGTTCATCACCGGCAATTTTGCCGACATCTTTCACAAAAACCTGGAAGAAAACACTCTCATCATAATTAATACTTGCGGCAGCATCGGACACCTGTGCATTTTCCGCGGTACCGTTGAGAACATCAATCGCCGACTTTATGGCATCAAGATCGGGGCTCAAAACAATAAGCTCATCGCTGAAGAAACATCCATATATAGCATCTATGTGCTGTCCGTTAATTCGCACTTTCCCCTCGCCCGCATCATTTATGTCCTCTTCGTTGATTTGTACTTTTCCCTGCCGTGTTTCCAGCTCAAGCTCGCCATCATATTTAAGGTCTATGCCCATATACCGTTTGTTGGCTTGTGCTTGCCCCTGCCATATATGAAGCTCAGTTTGGCCGTACTGAATCACCTCGTGCTGCATATCCGGTGGAACAACCTCAAGAAGTGCTTCCTTGTCGAAAATGCCGTCTAAAATAACTACAAATTTGTCTTTATCTTTTTCTCGACCGTAAATAGTAATATCATTCACATCAACAAAAGGGTCAAAAGAATAGAACATAGCGCAGTCCTCCATCTCTGCGAGTGCTCCGGTTTGCTCCAGACTCTGCCTGATAAGCCCGCCGATCACTGACTTGCCAAGCTGGTCGTTATCGAGATGAGCGATCCATTTCGCATCTTTACTTACCTGTCCTTTGTCGAGAG
This sequence comes from uncultured Pirellulales bacterium, assembly GCA_964493425.1. GTDB lineage: Bacteria > Planctomycetota > Phycisphaerae > Sedimentisphaerales > Anaerobacaceae > CAYLMG01. Next base: position 90,845 of record CAZBMW010000009.1, read on the forward strand.
GACCTGCAAATATTGCTCCATTCACAAACAATAACGCTGCGATAAATATTGCTATGAAATTTTTCATGATTTTTCTCCTTTTCAGCCTGTTCATTATATCAATTTTAAGCCAAAAATGTGTAACTATTCCTTTTTAACTTACCTGTTATCATTTCCGCAATGTCTTAGAATTATTTGAGATCTCATTTATTTATACGCCAAAACACAGCTTAAGGTTACACCTTGAAATGAAGGTTCTACCGTTTAGAGTTGTCCAGCAGCAAAAAAACCGGTGTCCGAAAATTGATATTTTCTGGATATTTCGTTCCGGCTTACGGATTTACCGAAGCAGCTTTTCGGCTGTCCTGCCCGCCAACCTCCCCCCACACCCAGAAATTGTTCGGGCCTATATTGTATTTGCCCGCATTCGCACGAAGCCACCGCACCGCCGCCTTACAATCCTCTATCTGTGCGGGAAACAAAGCGTGCTGGCTCAGCCGATTATTTATCCTCGCAGCTCTTTTCTGCAACCGCCCCCTTTAGATGCCTGTCTAAAAATTCTTTCGTCAATTTTGGTACGTTCGGGTCCTTGAATCCCCCGTGCCCTGCTCGCTTGACAATATAAAACTCAACCGGCACATCCGCCTTCTTCAGAGCAGCCTCAAGCAGCTCGCTCTGATGACAAGGCACTAACGGGTCCGAATCACCGTGAATAATCAGGAACGGCGCATCGCCTTCGCTTACGTATGTAATCGGATTCGCCCTGGCAACTTTTTCTTTATTCTCCTGAATCGGTCCCCCGATTAATTTTGATTCCGGCGAGTCAACGGCGTTATGAACCATACCCCCGTCAGGTTTGCGCTCGTCCATCTGCAGAAAGTCCGTAGGCCCGAAGTAATCGACCACAGCCTGCACCCTGCTCGATACGCCTTTGTTTTCTTCTATATCAAAATCATTAACGTCACCTGTTGTACCCAGCATCGCAACCAAGTGTCCCCCAGCCGATTCTCCCCACGCCCCGAAATTGTTCGGGTCTATATTATATTTGTCGGCGTTAGCACGAAGCCACCGTACCGCCGCCTTGCAGTCTTCTATCTGTGCCGGAAAAATGGCATGCTGGCTCAGCCGGTAATTTATGCTCGCTACCGCATACCCATCACGAAGATAGCCGAAAGGAACATTGAATTCCTTACTGCCCTCGAGAAACGCACCACCGTGAACATAAATTATCAACGGCTGCTTTTTTTCTGACTTCGGCAGATACAAATCCAGCTTCTGCCTCTTATGCCCACCGTTAATATAAGCTATATCACGATAAATTTTCACACCTTCCGGCAACCGCTGCTTGTTTTGTCCCAAACCAACACCCACAATTACAATAAGAGTCAATATAATTGACACAAAGACTGCTTTTAACTTCATAACTTTTATCCCTCTTTTCATAACTAATAAACACTTAAGCCAAACAATCTTTGACTTCGCACTATTATAACAATATGTAACACTTCAACCAACCTCATCCTTAAAATATATCAGGATTCTCATTGTGTTCGAAGCCGGTTGACGCACAGATAAAATTTTAGTAAAGTTTTGAAGCTGTAAAGTGTAAATTGGTCTCCTAAGCTTTTATCTTGAATTGTATCATTGGTCTCGGAAAGGAACATCGAATGTCATTCGCAAAATCACATCTTCATTTTACTCTATACCTGCTTTGCGCTGCTCTATTAGCCGGCTGCATCCCCGAAATCAAAAATAAAGCCGGCACTCCGGTTCCTCAGGTCCCTGCAAATACCATTCTTTCACCCGAAGAAATGAAGCAGGATTTGGACTACACAGTCGGCATACTCGAAGAGGTCCATCCCAAAACATATCGTGGATTCAGCGACGAACAAAAAGCGATTATAAAATCAGCATACAAAACCGCTCAGGCACCTATGGAAGCCAAAAAATTCTATTTCGTCCTCAACAGTGTGATTTGCTCAATGAATGATGGCCATACACATCTTAGGCCGATGCAAAACGAACAAAACAGATTCATCGATGTCCCTCTAATATGGCTGCACGACGGCCTCTTCGTAAGTAAGGATACCGGAGAGTTCAAACAGGCAGACAAAGTCATTACTATAGGCGACAAGACCGCTGACGCCATCTTCCGCGAATTGAGACTTGTCATACCATCAGAGAACGAACATTACGCAAGGCACTCAGCCGGTGAATGTATTAATCGGGAGGAATTTTTGGATTACCTGAATGTCGCCTCAAATAACGAGGTTGAAATCCGCGTGCAAAGAGACGCCGGCGAATTGAGTATAACAGTCTTCCTGAAACCAAAAGCGCAATGTCACTTCGACGACTCAAAAAGACCCTGGATAGGATACGAAATAGACAAAGAGCTTTCGCTCGGTGTTTTCTATCTCGACGAATGCCGCTATGACCAGACATACAAAAATAAAGTCAAAGAATTTTTTACAGAGGTCGGCGATCAAAACATACAAAATGTTGCAGTCGATGTCAGACGAAATGGGGGAGGAAATTCTAAAGTTGTTGATGAATTCTTAAGATACGTTGATATCGATAACTACAATTCATATTTCGGAGACATCCGTTATTCAAAAGCAGCCAAACAACAAAACAGATGCACCCGGGACAAAGGATACTGGTCAGGCGAACACCCCACGGTCTGTGTTAATAAAAAGGTCGAATCCCCACACCTGCTGTTCAACGGAAACCTTTTCGTCTTAACATCGCCCAAAACTTTTAGCTCAGGAAACTGGTTTGCCGTAATAATCAAAGACAATCAGCTCGGCACTATAATCGGAGAACCGACAGGAAACGCACCAACAAGCTATGGTGACGTTTTGAGATTTTATATGCCCGCGACTGGCTTTCAGTTTACGGTATCCTTCAAAAAATGGGTTCGGCCGAATACCAAGAATGACCCCGAAGACAGTCTCTATCCTGACGTATTGGTTTATACAACAATCGAGGATATCAAACAGGCCAAAGACCCTCAGCTTGAAAAATTAAAAGATATAATCCGCAAAATGTGAAATTGTTTCGTTAATACAATCGCCGTCTCAGTTGCCGTCACAAACAGTTCACTGCATAAAGGCCGGGGCCGCTGACCTCAATATTGTCTATATTCGCAAGACCACTCGACGTTTCAGCCTCGAGACGTATCTCTTTAATTCCTTCACTCAAAGTCACCTCAACAGAACCTGTAGTTCCCCAGCTCGTCCAGCCGCCTGTATTCGCAAAACTTATATCCGCAGCCTCTTCGCTTCCAATAACAAGCAGCCTCCCAGTCCTGTCAATCGAGCCGCCGTTGGCATATCGCCATACGAAGGTATACGTACCCCCTGAGACTACATTTATCTTCCAGTCTATTCCGTTACCTATAGCATTGTCCGTATTCACATAGCCCGTACCGGTATATCCGCTATGCTCGTTCTCAATATAACCATCCGCACTGCAAAAGCCGGTCATATATTCCTGTATGGTAATCTCCGTTTCTACCACAGGTTTATTACTTTCGCCAACCAACCAGTTGTCGGCAAATGCGGAAAATTCGAAGAAATCAATTATGCAGTCACCATTTAAATCAATTTCAGCAGTCTGGTTGCAATCATCACCCAGCCATAAAGAATCAAAATAAGAAAGGTCATTGGTATCAACTATTCCGTTGCCATTAAAGTCGCCGTAAAGGCCATGCGGGTATTTGATATCCGGCGTTGGCGGCACGCTCATACCTTGACCGATATAAAAACCTGGGTGAGGCGGCTGATTGTAGCCCACATTCTGCCAGGCGATTGCCAAACGATACTGCGGGTCGTGCATAAGAGTATATATGCGATACCCGGTCGAATCTGCGGTTGTGAAAATCCGCAATTTCGTGTTATCCGACGATCGGTAGATACACTCTTCGCGCCAATCGCCCAGAATATCACCGCTAAGGCATGGATTGCCCTTGCTACCATTAATGCTGGCGGTTGAATATGCTGTCGGGATGTTGTAGAGACTAAGCAATCTGCCGGCGCCGTCACCGTACCACTTATCGATGTACGGATTGCTATGGCCGGATATATCGTCCAGTATTTCACGCTGCAAATCACCATCCCACCAGATCAGGAAGTTGCCCCAGTTCGGAAGATTAGTGCTAATGAGGGACTGGTCGGTGGCATTGTATGTTCCGCCGCTGGCTACCGACCACATCTGGTATCCCGGGTAGCGGGAATCGATGTGAGCGGCGCAGCATCTTCCGGTATCACCACCTGCCGTTTTTTGCCAGAGTATTTCACCAGTGCCGGCATCTCGAAGCGTGGTGCCGTAGGGGAAGCTTTCATGACACGCGAAAACTTCCAAGCCGGGCCTGCCCGGGTCCATATCGGAAACATGCAGGGCGTCTCCGTGCCCCAGGCCTGTTGTATATAGTCCCGTCCCGTCGTCATCGATTGTGCACGAGCCGTAAATAATTTCATCCTTGCCGTCACCATCGACATCAGCGACACTGAGATTATGATTGCCCTGCCCCTCATAATCAGACCAGGACTCGTTCGCAGAGCTGGTATCAAATACCCACCGCACAGTCAGTTCACCGCCGCGCCAATCCCATGCCGCAAGTGCCGTCCGCGCATAATAGCCGCGGCACATAACTAGGCTCGGCCGCTCACCGTCAAGGTAAGCAACACACGCTAAAAACCGGTCAACCCTGTTGCCGGTACTATCACCCCAGCTACTAATATCACCTCTCGGCGGTATATAATTGGTCGTAACAAGCTCCGCTCCGGTCAGGCCGTCGAATATAGTCAGATATTCCGGTCCGTCCAAGATACGACCGTCACCATTACGGTAATCCGCATTGGGGTCGTCGCCGGGCAGAATGACGAAATTACCCTCGCCATCGACCGTCCCCGGCGCCGTTTTGCAGGCCACTTCCACCCTGCCGTCACTGTCGAGGTCATAAACCATAAACTGCGTGTAGTGCGCGCCTTCGCGAATATTTATTCCCAAATCAATCCTCCAAAGAAAAGTACCATCTATTTTGTAAGCATCGAGTATGGGCGAATTTGTATAACCCTCGTGTACGTTATCGTGCGGTGCATCTTGCCATTTAAGAACAATCTCATACTGACCGTCACCGTCGAGGTCACCGACGGACACATCGCCCGGTGTATAACCATCCTCAGACACATAAGGCCCGGGCGGAACCTGAAGAGGGACATTCAGATATTGAGCACTCCATACATTTGCCGTCTCGGAGGCAGGCTGCTCCTCGCCATCGATTACTGCACGAACGTGATAGAGGTAACTGGTGCTTCCGCTGTAATCAATGTAGTTGGTACTGTTAGTAACAGGCGAACTATTTATTTTGGTTTCGTTGCGATAGACGTTAAATGCGATTGTTTCCGGGTCGGTTCCGAACATACGCCATCCGACATAAACCTGCCCGCCGCCCTTATAAACCGCAACCACTCCACGATCCAGCTTTTCCATATAGCGGGGGTCCGGAACATAAGGTGTGGCTGAGACCTCTGCGCTCTGATCCGATTCATTATCAAAAGCGCCAACGGCTGTAACAACATAATAGTAAGTGATGCCGTTGACGACAGTGTCATCCCTATAGATACTGTCCGACAAGTCTGATGCGACCGGTGTATAAGGTCCGCCGGAAGTTGTACTGCGATAAACAGTATAACCGGACACATATTCAGTGTTGTCGTCCCAGTTTAGAGTGACAGTGTTATTACCCGCCGTGGCAGCAAGCCCGCTCGGTGCCGTCGGTGGGCTCTGCTGAATCTGAATCACAAATGATGCAGGCTCTAACGCCGCATCAGAAATCGCCACTTCGTCGATTTTGCCGTACCAGCGATCGGTATGGTCATCATCCCACAAACCGCGGGCAAGAGTGAAGGTCCCGGCTTCCCAATCATCCCCGGAACCGTTTCCGACCGCCAGGCGGGTATCGGTGCTGCCGCTTACCGTCATATCGTCCGAAGCAACCTCAACACCCTCGATATAAAGTTTCAGAGTCGAACCGTCGCTGACAGCTGCGACGTGGTACCATATATCAAATGCAAAATTACTTAGACCGTTTCCGCCTGCGGAATGAGTGTATCCCTGAACATCTGTAAATTCAATCGCCAGGGACTGATTGCCCGCACCATACCAGTCACGAACGGAAAAGTACAACGGAGCCCTGCTGCCGTCAATACTGCTTAACTTGACGACCGCTTCAATCGTAGACGCAGCAGGTGTAATAGCCTCAATATTCGTGCCTGCAGGAAGACTCTGTTCCGACCAGGTCATTGCAGCCGGGTAGTCTCCCGCGGTTTCAATACTGAAATCACCTGCAGGGCTATCTGAGGACCAGTTGAAACCGGCCCAGTCCCATTCCCATGTGGTCAGGTCATTACCGTTGCCGGACTTGTCCGTGGCGGCTTCACGCCAAACGGTCTGACCATCCGAGTCCGGCACAGCAGCACCGTCAGCAGCGCCCAAACCAGGATCATTAAAATCCCAGTGAGCAAGCGTGGCTGCCTGAGTAGAGCAGCAGAAAAACAGTATCGTTACAGCCGCAATAGTGACTGCCCATTTGGTTTTCTGTTTCAACCACATCCCCCTTTCAGGCGTGGCTTCAATGTGCTGCCTTTTATTGAACATTCTTCTGTATTATAACATCAATACCCTTCAAAATCAAGCATTTTCCACGGTTTAAAAAGGAAAAGGGTCAGCGATTTCTCGCTGACCCTTTATAATGCTGGCAATCACCTACTCTCGCCTTTCGACTACCATCGGCCGTGCGGGCTTAGCTTCTGAGTTCGGAATGGAATCAGGCGTTACCCCGTACGTAAAGTCACCAGCAAATTCGTTAAACCTCACAGCTTCTCGCTGCGGGATTTATTCAATTTTCAACAACTAAAAACTAAACACTAAAAACTTAAAATCAAAAAATATGTGGATGCTCACAATGAGCGCTATCAACCAAAGATTGATATGGTCAAGTAATCGAGCGTTAGTACCGGTTAGCTAAAACGATTTCTCGCCTTACACACCCGGCCTATCAACCTGATAGTCTATCAGGGCTCTCCCGGACCGAAGTCCATGGAATCCTTATCTTGGAACAGGCTTCCCGCTTAGATGCTTTCAGCGGTTATCCTTACCCGACTTAGCTACCCGGCGTTGCCCCGAGCGGGACAACCGGTACACCAGCGGTCAGTGCTTCCCAGTCCTCTCGTACTAAAGAAACATTTCCTCAAGATTCCTGCGCCCACGGCAGATAGGGACCGACCTGGCTCA
>CAZBMW010000010.1:0-95761 GCA_964493425.1 uncultured Pirellulales bacterium
CGTCATTTGTAAAACTAATACATTCGCTGTTCCTTTCGAGACAGCCGGACTGGCTGAAAGAAAAAGATGTAAAAGAAGTTTCAATTTTGCAGACGCTGCCGATGATAGTCCTTGCGTTTTTGTGCGTGCTGTTCGGTGTGTTCTACTATTTACCGTTAAAGAAGTTTATCTTCCCGGCGCTGGATATACATACCCAGACGGTGATAACCGGCACGTGGCAATCGGGGCTGGCGACGATTCTGATAATGGCAGGTATTATTTTAGGGCTTCTGATTCTGATTATCGGTTTTGCGGCCAGAAGTATCAGGATTGTGCCAACGTGGTATTGCGGCGAAAAAATGGAAAACGACAAGATGATAATACCGGGTACGCATTTCTATAAGACGGTATCATCGATGGGCGGACTGAAGCAGCTTTATGAAGGTCAGGAAAAAGGCTATTTCGACGCATACAATCAAAGCGGTAATCTGGGTATGGCGTTGACAAGATTTTTGAGGTGGCTGCACAGCGGCGTGCTTCCGATGTATCTGACGTGGATGACATTAGGATTACTGGTGATTTTATTCGTGGTTTGCAGGATTTGGTGAGGCAGATATGGCTATCTTTTATATTTTAATGATGTTCATAATCATCGGGGCAATTATCGCAGTGGAGACAAATAATCTGCTAAGCTCGGTGATATGTATCGGAGCAATCGGGTTCGGTGCATCGATAATGTTTTTGTTTTTGAGGGCACCGGACATTGCGATAACACAGATTGTGGTGGAGGTATTAGGGCTGATAATTCTTATACGCGCAACGATTTCTCGAGACCTCACTTTTATCACCGGCGACAGGGAGTTCTTCGCAGTAGTTGTTTCAGTGGTGATTGTATTCATAATATTTCTCGCGGGGATACATGTTTTTAACGATTCACTGCCGGAATTCGGTTCGCCGGTATTTGCGAAGACAGAGGCGGCAGCTTCACAAACATATATCGAGAAGGGAATGGAAAAAACAGGAGCTGCGAACCTTGTAGCGTCGGTGATTCTGGACTTCAGGGCATACGATACGCTCGGCGAGGCGACGGTGTTGTTTACATCGATTATCGGCGCGACGGTTGTGCTGAGAAGAAAAAGCAGAAAGCTTCTGGAGGAAATCGACAAATGAAGGGAATGACGGTAATAGTTAAAACCATATCGAGCTGGGTAAAGGTTCTGATATTTTTGTTCGGTATTTATATTATCATTACCGGTCATCTGACTCCGGGAGGCGGCTTTGCGGGCGGGGTGATTATTGCGTCATCATACGTTCTGCTTCTGCTCGCATTCGGCAGGGAGTTTGCGGAAAAGAATATGCCTTTAGGAGCGGCTTCGAGAATCGATTGTGTGGGTGCTTTGATGTTCGCTGCTATAGCGGTGCTGGGTGTTACGGCGGGCGGCGTTTTCTTTACGAATTTTCTGTTCCAGAAGTACCTGCCCGGAAATGCGATGGAGCTTGTAAGCGCAGGCAGTATTCCGCTTTCGAATATAGCAATTGGTCTGAAGGTGGGAGCATCGCTGTTTTTGATAATTCTTGTCCTTTCGATTTTCTGCCAGGACCACAGGTGCAAGGGGAATATATGCGAAATACCGGGCGGCAAGGAAAAGGAGAATAACTGATGCTGTACGCATTGTGCTTTTTATTATTTATGGTCGGGCTGTATTGTGCCGTTGTCAAAAAGAATATGGTCAAGATAGTGCTCGGTATTTTAGTAATGGAATATGCGGTGAACCTGTTTTTGATAATGCTGGGCTACCGGGCCGGCGGCACAGCACCGATTGTATCAAAAGAGGATATAGTCGAGGCCAGCGGAAACCTGAGCAGTATGTTTGTAGGTAAATGCGTTGACCCTCTGCCGCAGGCACTTGTGCTGACGGCTATTGTTATCAGCTTAGGCTCTTTGGCACTTATGATTTCGATATGCATCAGGACATACGAGAAATACGAGACCTTCGATATTACAAAAATAAGGAGACTTAAAGGATGAGCTTACCAGCGGTGCCATTAGCTACATTTGTTGCAGTTCCTCTGGTTGCAGCATTTGCGCTTCCACTTTTCGGCAAGAGAGGCAAATCCGCTGCGACCTTCCTTGCGAACGTGGTAACGATATTTCTCTTATGCTGCGCTATCTCTTCCATCGGTCGAACCGCGGTTTATGAAATAGGTAAATGGCCTATACCGCTTGGAATAAATCTCGTGCTCGACGGCTTGAGCTGTCTGATGCTGCTCGCCATATCAACCGTAAGCGCTGCAGCGATGCTTTTTAGCACAAGATATATGGAGCGATACACAGCCAAGTCAAAGTACCTGTGCCTGTTTATGCTTATGGTCGCGGGAATGAACGGTGTGGTGTTGTCAGGCGACATATTCAATATGTTCGTATTTCTTGAGATTGCATCGATAGCTTCGTATGCACTGGTAGCATTCGGCTGTGAGCACGAAGAGCTGGAGGCGGCATTTAAGTATATGGTTCTGGGCAGCATAGCATCAACGTTTGTCCTGTTCGGCGTGGCGCTTATTTACGGCAACACAGGGACGCTGAATATGGCTTATATATCGAAGGCGATTTCGGAGGATGGATTAAATTCGGGTTTGACTTTTGCATTAGCCCTTTTCATTGCGGGCTTCGGTCTGAAGGCGGCATTAGTGCCCTTCCATGCGTGGCTTCCGGATGCCCACCCGTCGGCACCTGCTCCGATATCAGCGATGCTGTCAGGTGTGATAATAAAGGCACTTGGAATTTATGCACTTTCCCGCGTTGTCTTTAACGTGTTTGGTATAACAATCGAGGTCGGCTGGCTCCTGACGATACTCGGGATCGTGAGTATGATAATCGGGGCCTTTCTGGCGATAGGTCAGTGGGACCTGAAACGTCTTATGGCATATTCGAGTATAAGTCAAATAGGTTATGTAATGCTCGGCATAGGTTTCGGCGGTCTTTTAATAGCAAAGGGTGCAAAAGTACAATGGTCGGCTTTGGCGATTCTCGGCGGGCTGTTCCATCTTGTCAATCACGCGGTTTATAAGTCGCTATTGTTTTTGACGAGCGGCTCGGTAGAGATGTCCACAGGAACCAGAGATATGAAACAATTAGGCGGGCTGGCAGAAAAGATGCCGGTAACACGAACGACAGCAACGATTGGCTCGGCAGCGATTGCGGGCGTACCGCCGTTCAGCGGTTTCTGGAGCAAGCTGATTCTGGTGATAGCAGCGGTAGGCTCTGGTTTTTACTGGGTGGCAGCTATAATCGTTTTTGTCAGCCTTTGCACACTAATAATGTATCTGAAAGTCCAGAGATATGTATTCTTAGGTGAATTACCTTATAGCCTGAGAGATGCAAAGGAACAGAAAGGCAGTATGCTGATAGCTATGGGCTTTCTCGCGTGTTTATGCGTTCTGATGGGTCTGTTGTTAGTGCCGTCGCTTCGCGAGAGCGTGCTGGAGCCTGCTGTCAGGGTGCTTACGGACGGAGTTTCATATTCAGCCAACATAATTGAGATTGTCAGGGGAAGTGTATAGCTATGAGACGAATAATCTATTTTATTCTGGCATTTATTACGTGGGTGGTACTGACGTGGTCCGTTGATATACAGTTTATCATAGCAGGGCTGGCGGCTTCTGCAATAGTCTCGATTCTGTTTCATGAGATGCTGCCCAAGGAACATCATATATTTATTTCGCCGGTTCGGTTTTTCTGGTTTCTGGTTTACGTTCCGGTATTCTTTTACTACATATTAATGGCCAATCTCGACGTTGTTTACCGAGCATTGCACCCTGCGATGCCTATAAAGCCGGGGATTGTAAAGATAAAGACGAAACTAAAAACCGATTCCGGAATTACGGCACTTGCGAACTCGATAACACTGACGCCCGGCACGCTCACGGTAGATTTAACCGATGACGGGTATCTGTACATACACTGGATTAACGTAAAAAGCGACGACGTCGAAGAAGCGACGAAGCATATTGCCAAAAGGTTTGAGTGGTTTTTAGAGAAGATTTTCGAATGAGGTAATTATGATAACTTTATTTTATATCGGATTGTTAGCTTCGTGCTTTATGTGCCTTTACAGGATAGGCCGAGGTCCAAGCGCTCCCGACAGGACGGTAGCCATAGACATACTCGGAATCATAATTGTCGGCTTCTGCGCCATTCTGGGTTTGACAACAGGAAAGGATTTTTACCTTAATATCGGCCTGGCGTGGGCGTTGCTGAGCTTTATAGGAACGATAGCACTGGCGAAATTTTTGGAGGGCAGAAGTTTCGATGAATGAGATAATCGGCTATATCTTGATAATAATCGGGATACTGTTTGACGTTTTCGGTTGTATAGGGCTGGTCAGGTTTCCAGATGTTTACAACCGGCTGCAGGCATCAACGAAGTGCGTGACGTTAGGCACGATATTTCTCTTGATTGGCGTCGCTCTGGCCTGCGGTTCGGGAGCAATAAGTGCGAAAGCAATTGTGTGCGCCGTATTTATCCTGATAACGTCTCCCACCGCAGCACATGCGATTGCCAAGGGTGCACATATTTCAGGTGTGCAAATGTGGGAGAAAAGTGTCGTGGATAAATACGGCCAAGAGGTTGACAGGAACGTATTGGGACAGAAACAACCGAAAGAAGGAGATTGAAATTGCGCTGGCCTAAATTAAGAGAATTAAAAGAAGCGGTGACTGCGGTTTTTTCGCCGCGTTTTACGACTAAATTTCCAGCAAAGCCCTGCGAGGTACCGGAAAGATTGCGTGGTAAACCCGAGTTTAATACTGATTACTGTATCGGCTGCGGGGCTTGTGTGAACGTCTGTCCGACACGTGCCTTGACGATGGTCGACAATACCGAAGGCGAGAATCCGAAAAGAATCATTACACAGCAAACCGATGCCTGCATATTCTGCGGCAACTGCAGCGAAAACTGCACGACGGAAAAAGGAATAAAACTGTCACAAATCTGGGACCTGGCCAATATGGACCGCTCAACAATGACCGAGACATTCGAGTTCGAGCTGCAGTTGTGCGAGAAATGCGGTGCGGTAATAGGAACAAAAAAACATTTGGCGTGGCTGTACGAAAAACTCGGGCCTCTGGCATATACGAACCCGTCACTTCTCCTGGCTAAAGGGGATGAACTGAGCCTGAATCCGCAGGATATCGACCATAAAGAAGTAACCGAAGAAGGTGCTCAGACAAGCGACTTTATGCGTGTGCTCTGCCCGAAGTGTAAATGTGAATTGAATATCCAGCTTTAGTCGAGCCGGCGATTAATATTTGATATACCGTGAATTGACAGAGATTCATTTTTTTCTGCATTCGAACTCACACTTTTTATTATGACGAACGATAAAGAAGGTCTGAAGCCGCTAAGGACTCTAGGCGGGAAAAAGACGGTCATTATTGGGATGGGTAACAGTCTCAAAGGCGACGACGGCATTGGGCCTTTCGTTTGTAACGAGCTCTCAAAAAAGGCTTTAGCAGCAGATATTATAAATGCAGGGACCGTACCTGAAAATTACATACAGCGTATTATAAAAATGGAGCCTGATGCTCTATTAGTTATCGATGCAATAGATTTCGGCGGCGAAGCCGGCCGGATACGGCTGCTGCGGCCTGAACAACTGAACAAAAGCGCTTTTTCAACTCATACACTATCACCGCATCTTTTCATCGAAATGATACAACAAAGTAAAAAGGTTGACGTTTATATTATCGGGATTCAGCCGAAACAAATAAAGCTCGGAGAAGGTATATCTAAAGAGGTAAGGCAATCGGCTGAAGAGCTGGTCAGCGAGCTTATAAAGATATTCAAAGCTGATGAGAAAAGCCGAATAGATGAAAGTTAAACATTTACAAATACGAGAAGACTTGAACAAGAGGTGCAAATTACTGATTAGCGGCCGAGTCCAGGGAGTTGGTTTCCGCCCTACCGTCTATCGGCTTGCACAATCACTGCATCTGACGGGATTCGTATATAACGACAGCAAAGGCGTTACAATAGAAGTACAGGGGAAAAAAGAAAAAATAACGGAATTCATCGACAGACTGCGAGGCAAAGATAAACCCGCCCTTTCTCAAATCAAAAATGTCAGTATGTCTGATGTAGATTTAACCGAAGGTGAAGAAGAATTTACAATCAAAGAAAGCAAACAAACCGGTACGTCTCTTTCTGAAGTGACTGCGGATATAGCGGTCTGCGAGGACTGTCTTTCTGAGATGCGTGATACGGATGATTTTCGACACAGGTATCCTTTTATAAACTGCACGAACTGCGGGCCGAGATACTCGATAGTAAAAACGATACCTTACGACCGGTGCAATACAACAATGTCGGTTTTCGCAATGTGTGAGAAGTGCTCTGGACAATATAACGATGTTGCTGACAGGCGCTTTCATGCCCAGCCGGTGGCCTGCGAGAAATGTGGGCCAAGTGTATGGCTAAGTGATAATAAAGGAAAAGTAATTGAAGGTGAGAGTGACAAGGCGATAGCTGAAGCAGTAAGGGCGCTTTTAGAGGGAAAAATCCTGGCAATCAAAGGGGTCGGCGGATTTCACCTTGCCGCTGACGCCCTCAATGAGTCGGCTGTGCAAAAACTAAGGCTGCGAAAAAGAAGAGACCACAAACCATTTGCACTGATGGCGGAGACTATAGATAAAATCAAAAAACACGCGGTGGTGAGTAAGGAAGCAGAAAAAATTCTGAAAAGCCCTGAAAGCCCGATTGTTTTATTACCAAAGAAAAAAGACTCTGTGATTGCACCCTCCGTTGCCGAAGGTGTCGATACATTCGGCTTTATGCTGTGCTATGCGCCGCTGCATTATTTGCTTTTCGCAGAAGGTCTGGAAGTTCTGGTTATGACAAGCGGTAATATCTCGGATGAGCCTTTGATATGCAAAGACGAAAAGGCGTTCGAGAAACTCAGTGACGTTGTAGATGCGTTTTTAATACACGACAGGGAAATTTACCGCCAGATTGACGATTCGATTGTGCATTTTATAAAAGATGAACCTGTACTGCTCAGACGTGCAAGAGGTTATGTGCCGACGCCCTTTATCAGCGAAAAAACAGCAACGCAGGATATCCTTGCGGCTGGTGCTGATATGAAAAATACGTTCTGCCTTGCAAAGCAAAACCAGCTTATCTGCAGCGAGCATATAGGAGATTTGGAAGATGCGGACGTATACCATCATTATATAAATTCAATCGAACATATGCGCAGGCTCTTCGAGGTCGAGCCGAAAGTAATTGCATTCGATTTGCACCCGGGATACTTTTCATCGCGATACGCACAAACTGTCCCGAATGCAAAAAAGATACGGATTCAACATCACTGGGCACACATAGCGTCCGTGCTGGCGGAACATAATACGGATGGGCCTGTAATCGGGCTTTCAGTCGATGGGACAGGCTACGGCAGCGACGGTGCCATCTGGGGCTGTGAGTGCCTGATAGCGTCGCTTAAAGGCTTCGAGAGGCTCGGCCATCTGGAGTACTACAAGCTGGCCGGTGCTGATAAGGCGAGCAAAGAAGCTATAAGGAGCGTACTGGGACTGCTAATAAAAACATATAGCAGTGATTTTGATTTAAAGAGATTCGACTGGTTGCTTGAACAAATCGAGCCGGATTCCCAAAAAACAGAAATCATCTCAGAGCAGATAGACAAACAAATCAACACAATTGAGACATCGAGTATGGGCAGAGTTTTTGACGCCGTGGCTGCTATGGCCGGTGTGGGAAGCTATAATTATTTCGAGGCACAACTGCCGATGGCACTTGAGGCGATTATTAAAAAAAATGTTGAGCAGGCTTATGAATTTGAGCTAATCGAAAAAAAGGATGAGCCTTTTAAACTGGATTTGCGGAAGATGGTTCGGCAGATCATTGATGATGTTAAAGCAGGCATAGAGGCAGGTATCATATCCGCGAAGTTTCATAATTGTATAGCCGGGGGGCTTTTCGAGATGGCGCTAAGGGCACAAAATAAAACGAAACTCAACACGGCGGTTCTTAGCGGGGGTGTATTTTGTAACCGCTATCTGACAGGCCGTTTGATTAAGCTCTTGAAGAAAAGCGATTTTGACGTATTATTCAATAAACAAGTGCCTTCCAATGACGGCGGGATATCCCTGGGTCAGGCAGCAATAGCAGCAAGTATTATAGATAAAGATTGATAGAAAGGTTAGAAGAAGATGTGCCTTGCGATACCGGCGAGAATAGTCGAGCTTGAAGGCGACAAAGCGGTTGTAGATGCTATGGGTAACCGGTACAAGGCCAAGACCACGCTTTTGGAAAATGCAAAGCAGGGAGATTTGGTACTGGTGCATGCAGGCTTTGCCATCTCTTTCGTCGATGAAGAAGAGGCGAAAAAGACATGGAGCCTGATCGCAGAGATAAACGAATTCAACCAGAAGTCAGAAGAGAAACAAAAATAGGCAGATTTTATGCTTGAGAGAATCTATAGAGCACAAAAACAGATAGCCGAGGCCTGCAGGCTTCTGAAACGTACCATAAACATAATGGAGGTGTGCGGAACACATACGGTAGCGATTTTTCGAAACGGGATAAAGGCAACGCTGCCCGAAGAGCTGAAGCTTCTATCGGGGCCGGGCTGTCCTGTATGTGTCACCGACCAGGGCTATATCGATACCATTATAGAACTGGCACAGCGGGAAGGTACATTGATTGCAACGTACGGCGATATGGTTCGTGTGCCGGGTAGAGGAGGCTCGCTCGAAACTACAAATACCAGTAACAATGTTAAAGTTGTTCTGAGCAGCGAGGATGCACTCCAGCTTGCCAGAGAAAATCCGAAAAAAACGGTTGTATTCGCTGCAGTGGGATTCGAGACAACGGCGCCGGCGACGGCGGTGGCGGTGAGGGAGGCTGAATCAGAAGGCTTGAAGAACTTTTGCGTTCTGAGCAACCACAAGCTTGTCGTTCCGGCGATGCGGGAGCTGCTCAGCAGTAAGAACAATAATATCAACGGCTTTTTGTGTCCGGGCCATGTCAGTGTGATAATAGGTTACGGCGCTTTCGAACAAATAACCACTGATTACTACCAGCCCTGTGTGGTGGCAGGATTCGAGCCGATGCAAATCATCGAAGGGCTTGCAGAGATATGCAAGCAGATAACGGAAGGCAAGGCTGAGGTGAAATCGATATACAAGGCTGTGGTAACAAAAGAAGGTAATAAAAAGGCACAACAGATTATTAATGAGTGTTTCGACGTAAGTGACGGCTTGTGGCGCGGGTTCGGCAAGATTGCCATGAGCACACTTAAACTGAAGGCAAGGTACAGCGAGTTCGATGCATACAGGCGATTTAATATCACAGAATCACAAGGACATGAGCCGGACGGCTGTCGGTGCGGTGAAGTTTTAAGCGGTTTAATAGAGCCGACGGAATGCGGATTATTCGGGAAAAGCTGCAAGCCGCAAAAACCGGTCGGGCCTTGTATGGTAAGCAGTGAAGGTGCCTGCTCGGCATATTTCAAATACGGGCAAAGATAAAGGTGCTGGTAATGAAGGACAAGGACAAAGCTAAAATTCTGCTCGCACACGGCGGAGGCGGCCAGCTATCGGACGAGCTTATAAGGGGGACAATCCTGGAGAAACTTCAGGATGAAAAACAGGTAAAGCTCTATGATTCAGCCAATCTTGAAACAAGCTCGAAGTCGATTTGTTTTACAACAGACAGTTATGTCGTCAAGCCCTTATTTTTCAATGGCGGTGACATAGGCAAACTGGCTGTCTGCGGCACAATCAACGATTTGGCGGTCTGTGGTGCAAGGCCTATGGCATTGTCGCTTTCCTTGATAATTGAGACCGGCCTTGAAATAAAAACGCTCGAGAGGATACTTGAGAGTATAAGAAAAGCGGCTGACGAGAGCAAGGTGAGCATTGTCACCGGCGATACAAAAACGGTGCAAACTGGTGAAGCTGATAAGATTTTTATCAATACGTCGGGTATCGGCGTCAGATTAAAGGGTGTAGAGCTGGGTTTTGATAAAATCGAAGCCGGCGACAAGATAATCCTAAGCGGCACGCTCGGCGACCATGGTATGACCATTATCTCACAGCGGGAAGGATTTGGCAATTCTTTCAAGAGTGAGCTACAAAGCGATTGCGCATCGATAGCTGAGCCGGCATTGAAGCTGCTTGAAGAAACCGACGGTGTTAAGTTTATGCGTGACCCGACGCGAGGAGGACTCGCAGCAACACTAAATGAGATTTCGAGAGAGGCCGGTGTAAGTATCGAAATTCAACAGAGCAAAATACCGGTAAAGCCTTCGGTACAGGCAGCGGCTGATATGCTCGGCTTCGATATTTTGAATGTAGCCAACGAGGGTAAATTTGTAGCTGTTGTCTCGCCTCAATCAGTTAATAAATGCCTAGCTGTTTGTAAAGAACACCCGCTCGGAAAAGATGCAAATATAATAGGCAAGATTGTAAAGGTCAGGGACGTTCCTACAGTGGAAATGGTAACATCAATCGGCGGCAGAAGGATTGTGCAGATGCCCTATGGTGAGCAGCTTCCGAGGATATGCTGATGCACGAGATGAGCGTGGCACAAAATCTTATGGCGACAATATCGGCTGAGACGGCGAAGCAAAAGTCGAAGCCGATAAAAGCAAAGATAAGCTGCGGAATACTAAATGCAATTAATGATGAGCTGCTCGTCGAGGCGTACAGTGCAATCAGCAAAGGTACAAGCTGTGAGGGTATAGCCCTCGAGATAAAGCATAAACCGATACAGGGACTGTGCAAAAAATGCGGTCAGAAATTCGATGTTGATTTTTCGAAATGCTGCTGTACAGGCTGCGGCAGTGTAGATTTCGAGCTTTTAGAAGATGCGCCATTGATTCTGGAAGAGATAGAATTCGAAACGGGATAAATATGAAAGTCAAGGTCGGTAAAAAGATTCTAAGTGCGAACGAGCAGTACGCGGAACAGAACAGAAGATTCTTTGCAGAACACAAGATTCTATGTCTTAATATGATATCGTCACCCGGCTCGGGCAAGACAAGCATTCTGACAAGAACGATAAACGAGCTTAAAGGCAAGGTTAAAATCGGTGTTATCGAAGGCGATATTCAGACCGACTATGACGCACAGAGAATAAAGGCGACAGGAGCGGATGCCGTCCAGATAAATACCGAGGGGGCCTGTCACCTGTCCGCAGCACAGGTGAGCGGTGCCATTGAGAAATTGGCTCCATCGAAGCCCAAGGTTATTATTATTGAGAACGTCGGTAACCTGGTATGCCCATCCGCTTTCGAGCTCGGTGAAAGCGCAAAAACGGCAGTGCTCTCCGTAGCAGAAGGCGACGACAAGCCAGCCAAGTATCCGGCTCTGTTTGCCAAGTCGAAGGCGCTTTTAATAAACAAGATTGATTTGCTTTCATCGGGAGCGGAAATCGACTTCGATATCGAAAAAGTAAAAAGCGCAGTTCACAGGCTAAATAAAACAATAGAGATTTTCAGTGTATCAGCGAAAACCGGAGAAGGATTTGAAGGCTGGTGTGACTGGCTTGCTGAGCAGGCCAAAAAGATAAACGCGGCAAACGCAAATGAATAATCATTTGAAAAGATTAAGTGAACCAGTTATTATGTCTTCTGATTCGCGCCCGTAGCTCAGTAGGATAGAGCATCGGTTTCCTAAACCGGAGGTCACAGGTTCGAATCCTGTCGGGCGTAGTTGAATGTAATTTAGAAGTCGGCATAAAAAAACCCCTCGTATTCGAAGGGGTTTTAAATTTTTAATTTGTCGCTAAATTAAAAGACGAGCGAATTATCCCTCACTGCCGTTATCTGTCGAAGTCTGATTTTCTCGAGGATGAGCACCATCATAAACATCTTTTAGCTTTTTGGTGTTCAGGTGGGTGTAAATCTGAGTCGTCGAAAGTGACTGGTGGCCGAGCAGCTCCTGTACACTTCTAAGGTCCGCACCATTATTCAACATATGCGTGGCGAAGCTATGTCTTAAAGTATGCGGGCTGATGTTGGGGTCGAGGCCGGCCATCTTCAAGTACTTATCCATCTTGCGTCGAACACTTCTTGTGCTAAGGCGGCCGCCGTGCTTGTTGACAAACAAAACTTTGTTGTCAAAATCAGGATTGCTCTGCGCGCGTTTGTTTCGAAATTCCATATAGTGCTGGATAGCCTGTAGAGCAGAAGTGCCAATTGGAGCGATTCTTTCCTTTTTGCCCTTTCCTCTGACATGTATAACTTCACCAAGAAAATCAATATCACCCATATTTAACGCCACGAGCTCGCTGACTCTTATTCCGGTGCTGTAAAGCGTTTCCATAATAGCTCTGTCCCTTGCTCCAAGCCAGCTGTCGGCTGGTGGAGCTTCAAGCAGCCGTTTTACCTCTTCGTACTCAAGGATACGCGGCAGCTTTCTTTCTTGTTTCGGTGTCCTGACGAGCATAACGGGATTGGATTCGACAAGTCCTCTTTTGACCAGGAACTTGTAGAAGCTTCGCAAAGTAGCGAGCTTGCGAGCCAGGGTTGCTTTTGAGTGCTGCTTTTCATTGAGATACGCCAAATAGCTTCTGATGGAATCGACGTCGACCGCTACAAACAACTTATCCAAATCAACATCGGTATACTCCTTTACGGCAGTAACGCTGCCGCCCTGCTGCTGAGCAGATGAGATGCCCTGCGCACCCGAGAAGGTACCTTCAGGAGCACCGGCGAGGAACTCACAAAATTGTCTAAGGTCAGCACCATAACACTTTGCGGTATGTTCGGAAAATCTTTTTTCGAAACTCAGGTAGTTAAGAAAGTCCTGTACAATATGACTGTTTTCCATAATAGTATATCCTAATCAAAATAGTTAACCTGCCTCAATTCGCATATCTGAATTTTCAGATTCACGTAAAATTTCGTCAGCCTGTCCGATAAGGGACTGCGTAAGCTTAAAACTAAGTACAGCAGCATCGAACCAATCAAAATTTGTTCTTCTGTCTTTGGCCTGCTCGATGAGAGCATCCAGTAGTCTATCCTCGCAGCCGCCTTCGTAGCGGAAGATAAATTTCTCTTCCCCTTTATTCAAGACTAATTGTCTCTTTATACCTTTCATAATTTATCAGGCCATAACATTTATAGTTATCGGTCTCAGCATAGAGCACTTTAAGTAAAAACTTAGAAAAACTGGAAAATACGATAAAATCGACATCTTCCGAACAACTACAATGCTTTTATCGGCCAATCACTGTACCGCCTTTACAAAATTGATTACGAATAATTGCAAAAAAACGGTAAATTTTAATAATTTTATCGTACTGTATGAACAGGCGGTGAACCGGTAAGTCAAATTGCCTTGTAAAAAACGATTCCGTTTTTGCGCTCGGAACTTATGAGCCTGCTTTGTTCAAGGCAGGTGAGATACTTTACAGCCTGGTTGCGATGAATTCCGAGCGATGAAGATATATCATCAAGAGAGCAAGGCCTGCGTTTTAGCATTGATAATAAGGTTTCCATAGCCTGGGTATCGTCAACAGAGAACTGAGCAGACTTTGCAGCAGTGTGCTTGTCGCCGTTATCCGGCAAGGGCAGCTTCGCCAAATCGGCAATAATTTCACATTGCGGTCCAAAGAAATCTGCTATGTCCCGGAGCCTGTGGGGGTCCGGCAGCTTGACCAAAGTATCTGCAGTCGGTCTAACAGCAGTGTTAAGCTGGATTTTGTCGGGACGGATAAGCTCAACAGCCCGCTTGATGCTGCCAAGCTGCTGTGCTCCAGTATTTATCGAATCGACAAGAAAAACCTCGAGCCAGATTTGACCGACGAACTGCTTTCTTAGTTCGCATAGTCCAGAAATAACTTTTTCAATATTGATATCAGGGTGAGGACGATTTATCTTTTCGAATGTCTTCTGGTCCCCGGCATCAAGAGAAGGCAGAATAAGGTCGGCCTTCGAGCAATCGGCTCTGACATCCGGCTTATAAAGAAGTGTTCCGTTTGTCAGAACGGCCACGGGGATTGCTGTGATTTTTTTTATATTTGAAATCATCTCGCCGAGCCCTGAATTCAGCGTCGGCTCACCTGAGCCGCTTAAGGTTATGTAATCCGCGGTCAGGCCTTTAGCAATTCTGTTTTGCAGCTCGGATAGGATGTCTTCAACAGGTACAAATTCCTTTCTTTCGATCGTTTTTTGTGTGGTTCTTCCGAGCTGACAATAAACACAGTCAAGGGTGCACACCTTAAAGGGGACGATATCAACACCCAAACTTAGACCTAACCTTCTTGAAGGCACCGGTCCATATAAATATCGTTCTTTATATTCCACTTTTTATCTGCGAATGATATCGAAAATATTTTTACAAACTTTTAGAAGCTCCTCAAGCCAATCGATGGGCAAAATTGAAGCGGCATCCGACTTTGCTTTATCGGGTTCCGGATGAACTTCAAGGAATAAGCCGTTAGCGCCTGCGGCGACGGCGGCTCTGGCAAGAATAGGAGCCATATCGCGCCTTCCTGCGCTTCTATCCCCGAGGCCGCCCGGCTGCTGTGTGCTGTGCGTGACATCAAAGACCACAGGACAGCCAAGTTTTTTCATAGTATCGATAGCGGTCATATCATTGACAAGACGGTTGTATCCGAAGAATGTCCCTCTCTCGGTGAGCATAATTTTCTCGTTTCCACAGGATTTAATCTTTTCGACGACGTTTTTCATTTCATCGGGTGAGAGGAACTGACCTTTCTTAACATTGAGAGGCTTTCCGGTTTCGGCACAGGCGCAAAGCAGGTCGGTCTGTCTGCAGAGAAAGGCCGGGACCTGAAGACAATCGACAACTTCAGCAGCGATTTGTGCCTGAGCAGGTTCGTGGACGTCCGTCATAACAGGCAGTGAAGTTTTTTTGCGAACCTGTGCAAGAATCTCAAGGCCCTTCTTGATACCTGGTCCACGGTAGCTTTTAATACTCGAGCGGTTTGCCTTGTCAAAGCTGGCCTTGAAAACAACGCCGACATCAAGCTCCTTACTTATCTCACAGAGCCTATCTGCAATATCCAGACAGATATCCGGTGATTCAATAACACAAGGTCCAGCTATTACGAACAAGGGCGCATCGAGACCAATTTGAACAGCACCGATTTTGAAAGTCACTTTATTGTTCCTTTATAAAATCGCTATAAATTTTTGAATACGATTCCTGATTCATAAATTCAACCTATAGCTCTGATAAGTCTGGTTCGCACACCCGCTGGTCTCGCACCTTCCGGGACCATTACATTAACAGCGTGCTGTATTACATCAATCCTCACGGGCAAAGCCGGCCCCGGGTCACCGTCAATTTCAGTCGCCAAATCCGGGCTATCGGAGGAAACAATTACATTTTTTCCCTGACGATAAATAACATCACGAGAATTGCTGTGATGTTTTAATACGGTCAGGATTGAATGTTTAACCAGATGCGTACGCGATGCACATTTATAAATACAGATATCAAGCAAGCCGTCACCGAAGTCTGCATAATGTAGTATTTCGAGGCCGAGAGCATACCGGGATATATTTCCAACAAAAACCAGAGCGGGACCATCAAAAATAACCTCTCCGTCGAGTTCAACCTTTAATCCGTCAAATCTATAATCCCAGAACGTTCTCCAAATAGGCCAAAGATAATCAAGATGGTCTATGTGGCCTGAACGAAGCTCTGCGACACGTTTAATAATTAGCCCATCGAATCCGAAACCGGCAATGGAAGTAAAGCATTTTCCGTTTGCACTGCCGAGGTCGAGCGCTCTTGTAAAACCACCTTCAAAAGTTTTTACGAGGGTCTGGAATTTTTCAT
Source organism: uncultured Pirellulales bacterium (assembly GCA_964493425.1). GTDB lineage: Bacteria > Planctomycetota > Phycisphaerae > Sedimentisphaerales > Anaerobacaceae > CAYLMG01. The sequence continues at coordinate 15,812 of CAZBMW010000010.1, forward strand.
CGAAGCCCAGCTCATTTGCGAGCAGATTCTCGGTACCCGCGGGCACAATGAGCATAGGTATTTTGGTATTTCTGAGACCGTCGGCGACCTCCCTGACCACACCATCCCCACCAGATGCAACAACCAATGCGCAATCATCAGATTGAGCGGCACTTTGGGCAAACTCGAAGGCATCTTCGAGAGAAGCTGTAAGCATAGCATTAAGCTTGAAGCCTTTATCAAGAAGATACTTTCTGAACTGACGACTGATAGTCCTCTGGCTTCCGGCACCAGCCTTTGGATTTACTATATAAGCGATATAACCATCATCCGGTTTCATCGGCTTCACTTTCAAAGATTACTTTTTGTTTTAGTCACAAGCTCGGCATAACTGTCAGGTATATGCCTGATATTTTCAAGGCCAAGTTTGTTTTGGACTTCTGCAATTTTCAAGCTATCCGGCCCTTCTATTTCAACAAAACAGCCCAGTGAAGGCAGATTATCCAGAGCTACGAAACAGGAGCATAATTGCCATACTTTACGTTCTTTTTCAATAACGAGCTTTTTTTTATAACCCAGAACAGAAAGTAAATTCTCAGCCGATGCGACATCGCTTACCTGAATTTCTATTTCGAGCCTTTTTTTAAAATCGTCTTTTTGCTTCGGGCCTTTATAAGTTAAAAAGGTTGTTTTGCCGTTTTCGATTGACTGCAGACGCAACCTGAGGCATTTATCATTTTTTGCAAAGGACGATTTCTCATCGTCAAAATAGAAGTCGATTTGATGCTGCTGCTCAACAAATTGTGCACCGAGCGCTTGAAGTTGTTTTTCAACGCTCTCGAGGGAATCAACTTTTAATTTAGCTTCGATTTCAGTATTCATTTATTCTTTTCTGAACTTGTTATTTTTTACTTCATTTATAAAGCGAACAGGATTAACAATCGGACCTGAACGGGTTTTAAAAGCGGTTTCCTTCCACAACTGCACAATCCTTTCAGGTTCAATATCGGGATTAACCTGATAAGCCAGTGCAGCGAGGCCAGCCAGGTAAGGTACTGCCCAGCTCAATCCGCCCTTGCGTTCATAGTGATAAACATCACGGCCTTTATGGCTGGCAATTGTTCGATTGCCGGTTAAAACCATAACGTCTGCCCCCTCGCCTGAAAAAATAGGCATATAACTACGAGGATTATCCGGAGGTCTATTCTCAATACGCTTTAATCGGGCAATTTCAAGGAACGTCGAGTCGCAGGTGACAACCAAAATTCCGTTTTGATTGGCCCTTTTGACCGCCTGCTGCCACAGATTAAAATTGTCTCTCATTGAAAATGCACCTAATGAGATACTCACAACTCTAATCTTTTCAGACTCTTTCAGGCCTTTATTGAGCTCGACAATTTTATCGAGAGTTTCAGCCCACGGTTTATCTTCGAGCCACTTCCAGGGTGGCACTGCGTAATAATATAAAGATGCTTTAGGTGCAACTCCACAGGTCTTGCCGACAGCGATGCTGCAGACAGGCGGGCCGTGCATCTGAACATCCACTCCTTGAACCTCAATCTCCTCATAAAGCACAAGGCGGTCGGCATACTCAATATGGTCTTTAAGCAACGGTTGGTCAATAATCGCGATGCCAATACCTCTTCCATCGATGCCCTGCTCGTGCAGACTCTTTATACCGAGGCCGGGGTATTTTCCTTTTTCTAGAAGTTCGGCCGGATTAAAACCTGCCGGCATCTTATTGGGTTCGGGCCATTTTGTCAGACTGTCAAAAGGCATTTCGTCAAGTAGCTTTTTGTATCTTCTTAAATCAAGATTAACCAATGAAAGATTGGAAAATCCCCAGAATGGTTCAATTTTGTTTAGGTCATCATTATTTCTTAAAACAACCTGATGGTTCCGACCGATGTCAAACGCCCTATTTGGCGCAGTTACCCAAAGAATAGTAAAAGGCGTATCACCGTCCCTCATTCTTCCGAACTTGGCCCGAACATCTGAATATTCTATCTCGCATGTTTCCATCCCGCCACCGGCTTCTTTTGTTTCTTTCAAGGGCTGGCCGACAATCTGCTTGAATTCATCAAGTTCAGTCAATTTATACAAAATCTTACTTTCTTTAACAGCAGCCGAGACAATATCAGCAACATTTTTACCCTTACCTTCATTTCCCTGTGCAAATACAAGTAAGGTTTGCAGAAAAACAACAACGATAGAAAAAGTGAAAAACCTAAAATGCAACCTGCCACTCATATCAAATCTCCTTTTTTTATATATCGTTAAAAACAAAAACTAAATAATTATATTTACCAGACGGGATTTAATAACGATGATTTTTTTCAGTTCTTTTCCGGCTATAGTCTTTCTAACCCTTTCGCAGTCAAGAGCTTTCTGCTTTATCTGTTCCTCGCCGGCATCGGCTAATACAACAATTCTATCTTTTATCCTGCCATTGACCTGTATAGCCAGCTCAATTTCTTTTTCCTTGATAAGCTCTTTGTCATATTGCGGCCAGTGCTCACAGGCCAAACTATCATTGTAGCCTAATTTTTGCCAGAGCTCTTCAGCAATATGCGGTGCAAAAGGCGACAAAACAAGAACAAATTTTTCGATTACCGATTTCGGTTTGATATTCTGTCTGCTGAGATGATTTATAAAAATCATCATCTGGCTTATTGCCGTATTGAATGCAAAGTTTTCAATATCACTGCCCACTTTCTTTATGGTCTGATGCAACAATCTCAAAGTCGGCTCATCGGCTTCAGTATCTTTCACTGAAGGGCTAAGCTGGCCTGTTTGTTCATCGACAACCATTTTCCAGGTTCTCTGCAGGAAGCGATAAACACCTTCGACGCCCTGCATCGACCAGGGTTTTATCGCCTCCAAGGGACCCATAAACATTTCGTAAAGCCTCATCGAATCAGCGCCGTAATCCTTTATGACCTTGTCGGGATTTACGATGTTCCCGCGTGACTTGCTCATTTTCTGGCCGTCCTCGCCCAAAATCATTCCCTGATTGACTAATTTATAGAAAGGCTCTTTGGTTGAAACATACCCGAGGTCGTAAAGAAATTTATGCCAGAATCGCGCATATAAAAGATGCAGCACTGCGTGCTCTGCGCCGCCGATATAGAGGTCAACTCCGGAAGGTAACATCCAGTACTTCTCCTTCTCCGGCTCCCAGCCTCTGTTATTATTATCGGGGTCGATATATCGCAGATAATACCAGCAGGAGCCGGCCCACTGCGGCATAGTATTTGTCTCTCTTGTTGCCTTTGTGCCGTCGGGTAAGGTGACATCGAGCCAGGAGCCTGCGTTGGCCAATGGTGACTCGCCGGTACCTGCGGGCTTGTAATTCTGAACAAGGGGCAGCTCAAGCGGCAATTGCTCCTCCGACAGGCTCACAGTCCTTCCGGCCTCTGTGTGCAGGAGAGGAAAAGGCTCGCCCCAGTAACGCTGCCTGCTGAAGAGCCAGTCACGCAATTTATAATTGACAGCCTTTCGGCCAAGTCCTTTTTCAGCAAGCCAGGCGGTAATCTCTTCTTTAAATTCAGAAGTCGATAAGCCATCGAATCGGCTGCTGTTAATAGCCTTGCCATCGCCTGTAAAACACAACTTTTCCTGTCTTGCCAGCTCAGCTTGCTGAGGGTCGGGAGGCTCTACAACCTGGATAATGGGCAGCTTGAATTTTTTTGCGAACTCAAAGTCACGCTCATCGTGGGCGGGGACAGCCATAATCGCTCCGGTGCCATAGCTTATAAGAACGTAATCGCTTATCCAGATTGGAATCTTCTCGTCGTTGACAGGATTGATTGCATAAGCGCCGGTAAAGACACCTGTTTTTTCCTTTGCCAAATCTGTTCTGTCGAGGTCGCTTTTGCGTGCAGCTTGCTCGCAATATTGGCGAACCTGCTTTTTATATTCATCGGTCGTAATAATATCGACGAGCCTGTGCTCCGGTGCCATAACCATATAAGTAGCACCAAAGAGCGTGTCCGGCCGAGTAGTAAAAACCCACATATCCTCGTCGCGACCGTCAACTTTGAAATTCACTTCCGCTCCGATACTCTTTCCAATCCAATCAGTCTGAAGCTTTTTTATGGATTCGGGCCAGTCAACATCTTTCAAATCTTCGAGCAGTCTTTCAGCATATTTCGTTATACGCAGCATCCACTGCCGCATCGGTTTTCTGATTACGGGAAAGCCGCCGCGCTCACTTACCCCCCCTACCACTTCTTCATTCGCCAAAACCGTGCCGAGCTCAGGACACCAGTTGACAGCAACTTCAGCCTGATATGCAAGGCGATGGTCGTCGATGTATTTTTGCTTTTGGTCTTCCGTTAAACCTTCTGGAACCTGTAACTGTTCAATAGGTTTTGCCTTGTTCTCTTTGTCGTCAAAGTAGCTGTTAAAGAATTTAAGGAAAATCCACTGGGTCCATTTGTAATATCCAGGGTCGGTGGTAGCAAACTCGCGGTCCCAGTCATAGCTGAAGCCGAGGGATTTGATTTGCCTTCTTATATTATCGATATTCTTCTGGGTCGTAATCTTTGGGTCGGTTCCGGTCTGAACGGCGTATTGCTCGGCGGGCAGGCCGAAAGCATCATAACCCATCGGGTGCAGGACGTTAAAACCTTTTATACGCCTATACCGGGCAGCTATATCACTTGCCGTATAATTTTCCACGTGACCCGCATGTATACCGCCACCGCTCGGATACGGGAACATATCGAGGACGTAAAACTTCGGCCTTTCGCCATCACAGTCAACCGCCCTGAAGGTTTTGTTATCTTCCCAGTACTTCTGCCATTTCTTCTCGATAGCATTAAAATTGTAACTGCCTTTTTTATCGCTCATTTGAAAATGCACACTCCTTAAAGATATTTTAAGTTGTTGATTATAAAGGGTATAGACATATTCATCAAGCGCAAAAATATTGCGTGCATACAGCTTGCAATCTTTTTTTGCTTGTGTTATATATACCTCGGTGGTTTTTCCGGGGAGTAGCTCAGTTTGGCTAGAGCGCTGCGTTCGGGACGCAGAGGTCGCAAGTTCAAATCTTGTCTCCCCGATTTCTTTCTCCATACTGCTGCATATACAGCACTTCTAGTTTCTTCCCAAGAGCCAATCATCTATAGCAAATTAACAGGGTCGATATCCACGGCTGTCTGAACAGCAGTTCTAATAGGAGTCTCCTGCCGCAAAGCTGAAAAAATTGCTCGTATCGTTTCAGCGACAGGAGCCTGAATGATAATCTGCATTCTGTGAAAACGCTGTATTCTGCTGATAGCAGCGGGCATAGGACCCCTGATAACTGCTTTGAAGTTACTGTGCCGGATAATGGAGTCGATTTTATTTCGCATAGTTTTAGAGACGGCTTCGAGCTTTTCGTAGTTTCTGTCACGCAAAGTTATAACAGCGAGCCTCCAGTAAGGCGGCAGATTGCAGGTCTTTCGATGCTTCAACTCCTCATTAACAAAGGCAGAAAAATCACCATCGAGGGCAAATCTGATTGCAGGCTGCTCCGGCAAAAAGGTCTGCACCAATACAAGGCCTTTTTTCTCACAGCGGCCGGCCCTGCCGGCGACCTGGGTGATTAATTGAAAGGTGCGTTCGTTTGAGCGAAAATCCGGCAGATAAAGACAAGTATCTGCACTGATAATGCCGACGAGGGTGACATTAGGAAAATGCAGGCCCTTCGCAAGCATCTGCGTACCTTCGAGGATGTCAATCCGGCCGTCACCAAAATCCTTCAAAAGACGATAATAATCGGCTCCGGCCATCGAATCACTATCGACCCTCGCCACACATGCCCGAGGAAATTCTTTTTTCAGTTGCTCTTCGAGCTTTTGAGTCCCCAGGCCAATCATAACCACCGGTTTGCCGCAAAGCGGGCAGTTCTGCGGCACGAGGGTTTTTGAGCCACAATGGTGACAGACGGCACTGCCGTAATCCAGGTGTCTGCCGGTAATAGTTTGCATACGAAAACGGCTTTTTTCGGCTTTTTTGTGAAAGGTTAAAGTAACATCACAATTTCTGCAGTGCAGTGTGTATCTGCAGGCCGAACACATAATCAGGTTACTGTAGCCTCTACGGTTCAAAAGTAAAATTGCCTGTTCTTTCCTTTCAAGAGTCTGCTTCAAACAGTCGGCCAAAGGCGGGCTGATAAGCTCCATAGACGAGGATGAGATCTGACTGCGCATATCGATAAGCTCAATCTTCGGAAACGGAAAATTCATAACTCTTTTAGGCAGATTGAGCAATGTAAAATATTTTTTCGTTTTGCAATTACAAAGAGATTCAAGCGAGGGGGTTGCAGAACCGAGTATGCAGTGGGCGTTTTCAAGCTGTGCCCGTTTTATGGCAACGTCCCGGCCGTTATAACGAGGGACATTATCCTGCTTGTAGCTCGGCTCATGCTCTTCATCAACGATAACAAGGCCGAGATTCTGAAGCGGCACAAAAATCGCAGAGCGTGCACCTATAACAACATCAGCCTGACCCGACTTTATTTTGTGCCATTGAGCGTTTCTCTGCGAGGCGGTAAGGGCCGAATGCATCACGGCGAGCCTTTCGAACCTGGCCGAGAAACGCTGGACGGTCTGGGCGGTCAGGGCGATTTCCGGCAGAAGAACAATTGCGGTTTTGCCCTTCCGTAAAACCGATTGTATTGCATTTATATAAACCTCGGTCTTTCCGCTGTCGGTGACACCATAAAGAACCGTCACAGCAAACCTGCCGGAATCGAGTTGCTGGCTTATATGCTCAAGTGCTTTTAGCTGGTCTGTATTGAGCTTGACTTCGCGAGTTTTTAAAACCATTTTTTCGGATATAACGGGCAGTGTGGGTAAAACTTCTTTAAGGACTAATTTTACTATGCCCTTTTGGGCGAGAGTTTTTACAGGCGAGAGCGTGCAGCCTGCATCTGAAAGCAGGCTATCAAGCTCTAACGCTGAGTCAGCACTGAAGCATTGTAAATCAGAAAGGATAGAGGCAATCTGCTTTTGCTTTTTGGATTTGAGGCTGTCGGCATTTTGCTGTAAAGGCGATGCGAGGTAGACAAGCTTTTTCTTTTTTATGCCAATGCCTTTTTTAACAGGCGCGGGGACCATAGCAAATAAGACCTGGCCGAGTGGACAGACATAGTAATCGCTTATCCAATCTGCAAGTTTTAGGAGAGGCTTATCAAGTAAAGGCTGAACGTCAACAACTCCGGCTACCTTTTTTAAGAGGCTTTCTTTTCCCCCTGCTGCAAAAGAGTCTTCACACGGAATATCAGCAGCGACACAGAAAGCTGTCTGGAGCTTATTAGCCCTGCCGAAAGGCACTTCAACTCTCTGGCCGGTTTTTACAGGCCAGAGCCTGTCGGGGACAAGATAATCAAATTCGGAATCGACTCCGGCTTCAACAGCAACACGAATTATATGACTGCAGGATTCCGTGTTAGCCTCTTTTGATTCGAATAGACTTTGCTGTTTGTAGCTTCTCATCTTGTTTATATTGCTAATTGCTTTAAACAATTGAACGCTATTTTCGGGCCGCTTGCTTGTTATAATGGGCGGCACGGCAGGCAAAAATCGCTGCGAGAAGCGAGGCAAGAGCCGTCACTAACAAACACACAACTATCAGAACCGCCGCATTTATAAGTTTTTGAGGTACCTGCGGTATTTCAAAAGCAACAGAGAGGGGTTTTTCATCTTCCATATCAAGTCTTACAGACAATTCCCCGCCCTTGGTGATGTCGACCTGAACCGGCTGGCTTTCATTGCTCTGCCAGCGAACTTCGACAGGTAAACCATCCTTTGCAGCTATATCTACAGGAAGCTTGCCCGTATCAGTCATCTGCAACTCGACAGGCAAAGATTTTTGTTCGTCGAGCCTTAGCTGCACAGGCAGGCCCTGCTCACTTTGCAGGCCGACCCTGACGGGAAGACCGACGTCTGTTCGCGTTTCTGCCTTCTGTTGTTGCTCTTGCTTATCCAGCTGAGCACAGCCGGATAATATAAGCGAGCTAGTTAAAAAAAGAATGAATTTTTTCATTTTTGCTTCGCCTAAAAAAAATTATCTCTTTACGGTTCCAACAACAAACCTCTAAACGTTTTTTTACCCGGATCGGTCAGGTGTTTGTTTTGACATTTCAAGCCTTCAAGTAGTTCGCCCTCCAAACACTCAGCGGGACTTGAAACATCCACTACCAAAGTTCCATCATCGCTTAGCAGAAACAGCTTATCAGAGTTCCCAGATGAAAAAAGGGCTTCAGGAGTAAAATCCTTCGGCAAATCCTCCAGTTTCCTGATAATCTCAGGCTGCTGTCCTTGGTCACCCGACCATTCATAGAGAGCAAAATCTTTCCTTTCATCGGCTGGGCCGGCGATAATGAAAAACGTCTTATGAAAAGTCGAGTACTCCATACTGCGTATTCGGCTTCCGTCAAGATCCCATAACAGGGCTTCGCCAAAAACCGGCTCCGCATTTTTTTCGATTACAGAACCAGCATTTTTCAGAGGAATAACAATAGCCCGCATCTTACCGGAATCAGTTTTGTGAATGGGATTTCGAAAACCGATATAGAGAATTTTACCGTCGGCAGAGGCACACAGTCCTTCAATATTCAGGCCCTGTTCTTTAGGTGCGAGATTCTCAAGCTCTCCTATCTTAAGCCCGGCCGCAGAAAATCCCGCTGCACGGGCCAAATCATCTTTAACGATGCTTTCCTGCTTTATCAAACTATGTATAAGAGTCCGACAGGGTTTTCCCGCAGGCTCGATGATGACGTTGTCATCTTCTATTTTGAAATCGGTAGCAAAAAATCGATACCTGTTCAGCCGGATTTTACCGTCTTTGTTTCGGCCGTGCGAGGTTATCCAGTAAATACGACTGCCAACCTTCGTTGCTCCTTCAATATCAGCCTCCGGATTCTTCGCAGAAGCGGCGAGAAAGCCGGTCAAATCGAAAGAAGAAACAGGCTTAGGATTACCAATTTTATATACTCGCAGAGTATTGTTTTCGTCGTCTGCAACAATAAAGGTATCCTTATAGAGAGCAACTGCGGCGGAGGCATCACTTGAGCCGCGAAGGGTATAAACATCGTTCGAGTCACCTGCAAAGGCAACATTGAAAGCTGGTAAACAAAATAAAATTGCGCAAAAATTTCTCATATCAATCCTTTGCTGTATTGTTGCAGTTTTTCTGCTCGAAGTCAAGATAAGACAGTGATTCTGAGCTTTTGCTGTTTTAAGGGTACAAGGATATGCTTTAGCAAATTGGTGGTTATTGTCGAAAGGGTAATTAAGATGCATAAAAGTTACTCTGTTATTTTGCTTGTATGTTGTGCGCTGGCTATTCTGGCGCTTTCCGGCTGTGCTGAGCCGGTAAGCTATCCGGAAGTGGTCTCTGAGTTCCCGTCAGTCGAGCTATTGGTTCAGCGCCAAATCGTCGGCACATCCGTCGAGAACCGACCTATCGAATGTATAATGCTCGGCCAGGGCCCGGATGTAATTTTTATCCTTGCAACCATTCACGGCAATGAGCCAGCTGGAACGCCGCTTGTCCGACAACTGTCAAAATATCTTCAACAAAACACACAATTGCTAATAGGAAAGAAGGTCGTGCTTCTACCTGTGGCTAATCCCGATGGCCTGTATTCCAACAGCCGTTTTAATGCTAATGGTGTTAATTTGAACCGCAATTTCGCAACAGATAATCGAATTAACAGCAGGAAATTCGGTTATAAGGCGCTTTCCGAGCCAGAGACACGCGCTATTGAAAAGCTAATCAGTGAATATAAACCCGACCGTATTGTAAGCATTCACCAGCCGCTGGCCTGCATTGACTATGACGGCCCAGCTTATTCTTTGGCTAATAAGATGGCTCAACATTGCGAACTGCCCGTTAAAAAGCTCGGTGCGAAGCCCGGTTCGCTCGGCTCATATGCGGGTCTTACCTGCGGAATTCCCATCATAACATTTGAAATGACACATACTGATTCATCGCTTGGTTCAGATACACTCTGGCAAAAGTACGGCAACGCCCTCCTCGCTGCAATTTCATACCCCGAAGTCATGATTTCAAAATGAAAATATCTTGTCCTTATTAAATTCAGGACATCAGAGCCTGCTTATTGCAGTACGATTTATCTTCTATTTTTTGGGTGAAATCCGTTTAATTTATGGTTAAAATAGGTAAATATGTCTTTCTGTAATTCGTTTCTCTCGGTAGTGAAAAACAATGACAGTATTTAAAATCAATAAGGAGTTTAATCCAGCTGGTGACCAGCCGCAGGCGATAAAGCGGCTTGTTGAGGGTTTACAGGCCAGCAAAAAGTTCCAGACGCTAATGGGCGTAACCGGCTCGGGCAAAACCTTTACCATGGCTAATATAATAGCTCAAATCAACCGGCCTACTCTGGTTATCTCTCATAATAAAACACTGGCGGCGCAGCTTTACGAGGAGTTCAAGGAATTATTCCCTGAAAACGCGGTTGAATATTTCGTGAGCTATTATGATTACTATCAGCCGGAAGCATATATACCGCAGCGTGACATTTATATCGAAAAGGATGCATCAAAAAACGCCGACCTCGACCGGCTGAGACTATCAGCAACAACGAGCCTTTCGACAAGGGACGATGTAATAATCGTGGCGTCGGTATCGTGTATATTTGGTCTCGGCTCGCCGGAAGATTACAAGGCATCAGTTGTGGCAGTGCGAGCCGGTGACAGAATAGAGAGAAATAAGCTCCTGGGCAGATTCGCGGATTTGCAATATACCAGAAACGACTTCGATTTTCAGCGAGGCCGATTCAGGGTTCGCGGCGATGTGGTCGAATTATATCCGTCATACGAGACTTTTGCAGTAAGGTTTGAGTTTTTCGGCGACGAAATAGAAAAAATAAGCTACATCAATCCCGTTTCCGGAGAAGTTCTAGCTGAGGAAAACCAGGTCTTTATTTACCCGGCGGAGCACTACATTATGCCGGCGGAGAAGATTTCGTCCTCGATAGAAAATATCAAAGCCGAGCTCGAACAAAGGCTCGGCGAATTCAAACAGCAGGGAAAGCTGCTCGAGGCTCAGAGGCTGCAGGCGAGAACGATGTACGATATCGAGATGCTCCAGGAGGTCGGCTATTGCAGCGGGATTGAAAACTACTCCCGGCACCTTTCAGGCCTGCCGGCCGGCGCGAGACCATATACTCTGATAGATTATTTTCCTAAAGACTATCTTTTATTCATTGATGAGTCACACGCCACTATACCGCAGCTTCGTGCGATGTGGGCAGGCGACCGGAGCAGAAAAGAGGTTCTGATTGAACACGGCTTCAGGCTGCCAAGCGCTCTCGACAACCGGCCTTTGCGTTTCGAGGAATTCCAGGAAAGCTGGAATCGAGTGATTTTCGTCTCAGCGACGCCGGGGCCGTTCGAGATGGAAAAGTGCGAAGACGAGGTCGTCGAGCAGATAATCAGGCCTACAGGTTTGGTCGACCCTGAAATTTTTGTCCGGTCTGCAACCAACCAGGTCGAAAATCTTCTGGGCGAGATTGAAAAAAGAGTTAAGGCAAAACAAAGAATACTCGTTACAACAATGACCAAAAAAATGGCGGAGAACCTCGCTGACTACATAGCAAAAAAAGGCTTCAAATGTACCTACCTTCACAGCGAAATCGATACGCTCGAACGGGTAAAGATACTGCGGCAGCTTCGTAAGGGGGATTTCGACGTCATTGTCGGGATAAACCTTTTGCGGGAAGGGCTGGACCTGCCGGAGGTTTCAGCGGTCGCGATAATGGATGCCGATAAGGAAGGCTTTCTGCGAAGCGAGACATCGCTTATACAGACGATAGGAAGAACGGCTCGCAATATAGATGCAACGGTATTTTTATATGCTGACATAATAACCAAATCAATGCAAAAAGCTATTGACGAAACGCAAAGACGGCGTAAAATTCAGCTAAGGTACAACAAAGAGCATAATATTAAGCCTCAAAGCATAAAAAAGGAGATTCGAAGAGGCCTTGCTGAACAGATAAAAGCGAGGCAAACAGCCAGAGAAGCGGTCAGATTCAACGAGGACGAATACGAAAAGGCCGAACTGGCCGGCCAGATTGAAGCAGAGATGCTCGAGGCAGCCAAAACGCTCGATTTCGAGAAAGCAGCGGCCTTGCGGGACCAGTTGAAAGAGTTAAAAGAGCTTCCGGAATTTATCCTGATAGATTCCAAAAAGAAAAAAAGGCTGGCCCAAAAAAAACGAAAAGAAAGGTTTATACATAAAAAGTAAAATTAACATATATCGAGAACAACAATCCTCTGAGTTTGAGATTAAGCTGAATGAAAGAGCTAAATATTAAACAGGCATTACCGCTGATAGAACTGGCGATAGCCGAGGACCTCGGCAAGGGTGATACGACCAGCAAGCTCATCTATAAGGATGAAGATAGTTTCGCTAAGGCTTATATTGTTTCCCGTGAGGAAATAGTCGTATGCGGGATGGATGTTGCAAGAGAAGTTCTCAGGTATTTTGACAAGAGGCTAAAATTAAAAGTTCTCGTCAAAGACGGCGAACATGCATACGTCGGCAAAAGAATCGCAATTATCGAAGGGCCCTTATCATCTATGTTGAGTGCCGAGAGAGTGATGCTGAACTTTCTTCAGCGGCTGAGCGGGATAGCAACAACGACACGGCAGTTCGTACGGGCGGTAGAAGGAACAAAAGCGAAAATTTACGATACCCGCAAGACAACACCGGGCTGGCGAATACTCGAAAAATACGCCGTGAGATGCGGCGGCGGCTATAACCACCGACTCGGCCTGTATGACGCCGTGTTAATCAAAGACAACCACCTTGCAGAAATGGGCAGAAATTTTTACCCCAAGCTGGCAAAGATAATCGAAGAGGCCAGAAACGTAAAAGGTATGAAATTTATCGCTGTAGAGGTGGACCACGTCGATGACCAGCTAAACTACGTACTAAAAATACCCGGAATCGACATCGTGCTGCTCGACAATATGGGGCAGTGGCAGCTCAAACATGCGGTCGATATGCGCAACGAGATGTGCGGCAAAGGCAAGAAGCCTCTATTAGAGGCGTCCGGAAATATAACGCTGAACACGGTCTCGGCAATAGCACAATGCGGCGTTGACCGGATTGCAGTAGGCGCAATAACCCACTCAGCCAGGGCGGCCGACATCGGCCTCGACAGGTAGGAACAATGCTTAAAAGCGATGGCCTTGACCGTGACAAAATAAAGACAAATCTGAAAACCCGCTGGATAGGCAGCTCAATTATTATATATAAATCAACATCGAGCACAAACGATATAGCAGCAGAATACGCAAAAAAACCTGACAATTGCGGAACAGTTATCCTGACAGAAGAACAAATCGCAGGCAGAGGCAGAGGGAACAATAAATGGATAAGTAAAAAAGGCGACAGCATACTCTGCTCAATTGTTCTGAGCGCAGAGCAAATCAATCCGGAAATTCTCTGCCTTAGCTGTGCGGCGGCGACCGCGGAAGCTATAAGCAAAAGTGCAAAAATTAAATGGCCGAACGACATAATTCTTAACGGCAGAAAAGTCGCAGGAATACTTCTGGAAACAAAAAAGTATAAAAATCATATGGCGTATATCATAGGAATAGGGATAAACTGCCACCAGAAACAAAATGGCTTTCCTAAAGAGCTGCGCAAAACTGCGACAAGTATCGATATCGAAAAAGGCAACTTTGTTGACCGAAACACACTTGCCAAAAGACTATTGAGTTCGATAGAGCACTGGCTGGATATCGCAAAAAGAAACAGCAGCAAAGTTATAGAGCAATGGCAAAAATTAAGTATCCTGCTGCATAAAAGAGTCACGGTTATCTACAAAGGTAAAAATTTTACCGGCAACTGCATCGGAATAGACCCGGAAAAAGGTTTGATAGTCCATCTCGACACAGGCTCAGTAAGAATGTTTGACGCCGCATACTCAAGCATTGCGAAGTAATTTCAAACTACCAGAATTTATACAATCATACCCGGAATAATCTTTACCAGATAAAAGATTTTTATTTGAATTCTTTTTTGCTATACTTTCAATTTATGAGAATGAAAAACTGAGAGGAAAACTATGGCGGAAAGATACGATGTAGTCGTGATAGGCGGTGGGCCCGGGGGGGCAAGGGCTGCGAGAAGATGCGCACAAAAAGGTGCAAAGGTCGCTCTAGTCGAAAAAGAGTATATCGGCGGGATATGCTTAAATTGGGGCTGCATCCCGTCGAAGATTCTTTTGGCAAGCGCTCATCTGCTCCTTTCGGCTAAAGAAGCCGGCGAACTCGGTATTAAAATATCCTCTGCTGAACCAAACTGGCCAAAAATACAGCAAAGAACAGTGCAAATCGTGGAAAATTTTCGCAAAGGTATGGCGCTGACGCTCAAAAACAATAAAGTAGCCATCATTGAGGGAACAGCTTTGGCCGAAAGCCCAAAAAAAATCACAGTGCAACACGGCAAAGAAAACCTCGATATTGAAACAGAGAAGCTCATTATAGCAACGGGTTCACAGACCATTCAGATACCAGCCTTTGCCTTCGACGGCGAAACCATTATAAGCAGCAAGGAAGCACTGTTTTTGGACGAGTTGCCAAAGTCAATGGCCATTATAGGCGGCGGATTCATCGGCTGTGAGATAGGCTGCGCCTATGCAGCAGCAGGCAGCAAGGTAACAATTATAGAAGCACTGGACAGGCTGCTGCCGAGAGAAGATGCGTGGGTCGGCAGACTGCTAAACAGAGAGTTTAAGAAATTAAATATAGATGTATTGACCGGCTGGAAGGTTACTGCTGTCGAGAAAACAAACACATCAGCAAAGGTCAACCTCGAAAACGGCTCAGTTGTCAAAGCAGAGAAAGTTCTTGTAGCGGTCGGAAGAAAAGCAAGCTGTGATAAACAAACAATTGAGGCGCTGGATTTGGAGATGGAAGGAACCGTAATCAAGGTCAATAGTAAATTTGAAACGAATGTGCCGGGCATCTATGCACTCGGTGACGTTATCGGCACGACTTATCTGGCTCACGGCGCAACAAGCGAGGCAGAAGTTGCTGCCGTAAATGTTACCGGCGGTGAGAGACAAATGTATGACTATTCGCTGATACCGAGGGTGATTTTTACCTTCCCGGAAGTGGCAGCGGTAGGCAAAACCGAAGAAGAATGTAAGGCTGAAGGTATGGATATTGCGGTGGGCAATGCCTTTTTCAGAGCGGACGGCAGAAGTGTTGCTCATAACGAGTTAGCCGGCGAAGTCCACGCAATCAGGGACAAAAAAACAGATAAGATTCTGGGTATCACAATGGTCGGCGCGAGAGTTACCGAATTAGCTGTTCTGGCAAGGGCCCTGATAGGAACACAGGAAAAAATTTCGAACATCTGCTTTCCGCATCCGACGGTATCGGAGGTTGTTAGTGAGGCAATAGAAAATGCTTTCAGCACAAGATAAAAATGTTTCTATGATAATAGAACCAAAGGAAAAAACCGATTTGCGAATCTATAACTGTGGGCTTGCAGAATATCGCAGGATACTAAAGCTGCAAAGGCAACTATGGGAAAAGCGATACCGGGATGAAATACCAAATACCATTTTGATTGTTGAACATCGGCCGGTAATCACACTCGGGGCGAGAAAAAAAGCTAATAAGCTGCTTATACCACCGCGAGAATTAGAGGATAGAGGAATTGAAGTTGTCGAGATACGCAGAGGTGGTGGTATGACGGCACACAATTCTGGACAGCTTGTCTTCTACCCAATTCTGAAGCTGCAGCAGCTTGGTTGGGGAATAACGGATTATATCAGAAAACTGGAGGCAATCGGGATAGAGCTTTTAGGTACTATGCAACTTCACTGCGAGAGGAGAAGCGGTTTTCCCGGCCTCTGGATAGATGAGAAAAAGATTGCTTCAATCGGGGTGCGCGTATCACGCTTTGTAACTTATCACGGGATGGCGATAAATATCAATAATGATTTAAGTATTTTTGATTTATTTGTACCCTGCGGTATCGAAGGGGTAAAGATAACATCGGTATCGGAACAAACAGGTGAAAAACATTCGATGAACAACGTTAAGAAACGACTGGCAGAACTGCTCAATAAACATTTTTCTACAAAAAGTGAAAGCTATGAAAACCATTCGCAAGTTGCCTCAATGGCTTAAAAGGCCGATGCCTGCGGGCAGGAATTTTTTTCACACCGACGAAGTATTAACCGAACTCGGCCTTGAGACTATATGCGTTAATGCGAGCTGTCCCAATCGCGGCGAATGCTGGGCGAGGGGCACGGCAACAGTGCTAATATTAGGCAATGTGTGCACAAGAGGCTGCAGGTTCTGCTCGGTAGCAAAAGGAAGACCTTCACCGCCCGACGTACAGGAGCCGGCAAAACTGGCTGAAATGGCTAAACGAATGAAACTAAAATACATTGTGATAACCAGCGTTGACAGAGACGATTTACAGGACGGTGGTGCAGGACATTTCAGAGACTGCATAAACAAAGTCAGAAAAGAAATACCCGAAATGAAATTCGAAATCCTGACGCCGGACTTTGCGGGCTGTCAGGAAAAAGCCATAGAAATACTTGCTGACGCCCTGCCATTTGTGTTTGCACATAATGTTGAGACGGTACCATCACTTTACAAAATTGCAAGAAGCGGTGGAGACTATCAACGCTCACTGAATCTGCTTAAGATGGCCAAAGAATCTTATCAGAATATCTCAACCAAATCATCACTGATGCTTGGTCTGGGGGAAAGTGACCAAGAAGTTGAGCAGGTTTTGCGAGACCTGCGTTCTATCGGCTGTGACAGAATAACAATCGGTCAATATCTTAAGCCGTCCAGAAATTCACTTGAAGTTGCAGAGTATGTCCAGCCGGAAAAATTCGACTTCTGGAGGCAAAAATGTATTGACTTAGGCTTTAATTGGGTGATGAGCTCACCATTTACACGCAGCTCGTATTTTGCAGAGCAGGAAAACGCATCGTAGCGGCCACATATTTCAACAGCAATGGTTATTATCAGTCATATCAATATATGAAAACAATTTTGTTTCGACGATTTTGCCTTTTTTCAGAATATTTTTATACTTTAAACGGTGATTAAGAGCCTTTAGGCTAAAAAAATAACCTTCAAATAGGGGCAACAGTGAATCTTCGGATAAACAGAAGCCTTAATCATAAGCGCAAAAGCTTTGCGCTTATTATAGCTATGATTTTCGTAGCTATCTTTTCCACCCTGGCAGTGGGTCTGTCAGGAATGTGTACAACGAACGTTCAACTTTCTGAAAACCAGTATCTTGTTAATAACGCTCTTACGGCAGCACAGTCCGGCCTTGAATGTGGCAGATATATCGTATCTCAAACCCTGCCCTGCCTTGATAGCACAGGCATAAACTACGTTACAACAGAGCAGGCAAATATAGTATGGGAAAGACTCTGCGATAAGATACAAGATATGGCTCTTGACGGACAATCCGTACCGTCACCTACCGGCTTCAGTGATGCGGGTGGAAACGGTGACCAGGTTACTATCCCAGCAATCGACTACGGTAATCCGAATAACAGCTTTACCATCAGATTCTACAGATACGATGCCGACCCTCTCACAATCAAAATCGAATCAACGGGGACAAAAAGAGAAGTCTCAAGAACGATAAGAATCGATATGCAGATTTCAAAAGATGCAGGTGTGCTGAACTACGCTATAACGGGTAGAGGAAGAATGTGGATTACCGGTGCCTCGACAATTTATGGAGATATTTTCAGCTCCTGGGACAGCGCTGCAATATCACCATTTAATATGACCAACGATTCCGCGGTAATCGGGAAAATTAATACGATTTTAAAACTGAGCCAAATCAAGGCGCAAAGCTATCAGCTTGAAACTCTTGATGGAAACGATAAACCGATTGAT
The DNA here is from genome assembly GCA_964493425.1 of uncultured Pirellulales bacterium. Taxonomy (GTDB): domain Bacteria; phylum Planctomycetota; class Phycisphaerae; order Sedimentisphaerales; family Anaerobacaceae; genus CAYLMG01. The sequence goes on from CAZBMW010000010.1 coordinate 33,721, forward strand.
GTCAACGGCAATCCGCTACAGGACAACTATGATGAGCGCTATTACGGTCCATACGACGAGATACAGGGTTACCATGAAGGCATTCAATACGCTCCGGAAGATGAAAAAGAGTATGAGCAATACCTTCAGGCACTTCAGAATATGTCCGGCCTGAGCATAGACGACTATGATACCAGCGGTTATAAAAACGCCATTCCGTCAACCACGGCTTCAGCAAGCAGTTCTGTTATTGAAGACGGAAAATTATCCACATCCGGTGTACCATACGTATATGAGTATTTTCCACACTCGGCAGACAGTTATACCACCAGGGCAAGCAGGAGCAGTCTTTTATTGAAACGATACAAATATGAAGACAAGACTATTAGCAACGTGAGTGTTTCCAGTAATACCAACGCTCTGTTCAAAAACTGCACATTCGGAAATGTTTTATATATCGACTGCTCCACGAACACCCGCAGATATTACAACAATATCCGGTTTGAGAACTGCACCTTCAACGGTGTAATAGTAACAAATGTGCCGAACAAGCTCAACTGGCAAAGAAACTGTCTGTATTTTACCGGGGAGGCAGCCTTTGAAAATACATCGTCGATACAGGAGGCGACAATACTGGCACCGCACTTCAACGTTAATCTCGGCAACACAAACCCGGAGCAGAGCGATAATAATGTTCTCACCGGTGCCATTGTCGGGGGTATAGTGGACATAAGAGGAAATGCTCAAATCAAGGGGACCATTATCTCGATGTGTGATACTACCCAGTGGAGCAGCGGATATGTAACAAATATCGGCGCGACTCTCGATGACGGCGGTTCAGAAACGACGGAGCTTGGCGACATAGGTGTTATTGAAATCGAACCGGACAAAAAGAAAATGCTTCCAAGCGGAATTACTTCTCCAATCGTAATCAAAACCTTGCAGGAAACTTACACAGAGCTATAAAAACTTATATTTTTAAAGGAACTTAAAAAAATGAAAATTTTTATGTTAATAATTTTTATCGGGTTATTGTTTCTGAGCATCTCTACTGGTATCCTGGCTCAAACTAATTGCACGATATGTCTCGACGATGACTCTAATGAGCCGGAGCTTCTGCTCACAACTGTATCTGACAGCAGTTTTATAACTTACCTGGACGATGATGCCAATGAGCCCAACGAACCCAACGAGCCCGAATAAGATGACGGTACAGGTGCACTCAAGAAAAATTTAACATATAAGATAATATTAGCCATCGTCTTATATGGAAGGTGCATCTGGTTAAAATCAAGACTTCGGCGAACGTGAGGAGCTGTCAGATGCGGCCGAAGCCGAATATATAAACTTAAACTTCTAATCATATCTTTCAGGCAAATCTTAAACAAACAATAGGCTATTGCAGGGCTGAGCTAATCTGCCTTTAAAAACACCACCCCCATTATAAAAACTTTTTTTACAAAACATAAATTTTTTTAATACTACGAATCTTTACAAACAAAACGACTAAATTATTTGACAAGCCTGTCGCAACAAGTTTTAATCTGCCGAACAAAAATTAGTTAGGGTATGTACAGACCAAAGAATGAAAGCAATATTAGCATTAGAAGACGGCACAATCTACAAAGGCTCCGGTTTTGGGGCAAAGGGAGAGAATTTCGGCGAGGTCGTATTTAATACAAGCATGGCCGGCTACCAGGAAATCCTCACGGACCCGTCATACAAAGGTCAAATCGTTACAATGACGTATCCTTTGATAGGCAACTATGGAACTAATACCGAGGACGTCGAATCGCACAGGCCATTCGTTGAAGGTTTTGTAGTAAGAGAACACAGCACAATAGTAAGCAACTGGCGGAGCGAGAAAAGCCTGAACGATTACCTGAAGCAATACAAAATCATCGGTATCGAAAGGATAGATACCCGAGCCTTAACCCGACATATAAGGCTCGAAGGAGCGATGAAAGCAGTTATATCCACCGAAGATTTGAATCCCGAAAGCTTAATCGAAAAGGCAAAGAATTCACCATCACTTGTCGGCAGAGACCTCGTAAAAGATGTAACTATTGAAAAAAGTTACAACTGGAGCGAGAGCGGCGAATACAACGTGGTTGTTATGGATACCGGAGTCAAATATAACATACTCCGTCTGCTCGCGGAGCGCAACTGTAAGGTAACGGTCGTGCCGGCGAGCGCGACAGCAGAACAAATCTTCAAACTTCAGCCGGACGGCATTATGCTTGCCAATGGACCCGGAGACCCTGCAGCCGTACCTTATGTAGTCGAAACTGTCAAAAAACTTCTGGGTAAGGTGCCGATGTTTGGTATCTGTCTCGGCCAGCAGATGCTTGGTCTCGCAATGGGCGGAAAAACTTTCAAGCTCAAATTCGGCCATCATGGCGGCAATCACCCTGTCAAGGACCTAAAAACAGGCAAAGTGCATATCACGGTTCAGAATCACGGCTTCTGCGTTGACATAGATTCTCTGCCAAAAGAGGACTTAGAGATTACGCATATAAACCTTAACGACCAGACGCTGGAAGGGATAAGACACAAGAAGCTGCCGATTTTCTCGGTTCAATTTCATCCTGAGGCAGGTCCAGGGCCTCACGATGCACGTTATATGTTCGATAACTTTATTGAAATGATGGAGCGGCATCGTGCCTAAAAGAACGGACATTGAAAAAATCCTGATAATCGGTTCAGGCCCGATTGTAATCGGACAGGCCTGCGAATTCGATTACTCAGGCACACAGGCCTGCAAGGTTCTAAAAAGCGAAGGGTACAAAATAATCCTTCTAAACAGCAATCCCGCAACCATTATGACAGACCCGGGGACAGCAGATGTTACTTACGTCGAGCCTATAACCACTGAGGTTGTAGAAAATATTATTGAAAAAGAAAAACCTGATGCGGTGCTGCCGACACTGGGCGGCCAGACCGCCCTGAACGTTACTGTCGAGACTGCAAATAGAGGTATCTTCAAAAAGCACAAAGTAAAGGTCATAGGTGCAAATATCGAGGCGATTCAGAAGGCTGAAGACAGGCAGCTTTTCAAAAAGGCGATGGAAAAAATCGGTCTGGATTTGCCGAGAAGTGGCAAGGCCCACAGTCTTACAGAGGCTATCAAGGTAGTCGAATATGTCGGACTTCCGGTAATTATTCGGCCGGCTTTTACGCTCGGCGGCACCGGCGGCGGCGTGGCATACAACATAGAGGAATTCAAGCAGGCCGCCCAGCGGGGGCTGGAAGCGAGCATGGTCAGCGAAATACTAATCGAGGAGCTACTGACCGGCTGGAAAGAATTCGAGCTTGAGGTAATGAGAGACCTCAAAGATAACGTCGTAATTATATGCTCGATAGAAAACTTCGACCCGATGGGCGTGCATACCGGAGACTCGATAACGGTTGCTCCCATTCAGACGCTCACTGACAGAGAATATCAGGCAATGCGTGATGACGCCATCGCCTGCATACGGGAAATAGGCGTGGAAACCGGCGGCTCAAATATACAGTTTGCGGTCAATCCTGATACAGGTAGAAGAGTTATTATCGAGATGAATCCACGAGTCTCACGAAGCTCGGCACTTGCATCAAAGGCAACGGGCTTTCCGATTGCGAAGATTGCGGCCAAGCTCGCCGTCGGTTACACACTCGATGAAATACCGAACGATATCACAAAAAAGACACCGGCCTGCTTTGAGCCGACCATTGATTACTGCGTGGTGAAGATACCCCGATTTACATTTGAAAAGTTTCCGCAGGCAAATCCGGAGCTTACCAGCCATATGAAATCGGTCGGTGAGGCTATGGCTATAGGCCAGACGTTCAAGGCCGCTCTGCAGAAGGGTTTGCGTTCTCTGGAAATCGGCGTGCACGGCCTTGAGAACATCAAAGCCGAGACAACCAAAAATTCACTGCTTGAAAAACTCAAAAAGCCCTGTGCCGAGAGAATCTTTTATATCAAATATGCCCTTCAAAACGGCCTGTCAATAGAGAATATTTACGAGCTGACAAAAATAGACAAGTGGTTCCTGCACAATATCAAACAAATAGTTGACTTCGAGAAAGAGCTTAAAAGCTATAAAAATATAAGCGATTTAGACTCGGCTTCATTGTTCAAGGCGAAGCAGTACGGATTCAGTGACAGGCAACTGAGCAAAATATTAAAAACAGACGAAGCAACAATACGAAAGCTTCGCGAAAAAAATAACATCAAATCCGTATTCAAGGCGGTTGATACCTGCGGTGCCGAGTTCGAGGCATTTACGCCCTACTACTACTCTACATACGAAAGCGAAAATGAGAGTGCCCGGTCGGAGCGTAAAAAGATTCTCATCCTCGGTGGCGGGCCCAACAGAATAGGCCAGGGAATTGAGTTCGATTACTGCTGCTGTCACGCCTCTTATGCTTCAAAAGAAATGGGCTGTGAAAGCATTATGGTCAACTGCAATCCCGAGACTGTCTCCACCGATTACGATACATCAGACAAGCTCTACTTCGAGCCGCTGACGGTTGAGGACGTATTGAGTATATATGAAAATGAACAGCCGGATGGAGTGATTGTTCAATTCGGGGGACAGACGCCCCTCAACATAGCAACCGAGCTGGCCGGGGCAGGTGTCAACATAATCGGCACAAGTCCTGATATGATAGATTTGGCTGAAGACCGTGACAGATTCAGGGCTATGATGGACAAACTCAAAATACCAATGCCTCAATCAGGTATGGCAAGCAATCTCAACGAGGCTCTGGCCATAGCCGGGCAAATCGGCTATCCCGTAATGGTCAGGCCTTCTTATGTGCTCGGCGGAAGGGGTATGGAGGTGGTACTCGACGAAAATATGCTCCGTCAATACGTTTCGGCGGCTGTTGAGATAACACCGGAAAGGCCGATTCTGATTGATAAATTTCTCGATAACGCAATCGAAGCAGAGGCAGACGCTGTCAGTGACGGTGAGCAGGTCTTTATCCCGGCGGTAATGGAACATATCGAGCTTGCAGGGATTCACTCGGGAGATTCTGCCTGCGTAATACCGCCGGTGACAATACCGCAAAAACACATAGATACAATATGCGAATACACCACAAAAATCGCAAAAGAGCTAAACGTTGTCGGCCTTATGAATATGCAGTATGCGATAGCAAATGATACCGTTTACGTTCTCGAAGCCAATCCGAGGGCATCAAGGACAGTGCCCGTTGTATCGAAGGTCTGCGGAGTATCTATGGCAAAACTCGCAACGGAGCTTATGTTAGGCAAAAAGATTTCAGAGTTAGGCCTTGAGAATAAAAAAATACCTCACTTTGGAGTAAAAGAGGCGGTATTCCCATTCAATATGTTTTATGGCGTTGACCCCCTGCTCGGCCCGGAGATGCGTTCCACAGGTGAGGTGCTGGGACTGGCTGATTCCTTCGGCCTGGCGTACTTTAAGGCACAGCAGGCAACACAAGCCTCTCTTCCTACTAAAGGAACAGTACTTATAACAGTTAATGAAAAAGACAAGACACCGGTATTAGAAACAGCCAAAAGATTTTCAGAACTCGGATTTAAGATTCTTGCAACAAACGGAACTCACCATTCTTTAAAATCCAAAGGGATTAAGACCGAACGTATACTTAAGATGCGAGAGGGAAGACCAAATATCATCGATGCGATTAAAAACAATCAAATCCAGCTAATAATCAACACACCTCGTGGAAAATTAAGCAAGGCCGATGATTCATACATCCGGACAGCCGCCATTAAATACCGCATACCTTACATTACAACCACTTCAGCAGCCGCGGCAGCAGTGAAGGGTATTGCAGCCAGCAGAACAGATAAAAGCGAAGCGAAAAGCCTCCAGGAATACCACGCTTCGATAAAATAAATCATATCATCAGTTTTTCTTATTTGACAGATAAGATGATTTCATATAATCTAACCGCCTAAAAACAGGAGTCGAGCAATATTATCTCTGTACATTAGGTTGAGGAAAAATCACTATGCCTAAACGAGAGGACATAAAGAAAGTAATGATTATCGGTTCCGGGCCAATTATCATCGGCCAGGCGTGCGAGTTTGACTATTCAGGGACACAGGCCTGCAAGGCACTCCGCAAACTCGGATACAAGATTGTACTTGTTAACTCAAATCCAGCGACGATTATGACCGACCCCGGAATGGCTGACGTTACCTATATCGAGCCTCTCAATCTGCAGACTATGACTAAGATAATCGAGGCTGAACGCCCGGACGCTCTGCTGCCCAATCTCGGCGGCCAAAGCGGGCTTAACCTGTCATCGGAACTGGCTAATACAGGCGTACTCGATAAATACGGCGTAAGAGTAATAGGTGTACAGGTTGATGCAATCAAAAGAGGAGAGGACCGGACAGAGTTTAAGAATACAATGAACCGGCTGGGCATTGAAATGCCGAGGAGCAAAGCAGCTAACAGTCTTGAAGAAGCGGAAAAAATTGCCGAAGAGCTCGGTTTTCCGGTAGTGATTCGACCTGCATATACAATGGGAGGAACGGGAGGCGGTCTCGTATATAATATTGAAGAATTCAGGGTAATAGCAGAACGGGGACTTTCGGCAAGTCTGGTTCATCAAATCCTCGTGGAAGAATCGGTATTAGGCTGGGAAGAGCTTGAGCTGGAAGTGGTACGCGATTCTAAGGGACAAAAAATCACCGTATGCTTTATTGAAAATGTTGACGCTATGGGAGTACACACCGGAGATTCGTATTGCACGGCGCCGATGCTGACAATCGACGAGCAGCTTCAAAAGCAGCTTCAGAAATATTCTTACGATATCGTCGATGCAATAGAGGTTATAGGTGGAACAAACATCCAGTTCGCACATGAGCCGAAAACCGGAAGAGTCGTCGTAATAGAAATAAATCCGAGGACCTCAAGGTCATCGGCCCTTGCATCGAAAGCCACAGGATTTCCCATAGCCCTCGTTTCATCGATGCTTGCAGGCGGAATGACCCTCGATGAGATACCTTACTGGCGGGAAGGTACACTCGATAAATACACACCGTCCGGAGAATATGTCGTCGTCAAATTCGCTCGATGGGCATTCGCAAAATTCAGGGGCGTCGAGGACAGGCTCGGCACACAAATGCGTGCGGTAGGCGAGGTAATGAGTATAGGCAAAAACTACAAGGAGGCATTTCAAAAATCGATACGCTCTCTGGAAACCGGCCGACATGGACTGGGCTTTGCAAAAAACTTTAATAAACTACCACTCGAAGAGCTGATGAACCTCGTCAGTACGCCAACGAGTGAGCGGCAGTTTATTATGTATGAGGCACTTCGCAAAGGAGCATCTATAGATTCCTTATACGAGAGGACATACATAAAAAAATGGTTCATTGAACAAATGGCAGAGCTAGTAGCACTTGAAGAAAAAATACTCAAATACAAAGGAAAGCAGATTCCCGACAAGCTATTGATACAGGCAAAAAAAGACGGCTTTGCAGACCGCTATCTCGCCGGGCTTATCGGCAGCTCAGAAGACAAGATTCGCAGGCAGCGCACGGAACTTGGCGTCGTAGAGGCATGGGAGCCGGTACCGGTAAGCGGCGTCGAAAATGCAGCCTATTATTACTCAACATATAATGCGCCGGATAAGGTGGGCGTATCAAAAAAACAAAAAATTATGGTGCTCGGCGGAGGGCCAAACAGGATAGGTCAGGGAATAGAATTCGACTACTGCTGCGTCCACGCAGCATTCGCACTGCGAGACGAAGGATACGAAACGATTATGGTCAACTGCAACCCGGAGACTGTTTCGACCGACTACGATACATCCGACAAGCTCTATTTCGAGCCGCTCACAGTCGAGGACGTGCTGAGCATATACCAGAAAGAAAAACCCGAAGGCGTAATTGTCCAGTTCGGCGGCCAGACGCCTTTGAATATAGCAGGTAAGTTAGAGGCTGCAGGAGTCAAGATAATAGGAACATCGGTTGACACCATAGATCTGGCGGAAGACCGTGACCGATTCCGTGCTATGATGGCCAAACTTGGTATACCAATGGCAGAATCGGGAATGGCAAGCAAGCTTGAAGAAGCACTGGATATAGCAAAACGGATTGGATATCCCTTGATGGTAAGACCCTCATATGTACTCGGCGGGCGAGGAATGGAAGTCGTTCACGACGAAGATATGCTGACTGAATATGTTGCTGCTGCAGTTGAGGTAACTCCTGAACGCCCTATTCTCATTGATAAATTCCTCTCAAATGCGACAGAGGCAGAAGCAGATGCACTCAGCGACGGTGAAGATGTATTCATGCCTGCGGTTATGGAACACATCGAGCTGGCAGGCGTGCACTCGGGCGATTCCGCTTGTGTGATTCCGCCTGCAACAATACCGCAAAAGCACATTGATACCATCTGTGAATACACAAGAAAAATTGCTCGGGAGCTTAATGTCGTCGGTTTAATGAATATGCAGTATGCGATAGCAAACGATATTGTCTATGTTCTTGAGGCAAACCCCCGGGCATCAAGGACAGTTCCTCTGGTTTCGAAAGTGTGCGGTTTATCTATGGCGAGGGTTGCGACTCAGCTTATGCTGGGTAAAAAACTCTCAGATCTGAAACTGAGCAATAAAAAGATTCCACATTTCGGCGTAAAGGAAGCGGTCTTTCCATTCAATATGTTTCCTGAGGTTGACCCTCTTCTAGGGCCTGAAATGCGCTCGACTGGTGAGGTGCTCGGCCTGGCAGATACATTCGGCCTTGCCTATTTTAAGGCACAGGACGCGACGCAGGTTCCGCTGCCGGCAGAAGGAACTGTTTTAATAACAGTTACGGATAAAGATAAAGATTCTGTCGTTCGAACAGCAAAGCAATTCGCAGAGCTTGGCTTTTCTATCAAAGCAACTGAAGGGACACATCGATTACTTAAGGAAAAAGAGATTGAAACGGAGCATATACTCAAGATGCACGAAGGCAGGCCTAATATAGTTGATGCTATCAAAAACAGCGAGATTCAACTGGTCATAAATACACCGGCCAGCAAGCTCAGCAAATACGACGACTCCTATATCCGCAAGGCAGCGATAAGATATAAGATACCATACATTACAACCACAGCAGCTGCAGCGGCTGCGGTGAAAGGCATAGCAGCCTATCGTCAGGGAACAAGCTCGGTAAAGTCGCTGCAGTGCTATCACTCTGACATAAAATAAAGTCTGCTCTTTTGCTTTTAAAAAGCCGCATTTGCCTTCGAAAATATTTTATTGTTTAAACCTTTCTTTATGAATCAAAATTTTATATCATCTTAGCATATGGTAAAAAGCTTCGAAAACATTTTCATCAGCAACTATAGCTATCAGGTGGTTGAGATATCACAAGAAGATGCTGAAGATATCGAGCGATACTTGAACGGACAAAACAACCAAAAAAATGAAAACCAGCAGGAATTCAAGCTTCCGGAAGCAATCGGCATTCTGCCGATTCGAAACGTGGTTGTTTTTCCGGGAACAGTAACGCCCCTTGCGATAGGGCGTGAAAGAAGTAAACAGCTCATCAAAGAAACCAAAATCAATGAATCCATAATAGGACTTGTAACACAGCTAAATCCCGAAACAGATAAGCCGGGTTTTAAAGATATATACCGGATAGGCACATCAGCAACTATCTTAAAAATCATAAAACTCCCACAGGGCCCAATGCACATAGTCCTACATGCCTTATCCCGTTTTAAGATAACGCAAACAGTCTCCTCCGAACCATACCTGAAAGCCAGGGTAAAGCCGCTTAAACCTGTCATTAAAATGACGAAAAAAGTCGAAGCCTTAATGGTCAGTGTCCGTCAGGCAGCAAACCGCGTCATTGAACTAAGCCCAAACGTCCCTGAAGAGGCATCGGTACTGCTGGAAAACATTGACAATCCTTCTGCATTGGCTGACTTTTTAGCAGCCAACCTTAACCTGAAGATACCTGAAAAACAAAAGCTGCTGGAAGAGCTCGACGCTGGCAAACGCCTTGAGCAGATATCAATTGCCCTGGCAAACCAGCTTGAGGTTCTGGAGATGAGCCATAAGATTCAGGGCAAGGTTAGAGATTCGATTGAAAAAAGCCAGCGGGAATTCTACTTGCAGGAGCAGTTAAAGGCTATCCAAAAAGAACTCGGTCATGGTGACAGCCAAGCTGAAGAGCTAAAACAAATCAGGGAAAACATCGAGAAAGCAAAGATGCCTGCTGCCGTTGAAACCGAAGCAGTTCGCGAGCTCGATAGACTCAACAAGATACCGCCTGTATCACCGGAATACAGCGTTATACGAACATACCTCGACTGGGTTTGCGAGCTGCCCTGGTCAAAAGAGACAAAAGACCAGCTTGATATCAATAAGGCCGAAAGGGTATTAAATAAAGACCATTACGATTTGAAGAAAGTGAAAAAACGGATTCTTGAATTTCTCGCCGTGCGCAAGCTCAATCCGACGGGCAAAAGCCCAATACTTTGCTTTGTCGGCCCGCCGGGAGTGGGCAAAACCTCGCTGGGCAAATCAATAGCATCGGCAATGGGCAGAAAATTCATAAGAATATCACTTGGCGGGATAAGAGATGAAGCTGATATTCGGGGACATCGCAGAACCTACATCGGGGCGCTGCCGGGCAGAATTTTGCAGGAATTGCGAAAAGCCGAAAGCAAAAATCCTGTATTTATGCTCGATGAGCTTGACAAAATCGGCTCCGATTTCAGAGGAGACCCCGCAAGCGCGCTATTGGAAGTGCTCGACCCGGAACAGAATAATACATTCAATGACCATTATCTTGACCAGCCATTCGACTTGTCGAAGGTTATGTTTATCGGGACGGCAAACTATACCGAGCCGATTCCGCCAGCCCTGCACGACAGGATGGAAATCATAGAGTTGCCCGGCTATACGACAATAGAAAAACTGAAAATCGCAAAAAGATACCTCGTCCCGCGACAGATTCAGGAAAACGGCTTAAGCAGAAAACAGTTTGTTATCAAGGACGACGCTATAAATTCGATAATAGAAAACTACACGCGGGAAGCCGGTGTACGAAATCTTGAAAAAAGCATCGCTGCTATATGCCGAAACATTGCAACCGAAATCGCAAAAAACAAAAAGAAACGCACAACTATCGGCAGAGGCGAGCTTGCAAAGATACTCGGGCCGACACGGTACGAATCCGAGCTCGCTTTACGAAGCGGCATACCCGGTGTTGCAACCGCCCTTGCCTTTACGCCGGTAGGCGGTGAGATTCTGTTCATAGAATCAGCACAGATACCGGGCAAAGGACAGCTGCAACTGACCGGCCACATCGGTGACGTTATGAAGGAAAGCGCGCAGGCGGCTTTTTCGATTGTAAAGGCAAATGCTAAAAAGATGAAAATCGATGCCGGCAAATTCAAGAAATTCGATTATCACATTCACGTCCCCGCAGGTGCGGTGCCCAAGGATGGCCCCAGTGCAGGTATTGCAATGTTTACCTCGCTTGTCTCCCTATTACTTCAAAAACCTGCCCGCCCTGACGTCGCTATGACAGGCGAGATAACTCTGCGCGGATTGGTTCTGCCGATTGGCGGCCTGAAGGAAAAAATCCTTGCAGCGAAACAAGCCGGCATAAAAACCGTCATCCTGCCCGCAAGGAACAAAAAGGACCTGCCCGAAGTTCCTGCCGAAGCAAAAAAAGGATTAAAATTCGTATTTGTTAAAAACACAAACGAAGCACTAAAAACCGCTCTTAGCAATTAATGCTATTTACTACCTTAGTCACATCTACCATCTTAGATACGTCGTGGACGCGGAGGATTGAGACGCCTGCAGCAGCGCAGAGAGCAACAGCGGCAGCGGTTCCGAAAATGCGGTCTTTGGGATTTTCTTTGCCTGTGATTTGGCCTATAAAAGCCTTTCTGCTCGGGCCAGCGAGGACGCGCAAACCGGTTGCAACAAACTTATTAATACTTTTCAAAAGTAAAAGATTATGCTCAAGTGTCTTTCCAAAACCGATTCCCGGGTCAATGAAAATCCATTCTTTCGGTATGCCGAACTGCTGAGCCTTTGCCGCCCTATCGAGCAAAAAGTGGAGAACCTCCATAACAACATCTTTATATTGCGGATTTTTCTGCATAGTCTGCGGCGTTCCCTGCATATGCATCAAAACAACCGGTATCTTACTGTCAGCAGCTAACCGCCCTACTCGCTCGTCACTCAACGCGGTAATATCGTTTATCATAGAGGCTCCCGCATCGAGAGCAGCCTTGGCAACCTCAAAATTGTAAGTATCTATACTGATGGGGACATTAACTTGTTTTACGAGTGATTTGATTACAGGTATGGCTCGTTTTATTTGCTCATTAGCTGACACCGGCGTAGCTGCCGGCCGGGTGGATTCCGCGCCAACGTCTATAATTGCTGCACCATCGGCAGCCATCTTCAGCCCGTGCTCGACTGCCCTTTCAGTATCCAGAAACTCGCCGCCGTCACTGAAAGAATCCGGCGTGACATTCAGGATACCCATCAACAGACGGCCCTTGGAAAAATCCAGCCTCTGTCCCGGCCAGGTCAAAATATCTTTTCTTTTCTTAGTCACCTGTTTCTACCTGAAAACCGATACCTTTTATTTTTTCAATCAGCCTCCGGTCGATATTTTTGGCTAGTACCTTTGTATCTTGGAACTCTCTTCGCACAGGATATTCTCTTCTCAGTCGGTCAAAATAAGCAGACCTTTTATCAGCCGGTATTTTCAGTATATCTCGCAAAGCTGAATCATCATTTTTTATATCATATATCTTACTGACAACCTGCCGTAACTTTTCTTGCTCATTATCGTCACCGTCAATTTCTATGACCGGCACCGCAGGCTCCGGTAAAAAATCACATATATCTTTAACAGGTTTTAGGCCGAAATAATCACAGGCTGCCTTGTAAATCATAATCAATCCTGCTATTTTGCCCTCCAGAGAATAACCTGCTATGTGGGCAGTACCAATGTTAACCATCTCCAGAAGCTCAATATCGATATCCGGCTCATCTTCCCAGACATCAAGAACGGCAGCCTTTATTGAGCCGCTTTTAATTTTATCCTTTAAGGCCTCGGAATCCACCACGGGGCCTCTTGCTGTGTTGATAAAAATACAGCCGTTCTTAACCGAATCGAAAAATTTTTTATCAGCCAGATGATATGTTTTATCAATGCCTTCAAAGGTTAGCGGCGTATGAAGCGTAATAATATCACAATCAAATAAAGTCTCCAGAGGCAAATACTTCTTGTCGGCGGTCTTTCTAAATAAAGGCGGGTCATTTAAGAAAGGTTTAATTCCCAAAGCTTCGCATTTTTTTTCCACCCTGCTTCCGACATTGCCGACGCCGATTATGCCTATTGATTTACCCTCTAAAATAATGTCAAATTTCTTTGCAACTTCAAGAAGCGATGCTACAACATATTCAGCAACGCTGTTCGCATTCGAACCGGGAGCAGAAGCAAAACCGATATTCTTTTTGGCTAAAAAATCCGTGTCAATATGCTCAAAACCGATTGTTGCAGTCGCGACAAACTTAATCCTGCTACCGGTAAGCAACTGTTCACCAACCTTTGTAATACTGCGAACCAAAAGAATATCTGCATCTCTCACAGCCGATGCTGAAATCGCCCTGCCGTCGATTGTCTGGACATCGCCAATCGACGAAAAACATTCCTTAACAAAAGCTATATTTTCATCAGCTATAATTTTCATATAAATTCGCCATTCAAAAATACTGTAAGTTTCGATATTTTACTTGTTTTACTTCTCATTTGCCACATATTATCCCTCGACAATAAGCGCCTCTAAAGTATAATACTCAAAACTGTAAAGGATATTAAAGTCAAAACATTAGTACGGAGGTACATAATTATGCCGGAATTTTCAAACCCATTCAGCTGTCTTGCAAACGACAGAAAGGTTACAGAAGCCGAGCTAATCAGGGCAATCCGCTTTATGGTGGCGGCAGAGTACGAAGCTGTACAGTTATATATGCAGCTGGCGGAATCCACCGACAACAAACTGGCAAAAAAAGTGCTCATCGATATAGCCGACGAGGAACGAGTGCACGCGGGAGAATTTTTAAGGCTACTGCATCAATTGGCGCCCGATGAGAAAAAGTTCTACGATGAAGGAACTGAGGAAGTCGAAGAAATGATAAACGAATAAAAATCGCAGGCATAAAAACTAAACCTCAAAGCCTGCGATTTTAACACCACAGTCGGGACAGCAGCCGTCCTTGATATTACTGGCCCTGACTGTGTAGCCGAGCCGCTCGATGAGCAGCCTGTCGCAATTATAACAATATGTGCTCTCGGTTTTCGAGCCGGGGACGTTGCCGAGATAAACATAGTGCAGACCCGCAGCCTTGCCGATTTCATACGCCCTTTCAAGGGTTTCGAGCGGCGTCGGAATCGAATCGGTATATTTATATTGAGGGTGGAACCTGCTTATATGCCAGGGAACATCCGCACCGGCTTTTGTCACAATAAATTCAGCCAATCGTTTTAACTCATCTTCCGAATCATTCTCATTCGGAACAATCAATGTGGTAACTTCAAGCCAGATATCGGTCTTTTTCGCAATATATTCAATCGTATCAAGTACCGGCTGCAAATGCGCTTTGCATAGCCTGCTATAGTAATCCTCATTGAAAGCCTTCAAATCGATATTTATCCCGTCGAGCCAGTCTTTCGCAAAGTCGACCGCTTCGACTGTCTCGTAGCCGTTGCTGACAAAAACATTAGTAAGCCCCTTCTGCTTTGCAAGCTTTCCACAATCGGCACAAAGTTCCATAAAAATTGTCGGCTCTGTGTAGGTATAAGCGATCGATTTACAGCCGTAATTGACTGCAGCTTTTACTATTTTGTCCGGGCTTATCGCCTGGCCGTCAATCTCGCCCTGTTCGATGGCAGCCTGGCTTATCTGCCAGTTCTGACAAAAATCGCACTGGAAATTACAACCTTCCGTAGCGACTGAAAAACTGCTTGTCCCCGGCTGAAAATGGAACAAAGGCTTTTTCTCTATAGGGTCCGGATTGGCAGAACAAAGCTTGTCATAGGTAAGCGTATACAAAATTCCGTCAACATTTTTTCTAACCCGGCATCGCCCTGCTTTTCCTTCAGCGATAAGACAACGATGATTGCACAAATAGCACTGAACCTTTTTACCCTCCGCTGCTTCCCACAACACGGCTTGTTTAAGATGGTCTGCCTTTTTTTCCATAACACTCTGCCAATAATTTTATTGGATGAACCGCCTTTTTGCCGCTTATATGTTCTATCTGCATACCGCAGGCTGCACATTCTGTCAATACTATTTTAGCTGGAGTCCGTTTCAAAGCATCTCTTAAATTCTCTGATATCTTTTCAGAAAGCTCGTATTTGTCCTTCTGCATCCCGAACGTACCCGCCAAGCCGCAACAGCCCGCCTTTAAATCATTAACCTTCAAACCACACAGCTTATCAAGAAGCTTTATACTCGCACCCGTTGTGCCAAGCGCAAATAAATGACAAGGTGCGTGATAAGCAAATTCACCTGTCAGCTTCTCCGCAGCAGGTTTTAATTTCCCCTCTTTATATAAATCAAAAAGATAATTCATCAACTCGAATGTATTTTCTGAAACAAGTCCTGCATCCTCACCGGCGACAAAATGTCTTAGCCCCTTTTGCAGACAAAGAGCAGCACTGGGTTCGGAGCAGACGATTGCATAACCGGCTTTGACGGCCTGCGCCAGATGTCTTACATTGAAAGCCAAGTCCTTTTTTGCAGTTTTTATGTCACCATAACAAAGAGCAGGCAAAGGTACCGGACGCTGTTTCGGTAATATAACACCAATATCATTATGCCTCAAAAAATCAATCACAGCAAAGCCCAACTCGTGGTCATTATAATTGACGAACGTATCAACAAAATAAGCGACCTTTCCAGCCGGTTTTTCAACCGCTCCGAGCTTTGCAAGGTACTTTCTCGCCCTTTTCAAAAAGCTGCCCCGACTAAAAACAGGCATTTGTCTGCGCCTGTCAAGACCGGCTGCTTTTTCGAGAAGCCACTTAAAAGGACGAATCCGCATAATAAAATTAGTAAGACTGCTAAACTTACTACCAAGCACACTAAGATAACGATTCCTCGATAAAGTAAATTCTGCCCTTTTCAATCCCTTGCGCTTAACATATTGAGCTCGCGCAGCAACCATCAATTTCGAAACATCAACACCGGAGGGACATTCGATAGAACAGAGTTTGCAATTTATGCATAAATCCAGAAACTTTTTGAACTCGTCTGACTCAAAATCCTTTTCATTTATTTTGCCCTTCATCCATAAATTCAGAACATTAGCCTTCGCTCTCGTACTGCCAAGCTCGTCATCGAGCGCTCTGAAAACAGGACACAGGCGTAAATCTGTTTCTTTAGTCAGACACAGGCCGCAGCCGTTGCACCGCTCAAGCTCGGTTAAAAGCTCATCACCTTCAAAAAGAAGGTCGGTTTGCAACCTTTCGGGCAAAAATTCGTCTTCGGCTTTTAAGTCTTTTATCATAATATCAGGGTCACTGTTGATAATCTTGCCGGGATTCATAATGCCAGCAGGATCAAAAATATTTTTTATCCTGCATAAAACGTCGTAGAATTCGTCTCCGAACTGGCTCCTGACAAAAGCGGCCCTGACGAGGCCGTCCGCGTGCTCACCACTTATTGAACCGCCGAGAGACCAGGCAAGTGAAAATACCTCATTGGCAACTGCAACCATTTTCTGCACATCTGTCTGCCGGCTCAAATCAAGGTAAGGCCTGATATGCAGCTCGCCGTCACCCGCATGGCCATAATAAGAAAGAGAAATTCCATAGCGTTTGCCGATTCTTCCTATGCCGGAAATATATTCAGCAAGTTTACTTTTGTCCACAGATACATCTTCAATGAATGGGACAGGGCGCTTTCTTGTCCTTTTTCTGTCGAGCAAAGGCACAGCGTCATTGCGTGACTTCCACAATCTGTTTTGCTGTTCAGTATCAAAAATAATTTTTCGATTAATGGCGAGCTTCCCAACCGCAGAATTTGTTTTTTCGATTTTTTCTTTTACCTGCTGCTCTGCATCGCCTGCATGCTCAACCAGAAGAACGGCCTCTGCCGAAGGCAGAATGTCCCTGTATTGAGGCAGAGCATCCCTGGCCATATCCAGTAAAGTTTTATCCATCAGCTCACAGGCTGACGCTGAGCTATCCACAATAACAACTGCCGCGTGCGCCATCTTTTCGAGCGAATCAAACTCAAGCTGCAGCAGAACCTTTACCCGCGGCAATTCGACTGTTCTGAGCTTGATTTTTGTAAATATCGCAAGTGTCCCTTCAGAGCCTGCTAAAAGTTTTGCCATATCAATTCTACCGTTGCGACAAATTCCAGCGATGTTATAACCGCTACGATTACGCTTCGAGTGTGGAAGAGCTTTTTTTATAACTTCTTCATTATCAGATAATACTGCCAGACATTTTCCAGCTATTAAACCGGCGGTGCCCGATTTTTCCGAAGGTTCAAAATCATTTTGAAACTCAACCACACTGCCGTCTGACAAAACCGTTTCAAGGGATTCGACGTAATCGGCCATATAACCGTATTGAAGAGAATGGGCACCTGTCGCATTATTGGCAACGCAGCCGCCGATTACGGCTCTGTTGGATGTGGATGGGTCTGGACCAATTTTCCTCTTGTATTGTGAAAGGAAACCATTCAAATCATCAAGCACTACACCAGGCTGAGTAAAAACAATCTTACCATTTTGCTCGGCGGAAATTATTCTATTCATATACCGTCGTATATCAAGAACGATACCGCTGGAAAGCGACTCTCCTGCCACGCCGCTCCCGGCACCACGCGCCACAACAGGTACATTATTCTCAGCGGCATATTTTACAGTTGCAACAATATCATCGATGTCACGAGGAACAAGAACACAGGCCGGTATTATTCTGTAAATGCTTGCATCACTGCTGTAAGCAGCCCTGTGCAGCATGTCAACAAAAACGTCGCCACGCACGATTTGCCCTAAGTCACCCCCAATATCTGCTGATGTTTTCTTCATCTGCACTTTTTCACTTTGAATCACGTGGCTGTAACTTCAAATGGTTGGCGACACCGCCGGTTCGCAACACTTCAAGCTCTTCACTACTGACCCGGCCGTTGATAAACTGCTGAACAACGCCGTCAGAATGATGGCGGATAAAATCTGCGTCACCATCAGCGATAATTTTACCTTTATGCAGCATAATAATACGGTCTGCTATTTTATATGCGCTTGTCATATCGTGGGTTACGGCAACACTTGTCAGGCCGAGACCTTTTTGTAATTTTAAGATAAGCTCGTTAATTATATCTGCACGAATGGGGTCCAGTCCTGTTGTTGGCTCATCATATAATATCACTTCGGGATTCAAGGCTATTGCTCGCGCCAGTGCAACTCTTTTGCGCTGCCCTCCAGAAAGCTGAGCCGGAAAGTAATTTTGAAAACCATCAAGACCAACTAATGACAGTTTCGATTTGACAAGTTCTTCAAGACCGCTCACCTTCTTCGTCTTATAACTCTGCCTTACAGGAAACAATATATTTTCAGCTACGGTTAGGCTGTCAAATAAGGCACCGCCCTGAAAAAGAAAGCCGTAATTCATTCGTATCTTATCCAACTGTTCTTCCTCAAGCTTATCTATGCGCTGTCCCTTGAAATAGACTTTGCCCGAATTCGGTCGCAATAAAGCTATTAAATGCTTTATCAGAACAGTCTTGCCACAGCCGCTCGGACCTATTACTACAGTGGTCATGCCTTTCTCTATCGTCAGGTCAATATTATCGAGGACAACATTGTTGCCGAACTTCTTAGTGACATTTTCCAAAGAAATTATACCATCGCCCTTCCAAGACTTAGAATTTTTTCCCTGTGCCTGTGTTTCCATTTACCCTTGTATAACCTCTTAAAATTTAAGCAACACAGTATATTGTTAACACAAACGTTCTACTAAAGCAAACTTCTTACTGGCCAGAGGGTATTGTAAATCGCCTTAAAAATCACAACGAGTGCAAAATCGAGGGCCAGTATTGAAATAAAGCTGGCAACAAAAGCCTCTGTACAGGCCTGTCCAACCCCGTGAGCTCCTTCCCTGCAGGTAAAACCCTTGTAACAGCTTATGGCTGCAATAGCTGCTCCAAAGAAAAATCCCTTTACTACGCCGATACTCAAATCCCATAACTCAACGCCCTGTGCACTGTACTCCCAGTAAGGATGGCTGTTAATATGAAGATGATACACGCTGACGAAGAAACCTCCAAGGCTACACATCAGGTCGGCAAAAATAATCAGGATAGGCGTCAGCAGTAGACAGGCCAGAATCCGCGGTGCAACAAGATACCGCATCGGGTCCGTACCCATACTCCTGACAGCTTCAATCTGTTCGGTAACTTTCATCGTACCCAGTTCAGCGGTTAATGCGCCGCCGACTCGCCCCGCAAGCATAACCGCAGCAAGAACGGGACCAAGCTCCTTTACACCGGAAATATTAATTAAGACACCAAGTCTCTCCTCAAGACCCATAGATGCAAGCTGATCATAAGCCTGAATCGCAAGCGTCATTCCGACAAAAGCACCAGTTATCATTATAACTGGCATAGACCGTACGCCTATAATATACATCTGTGTCCAAATCAAAGGGTACGCCGCGGGTTTGAAACAGCTTGCTATGGAAACAACTAGAGACCGCCAAACGAATCTGCTGAACTGACCTGTTTTTTCCACATCATTTACAAAACTGCCACTAAGTGTGACTGCCATAATATTAACTCCTATAATAAAAATTAATTTCCCTTTAAGGATTTAAGAATAATAAATTTATTATGAACCATAATTTTATTTAAGCTAAAATAATACAATACTTGGCGTACAAAAACAACATCCATCCCGCATTATCATAACTCTCTATCCTTTGGTTAATTTCAAACAAAACTGCTGCCGATCTAAATTTTTTTCTTTTTACCATTTTGTAAAGTTAATTCAAGCCGCAACTTAATTACTAATGAATGCCAATTATTATACTCAATCTCTTTCCTTAAAATGTTTTTCACATTCTTCATTACATATAAGTGATTCCAGCAATCTCTTTAACAATTTTCTCTTAATCCAACCTCTGTCCACCTTTTAATTTTCAAAATATCATAACTTTATTGAAAATCCATAACTTTTATTATCCGAGTTATTTCCAAAATCAATAAACCAAAGTCCCAAAAAAACCTTTTTATTGGCTAATAAAAAAAAGATTTTCCAAGAAAGAGAAAAAACTTTGTTCATCTTACGTATATTACCTACATTACCTAAAGTTTTCAAAACAACATTGCCGAAACTTATATTACCTATTTTAACATTGGTTTATAGTATAAATTTGACATAAGAACACATAACAAAGGGGTATAAATCATGGTTGAAGACGGGATGCTGGAAAATTACTTAGATGCATTACTTGAGGGAGATAGAAGTAGATGTCGGTTCATTATAGAAAAAACTCTACAATGCGGTACACCAACAAATTTAGTTTATGCTGATATCATCTGGCCAATTATGGTCGAAATCGAAAGGCTTTCTAGAGATGGCCGTATCAGCCCCGCTGCTGAGCACCTCGCCACAAGAATTAATAGAAACATAGTTGACCAGCTACAGAATAAACTTCCACGTAAGCCATTAAAAAGCAAAAAAATCGTCGTATGCTGTGTTAAGGACGAATTGCAAGAGCTTGGAGCACAAATAATAGCAGATTTGTTTGAAAGTGACGGCTGGGAAGTTAAATTCCTCGGAGGTGGTCTAACAAACGATGATATCCTTGCCTTTGTCAACAAACATGGACCTGATATCCTTCTCATTTATGGAACATCGCCAAAACAAGCACCAACAGTTCGTCAATTAATTGACACTATAAAAAATGTCAATGCCTGGCCTGAAATGCGAATTATGGTCTCAGGCGGTCTATTTAATCGAGCCGAAGGCCTCTGGCAGGAGATAGGTGCCGACCTTTTCGCAGCTACGGCCGTTGAAGCTGTACAAGCAGCAACAAGCGAAAGAAAAGCCGAGCCTGAGCAGCAAACAATTAACAGAAGAAAAAAAAGATATTGCAAAACTCACGAAAACGCACAGGCCTGATACAATAACAAATTCCGATGAAAATCATTCGCCGAAGAGTATAAAACCGGAGATAAAATCTACAGGCTTTCTTTATATAATTTATACTCGATACTATCAACCAATGCCTGCCAGGATGCCTCAATAATGTTCTCCGAGCAGCCGACCGTTCCCCAAATTGAATCCTTATCACGAGATTCTATTATAACGCGTACGCGTGCAGCGGTACCGGCCTTGGCGTTCACCACACGAACCTTATAATCAATCAAATGCATATCTCTGATAGAAGGATAAAAAATATCGAGTGATTTACGCAAAGCAGAATCTAAAGCGTTGACCGGGCCGTCTCCCTCACCCACAACATGTTCGATTTTATCACCGACTTTTAATTTCACGGTCGCCTCGGTAACCAAATCTCCCGATGCACGTTTCTCAACAGTTGTATTATACTTGACAAGCTCAAAAAACGGCTTGTATGTACCCATTATCTTTTTGACAAGCAAATCAAAGCTGGCGTTAGCTGCCTCAAACTGATAACCTTCATCCTCAAGCCTCTGAACTTCATTTAAAATCTTTTTTGCAAGCTTTTTATCTTCCGCAACCTTGGATTTTTCTAACTCTGCGAGGACATTTGACTTACCGCTCAATTCGGAAATAAGAAAGCGGCGCTCATTGCCAACCATTTTCGGGTCAATATGCTCATAGGTTCGCCTGCTTTTACGGATCGCGTCAACGTGGAGGCCTGCTTTATGCGCAAAAGCACTTTCGCCGACGAAAGGCATATTCATAACAGGCGAGAGATTTGCAATCTCGAACATAAAACGCGAAACTTCCGTCATAGTTTTCAGCTTCTCCGGCTCAAGTACATCAAAGCCCATCTTCAGCATCAAATCCGGTATTACAGTACATAAATTTGCGTTACCGCAACGTTCGCCGAGGCCGTTCATCGTACCCTGCACGTGTCTTGCACCGGCCCGAACCGCAGATAAACTATTGGCTGTGGCACAGCCGCTGTCATTATGAGTATGAATACCAACACTAACAGTGCCAAATCTTTCACAAACACATTTTGTAATCTCATAAATCTGCTCAGGCAAAAAACCGCCGTTCGTATCGCAAAGCACAAGGATATCGGCCCCCGCATCTGCCGCCGCATCCAGAACCTTCACAGCATATTCGGGATTTTCCTTGTAGCCGTCAAAGAAATGCTCAGCATCGAAAATTACCTCAAGTCCCTTGCTTTTAAGATATTTAACAGAGTCTGCACAGATAAACAGATTTTTATCGAGCGAACAGCCAAGCACCGCCTTAACATGCATATCCCAGCTTTTACCAACAAGAGTGGCGGTACTTGTCCCACAGGCAAGAATACTACTGAGAGAAAGGTCCTCAGCAGGTTTCTTATCAGCGCGATGCGTACTCCCAAAGGCTGCAATTCTGCAGTGTCTCAGGTGAAGTTTTTTGACCTCATCAAAAAAGTGCATCTCCTTGGGATTAGAGCCGGCGTATCCTCCCTCTATATAATCAAGACCAAGCTCGTCAAGACGCCGCGCTATAGACAATTTATCTTCCAATGAGAAGCTTACCCCCTCAGTCTGCATCCCATCACGAAGAGTTGTATCATAAGTCGTTATCTCTTCCATACTTACATACCCAGAACTACTTTGACAATCCATAAATAACTACCATTTATCATCTGGTAAATTAAGCAATTAATTGTATTTACAGCTTATGCAATTGTAAAGGGCAAAATAGCCGTACATATTATTCTTATATTGATGAGATAAACAGGAAGCTCTCGTAGCACAAAATCTCAATCAAATCCAAAAATTGCACATTACAGACAACATTCATTAGTTAACAAAAAAAATTTTATAAAATTCTTGACTCCACTCATTTTTTAAGTATAATTAAAAGTTTATAAAAATTCTAAACAATGGAATCCAGGTTTTGACTTTCTCTAATAACTGAAATGAAGCTTACAGAAATTTTGCAGCCGAGTTGTGTTAAGGTCCCCTTAGAAAGTAAAGATAAAAAATCTGCAATAATTGAACTTGTGGACCTTTTAGATTCAAAGCATTTATTGTCAGACAAAGACATCGTTTTAGAATCGGTTTTAATGCGCGAACAAACGCGCAGTACAGGCATTGGGTCGGGCATTGCCATACCACACGGAAAGTGCAACGCGGTCAAAGAATTAATTATGGCGGTTGGAATTGCAGATGAGCCGATCGATTTTGAAAGCGTTGACGCCAAACCCGTTAAAATTATTCTCTTACTTGTATCACCGGCAAATCAGACAGGACCACACATCCAGGCACTGGCACAAATAAGCAGGCTAATGCTTGACGAAAAATTCAAAGAGAACCTTGAGAACAGCAGCTCGGCTGACGAGGCTTATGAACTGCTGAGCAAGAAAGATAACCAGTAGCTTCTTCTAGTCTTCGAAAAAAGATTGCATTTCATAAGTTCACAAAGCTATGATGCTTTTTCCCAGAGGATTAATCCCAATTCATTAGGATCGACGAGGTCCTCGTGTTTCGGAACAATTCTGACGGCAAATCCTTGACGCCCGGATTGTTCACAGGTCATAGAACCGGAAAACCAGTGCTCACCATCCTGGTCGACGCTTTTTTGGTAATCCATTTTCATAGACGTTCCATTTATGATATTTCCCCAGACGTCAACGGGGCCGTGATAAAGTTCAACAGAGATTTCATCCGGTTTTATGGCTCCAAGCTTAACTAAAGCCGTAACTTCCAGTTTAGCCCCAACTTTTAATTGCGACTGTTCCAGTTTGAACGGTTCCTGCAACTGGCCGTTCTTAATATTGCTTTGTACATCCTTAATAGACAACTCAGGCCAGGCTGATTGTATTTTAGCCTTCCATTCTGAAAAAGCTTTTGCCCGACTCATAGCCTCGTCGGTTAAATATCGAAATCTGGTTGCCGCCGGATTATAAAATTTCTGAGTATAATCGGCTACCATCCTATGCGTATTAAAATTCGGGGTTATCCACCTAATTGACTCTTTAACCCTGCTAATCCAGGCCCGCGGCAGGCCGTCCGCACAGCGTGTATAAAACAATGGGACAATTTCCTTTTCGAGAATATTATACATAGCTTTCGATTCAACATTATCCTGGTAAGAATGGTCTTGATAAACTTCTCCGGCGCCGATTGACCAGCCGCCCTCAGGCCTGTATCCTTCACACCACCATCCATCTAAAGTGCTCATATTCAAAGCACCATTAAGGGAGGCTTTCATTCCACTCGTACCGCTTGCTTCCATCGTCGGTCTTGGTGTATTAAGCCAGACATCCACACCACGCATAAGATATCTGGCTACATTAATATCATAATCCTCCAAAAATACTACTCGGCGTCTGACATTATATTGATTTGCAAAGTGAATAAGCTGTCTTATAATTTCCTTGCCCTGGCTATCCTTCGGATGTGCTTTGCCCGCTAAAATGATTTGGACCGGCCTTTCAGGGTCTGTGAGAAGCTTAACGAGCCTGGTAGGGTCCTTAAAGAGCAAGTTACCTCTTTTATAAGGCGTAAACCTCCTGGCAAATCCGATTGTCAAAGCTTCCGGGTTGAGAACTTCATCCGCCCAGTTTAATTCGGTATGATATGTGCCTCTACGCTGCATTTGGGCTTTGAGCCGCGTTCTTGAAAATGCCACGAGGCTTTCCCGGTTACGCTGATGAATGCGCCAGAACTCCTCATCAGGAATCTGGTCGATAGTTTCCCAGCTAATACCGTCAATAAGCTCATCGGCCCAATTGGTTCCAATATATCTTTCATACAATAAGTTCATTTCTTCAGAAATCCAGCTTTTGATATGCACTCCATTTGTGATTGAAGTTATGGGGACTTCATCTTCAGGCACATCCTGCCATAAAATCGACCACATTTTCCTTGAGACCTGACCGTGCTTGACACTGACGCCATTTTTGTATGAGCTGAGCCTTAGGGCAAGCACAGGCATTTTGAAAGGTTCTTTATTGTCCTTTGGAACAATCTTACCAAGAGCTAAAAACTGCTCTTTATTTATACCGAGCTTCGTATAATAATCGGCAAAATATTTATCCACCATTTCGAGCGGAAATTCGTCATTCCCGGCTTTTATAGGTGTATGTATCGTAAAAACATTTCCTGCCTTTGTGGCTTCGAGAGCCTGTTCAAAACCTATATTCGCTTTATTTTTTAATCGCAGTATTCGTTCCAGGCCCATAAAGGCGGCATGACCCTCATTCATATGACAAACGGCTGGCTCAATACCCATAGCCGACAAAGCCCTCATCCCGCCTATTCCGAGCATAATCTCCTGGCGGATTCTCATTTCGAGGTCTCCGCCGTAAAGACTGGCGGTAATCATTCTGTCTTCGGGGCTGTTTTCCGAAATATTGGTATCCAGTAAATAAAGCTTGACTCTTCCGACATTGACAGACCATATCTGGGCCTGCACTATTCCTTTCGGATATTCGACGCCGATTTTTAACGGCTGGCCGTCGGATTGTAGAACAATTTCAACAGGCATATTATAAAAGTCATTTTCGCTGTACACTTCCTGCTGCCACCCATCGACGTTCAGATACTGGCGAAAATAGCCTTTCTGATATAAAAGCCCAATTCCTACCAAAGGTACACCCATATCCGAAACGCTCTTTAAGTGGTCACCAGCCAGGATACCCAGTCCTCCCGAATAAATCGGCAAACATTCATGAATACCAAACTCGGCGCTAAAATATGCTATTAACGATTTATTGGAATCAGAGCTGATTTTGTCAAACCAGGTGGGACTTTCAAGATATGTTCTTAGCTTTTCTGCAGCTCGCTTTAGCTCGCTTACAAAACCGCGATTCTGAGCAAGTTCATCCAGCCTTTTCTGTGAAACTCCGCCGAGCAGCTTGACAGGGTTGTGAGACCACGCTCTCCACAACTTACTGTCAATCCTTTTGAAAAGCTGCACAAATTCGAGATTCCAGCACCAGAACATATTTCTAGCGATAAAATCCAGGTCCTTCAAAGACTCCGGCAGCGCCGGCAATACAGTAAAAGCGTGCACACCAAGCATAATTACCTCTTTATAAATCCTTTTATCACAAAGACTAAGAACACTTTTTTAAACTCGTAAAAAGCCTTTTACTCTCCTTTATTTAATCGTCAAACCGAACCTCTGCCTTAATCCGAAAAGCTGACAAACAACCTTTTGAAATGTCACCAAAGTCCGATATTTATAATAATTCCGTTAAAAAACTAAAATTTACCTTAAGAATTATCCGGCTTACAAATCAGGATATTTAACGACGGTTCGTTCTGTTTGAGGTAGAAAGAAGGCGATTATCAAAGAAAACCAGCGGTTAATCTATAGCGCAAAACAAAAGGCCTGTATATACAGGCCTTTTATTGACAGCAAGGTTTTCCTCCGCACGTGCCGTAAGAAAGAATCTTGAATAAACCCAGTATTTCAAAGTGGGTAATCGTTACTTGTGACCGAAAGTCCCATCAAAGCAGGCGTTTCCGATACCTCAAGGTCCGACTTCCCTGAACATGGGTATATCGGTTTTTTCAAAAAATACTTCCTCTACGAACACAGCAGGGGTCAACCTGCAACATTACCTATATTAACAAAATACCAAAAGAATTTCAAGTTAAATTTTCTTTAAATACACAACAGCTTCGATTTTTTAGAAAAAACAATTCGCTAACACTATATCGGCCTTAAAAAGGCCTTTTTAATAATAGATTTTTAATTTTGCACCCGAATAAAATACGTAATTTGAAAACCGCAGGCTTTTTAATTTAAAAAAGTTCCTGTTAAAAACTTATCAATCAGCCGGCAGGCACCTTCCCTCAGCCCAGGCAAGAAGGGATTTGACCTTCTCTGCCATTGTCCTTGATAAAGGCGGTGAATTCTTTAAGGCAAGGAGGATTTCTTCAGTATTAAGCTCAGTCTTGCTCGAAAATGCCTGATAAAGAGCTGATAGAACCGCCTGTTCGATTTCAGAACCGCTATAACCTTCCGAAACATCAGCTAGCTTATCAAGGTCAAACTTTTTGGGGTCATGGTTACGTTTTCTGAGATGAATCTCGAAAATCTCGCTCCTCACATCTTTTTTGGGCAGGTCGATAAAAAATATTTCATCGAAGCGACCCTTACGCAAAAGTTCCGGCGGCAGGGCCTCTATATCATTAGCCGTAGCAACTACGAAGACAGGCTGTTCATGCTCCTGCAGCCAGGTAAGAAGGGTTCCAAACATTCTTTGAGACAATCCTCCATCAGCACTCCTGCTGGCTGCCGAAGCAAAAGCTTTTTCTATTTCATCAATCCATAAAACCACAGGAGCCATCATCTCCGTCTGCTTGAGAGCCTCGCGAAGGTTACGCTCCGACTCACCTATGTAACTTGCATACAAAGCCCCGGGGTCCATCCTTAATAAAGGCTGATGCCACGCAGTTGCAATTGCTTTTGCGCACAGGCTTTTTCCCGCTCCCTGAACGCCGAGCATAAGAAGCCCGCGAGGAGCCATGATCCCGAATTGCTCAGCCTGCGAAGTGAACGCAGCTTTACGCAGCTCAAGCCACTGTTTCAAACGCCCCAATCCCCCTATCTCGCTCAAATCAACAGGTGTCTTAATGTACTCGAGAAGACCACCGTGCTGAATAATTCTTCTCTTGCTCGCAAGAACCACATTAATATCATCGTCGTCAAATCGCTGGTTATCAGCTATAGTATCACTGATAATCTGTTCAGCCTGCCTCCGGTTCAGGCCTCGCAGGTTCTTAATGATTATATCCAAACCCTTTCGCGTTATGCCGATTTCAATAGGCTTTTTCTGATGCAATCTCTGCAGGGTTTCGCGTATGATATCCTCAAGCTCTTTTTCATCAGGATAAGAGATTTCAAACAGATGAGTATAAGATTTAATTACATCAGGCAGTTTACCACTACTGTCAATCATTACAATAGTGCTCGAAATCTTACCGAAGCGGTTAATCATATCCCGAAGAATTCGCAGAGGTCTTCCTGCCTTAATATGTTCGGCTATATCAAGAGTAACACATATCGAGCCCGGTTTTGAACCCGCGAGGTTTGACAAACCTGCCTCCGGTTTCAAGGTGTCCGGCAAAGGTGGCCCATCTTCGAGCAGGCACAATCCCTCCCTGACACCTTCGGAAACCGACCATATCCATAAATCACGGCCGAACTTTCTCGCCGCCTTTCTGATAATATCAAGCGCGTACTGTTCCTCATCCGTAACAATCGATATGCAGCTGTATCCGCCAGCGATAAGTTTTTCGAATCGCTCGTAATCGTTCATCTCGCACCGCCAAAAATATGACTAAATCCAGATTTGAAATCAAGCTGTCCGCAACTCAGCTCTGGTAGCTTTTTTCAACTCCGCAACTATATCATTCTGGAAACCATCAACAGTCTCGTGCGTCAGGGTGCCCTGCTCATCCCTGAACCGCAGGGTGAAAGTAACACTTTTCTTCCCACCCGGAATACTTCTACCTCGATATATTCCAACAAATATGACCTCTTCCAGCTCAGCAGGAGCGGCCCTTTCTATTGTACTCGCGATATCAGCCCAGATGACCTCTTCATCAATTACAAGCGACAAATCACGCTCTATAGCAGGAAATTTAGGTATCGGGGCAAATTTTACTGCCTCACTCTGCAAAGCTTCAAGCTCTTGTAAATCCAACTCTGCTGCACAAATCTGCACATCTGTAAAGTCAAATTTATCCTTTACCTTGTCCGAAACGACACCTGCGTTCCCTATCGTCTTGCCGTTCACAGATATCACGGTTGCCGCTTGAGCCCAGGCTAAATCTGCCTTTGTAAAAATAACCTCTGCATCCCTTTCAAGCACTTTTATTAGTCCATTAATTACACCTTTTAGCTCTCGAAATTCGCCGTCACAGGCCAGCGCCAGCTTCGTCTTCTCAACTGGCAATTCTCCCTTTACTCCTGGAACGAAAGTGTCAGCAATTTCAAATATTCTGCAGGGAGTATTTTTAACATTCAAATTGGTCTTAACAACACCCAGCAAAGACCCAATCAGGGTTTGTCTGAGCAGATTCACACTTTTGCGCGATTCATCCCTGACAGCCAGGTGCCCGTCTTCGCGAGATACGCTGAAAAGCTCAGCTATATCATCTGCAACAAACGTTACACTAATCGTTTCGTAGTAACCACAGCCGTTAAGGTATTTACCAATAACTTCTCTCAGCTTTTGACGCCTATCAACGGGGGCAACCACGATATTTATTTTCTCTTCGGTCGGAAGCTTATTGTAGCCATATAGCCGGGCAACCTCCTCAATCAAATCAGCCTCGCGATAAATATCCGCTCGCCAGGAAGGAACACTGCATTCTAAAAAATCATTTTTTCTTTCAGGATTAAAATGCAATGCCGACAATATCCTCATCATATCATCAGCAGCTACTTCGATGCCAAGCAGCTTATTAACTCTGCTTGGCCGCAGTGACACTTTTTTTGGCTTACTCTTTTTAGGATAAACATCTACCACACCCTTTGCAACCTTGCCGCCTGCCGCCTGCACAATAAGCTGTGCCGTCCTCTTGGAGGCCCAGTCAACATTCTCGATATCGACAATACGTTCAAACCTGAAAGCCGCCTCAGAAGGAAGACTAAGCCTTCTGCTTGTATTGCGAATCGTCACCGGGTCAAAGTATGCATCTTCGAGCAGGATAGTATTAGTATCGGCTCCGACCTCAGTATATAAACCACCCATCACACCAGCCACGCCTACAGGCTCTTTAGCATCGGCAATAACAAGCATATCACTAGTAAGCTCGCATTTTGTTCCATCGATACTGACTATTGTCTCCCCGACCTTCGCTCTTCTCACTATTATTTTGCCCTCTTTAATCTTTCTATAATCAAAGGCGTGCGGCGGCTGGCCTGTCTCCAGCATCGCATAGTTAGTCGCATCGACGACACTACTTACAGAACGCATACCGACTGCTTCAAGCCTTTTTCTCATCCAGTCCGGCGAAGGCCCGACCTTTACGCCCTCAATAATCCTTGCAGTATATCTGCCGCACAAATCAGCATCTTCAATTTTAACACTGACAAACTCACTGGTCTCTTTTTGCAATTCCGCCAGCTCAACAGCCGGTATTTTCAGCTCTCTACCCGTCGCCGCAGCCAGCTCTCGCGCAATGCCTATATAGCTCAGACAGTCCCCCCGATTGCTTGTAACCTCAACATCGATTACAGAATCATCCCCCAAATGCTCAATCCCCTCACAGCCAAGCCCAATATCGCTGAGAATCTGTGCTATCTGCTCTGCAGATTCTGAAGCCTCGACATAATCTCTCAACCAGCTCAAAAGAATTTTCATAATAAAAACACCATAAAAACTAACTGAATTTGCCAATAGCATACTGCTGGGCTCTTTAGGTGTCAATAACCGATTTATAATACTATATTTACAGATGGAAATGGGAGGAACATAAAATATTCTAACAGCAAATTTTGCTCTTCCGTATTTTCATATTTCGATTATAATATGACAAACCAATATTGAAGGGTATATATTATGAGAAGAGCAAATTCATTTTGGCTATTAGCAGTCTCTCTGCTTACAAGTATTACGATGTCCGGCTGTGTAGAGCGCCAGCTTACAATAAACACAGTACCCTCTGGTGCGCTGGTAGAGCTTAATGATGAGCAAATCGGCTTGTCCCCCGTTACAGTCAACTTTAACTGGTATGGTGACTATAATGTTACTATTCGCAAGGAGGGTTTTGAAACATTAAAAACACATCGCGAACTAAAAGGCCCCTGGTATGATAAATTCCCCTTCGATTTCTTTGCTCAGGTTTTAAATCCCAAGAAAATTGTCGACAAATACGAATGGTCGTTCGAGCTTGAACCTGAAAAGCAAGTCAACCGAGAACAGCTCCTCCAGGACGCCCAAAACTTAAAAGAGCATATGCAGTGATGAAAGCTTAAAAAAATCGCAAAGTAAAACGATTCGAACCTGCTTTTTAATCCAACTGCGTTTCACAAAAGATTTTTGTGATACCAGTCTATGGCTAATTGCAGGCCCTGTTCGAATGACACCTTTGGTCTGTAGCCGATAAGCCTCTCGGCTGCGGTGATATCAGCCAGTGAATGCTTTACATCCCCTGGCCGCGGGTCGGTGTATTCAGGTTTAACATTCTTACCTACAAGATTGTTTATCATATCAATAATTTCGTTAACGGTCACAGCCTTCCCACAGGCGATATTTATTACCTCGCCGCTTGTTTTCTTCGCCCTTGCGGCGAGCAGATTAGCATCAACCACGTTATCAACATAAGTAAAGTCACGGCTTTGCTCACCGTCGCCATATATTGTTGGCGGCTTATTTTTCAGAATCGCTGTTACAAAGGCGGGTATTGCTGCTGCATACTGGCTGGTTGGGTCCTGATGCGGCCCGAAAACGTTAAAATAACGCAGCGATATGGTCTCAAGGCCAAAGACGGTGTAAAATACCTTACAGTAATATTCACCTGCAAGCTTGGAAGCCGCATAAGGCGATAACGGTTCCGGCCGCATTGTTTCAACCTTCGGCAAAACAGGCGTATCGCCATAAGCTGAAGAGCTGCTCGCATAAACAAAACGCTTCACTCCGGCATCACGCGCTGCCAACAGTACGGCGAATGTCGCATCCAGACAATGTCTGTGAGTAGCTGCAGGATTATTTACGCTTTTGGGAACCGAAGGAAGTGCTCCCTGATGCAAAACAACACCAATATCCTTCATCGCTTCACGGGCGGCCCTCCCATCGCCCATATCCGCTTCTATGAATTCAATTCTATCAATTACTGAGGCTAGATTGCCTTTCTTGCCCGTTAGCAGATTATCAATTACCCTGACAAAGCAGCCTTCTTCAACAAGTTTTATACATATATTAGAACCAATGAAACCGGCTCCGCCGGTGACCAAAAATCTTTCCATCAAAAAATCCTTTAGAAGCAGCGAATTTGAAGCAAATTATACAGTCCAACCAGACGACGAGCTTTAATGTGCCACGGCGTTAGCCATCTGCAGCTTCTGATACTCACGATAAGCTTTGAACTGCTCTCGGAAATAACCGCCCTTCATCGGCTGCACTGCGAACATTATACAGCCGAGGATAGTAGCACTCACCTGCTTTAATTCAGCTATAGTTCTCAAAGCTGCACCTCTGGTTGTTTCCATAGCATTAAACACCAGAACAACTCCGTCAACAAGACCAGCCAGCAGCTTTACATCGCTGACCAGCAGCACCGGCGGTCCGTCAATTACAACATAATCATATTTCTCACGTTGATATTTGATAAACTGCTCCATTGCTGCACCACCCAGCAGTTCAGCCGGATTCGGTGGTAACATACCCGCACTAATCACATCAAGGTTCTCAATGCCGCTTGGTCTAATAACTTCGTGATAACCGCAAAGGCCGGAGAGTACGGTACTTAAACCCAATTCATACTCGCTGTTTTCTTCGACTTCTTCATTGCTGTCTTCAGCTTTTAGAACCGGTCCCGGCTCGGAAGGTGGGAAAATTGTATTTATATTCGGTCGCCAGAAGTTCGAGTCTATTAGCAGCACCTTGTTATTTTGACCGGCCAACGTCGTAGCGAGATTAACCGTCACAGAAGTTTTACCGTCACCAGCCATACCACTGCTTACCAGAAAAATCCTGGAGTTAGGCGCGGACGATATCAAATTACTTCTGAATCTCCGGTAAGCCTCGCTTATCACTGAATAGGGTGCTTTATTCACTGCCATAACAGGGTCAATACTTTTGAGTTGCTCATCTTCGGCAACGTCTGGCACCACACCCAAAAGAGGTACACGCAAATATCTGCTAACATCTCGAGGTGTCCGCACAAGATCATTAAAACGCTCTATAAGAAATGCTACGCCAATTCCTAATAAAATTCCTAACAACGTACCACCAGGGAAAAACATCTCCCATCGCGGAAAGCTTACACTCAGGGGGACAAGGGCCTCGCCCATCCTCTTCACCTTTGGTGTTTCCGGGTCATTGAGTTTTATACTATACGTTGAAATAGCATTGTTAATCTCTTCCAGATCTGCTTGTTTTTCTTCTCTTTGAATCTGCAGATCTTCAAATTGAACTCGTGCTAAATCAAGTTGCTCCTTAGCTGCCTCAGCTTCTTGTTTTTGCCTTTGCAACTCATCAAGACTGCTCTGCAGCATCTCCAGTGTATCCTGTACGTTTTTTAGATTTGACTGTCTAATCAACTCGCCTATCTCGGCTTTTCTTTCTCTTCTCTTTTCATCGATCTCACTTATCCGCTCCTGTATCTGTTGCGTTATTCTGTGATTCTCGCCATACTTTGTGAGCCTGCTTGCTAATTCTACTTCCAATGCCACACGAGTCTGAAGAAGAGAAGTCACTACAGGGTCATTTTCCACCAACCTAGAAACCTGCTCTGCAATCGGACCTGTAGCCTGTCTTTTCAGGGTTTCTATAGCCGTTTTTGTATTTGTAATATCGAGAATTAAATCATTATTTTCCAGCTCAAGATCAGCAACCCTTTGCGTAATTACATCCATATAGTTATGTGTTTCAAGGTCAGTAAAACCAGATTTAATGCGAAGAGCGTCCAAATTATTTTGTATTGTCGTCAATTCATTCCGAACGCTCGATAGCTGTTCTCGAAAGATCCTTATCTTTTCTCTGATATCAGCAGCTTCTCCTTCTCCACGCTCCCTCGTAAACAAATCAACAACCTCATTTGCTATCAAAGCTGCTTCTTCCTTATCGTGGCAGGTCATAGAAACAGTAATCAAGTCACTATCTCTTTCAGGTGTTGCCCTAAGATTCGCACTTAAATTCTGAAGTGCTTTTCTAATTGCTTTTTCAACACTTACTTCTTCTGTAGCCCCCTCGGTCCTACCGAAATTTCTAAACCAATCAGTTTCTCGAATCCTGTCTCTGTTTAATAATTTACGGAAAAAACCCTGCTGGACTAATCGAGAAGCTAATGTTCTGCGATAAGAATATTGAATATCTTGGCCTACCATATAAGATGTTATTTGCAAAGGGTCCCTTTCCGCAGCTGATAAAACCTCGATATACGTAGCCGCCGTATATTCTGGAGCATACTCTCTCAGTAAAAACCAAGAAATACCACCAACAATAAAACCAGCCACGGTAAACAAAATTATAAGAAAAATATGCTGACGCAGCATTCCTATAACTTCACCGGCTGTTAAACCTGCAGCAACTCCAGGAACCGTTCTTACGACCTTACCCGCTTCTTGTGTTTGTATTTGTTCTGCCATTTTAGCCTCACATCATATTTTAATATGCTGCTCATATGAATCACATAATCTCTTCAAACAAGATCATTCTTCTGAAAGCCGCGCAATCGCGGACCTTATTCTTTCACTATCCGCCTCTGACAAACTATCGCCACCCACAGCAAGTGCCTGTTTATAAGCGTCAACAGCCTGTAATTTCACCCCGAGTTTTTCCTGTATCATCCCTAAACGCTCATAGACCTTCCACGATACGTTCATCCGACGCAATTGAAATTGCTGTATAGCTTCATACATATATTCCTCTGCCTCGGAGTATTTCCCATTTAAATATAAAACATACCCATAAGTATCTAAGTACTCTGGGTTGTTCGGCCTGATCTCATAAGCCTGCTTTGCATACTCCAGAGCATCTTCTAACTTTTCACCACTTTCCGCCAGTATAAAAGCCAAATTATTCAAAGCGTCCGCACTACTATTTTTCGGCATTTCATCAAGCAAACTTTTGTACTCATCAATAGCTTTTTGCAGATAACTTTTATCGGAAGTTTGTTCATAAGCCACGTAGAGGATATTTGCCTTTTTACTCATATAATTAATCTTCATGTTCTTGTCTGACCCGATAATATCAATGCACCTGTCGATAATCTCAATAGCCTCATCGTAGCGGCCGTTAAATACATTCAGGTTATACATAAATAAATTCGCCGGTAATGACCTCGGGTCCTGGCGGATTTTTTCATTGCAATACACCTCGGCCTCCTCTCTGCCGATAATCTGATACATAGCACGCAGTATTTCATATTGGAGGCTCTCATCACCTTCGGTTGTATCAGCTGCCTGGCGGGCATATCGTACAGCCTTCTCTTTATTTCCAAGCATCATTTCCGCCTCCGCCATCTCTATCAACGCTATCGGAGCAAACTCTGTATTCATATATTTTCCAGCTTCTTCAAAAAGTTTATCTAATTGTTGAGACCTCAAAAGAGCCTCTAAATACCCATTTAATGCTGACCGACTACCCTGCCCCTCCTCCCTGCTTTTGTTCCAAGCATGGCTGAACAACTGCTCTGCAAGTCTGAAATCACCATCTTCCATAGCAAATCTGGCAGAGCGGTCAAGCCAGTACGTATTGTCTGGAAATTTTTTACGAGTATCATCATACAACTCCATAAGAGCCTCTCTTCTGCCAAGCCTCAAATAAATCCATTCAAGTAAAAACCTCGCTTCGAGCGATGTCTCTGGAGAATTCATTATACCTCTCAGCTCAGCTATGGCATATTCATCACGACCCTGTGCCGCATAAGCCTTTGCTCGGAAAAGATTTGTTTCTGGATCGGTCGCCAGCAGCTCACTCCTGTCAAGATCACTGATTGCTTTATCATAATCAGCCATTAATAGATATATCTGACCTCTCAACCGCCAGGTTAATGCACTACTATTGTCGCTCTCAATGCTTTGGTTTGCCATATCAAGCGCTTCTTTCAAACGGCCACGCTTCATCAACAACCACGCCTCAATGTATTGTGCCGTCGGCTCATCAGGGAACTTTTCCCTAAAGCTTTGCAACCTGTTCTCTGCTTCCTGAATCAGGCCTACATTGAGGTAAATCCTAATCTGCAAAAGTCGATTACTTATATTATCCTCAAGGGCCAACAGTTCTTCAGAGTATCTTTGCGCATTTTCTTTGTCCAACGTCTTTCCAGCAACAATCGCAAGCCCTTTGAGCACACCTATATTTGTCCTATCATTCGCATATGACTGCTCTAAAAGGCTCTTGGCTTTTTCATACTGACCAGCTTGATAATAATATGTCCAAAGAAACTCCTGGTTCTTAGACTCTGTTAACAACTTTTCAGCCTCTTTCTCCTGACCGATAGCTCTTAAAAAATTCGCATAACTATAAATCGCCTCTTGATTATCAGGTTCTATAGACAAAGCATCTTTGTATGCCGAAACCGCCATATCAATCAACGCTTCTTTGCGATGTCCATCTTCTTCCTCAACAGCTATATCTCCCGCCAACTCACCAAGTAAAAACGAATCTTGTACAGTCAAAGAAATACTACGGATGTATTGCAAAACCGCTACAGCTCTATCTGGTTCTGTAGACCTTATTAAGCCCGCATAAAATCTATATAAATCTAAGTCGCCGGGATTAACTTTCATCGCTAATGCAAGAGTGTTCCTGAGCTCCTCCTGCTGCTCAAGCGTGACAGTTTTACCAAGTCTTTGATTACGCTGGTTGAGAAGCGCTGCAAGATTTTTAGAAATAGAACCATCCATAGGATTTAAGAACAACGCTTCTCGAGCGTCTTCCAAGGCTGCCTGCTCATTCCCAAGAGCAGCATGAACATTACTTCTTAATAAATAGCCGTAAGAAAAAACAGGCCTTTGTCTTAAGCACTCATTAAATAAAGTCAAAGCCTCGGGCTCCCCTTTAGAAGCAGCAAGACGAGCAGCAAAAAAACCGCCCTCACACTCGTCAAGATTATTAACTCTGACAATATCTTTCAACCTCCCTGCCAGCTGCCAGTCTTTATTCTGCAAAGCAATCCCAAAAAGACCATAAATAGCTATTTGCTTTCTGTTTATTACTTCCTCACTTTCACCTTGAATCTCCGGAATAGTTTCCCCAACCAAGTATTCTGCTATTACTTTCTTATACTCCTGTGCTGCTTTGTCCAATTGCCCGGTTCTGTTGTAGAAAGAACCAAGTTCGACAGCCCTTTTCATAGGATCTGATATCTGCTTCAAAACTGACTCTTCTATTTCATTACGCCTGCCGACAGTAACTCTGCCCGGCTCAGGTTCAGAAAGCAGCCTTTTATAAAACAAAGCGGTAGAATTCTCAGGTAAAGATTCCAAAATCACATCTGTCAAATTCCTTGCCTCTTCAATCCTTCCCAAAAATACATTATCCTCACAAAATGTAGCAATGTAGGCATCTTCTACTGCCGAGGCTTTTGTGGTCAACAACTTGATTATAAGAGAGGATAGCGTGTCTTCATAGCTGGACAATTCAGCCGACAGCGCTTCCTCGGACTCTTCAGGCTTGGCTATACTTTCTCTTGGTCTTACTTCAAAAAGCTCCTCTTCAACTCTCTCCAGCCTACTTTCGCTCAAAGCTGTTCGGATTTGCCTTATCTTGGCCTGCTCCAATGTTATTCTGAGCTTGATTGTATCAACATCTTCCCGTGGCTCGGAAGCCAATTCCTCTAACGCCTCTTCAAATTGACCAGCTCCTATATAAGCAAGAATCTTGAGAGTACGACTTGTCTGATTGGGACCGAATAACTGTTCATAATAACCTATGTTCGCTGCAGCTGTTGCCCAATTTTCCAGTCCAATAAGAACCTTAGCATAGTCAAGAACCGCCTCAGGTCTTGACCAAGTGGCAATGCCGGACTGTATCGCATCGGTAAAAAACGCTACAACTATTCCTTGCTCAGAACTATTTTCAAAAGCCTTGGCAAGCAGATAAGGAAGATGAGGGTCCATCCGTTTCGTTCCTTCAGAGGCCCTTATCTGCTCATATGCTGCATACATCTTCCTGATCGCAACGCTTCTATTGCCTTTCGCAAACTCAAGCATCCCCTCCCATTTAGTAACATAGATGTTTTCACCACTGCCGATTATTTGCTCAATCTCGTGTATAGCTTCCTCAGCGGAGGCGATAAATTGTTGTTTCTCAGACTCAGATATCGGCTTAAAGGGTTCAACTGCCTGTTCGATATAACGGTCCGCAAGAAAACTATAAAGAGTAAGAAGATTCATTCTATTTTCCCAGGCTCGCGGTCCTGTCGTTTCCTGTGCACCCAGAAGTTCAAGAGCACTTCTTGCCAAATTTATCGACTTCTCGAAATCTTGCGCATCTTTTCTTCCATGAATTGAAAACTTGTAATAAGACAAAGTCGCTGCTCTTATTAAATAAAGAACCTCTTCCTTATCCAACGAAACACACCTGTCAATAGCTTCCACGGCTTTATCAATACTTTGCGGACACATTAAAGAATAGTAATTCGCCAATCCCATAAATGCCTGCGGACTTGAATCAAACCTTTTTACAAGTGATAAAAACTCAGGTTCAAGTAATTTTACCGCTTCCCGTCCCTCTCTGTCCGCTAACGTAAGCTTCAGACTCAGAAGATTAATATGCGCATCGACATTATCCTCTGCAGCTTCAACACATTCGGTCAAAAGCTCTTTGGCCTGCTGTATTGAATTTTCTCTTGCTTCAAAATTACCTTTCTCGGCCTGATTTTCCCCCTGAAATCGTATCGCCCGCGCCATAAACCAACTGACCTTAACATTTTCCGGCTCAAGCTCCTTAGCCTGTTTCAAATCCTCCATCGCCTGTTCACATACCTCCTCCGGCATACCTACCATTCCCCTCATTGCCATCTCTAATCTGGCTCTACCTCTAAGCAAATACAAATAACAGTCAAGACGATTGGAAAGAGGTTCTTGAAGTTCATCAAATGTCTCCCACTTGGCTGGGTTTTCAGAAAAGAGATTTCTATCTACATTTTCCAAGAATTCAGAAACCTCTGAATCGATTCTCTGCCAAAAGCTGTCTACCCCACTGTTCGCTACTATGTAATTATATCTTAAACGTTCAAGACGAGCTTTGGCATTAGTCGGCTCTATCAGAACGATATTCTCCCAGCAATTCCGTATCTCTTTCCAATCCTCTTGTACATGATAAGCATCAATAAGCTTAAAAATTATCTCTATTTTTAATGAATCTTTTCTGGCCCTACCGACAGCCTTTACAAAAGCTCTTTCAGCAGACTCATAATCCCCCGCCGCTAATGCTCGTTCACCATCCGAAATAAAACTATAAGGATCGCCACGGAATTGAAGAATGAACATAATCGCACCAAGCAATACAACTAAAAATATAACCAAACCTATAATTGCAACCTTTTTATTTAGTCTTCTTACTGCCATAATCCAACCTCACATTAATATTATTGAACATCAAATCACTTCAGCTTATAATTTATTCTTCCATATCAGGCCAATGTTTCTCTTCCAATATCGGCAAAATAATGCTTAAAAGCTTCTGGCCTGCTGAAAGAACCTCCTGCTGGTTTGGGTAAAACCGCATTCCAAACTCGTTTATATTATAAAATTTCAACTCAACTTTCGAAAAATACGAATATTTCCGAAAAAAGTTCTTACTAAGGATTGACCTCGCACTATCTCTGCTGTTTGCATAAAGACCGTCAACATTAATAAAGTAAAGTACCGGATATCGCACTTCAGTAACTAACAGGTTCTCTGCTTTACTGCCAAAAACAAGATACCTCACAGGAATTTCATTCTTGGTGTTATTGAGAAATATCTCAAGACTCAGACTTTCCCTCTCAAGTAATTGATTACCTCCACCTACATAACACTCTTCCGGGACATGCGGCACCATATCAGGAAGCTCATAATAAGTAATAAACAACAAACATTTACGCACCGGGCTCTCTGCAGCAACTTGCGTATCTTCCAGAGTCCACTGGATATAGTCTTCGGTACCAAGGCTTTTCACTACTTCATCATAATCTACTTTCTCTTTGGCAAAAACTATGTACGGACCCAATCCCTCCTCATCCAGATAATCCAGACTTCGCTTTAAAGGCAGTGGCTCTTTTTTGAGGTATCCTCCGAGGCCATGTATTAAAATCGGCATCCCAACCGCACTTATTGCAAGAACCGTAACACATATTAAAAAGGCTGGTTGTACATATAATTTTATAACAGATTTAGCTTCCATAATCAACCATTTATAAAAATAACTTATGGGCTTCTACGCACAATCACGCCTTCCTCACCGGTCACTTTTTGTTCAACAAATAAATTTGACATAAACCAAGCGATAAAATAGTATAGCCCAAATGCCAAAACCAGCATTCCCATACCGAGAATATCATGATAAATACCTTGCGTATACTTAGGGGCTATAAATACATGAATAAAACCTGTAACTGTAACCCGTACAATATTGCAGAATATCGCTATCGGTACAGTAAATAACAGCAGGATTACTCGCTGCCATATCGGCCTGTAGTGTAAATACGCCATCGCAACACCCAATGCCAAAAAGGCCATCAGTAATCTCATACCGCTGCAAGCCTCTGCCACATTTAATGCCGGCTCCAAGTGCTTTCCCTTGTAAAAAACATCTATGACCACTCCGCTGACCGTAGCATCCAAACCACCAACAAGATTCAGCAAAGCTGTTGCAACCACAGCTGCCAGCTTTCGCATCGGCATAGTAAGCCGAACATAGTATCCCTGCGGCAGCGGAACCGCAAATATCAAAAACAATATAGCAAGCCACGTATACTTAACCATTCGCCAGCCGCACAAAAACAACACGATTGTTCCAAGAATGGCCACCATCAATACTTGGCGAATATAGGTAGCTCTGAGGCTCGGGATGGACATATTGAGAATATAAAGTCCAAGACAGCACAACAAAAAAAATAAACCGAGATAGTTCGGTCTGGACTTCAGAGTCAATATCTCTTTTTTACGCTGATTGATAAAGTATAAGCTGAAAAAGGGAATGAGAAATCCGTGAGACCAGCTCGGATCTGAAATCCATTTCACAACGATTCGCTCGATTTCATATCGGAAAATCCACCAGAAAAAGCCGCCGATTATCAATACCTTTATGTAACTGTGCAAGCTGAGTTCAAGCCAGCTTGCCCGAGTTGTATTCGCTTGCTTGCTTTGTGAACCAACCGTTTCAAAACTCTCTGCCATAATCTAAGCATTATACCAAAATTTCCCGGCTTTTAAAGGCTAAAAGGTCCTAACGGATGTCTCATACCAAAATCCCGATAGCTGAAATTCCGGTCATAAATGAAGCCAAATCCATAACTGGCCCGGAAAGCACCTCGTAAGATTGTCCGCCACTGAGACGTTGGATGTGTGCCCACATTGATTAAATCATGCGGCTTTATGAAGAAATCCGGCTGTTCGCCTCTGGCAATTTTATCCAGATTTACCATTACGATTTCCTCTTTATCTTTTCCGATACGTCTTGTCACTTCACAATGTTTTGGCCAAGCCAGCGGATTAAGACCTCCTGCCGTTGCTATTGCCATCTTTAATGTTAAAGGCCGGCCGGTTATTACGAAAGCACCAACCCGGTTGACATTACCCATAACATAAAACTCCCCGACAAGGTCGACCGGCACATGAATTGTATCTCCTTCCCTAATCACAATGTTATACTTGGGATCGCCAGCCAATAGTTTATCTGCCGGAATCCTAATAAGTCTTACCTTAGGTTCTTGTGGCTCTTCGGCCTCCCATTCAAACTCATAAGGCAAGACCGGCTCTTCTTCAATCCTGCCAATTCCTCCAGGCCGCCTGCCAACCTCAACCGGGACCCACTTTCCATCCCTGAATATCCATTCAATCCGGCCGGCTTCCTCTGCCCGTCCAAAACCGGATTCAAAACCTGAAATTTCACTCAACAAATCAACTCCTCCGGGTGATACCGCACCAAGAAGTTCCCGGTCAGTTACCATTTCTGAAGAAGTCATAACAAGCTCATCAAGTTTGCCTTTGTCATCCTCGCTCCTCGGCATTATCATTCTAAGCATATCCTGTTCTGGTATATACATTTCCTCGGTGTCGATGGGCCCGAGCAATTCTTCGTCTATAGGTTGAGTTGTTTCTCTCACTTCTTTAGGACGACGAGAAACATAAATATAGCTGACATTAAACTGACCTACCCCCCCGGCCTGGGCAACAGCATCAAGCAGGCGATAATCATAACGAGGAATCGAAAACCTGCCCGCATTACGTACTCCCTGTCCAGAGACGGAAAATGTGCGCTTCTGTGAACTCAATAAAATCACATTCACCAATGGCTCTTTTAATAAGTTCGGTCTCAGAATATTCCTAATCTCCTCCTCGAGCTGTCTTTCTGTCAAACCAGCTACCTCAATCACACCAACTTCCATTACATTTATCTTGCCGGTTTCGTTTACCATATAATCTTGTGTAAAAGTTATATTATCTGCAAGCAATTCATAGATTTGTACTCTTAAAGCATCTCCAGGGCTAAACGTATAGTCAATCTCATCTGCAACAATATCGGATGGAAGTGGTTCCTCAGCTCCTTCAAAAGCCGATGGTTCCTCATCTTCAACACCCAATGAATCAAGTATTACATTTACCGCCGGCACTGGACGAAACCTGCCTATCTGCGTCGGGTCAAGAATCCTGTTGTTGTGGTCGCAACCCGAAAGAAATCCACAGAAAATTACTAAAGTAATACAGTACTTAAAAATGTTTTGAAAAACCGTATTACCAGCCGATACAAATGATACATTCTGCATCTTTTCCATAATCCCAAACTTCCTTATAATTCTTTTTAGGACCTGTCCTGAACCAGCAGGACAAAGCCAAAACCTCTTATTTACAGTTACTCGATAATTTTTTATCGGTTTAACATAGGGCCTTCTTAACTTTTTTAACCCTATAAACTTAAGACAAAATTCGAGTCCACTTTTACGCCATTTTTCTCAAAAGCCCTTGGACCGATAATTTTTTAATTGGCAATACAGATAAAAGAGCGGGGGACAAATAAGAATGGGCATACTTTGAAAATCAGGATCATTCAGGTAAAAATAATTATATTCAAAAAATAATTGATAATTTCACACAAAAAAAGCCCCGGCAATCCGCTTAGGCTTGTTATTGTTTTTTAAGACCGCTCTGTTCAGCAATCTTGAATCTGCCTCGACTACCAGTGATATTCCATTTTAGCAAGGCGTTTTTGCAAAACACCGTCAGAACTCGCTTTGAATATCTCCACCCTGCGGGGCAATACGATGCCGTTGTCTTTGGTTTGAGTATAATTATAACCACGAACAGTCAATAGACTATCAGAGTCCCCACTACCATACCATACGACATCAATCAGAGAACTTTGCTGACTCTGACAGAAAATTACTCCCTCTTCGGCGCCATCGCCCTGCTCCGTCTTCACAATTCTCACCACAGGCCAATAAATCTGACCATCTATTTTTATTAACTGCCGTCTTTTTGTATACACTGCCGACTTATCCAAAAAGCGAACAGGTGCTGTCATAATATCAAGCACTGCCCTGGCAAAAGTCTTTGCTTCTATCTCAACAGGCAGAGTCCAATCCTTTTCAGCCGTTTTTAAGACGCTGAATTTTCCCCCCGACAATTGGCAGACAAACTTGCCCTCCGGCTCTTCAGCCGAAATTCGAATTGAATTCGACCAGGGATAAATCTGGTGAATCTGCTCGGTCAGATACAAGCTCTTGTCCGCTTTGTAGAATGTCACCACGCATTCAAGCGGCACCTCTTTAACTTCCATCCAGGCCTTCAAACCACCTGTTGCCTTGACCGCCGCTGACACAAATTCACCTTCCAGAGCGATTGAAGCATTCTCAGCTCCCACAGCTAGCGGCTCGACAGCGGGCTTTGATTCAACCTGCTGTCCACACCCAGCAGCTAAGAACAAAACCAAAATCCCTACAGCTATCTTCATAAATAACTGTTTCATATTAACACTCTTCCACAATCCTTTTTAAAATCAGCATCAACTATTTGATTTCTCTTCGCCTCCATCACACTTTAAGTTTGCAAGCTGCTTGATAAGTCTGTACTTTTCAGCCACGTCTTTTTTCGCAAGCTCGATAAGCCTGGCTGCTTGTTCAGGCCTGGACTGCTTCAGTGTGCGATACCGGTTCTCGCCGTACGCATATTCGACAAAATCAAAGCTCGGCGCTTTGGAATCGAGCTGCAGCGGATTTTTGCCCTGCTCCTTAAGCAGAGGATTAAACCTGTACAGCGGCCAATAACCGCTTTCGACCGCCCTTTTTTGCTCGTCAAATCCTTTTGTCATATTGATTCCATGTGCGATACAATGAGAATACGCAACAATTAGCGAAGGTCCAGGATAAGCCTCCGCTTCCACAAATGCCTTAACCGTTTGATTTGGATTTGCACCGAGCGCCACCTTCGCAACATATATATTACCGTAAGTCATCATAAGCAATCCGAGCTCCTTTTTAGGCATTGGCTTGCCGGCTGCTGCAAACTGAGCCACTGCCGCTCTCGGCGTCGACTTTGACATCTGGCCTCCCGTATTCGAATAGACCTCGGTATCAAGAACCAGAACATTAACATCCTCACCGCTTGCCAGAACGTGGTCAAGGCCGCCATAGCCGATATCATACGCCCAGCCGTCACCTCCAAGCGCC
Organism: uncultured Pirellulales bacterium; assembly: GCA_964493425.1. GTDB lineage: Bacteria > Planctomycetota > Phycisphaerae > Sedimentisphaerales > Anaerobacaceae > CAYLMG01. Next base: position 78,405 of record CAZBMW010000010.1, read on the forward strand.
CAGATACTTTTACGAACAAGATAATCAGCAACGTCCAGCAACTGTGAGCACTCGTCACATTTACTTTTCTCGCACTGCTTTTTCAATTCAGCAACCCGCTGCCTCTGCTGCTCTATCGCCTGCTGAGCAGGTTCATTAGCCAAAGCGGCCTTTTTAATCTCTTCAGCCAGCTCTTTTCCCACACAGCCTTTAGCAGCAACCTTCTCAAGCAGCTCAAGAGCAAACTGCTTAAACTTATTAACCGTCAGCCGCATACCCATCGCAAACTCAGCGCTATCCTCGAACAGGCTGTTACTCCACGTCGGCCCTCTTCCATCCTCCCTTTTTGTATAAGGCGTTGTCGGTAAATTGCCACCATAAATGGACGAACATCCGGTTGCGTTTCCAATCATCGCCCTGTCACCGAACAATTGTGTCAGCAGCTTCACATAAGGTGTCTCGCCGCAGCCGGCACAGGCACCCGAAAACTCAAACAAAGACTGTACCAACTGGCTGCCTTTAACAGTATCCGGCTTAAAGAGTTTCGGGTCCGTATTCGGTATCGATAGAAAATATGCAAAATTCTCTTTCTCCTGAGTCCGCAGCGGCTCCTGCAGGTGCATATTTATCGCCTTCTTGCCGGTCGGCTGCTTATTTTCATCTTTCTGCTCGGCGGGACAGAAAAGCACACACGCACCACAGCCGGTACAATCTTCCGGTGCTACCTGAACAGTAAATTTCATACCGGCAAATTCCTTGCCCTTGGCATCTATACTCTTGAAGGTCTTCGGCGCCTTTTCAAGATGCTTGGCATCATAAGCCTTGACTCTTATAGCCGCATGCGGACAGACAAGCGAACATCGCCCGCACTGAATGCATATATCCGGCTCCCAGACAGGAATATTGACGGCGATATTGCGCTTCTCGAACCGCGTGGTGCCCGTGAGGAATTTACCATCACAGGGCAGTTTGCTTACCGGGACCTTATCGCCCCGCCTTACCATTATCTCTGCGGTTACCTCCTTGACAAATTCCGGAGCATCATCAGGCACCACCGGCGGCATCTTAATCTTGCTTGTCACCTTGTTCGGATGCTCGACCTCGTACACCTTGTCAAGCGCACCGTCAACCGCGGCATTGTTCATATTAACAACCTTCTCGCCTTTTTTGCCGTAAGTTTTTTTAACAGCATTCTTAATTGCCTTAACAGCCTCATCTATAGGTATAATATTACTGATTTTGAAAAAGGCTGTTTGCATAATCACATTAATTCGGGCTCCCAGACCAAGCTCACCAGCAAGCGAAATCGCATCTATTACATAGAACTTCAGTTTCTTGTCTATTATCTGCTTTTGCACCTCTTGCGGCAGAGTATCCCATACCTCATCCGGTCCGTGCATAGTCGTCAGAAGAAACGTAGCCCCCTCTTTGGCGGAAGACAGCATATCATATTTTTCAAGAAAGCTCGGATTATGGCAGGCCACAAAGTCGGCCCGGTTAACTAAATAAGGCTTGCGAATAAGGTCTTCGCCGAATCTCAGATGCGAGATTGTTACCGCACCTGCCTTTTTAGAGTCATATTCAAAATAACCCTGGGCGTAATTTTTCGTCAGCTCGCCGATTATCTTGATAGAGTTCTTGTTTGCACCAACCGTACCGTCCGAGCCGAGACCGAAAAACATCGCAGAATATACACCCGCACTTTCAACATCAAATGACTCGTCAACATCAAGGCTCGTATCGGTAACATCATCGATGATTCCCACGGTAAATCCGTTTTTGGGCTTCGCCGAATCGAGATTGTCAAAAACAGCCTTGACCATAGCAGGAGTAAACTCTTTTGAGCCCAGACCGTACCGTCCTCCAACTATGACAGGATAATCCTTAAACGGCGACTGCCCGACAGCCATCGCCTCTCCTACAGCGGTTCGAATATCAAGGTATAAAGGCTCGCCGATTGAGCCCGGCTCTTTTGTTCTGTCCAATACTGCAATCTTTTTTGTCGTCTTCGGCAGGGCAGCAATGAAATCCTTCGTGCTGAAAGGCCGGTAAAGCCTTACCTTGATTACGCCAACCTTTTGGCCCTGCTTATTGAGATATTCCACTGTCTCGTGCACGGTTTCAGAAGCAGAGCCCATAATAACGATAACCTTCTCTGCATCTGCCGCACCAACATAATCAAACAAATGATACTGTCTGCCGACAATAGAAGCGAATTTATCCATTGTTTTTTGGACAATCGCAGGCACCGCCAGATAATATTTATTTACCGTCTCTCTGCCCTGAAAATAAATATCTGGATTCTGAGCGGTACCGCTTATCATCGGCCTGTCGGGAGACAATGCACGTCTCTTATGTTCTGCGACAAGCTTGTCGTCAATCATAGCACGCATATCTTCTTTCGTAAGCCGCTCGATTTTCTGAATCTCGTGGCTGCTGCGGAATCCATCAAAGAAATTTAAAAATGGAACCTTCGATTCCAGCGTTGCCTGCTGCGAAATCAAGGCTAAATCCATAACCTCCTGGATACTGCCTGCACAAACAAGGGCAAATCCTATCTGACGGACTGCCATAACGTCCGAATGGTCGCCGAAAATCGACAGAGCCTGGCAGGCAAGAGAGCGGGCAGATACGTGAAAAACCGTGGGTAGAAGCTCGCCGGCTATCTTGTACATATTAGGAATCATCAGTAACAGCCCCTGGGATGCAGTAAATGTCGTCGCCAGCGACCCGCTGGCAAGAGCTCCGTGTATCGCTGCCGATGCACCGCCCTCGGATTGCATCTCTGTTACCGATGGGATAGTACCCCATATATTTGTCTCGCCGCCTGCTGATAAGGAATCTGCAAGCTCGCCCATTGGCGAACTCGGCGTTATCGGATAAATAGCAATTACTTCGTTCGTGGCATGGGCAACCGTCGCCGCCGCTGTATTACCGTCAATTTGAACCATTTCACGTCCCATAACTTTACGCCTTTCCAAGATAAAAACCACATTCAAATTCGTTTCTTGAACTAAAAAAGGAATCTTACTTATACAACTTTTCGCTCTATTCAGCAATGCAAATTTCTATAAAAATGCTTCATTGCTGAAACAATAAAACCCAAAATCCCTCTCGAGCCCTTTCATACGCTTAGCACTACTTCAAAAATACCGCTAATAATTAATATTTTGTTTGATTTTTCTTGACGGACAAAGTCAAATCGGTTTTATTTAACAATCAAGATTTTATAAAAGGGAAAACTGGCTGACAACAGCCGTTACAAATAGATACAATGTTTTAGTCATAAAGGCTAAAAATTATTTAACAAGGCCATAAAAAAAGCTAAGGTTTTAAAAAATAATTTGAAAGGACTGAGCTATGACACCTCTTAAACTTTCAGCAGTATTATTAACCGTATGCATATCTGTCGCGACCCTGACCGGCTGTGCAGACGACCTCAGGATTCAGAATGAAAGACAACGTAAAGAAATTGCAGACCTCGGAAGTAAACTCCAGACAAATAAACTTACAATTGATCAACTGCAAAGACAGCTGAACGACGCCGACGATTCCTGCAAAGCCAAAACCGATTCTTTTCAGCAGACAATAAACGCCCTTGAGCAAAACGTTGAAGAAAAGAACAAGCTCATCGACACGATGAGTAAACAATTACTTCAGGGCGGTATGGCGCTGCCCATCGAGCTAAGCACAATGCTGGAAGATTTCGCAAAAGGTTCGAATATGGTGACATACGATGCTGACCGCGGCATCGTAAAATTCAAAAGTGATTTGCTCTTCGAGGTGGGAAGCGACCGGGTAACTGCAAGCGCAGCAGCTTCTATTAAGGCTCTTTGCGCAATATTAAACTCCGAACAGGGTAAAAAATTTGATATAATCATCGCCGGGCATACCGACGACATTCCTATCGGGAAACCTGAAACACGAGCAAAGCATCCTACCAACTGGCATCTTTCTGTGCACAGAGCAATTTCAGTCCTGAATATGATGAAAAGCAACGAAATTGACTTTCAACGAATGAGTGTCAGAGGTTTCGGAGAATACAGACCGCTTGAACCGAACGCACCGGGCAAAAAAGGTAACCCGCAAAACAGACGTGTCGAAATCTACATTGTGCCGAAAGGAGTGTAAATACTGTCAAGTTTTAAAATTTAATCTTGACTTAAACCCGAAAATTTAGTATGATAGTATTATGAAGACGAATTACCGTAAAAACACAAACAATTGGTGGTGGCCTGAAGGAGGATATCCGACAGGCAAACGGTAATTTGCTGTAAACAAACAAAAAAAGACTTATTAAAAGCGGCCTGTCGGAAAAACAGGCCGCTTTTTTTATTTGTATTTGTGCAAATTTTAAGATAAAAAACATAAATTTAAGGTTACCAATATGGAAGATTACAAACAAATAATACTCAATGCCGAACCAGGCCAGATTATACCAATCGTAAAGCAGATTGATATTAGCGACCCGATGGACTTTTTTGCAAAAATCAGCGATTACGGCCGAAGCCCGAACTGCTGCCTCTTCGAATCCAAAGAATACCTCGCCGGCACAAGTGCGTTAAGCTTTGGCACTGCAAGGCCGGCACTTTACCTTACCGGCAAAGCCAGCGATTTTTCAATAAAGGCACTGACAAAACCCGGCAAAAGGATGATTAAATACCTCACCTGCGATAAAAAAAGATTCGGCTTTTGCGAATCAGTCGAATTCGGCGATGACGCGATTAGCGGAAAAATAAAAAAAATCGACAAGCTCGTTGACGAACAGACAAGGCTCAAAACCACAAATCAAATGGACGTCCTGCGTGCCGTCGCATTTGCATTCAAGCTGGCCAGCAAACCCTTCCGCGTAACCTGCGGCCTGCTCGGTGCTTTAAGCTACGACTTCATCGACCAGTTCGAAAAGCTGCCCCCAAACGAAGAAGACCTCCTCGGCAATCAAGACTATGAGCTTTATTTCGCAGACAACATCTTCCTGATGGACCATCAGAATAAACAGGGCCATATAATCGTAAACGTCGTCATAACAAACGGCGACCGCCAATATGCTATCGAAGAAGCGCAGGACTGCTTCGATTATTATTCAAACATCGCACGCTTCGATACACCAAAACCAAAAAAACTAACTACCCCCCTGCCCGAACCATCCACAGACACGATTCAGCCGGAATATGAGCAGATGGTCAAAACCGCAAAAAAACACATCATAGATGGTGACATTTTTCAGGTCGTATTAAGCAGAACAAAAATCGAGCCTTGTCCCGATGAGCCGCTCGACGTTTACAGAAGGCTGCGCGACTTGAATCCCTCTCCGTATATGTTCTATATAAATACCCCAACAACAACACTGCTCGGCTCAAGCCCCGAATTAAACCTGCGTGTAAGCGGTACCGAAAACCGCCAGGTCGAAATACGCCCTATCGCCGGAACAAAACCAAGAGGCCGCACAGGCAATCAAATTGACCCTGACACCGATTTTAGATACGAGGCCGAATTGAAAATCGACCGAAAAGAGCTCGCAGAGCATATGATGCTCGTCGATTTAGCCAGAAACGACATCGCCCGGGTTGCAAAGTCCGGCAGCAGAGTTGTCACCGAACTTTTAATCGTCGAAAAATACGCATCTGTACAGCACCTTGTAAGCAACGTAAAAGGCACACTCGCAGAAGGCCTCGATGCACTGAGTGCTTATCTTGCAACAATGAATATGGGCACACTTACCGGCGCTCCGAAGATTGAAGCTATGAAAATCATACGAAACCTCGAAAAGACAAAACGCGGCTATTACGGCGGTGCCGTCTGCTACCTGACCGTTGACGGACAGTTCGATAGCTGCATTACAATAAGAAGTCTGCAGGTCAAAGACCACAAAGCATATATTAGGGTCGGCGCCGGCATCGTGCATGATTCCGTACCAAAAACTGAATTCGAAGAAACCGAGCACAAGGCAAACTCCTGCCTGCGCGCGATTCGAGGAAAATAAATCTAAAAAGGCAAATACTATGGAAAAGAAAAAAAGAAAAGTGCTGTTTATCGATAACTTCGATTCCTTCACATATAACCTCGTGGATGACTTCAGCAAACGCAACTGCAACACCCTTGTTTACCGCTCTGATACCGAAATCGAACGGCTGAAAGAGCTGGCCAACGATTTTGTACCTGACCTGCTCGTCATCTCTCCCGGCCCAGGTACACCGGATACAGCAGGCGTGTCACTGCAGGCTGTGGATTACTTCAAGGACAAGCTGCCGATATTTGGTGTCTGTCTGGGCCATCAGGTGATAGTTCAGTATTTCGGCGGCAAAGTTGCCCACGCACCCGTACCTATGCACGGAAAACCGTCAAGAGTAAGCCATAATCAAAAAGGGATTTTCGAGGGCGTTGAAAACCCGCTGCAGGCAGGACGATACCACAGCCTCTGTGCCATCTCCCAATCACTGCCGGACTGCCTCGAAAAAACTGCCGAGTTTGAAAATATTATTATGGCTATTCAGCATAAAACTCTGCCCATTTTCGGCGTACAGTTCCACCCCGAAAGCATACTCACGCCCGCCGGCGGAAAAATAATCGAGAACGTCCTTAATATCGCACAAAAACAAAAAGTATAAAAGGAAGCTGCAGACATGGCGAAAATAACCGAATATCTTGAAATACTTCTCGAAGGCAATGACCTCACTTTCGAGCAGGCCAAAAAACTTCTGGACACAATATTCGAAGGCGAGGTTCCCGATGTCCAGATTGCTGCTTTTCTGGCTGCTATGCGTGCCAAATATGCATCCGTCTCTGAGCTCGCCGGTCTTGCAACGTCGCTGCGCGAACACGCTGTAAAAGTAGATACCGGCCTGGACAATTTAGTCGATACCTGCGGCACTGGCGGCGCAAAGCTAAAAACTTTTAACATATCAACCGCCTCTGCCATTGTTGCTGCGGGCGCCGGCGCTTATATCGCCAAGCACGGCAACCGTGGCATCACAAGCAAATGCGGCTCCGCCGATGTCCTCGCAGAGCTTGGTGTAAATATTGAAGCCGAGCCACAAATTATTGCAGAATGCATAAAGCAGTCACACATCGGCTTTATGTTCGCTCCGCGGTTCCATCCGGCGATGAAACACGTCCAGCCGGTAAGAAAAGCTCTCGAATTCAGAACAATCTTCAATATTCTGGGGCCCCTTGCCAATCCCGCAGGCGCTACGGCACAGCTAATGGGTGTGCCGCAGGAAGACTTTATGCCAACAATCGCGGAAACGCTTAAAATGCTCGGCACAAAACGTGCTATGGTCGTTCACAGTGACGGCCTCGATGAAATAAGCACTATGGGAACAACAAAAATTCTCGAATTAAAAGGCGAAACAATTTCTCCCAAGCAAATCAATCCCTCAGATTTCGGATTTAAAATAGCTGACTTCGAATCCCTGAAAGGCGGTGACGCCAAAACAAATGCCAAAATTGTAACCGACATCCTGAACGGCAAAGACAAAAGCCCTCGCAGAGATATCGTCGTATTAAACGCTGCCGCTGCAATAATTGTCGCCAATCTGGTTGACGATTTCGACTCAGCAATTAAGACGGCAAAAAAAGCAATCGATGACGGCAAGGCTTCTCAATGTCTCGAACAATTAATTATAATTTCAAACAGTTAAAGACTAATTTATGTTGATAGTAAAAGTTAAAATTTGCGGACTGACCAATTATGAGGATGCAGCAGCTGCTCTCGATATGGGTGCCGACATACTCGGCTTTAACTTTTACGAAAAAAGCCCCAGATTTATCGAGCCCGAAGATGCGGTCCGTATAATTGACAGGCTGCCGGCGTTTATCGACACAGCCGGCGTTTTCGTCAATGCCTCGCTCGACCAAATCCACAAGGCAATAAACACCTGCCAGCTCAACTGGGTGCAGATGCACGGCGATGAGACTGCTCAATTCTGTGACCTGCTGCGTTCTCTCAACATAAAGACGATGAAGGCAATAAGAGTAAAGAGCCAGAATGATATCCGCAAAGCCGATGAATATTTTACTGATGCAATCCTTCTTGACGCTTTCGACCCCGAAAAATACGGCGGAACAGGATTGTCTTTCGACTGGAACATAATCGGACACATCAGGAAACGCATCTTTTTAGCAGGCGGAATAAATCCAGACAATGTTGTCGAGGCTGTCGAACACGGCGTCTATGGGATTGATATCTGCAGCGGTATCGAAGAAAGACCCGGCAAAAAAGACCATAAAAAAATGAAACAGATATTCGAAAACATTCGTTACCTTAGAGGTTGAAAGATTACAGGAAAAACTTATGAAATATAAAGCAAGATTCGGCGATTACGGCGGCTTTTATGTCCCCGAAGTTCTTATCCCCGCTCTCGAAGAGCTCGAGAAGGCCTTCTACTGCTTTCATCAGGACCCCAAATTTGTCAACGAGCTAAATAACCTTCTCAAAGATTACGCAGGCCGGCCTACGCCGTTATACTACGCACAAAGATTCAGCGAATCTGTCGGTTTCAATGTATATCTGAAAAGGGAAGACCTGATGCACGGCGGTGCACACAAGGTAAACAATACGCTCGGCCAGGGCCTTCTCGCAAAATATATGGGAAAAACAAAACTTATCGCCGAAACAGGTGCCGGCCAGCATGGCCTGGCAACCGCTATGATAGGCGCACTTTTCGGTATGCAGACCAAAATCTTTATGGGCACTACCGATATCGAGCGTCAAAGCGTAAACGTACACAAAATGAAACTCTGCGGCGCAGAAGTCATACCCGTCGAAGGCGGTACCGGCACTTTGAAAGACGCGATAAACGATGCTCTACGCTACTGGACGGCAAATGTCACTGATACCTTTTACCTTTTCGGCTCTGCCTGTGGCCCGCATCCCTACCCGACTATTGTAAAACACTTTCAGAGCTGTATTGGAAAAGAGGCCCGCCAGCAGTGCCTTGATATCATCGCACGCTTGCCCGAAATCGTCATTGCCTGCGTCGGCGGCGGCAGCAATGCGATAGGTATCTTCGCAGCATTCCTCGATGACAAAAACGTAAAATTAATCGGCGTCGAAGCGGGCGGCAGAAGCCTGGCCGAAAACCAGCACGCTGCCACCTTAGTCACTGGAACAGTCGGTATCCTGCACGGCGCAAAGGCATATTTGCTGCAAAACAACGAAGGACAGATCTGCGAAACGGAATCCGTAAGCGCAGGCCTGGATTACCCTGCTGTCGGCCCTGAACACTGCCTGCTAAAAGATACCGGCAGAGCAGAATACGTCGCTGCAAACGACGAAGAAGTGCTTGACGCATTCGAGCTGCTTACAAGAACAGAAGGCATTCTGCCTGCCCTGGAAAGTGCACACGCTTTAGCCTGGCTTGTAAAGCAAAAAGGAAAACTCGATTCGAATACAAACGTCGTGGTAAGCCTCTCAGGACGCGGCGATAAAGACGTTTCAATTGTTGAAAAATATAGGCCGGTAAAATAAGAGAGAAAATATGAAAACATACAAACAGCTTTTTTCGCAGCTCAATCGTGCGGCTCTTGTACCGTTTTTCGTTATCGGCGACCCTGACCTTGATACTTCTCTGGCGATTATCAAAACTGCAATCGACGCAGGCTCCGATATACTCGAACTCGGCATACCGTTTTCCGACCCCATCGCCGACGGCCCGACAATCCAGAAGGCTGACATCCGTGCTATGAAAAGCGGTACGACCGTCGCAAAGGCACGTGAATTTATCGCTAAAGTAAAGCAATACAAGGATATCCCGATAGGTCTTTTAATGTATTACAACCTTATCTACCAGTATGGCATAGAAAAGTTTTTCACCGATTTTCACAAAGCAGGCGTAAACAGCATCCTTGTAGCTGATTTAAGCATCGATGATGCCGACGAAATTGTCGGCCCCGCACAAAAAGCAGGCCTGGACACCGTCTTTATGGCAACTCCGAACACCGACTTAGAGAGAATAAAAACAATCGCTTCTAAAACAACCGGCTTTATCTACGCAGTCTCTCTTTTAGGTGTCACCGGCAGTAGGGAAAAGCTCTCCGAAGATGTCCGCTCTCTTATCGCGAAACTAAAATCGTTAACGCAGGTCCCTGTATGTGTCGGCTTTGGCATAAGCAAGCCCGAGCACGCCGCCGCCGTCGCCTCTGCCGGTGCCGACGGCGTCATAATTGGCTCGAAAATCATCAAAATCATAGAAGACAATCTCACCAATAACGAAAAAATCTTAAACGAAGTCAAAAAATTCATCGAAGGAATCAAAGCAGCACTATAAAAAAACAGCCGACTGATAATTTCGGCCCTGTTATATCAAACCGCCTGAGCGACATCTCACATTTAAGCGGTTAAAAAACATAATTTTCTCCATAAGAGCTCAATAATTTTAATACAAAAATCACTTTGAACTATCAAGGATTTCATGGAACAGAGATTTCGATACGAGAAGGACTGGTTAAGAAAAAAAAGAGGAAACAACTTGAATATGTAGGAATTTGTATTAGCCACAAAGGTCACAGTGAACACAAAGATATAAAAATATAAATCCTTTTAAACCAGTATTAATCTGTGTCTAAAGAAGTTCCGCCGAAGGCGGTTAATTTATATCGGTAATGGAAATTCTAGAGAAAATCCGAAGCGAAAACACAGTGAACAGTTGAAATAATAATTATTGCGATTTCACTCCGAAGGCTTGCACGTGCATCCCCGCACGCAGACAGGTATCCAAACGATGCGAAGAAAAACTACCGGAGAGCAGGTAACAACCAGCGCGAGCGGCGCGGGTTCGCCGTACGTGTCCACCACGTGGTTAGACTATCATCCGTCCGAAGCGGGAAAGAGAGTGCATCGCATGCTGAACATCTCAGGCTTTCCATACCTGATCCATCGAAACAAAATCTTGCGATAGGGAATGCGAACGTGGACGCAGTGGCCAGAGGAATGCTCTAGAATGAGATAGATCGCACGAAAACGCTTGCCGGTTTCGTCCGAGTGCGCAAGTGCGCTCAGAAACAACCCGGCAGCTGCAAGGGCTGCCTGTTCAGATCGTGCGCACACCTCTCTTGCGAACTGTGCAACGAGGCCTGATACATCCGACGCGTCGACAAATACGTGAGGGCCGTCAAAGGTTTGATCCTTTCTCATGAGAAAGCCGGTGGGAATAACAGTAGAATCGACCCGGAGCATGTCGTGTGCGCAAGAGAAGAGGTTGTCAAATAAGCGTTTCAGGTCAGATGCTTCCTCGTCAGGAACATTCGCAAACCGAATATCCATCTTCATAACCATCTCCTTTTCTTCTGACCTAACGCAACGATGTAAAGCTGCAATACCTCAATGTGAACTCACTTTACCGTATATCGTGCCTCATCTGCCACAGATAATGCTTAATACGCTACAACTCACACTTCATTTATGGCAGATAACGCTTCATCTGTGGCATACTAAGCCTTATTTATTACGGATAACGCTTTATCTACGATAGATTAAACTTCATATATAGTGTATCACACTTACTTTGTCATAGCTAAAGCCTACTATAAGCTCTATTGTAACAAATTTTATTTCCTTTGCAATACTTCTTCCGGGAAAACCGGCTAAAATATGTGGCTTATTCAGCTCTTAGCTTAATCATAACAACACCGTGTATCTGGACCTTTACCTCGAATTGTCAAGAAATTGCTGTTTAAAACCTGCAAATCACAATTGATATTTTTCCACATTCCACTATATTCTATCTCGTACAAGAAAAATACGTTTGTCCTTGCTGTTTTATGCAGACTATAGAATCATTATTAACCTCTTAGGAAGTAATTGATATTGAAAAGCAACATCGATAACATAAAAATTCTACACATAATAAGATTCCTTTCGTCCCTCTATTTTTATCATCACATAATCACTCTTTATTTTCAGGCCAGGGGACTGAGCTATATCCAGATAAATTCACTGTGGGGTCTAATAGTTGGAGTCCAGGCCTTGGCTGAAGTGCCGACCGGCGTAATCGCGGATAAAATCGGACGCAAGTTTTCAATAATCATCGCCCTTGCATTACAGTTTCTTGGTGAATTTATTTTCATTTTCGCCGACAGCTATCTGCTCTTTGTACTCATTTGTATAATCGCAGGAATCGGTTTTTCCTTTCTCTCGGGCTGTTTCGAGGCAATGATGTATGACTCACTAAAAGCGCAAAGCAGACAGCAGCAAATGCAAAAAGTAGCTGGCTTGAACGGCTCGTTCGCTTTAGCCGCCACTATGATAGGCTCTCTCATTGGCGGCCTGATAACCGCCAACCTTCAACTAACAAATTTCGTACATGCAATTATCGTTACCGCCTTCTTTGTATTTTTATCTCTTCTTGCAAGCTTATTCCTAAAAGAGCCCTCTTTGGAAAGCAGAGATTCCAGGGACAGCTCTTTCAAACTCTTAAAAGACGGCGTAAATCTAATCAAGGCAAATCGGTCGCTAAAAAGAATCATATTGCTCTCTCTCTTGGCAACACCATTTATTAATTATCTTCTGAATTTTTACCCACCATATTTCGTCAAAGCAAATGTAAAAGGCTTTCTTTTCGGTGTTACTTTGGCAATTGCATCTTTGTTGGCAGTTTTCGCAAGTAAATATGCATATCTATTCGAGAAAGTACTCGGCGTCAAAAAAGGAGTGATGTTGGCAATTCTTTTACCGGCTATATTTTATTTTCTGCTTGCCGCCGTTTCTCATTCGATAATATCAATTATTTTAGTCGTTTGTGCCTTTGGCTCAATGAACATTCAAAAACCAATATTCCTGGATTATCTGAACAGGCACATCGAAAGCAAAAACCGGGCGACGGTATTATCCCTGATAAATGTTATAACCGGTTTTTATGTGGCGATTATGGGCTTGCTAATCGGTTTCTTAGCCGACCTCTCTCTGAACTATGCTTTTATTTTTATGGCAAGCTTAATCGCTTTCGCAGCTCTTTATATAAAAATCGAAGCTCGTCACGTAACCGTAAACAACAATCCCGCCGGACAAACCAATCCAGAACTATAAAAAAACAGGCGGGCAAAATTTTTCCCGCCTGTTCCACCAAATCCTAAAATAAATAACTTACTCACTGCTTACCTTAATCAGAACAACACCGTGTATCGGCACCTTAACCTCAAGTTTATTCCTGAACGTGCCTATATCTTTTTGCCGCCACAGGTCACGAATCCGGCATCGGCCGTCAATACCCAAATCGGCAAAATTTAAAGTAATTTTCTGCTGTGAATAATCATCCCTGTTAAACAAGCCCACAGCCAAAGAGCCGTCCTCCATCTGCTTTGCCCATATTTCTTTCGGCCCGTCCTGAACAATTCGCCGTGCCTGCTGGCCCAGGGGATCCTGGTTAACCTCCAAAACCTCATCATTGGTCAATAACCCCAGCGTGAAATCATCTAATTGTTCAATCGGACAGCCCAAGAGCAGCGGCGAGCAAAGCAGACACCACAAACTCATATGTGTATACTGTTCGTCCGGGGTAAGGCGTGAATCCCGCAGATTTGGCCCCCAGCCCACCTTGCCCAGAACCATCATATCAGGGTCGTTCCAGTGCCCGGGCTTCGCATAAGCCGCCAAATCCGCCTGGTCAAATCCTCTCGCCATACTTTCCCACGTATCCCTTATATCACCCGTTGTCCGCCAGCAGTTACCGCCTACCTCTTCGCCCCACTTCCATACCTCACCCCAGCCGTACTGACAAAGGCTGTAAACAATGTCCCTTGGCACCTGGTCAAGAACCTCTCTCATCAGGATATAAGGCCTTTGCAAATCCTCCAGCGTGTCTCTTCCCGATACCGATGAATAGCCGCACCAGTCGTATTTTAGATAATCGAATCCCCACTCCGCAAATTTTTTCGCATCCTGTAGCTCGTGCTCCCAGCTTGCGACGTAACCCTGGCAGGTCGTCGGTCCAGGCCCGATATAGATACCGGCTTTCAGGCCGAGCCCGTGTATATAGTCACACAAACCCTTCATATCCGGAAATTTTGCATTCGGTATCAAATCACCGTTCTCATCACGAACAGGCGGACCCAGATTAGGGTCATCGCTGCCCCGCCCTTCCGTCCGCATCCAGCAATCGTCGATATTGATATACAACCAGCCGTGATTGACAAGTCCGGTATCAACCATCGCTTTTGCCGTCGCCCGAACCTTTTCGTCATCGACCGCACAGGCCCAGCAGTTCCAGCTGTTCCACCCCATCGGCGGAGTTAGCGCAATCGTATCGCCGACAACTATGCGAAAATCTCTTTCTGCCCTGCCCAGCGCATTTTTCGCAATCAGCTTTACCTTATACTCGCCTTCTTTTTTCACTGAGCCTGTAATCTGTCCCGTCGCCGAATCGATAAAAAGCCCTGCCGGCAGTCCTTCCGCGCCAAAAGACATCGGACGTCTGCCGGTTGCTGTCACTGTAAATAAAAACGGATTTCCCGGACGAACGCCAAAAATCCTCGCCCCTGTAATACGCGGCTGCGGACCCGGCGCAGGTGTTAAAATGTAACGCTTGGCAGCAACCGCTTCAACCGCTCGAGGCTTTCTGCCTGCATATTCGATTTTTGCCATCGCCCAGTCTGCATGGTCGTTATAGTTAGTATCAACCTCCTTTACAATCAGACGCAGTTGCTTAATACCGGTTAAGTCAACGTCAACTTCATTAGGCTCACCGCCTGCCCGCAGAACGCCGCTTTCCCACAATAACTTTCCGTCGCCGACGACCTTGAAGTCAACAGTACCCCTTCTTCTGCGCCTTCGGCGCTGTTCGGCCTGCTGGGCGCCCCTTCTGACCTCGTCATCTACGCCGATAATTGCTGTGAAACGTCTCGCTCCCCCGTGAAGATTGATATTCAATTCCGACGGTGAATTTACACCAAATCCTCTCTTAAACACCTGAGAATTTATAGTAATCGGATTGCCGTCAATCGATTTGTTAGCCTGTACTGTACCGGACCCTGTTTGAACCTTGCTGATATCCATCTCGTCGAGCCAAACGGTCTGCAACGCCTGCTTATTACAGCCTGCAAGAAAGCTCAAAGTCAGCAGAACAAAGGAAATCTTAGACCTCATTTTTACCTCCTTCTTTGAATAATAACCGATCACTTACTCGGCAATCATTCTAATTAGTAACCGCCGAATACACAAGCTGTTTTCTGCAATTGCCTGCTGCTGTTTTGTGAGGAAAAAATGAAATGAAAATAAGCTGCAAATGCAAAATCAGCTTTTTACCAACAAATACGCACGAATAACCTCAGCCACACTCCAGGCCTGTGCGAAACAGCCTCTTGCTTTATGAGGTTCATCACCGTCAAATATCTCGCTGATTTGCCCGATACAGCCGTCACTATTCATATGTTCGAGCAGCGGCTCAATAAATTTCGCCGCCTTCTTTTTGCTGCTTTGGTCGCAGCCGTTCACTCTCAGATAAGCCTCCACAAATGGCCCTATCAGATAAGGCCAAACCGTCCCCTGATGATATGCCTCATCACGATGACGCGCTGGGCCGCTATAAGTCCCCCTATATCGGTTGTCAAGAGTATCAAGGCTGCGAAGACCATACGGTGTTAAAAGCCTGCTTTCAACAACATCAACAACACTTTTTGCCTGATATTTTTCCAACGGTGAAAACGGCAGCGACACTGCAAATATCTGGTTCGGACGCAAACTGCTGTCAATGCTGCCGTCCGGCGAAACACAATCGTTAAGATAACCCATTTGCTGGTTCCAGTACAAGCTCCGGAAACTTTTTTCACACTTCTCAGCCATCAGCCTGTAACGCCGTGCCAATTGCGAATTTTTCTTCTCGTAATACCGCGCAAGATAACAAAGACAGTTGTACCACAATGCGTTAACCTCGACTGCCTTGCCGTAACGAGCCGTTATACTTACTCCCTCGAATCTTGCATCCATCCAGGTCAACTGCGTATTCTCATTACCGCCCCGAACTAAACCGTCCTCGTCGCAGCGTATCCCGTATCGCGTACCCTGACTATAACAATCAACTATCCGGTGAATCACCGGTAAAAGATGCTCATCGAACGCCTCGTTGTCGCCGCTGCTCTTAAGATACTGAAATGCTGAATGAATAAACCATAACGAGGCATCTATACTATTAAATGCCGCTCTTTTACTCTTCTCATCAAAGTAATTAGCTATCATCCCCCCCTGCTCAGCCTGCGCAAAGGTAAAAAGCACCGACTTGGCCTCTTCGAACCTGCCGGTGGAGAGTAATAGCCCCGGCAGCGACACAAACGCATCTCTGCCCCAGTCGCAAAACCACGGGTAACCCGCCAGTATTGTCCATTGCTCCCGTCCATCCGGGGCAGAACGCCTCACAACAAATTTATCCGCTGCCAAACAAAGCTTTTCAAAAACGCCGTCTCCTCCACAGATTTTCGACTTTTCTTTGATATCCTCCTGATGTTTGTGCAAATTCTCCAACACACTCTCAAGCTCTGTTCCCGTGAAATATAGCAGTCCTTTGCTGCTGCTTTCCTTCTCTGCTGCCTTAAGGCTGAACCAGAAAACTATCCTACGAGGTGAATCGAGAAAATTTTTGAAAGTCCCCGGTGTCCACAAATCCTCTATAAAATCCTGACCACATTCACGCTCCCGCCGGTAGTGAACATTATACCACCACTGCTCATCGGCCCTAAAGTCCATACTAGGACACTTCAAAAACAACTCACACACCAGAGGTGAATTATTTCGAACAAGCAAACTGCCGCTGAGGCTTTCTGAAAAAATCGACGCTTCGCTTTTCTGCAGTGAATGATAATCTCTCAAACTAATAAACGGCCTTAATTCAAACTCAACACCGCTGCCCACCTCAAAAAAATCGTAAACCAGCGCCCCCGAATCAATGTCACTGTGCAGATATAATGACTTCGTTAACTCAATACCCTCAAACTTATAATCAAAATGAACACCGATGTCCTGACGAAAACGCAGCGCCCTGCAGCTCTCAGGCGCAAACTTCACGTCGAATTCAAAACTTGAAAGATTTATTTCTCTATCGCCGGCCCTTATAGTCTCAAGGCAATTGCTCAATGCCGCTACTCTGCCTGCCGGTGGTAACAGTGACCCAATTAGCAGGCTGTGATACCTTCTCGTATTGCAGCAGGCAATAGTTGATGATGCATAAGAACCCCTTTTATTGGTTAAAAGCCATTCCTTATCTAACAATTCCTCAAAGCTCGTTTCCTTCGTCGATATACAAGTAGTTGCCCTGCTGCTATGCTTCTGTAATGTATGCAAAATCAAACTCCTCAAAAGTTCATATAAAAAATAACGGCTGCATAAAAAGCAAAATCTGTATTTTCACCCGACAGGCTGTAACCAATAGTCCGGCACAAGCTCGCCTCTCATG
>CAZBMW010000011.1:0-94823 GCA_964493425.1 uncultured Pirellulales bacterium
TACCTGACCCATCAATGTTGGGCTCAGCCAAATGTAAGTCTTTCACCTCTGCACTTGCTCCATAAACAAACCTGAACAGTCCTCTGTTATGAATAAAGTTTGAAATCGTATGGCGGCTGCCATCGAACACACCGGTAAACTTCGTCGTACTGTTTCCGATTGAATTGAAGGAGGGATTACCATTTAATCCGTTAAAATCGCTCAAATCAACATCAGCCATCTGCTGAAATTGCTTATCCCAGTCACCTGAATCAGTCCCGATGGTGTTGAGCTGCTCCGCTGTATAAATTAAGAACGGATTACCTTCAATCCCACAGCCACCGCCATATTTTTTCTCCTCCCACGAGAGCTTGGGGTAATCAATACCTTCACATATTCTCCATACAGGTGTGGTGAAATCCCAACCAGCGTTGGTAAAAGTTATTTCAGCCTGCATCTCGGACGTGGGCTTACCTATCACGTTAGGATCGCTTCCATTTCCGATACCGGTAAGCGTTGCGTTAAGGCTGCTATCCCAGAAACACTTGTTATACGAACTGCCATCATCACGACCTATTAATCCTCCGATATCTTCTCCGCTGCCTGTAACAATGGCCGACGAATAGCAGTGAGTAATCACCGCATCAGAATTATACCCTATCAGCCCACCAATATAATATTGGCCCTCGACGCTGCCGCAGGCGTAGCAGTTAGAAATTGGTCCATAATTTTGCCCAACTACCCCGCCGGCATCGACTTCGACTCCCGAAATGCTGCCGCTGAAGCAGCAATTTGCAACCGTACCATAACTCATTCCAACTAAGCCGCCTACGCTGAAATTTCCCGAAATGCTGCTAGCAACATAACAATTTGTAAGTGAACCACCGCTACGGACTTCGCCTGCTATTCCACCTACAAGGTAATCTCCCGAAACAGTCCCGCCCTCAGAATAACAATTGCTGATACTTCCTCGATAAAGCCTACCGACCAAGGAACCAACATGCTCACAACTGGCCGCATTAACGTTAGGATCGATCAAACCCAAGTTTTTAATCTCTGCATTGTCGCCGTTGATGTAGCCGAAAACACCTGTGTAATCAGTATCTGTCGCACTGTAAGTGAAATTCGAAATAGTGTGATTATTACCGTCAAAGACGCCAGTGAAAGAGCTACTGTGGTCCGTTCCGATGATATTGAACTGTGTACCGGTGTAATCAGCAAGGTTGATGTCAGCGGTCAGTAGAAAATGTGCATCCCAGTAATTCGCATCCGCCCCAATTGCCTGCATATCAGCCGCCGTCCATATCTGATATGGGTCACCCTCTACTCCATTCCCATCCCACGGCTGCCCAAACGCCGCCGAGCAAAAGACATCGGCTGAAAACACCAGCAATAAAATCATCGCTGTAAGAATTGGCTTTCGCCTTGCCATTTATCGTACCTCCGAATAAATCGCTCCTTAACGCAGGGTAATTATACTAAAAAGCAGGTTTTTTGTCTATCCTAAAAAAATAGTTGCAACTTAGTTGCATTTAGGTATAATAGCAGTGCTTGGTTTACAGCTTGTATGAAGCAGTGAGTTCCGGGATTATAAGAATAAATATGCAGGTTTGTTATGGCAGGAAAGGTTAAACATATACTTGTTGAGCTTAAGGGACATCTGCCCTTTACCGCTTTTGGTGCTGTTCTGGGAATCAGCTTTATGCTGCTTTTCCACAAGGTCGGTGGTTCAGGTGCACATATTTTGTTTTCAATTTTCCACCCCGGCCATGTGATTCTAAGCGCGATAGTTACGACTTCGATGTTCAGGGTTCACGCATTCAGGAAACATTTTATAACTATTTTTATTATAGGATATTTAGGCTCGGTTGGTATAGCGACATTAAGTGACATAGTTATGCCGCATATAGGCTCCGAGCTTTTGGGCCTGAATATACCATCACATACGGAGCTGCATCATGAGGATTCGGATGATGATGAGGCGGCTCATAATCACGAGCACAATGAAGGTATTCATCTGGGTTTTATAAAGGAATGGTATTTAGTGAATCCGGCGGCATTGATAGGAATTTTAATAGGCTATTTTCTGCCTCATACCAAGTTTCCCCATTCAGGCCATATTCTGGTGAGCACCTGGGCGTCATCGTCGTATCTTCTGATGCGGGTATATACTGGAATTGATATTTTAGCGGTAATTGAGATATTTGTGATATTGCTGTTATCGGTGTGGATTCCGTGCTGTGTAAGTGATATTGTGTTTCCGCTTGTTTTTGTAAAATCCGATATCGAGCTTGCGGGTCCCTGTCCCGACCATCGTCTTCACAGTCATCCGCATCGGCATATTCAGGAGGAAAGTGATTGAATCCCGGTACAATCAAAAAATGTGAAAAGCTTCTCAACGATGCTGGTCTTCGCAAAACAAAGCCGCGAATGGCTGTTTTGTCGGCGTTATTCAAGGTGACGAAACCAGTTACACAGCAGCAAATTACAGAACAGCTCTCGGAGAATGCGCCGGATAAGGTTACAATCTATCGTACGCTTGAGGCGCTTGTTGAGGCAAACATCGTGCATAAAGCTTATCTTCGGGATAGGACATGGCACTTTGAGCTTGCGCATAACTGCACCCATAATCAATGTCACCCGCATTTTACCTGTTTAGAGTGCGGTAAAAATTTCTGTTTGACCGAATTGAACGTCCCCTTTGCTAAAAGTCCATACAAAGGTTTCAGGATTGAGCATCAGCAGGTCAGGCTCGAAGGCTTATGTCCTGAATGTAAGTAAGTAGATAATTCAGAAGAAAGGTTTAAAAAGCCCGAATCGTAAATTACGGTTCTATGTCTTCAAGCCAGTTATTGGCGAAAATCAAGAAATCGAGGAAATTTGCTGAATCATCGCAATTAACGTCGGTGCAGTTGCAAAAGTTATTTGTTTCATTACACTCTGTAAGCCATCTTTCTGTGAAAAATGCTAAATCCAGGATGTCCACACCATCGGGACAGGTGAAATCCGGGGCGAACTGCCAACTGAGTAGTGGATACTCCACACCATCGACGCACATCCGCCATATATCATTCGGTCCGTTTATAGTCTCACTAACAAAATCCCAGCCAGCATCGATAAACGTGTCACTCATTTTCATTTCCGACGTTGTCTTTCCTGTCCCACCAGCGCTCGTCCACCAGTCGGAGGTTTGTGTATCCCAGAAACTACTGACAACACTACCGTAATTTTCTCCTATTAGACCGCCGACAAAAGTATTGCCACTAACCGCACCCGTCGAATAGCAATTACTAATGTAGCTACAATTGTTTCCTACCAATCCGCCAATTTTCTGGTCTCCACTTACAGTACCAGTTGAATAGCAATTACTGATACTGTCGGAATAAGTAAATCCAACCAGCCCCCCTACTTCGTAATCACCACTGACGTTTCCCGTCGAATAGCAATTACTGATACTGCCGGAAGAAGTGTATCCCAACAAACCGCCCATTTGCAGATCTCCGCTTATAGTACCAGTAGAACAACATTTGGTTACGGTACCTTCCAAATTAAATCCTACAAGCCCACCTCCTGTATTAGTACTTTTTACAGCGCCATTTGAATAGCAACCGATAATAATGCCAGCCTCATTATATCCCACAAGACCGCCTATATAGTTTGAACCATCCCAGCCGGTGACTGTACCCGCCGAATAGCAGTTGATAATACTACCCTTGTTGACTCCCACCAGACCCCCTATAAGCATATCCCCGCTGACTACGGCTGTAGAATGGCAATTATTGATATTGCCGTCGTAATTCCATCCAGCCAAACCGCCAACATCATAATAACCGCTGACAGCACAGTTCTCAAAGCCAAGGTTTTTAATCAAACTGCCAGAGCCGATATAGCCAAATAAACCGAGCCAACGACTATTAATTCCTCCATTAATGGTGACATTCAGGATTTTATAGCCGTTGCCATCAAATGTTCCTGTAAATTTAGTCCCATCAAAGCTAAGATTATCCACAACAGTATCCGCGGCGATAATAGCCGTCGTAAAGACTTGCCCTTGTAAATCAATATCCTCCGTCAGGATAAAGCATTTGTTATAATCATTTGTATCCGCCGTAAGTGTGAGCAGGTCGCCAGCGGAGCCGATTTGGTATGGGTCATTAGGTTCACCGGTTCCGCCGCTGTATTTGGCTTCGGCGTCAGTACCTGCCAATAAAGCGATTATCACCAAAATAAGGATTGAGTGCTTTTTTATTTTCCTGTCTCCTGAAAACATTTATTATTATACTTGTTTTTCGTGACAAATCAAGAAAATTTGGGGTATTTGTCTTATAGACAGACAGGACTGAGTGGTTACAATAGGAGTATGAAGGTTTATCCTTTTAAGTTTAGGCCGATTTATAAGAAGCGCATCTGGGGCGGACAGAAGCTGCGAACATTTTTCGGCAAGGACCTGCCGAGAGCAGAAAAAATCGGTGAAAGCTGGGAGCTGGCTGACCTGCCTGAAGACAAATCGGTGATTTCGAACGGCGGGCTTGCCGGTATGACGCTTGATAAAGCGATAAAAAAATACCTGAAGGAAATAACCGGTGATGAAAAATTCAAGCTGCCGTTTCCGCTCTTAATTAAGTTTCTCGATGCCGAGGATATCCTGAGTGTTCAGGTTCATCCGGACGCCGAGACGTGCCGGCGGATGGGCAAGGGTGACCCGAAGACCGAGTGCTGGTATATTATCGATGCAATCCGCGGAGGCTTTATCTATAAGGGGCTGAAACCCGGCGTTACGAAGGAGAAATTTGCTGCTGCGATAGGAATGGGCAAAGTAGAAGATTTATTGCAGAAAGTGCCGGTTAATGCTGGCGAATGTCACTTTCTGCCGTCAGGCACCGTACACAGTATAGGCCCGGGTCTGCTGATAGCCGAAATTCAGACACCTTCCGATACTACATACCGTGTCTACGATTTTAACAGGGTCGATGGCCGAGGAAACCCGAGGCAATTGCATATCGAAGAGGCCCTTGCGAGCATTCATTTCGGCGGAGCCGATGAGCTGAGTGTTACTACCATCGGCAGACTTATCGAAACTGAATATTTCAGAATTGACAAGGGACATCAGGCAAAAGACTGCGAACTGCTTTTATCAGCGGGAGAGATGAAAATTTTGATTATTCTAACCGGTGCAGGGACAATTTTCGGCAGGGACGGCTCGTCGGTTGGCTTCAGACAGGGTGATTGCATACTTGTCCCTTGGTGCTACGAAGGGGCAATATGTTTCGGCAGAGATACCCAGTACCTGACTATAACCCTTTAGAGCCTGCTGACTTTTAAGAATTCGGCTGGCACTGAATTATTTTGACTTTTCCGCAATATTTTCTTAGTATACACGGCTTAATAAATCGATGCGTTTTCAAAGTTTGAAATATTTAAGTAATTACCGAGGATTCAGGAGCATTGTATGACGGACTGGGATAGGAAAATCGAGAAAAAAACGTTGAAAGTCGGCGTTTTGGGTCTCGGCTATGTCGGGCTGCCGTTAGTTAGTGAGTTTACGTCAGCAGGTTTAAAGGTTATTGGTTTTGATATAGACCCGAAGAAGGTTACCGTACTTAATTCAGGCAGGAGTATTATTAAACATATTCCGCATTCACAGGTCAAGAAGATGACAGGCTCTGGTCTTTTCAGGGCTACTACCAATATGTCGCTTATAAAGACCGTTGACGCGGTTATTGTTTGTGTGCCGACGCCTTTGACAGCTAACCGTGAGCCGGATATGCAGTTCATTATCAAGAGCAGTGAAACGATTGCAAAGTACCTCTGCAGAGGACAGTTGATTACTTTCGAAAGCACGACATATCCAGGCACAACGAGAGAGCTTGTCGCTGAGATTCTTGAGCGGAGCGGACTGAAGGCCGGCAGGGATTTTCACCTCGCTTATTCACCGGAACGTGAGGACCCAGGCAATAAAAACTTCACGACAAAAACCATACCGAAAGTTGTCGGAGGACTTACAAGAAAATGCCTTGATATGGCCTGTAAGCTCTATAATGCGGCCATCGATACAATCGTACCGGTTTCGAGTCTCGAGGCGGCTGAGGCTGCGAAGATAGTTGAGAATGTTTATCGCTGTATCAATATAGCAATGGTTAATGAATTAAAGGTTGTTTTTGACAGGATGGGTATCGACGTCTGGGAGGTTATCAATGCGGCAAAAACCAAGCCTTTCGGCTTCAGCGCATTTTATCCGGGACCGGGATTGGGCGGCCACTGTATACCAATAGACCCATTTTATCTGACCTGGAAGGCAAGACAATATGGAATACCCACCCGTTTTATAGAATTGGCAGGTGAGGTAAATACTAACATGCCGCACTATGTTGTGCAAAAAACGATGGACGCTCTGAACGAACGAAAGAAAAGTCTTAAGGGTGCGAAGCTTCTGATACTCGGCCTGGCGTATAAAAAAGATATCGACGATGTAAGGGAATCGCCTTCCATTGAGCTGATAGAACTTTTTAATAAGAAAGGAGCAAAGGTAGATTATAGCGACCCTTACATACCCAGAACACCCAAGCAGCGGCAGCACGACCTGAAAATGACAAGCAAGAAACTTTCTGCAAAAATGCTTGCCGGCTACGATGCGATAGTAATATCGACAGACCATAGCTGCTACGACTACAACTGGATAGTCAAAAATGCAAAACTTGTTGTTGACACACGAAATGCAACATCAGCCGTGAAGAGCGGGCGCAGCAAAATTGTAAAGGCTTAGAATGGGGACGACAAAAATTGCTTAAAGAAAGTGAAAACCCGCCGACAGTCTGGCCTGAAGGCCAGTTCATTAAGGATTTTGCCGGCCGATGGTGGGTAGCACATACTAAAAGCAGGAATGAAAAAGCACTTGCGAATGAGCTCGTTCGCAAAAACATCAGCTACTTTTTGCCGATGCGGTGGAAACTGACCATCAGGAATCGCAGGAAGTTCAGGTCACTATTGCCTTTGTTTAGCGGTTATCTTTTTTTCTGCGGAGACGAAAGACAGCGCATCGAACTGTTAAAAACCAATCGAGTGGCTAACCTGCTTGAGGTCAAAGACCAGGGCAAACTTCTAGCGGAGCTTTCGCAGATTGAGCAGGCGGTCCAAGCGGGTGTGGATTTGACGCCGCACAAGTACATCGAGACCGGCCAGCGCTGCAGAGTGCTCGCAGGGTCCCTGGCGGGACTGCAGGGTATTGTTATAAAGACAAAAACTGCTGCGAGACTTGTTCTCCAGGTCGATATGCTCGGCCAGGCGGCGAGCGTCGAAATTGATACTGATATGATCGAGCCCGTTGAATAGAAAGTAAAGTTAAAAGATGAGGGGCGAAATTATGGATGTCGTAATTAAAATCATCGGAATCATTATTGTCGTTGTTGGTATTGCATATCTGGTCAGGCCGGGAATAATGAAATGGCTTATGGAATTTTTCAAGAAAGGCTCAAACATCTACCTTGGCGGTTTATTACGACTTGCTTTGGCTGTGGTATTTCTGCTGGCTGCGACAAGCTGCAAAAAAACCTGGATTATAATTGTGCTCGGAATACTGTTTCTTTTCGGCGGTATTTTAGTACTTATCCTGGGTCCAAAAAGGATTACTCCTATACTCGAATGGTGGCTCAAAAAACCGAACTGGATTCTGCAGGTGCTTGCTCTGCTGACGGTTGCGTTTGGAGTGCTTATTATCTACGCTGCATAAAACCGCCGGGAAGTTTTACCGCAGAGAACGTGGAGAGCGCAGAGAAAAAAAGTGCACTAGTCACAAGTCGTAAGTCACAAGGAAAAAGAAAAAATTAGACACGGATTAACACAAAATTAACACTGATTTTATTTTGTATTCGAAAAAAATGAATTGTCAACTTTGCTGCTTCGAGGAGATACAACTTCGCAACAGGATAAAGCAGCCTGAAACCAAAAAGCAAATTGTTGCCGGTTCAGGAACCATATAGGTTCTGAAAGCAGCATCCTTATCGTAAAAGATTTCATCGGGATAACCTCCCGGTGGTGTTACCACTTGAGTCCATTCACCATCTATATATATCCATAAGGAACCTTCATCATAAACATCGCTATTCGAGGCGTGCCATTGTGTAGAATCACCAGAGTATCGCTCGGTGTCATCATTGTAAACTTCGATAGCATATTGGTTACCGGTATTGAGTAAGATGCTTTGCGATGAGAAATCTATGCTGTTCCAGCCGGAAACAAGATTATCCGCATAAACCGTTCCGAGCACAGAATCAGTCGGAAGTTCATTATCAACGTTCACGATAGAGAACGTTGTAGGGTATAAATCAATTTCAGAAAAAAACGTGTTGTCAAGATATACGTCTATTTTATCCAGTTGGCCGCTTAGTCCTGCAGTAAATGTCTGTGCAATATACCAATCAGGGCAAATGACAAGCCAACTGCCACCGAGCTGTTCCTGCGACTGATCCAGAACGACTGCCTGTGATGCGCCGGCAATAATTAAGAGTGCGGCTGTAAAAACAACCTCATTTTTCGTTCTCATACATTTTCCTACTAGATTTAATGTATAAATGTTTTGGCCATAATTTTCCGCATATCATCAAATTCCCAACTTTTTCATTATCGTCTAACCTGTTATTAAATCATTAAGCTTATTAGTAAAATATAAATATGTCTTTTTCTGCAATTTTGTACTAAAATTTTAGACTAAAATGAAAAGGGTAATTGTCTATCTTACGGCTGAAGCAGCTTAGAAATTGATTCTTGTCGTCAGAAAAACAACAAGCCGAGCTGGTAGACAATAAAAGTTGTTATATAAGCCAGTGCGGTCAAGCCAAAAAACTGGAAAAGAGCCCAGAGCCAGGAGGCGGTCTCCTGCTTTGTCATTATAACGGTAGCGATACAGGGTGTGCTAATCAGACAAAACAGCATTACGCAAAAGGCTGTCAGGGGAGTATAGTTAGCCTGCAGCTTTTCACGCAGTGTATGACGGCTCTTTTCAGTTTCACCTACAGCATAAATAATCGAAAGCTGCGATACAAAAACCTCTTTTGCAGCGGTTGCGCCGATTAGAGCTGTGCCGATTTTCCAGTCGAAACCGAGCGGCCTCAGCACAGGCTCAATGGTCTTACCCACCCTGCCGATAACTGAGCTTTCGAGTTTTAGTTGTTGTGCCCTCTCGGGATTCGCAGCTTCGAGCGATTTTGTGTCAGGCTTTGGGAAACTCATCGCCGCCCATAATATGATAGAGATTGCGAGGATAATGGTTCCTGCTTTTTTCAAAAACAGCCAGCCTCTCTGCCACATATGGATTGCGATTGACTTGAAGGTGGGCACGCGATAAGGCGGCAGCTCCATTACAAAAGGTGTTGTCTCACCCCTGAATACCGTCAGTCTTAAAACCTTCACACAGATGACAGCGAGTACGATACCGATGAGATAAATCAGCCAGAGCACCGGCCCCTGCCACTTCTCAGGGAAAAAGGCAGGGATAAAAAGGGCGTAAATCGTCAGCCTTGCACCGCAGCTAAATAAAGGCAAGACGAGAATCGTAGTCAGTCTGTTGCGGCGGTTCTCGAGGATTCTGGTTGCCATAATCGCCGGCACCGAGCAGCCGAAACCGATGAGCATAGGAATAAAGCTTTTTCCGTGCAGGCCGATTTTGTGCATCAGGCGGTCCATAACAAAGGCGGCCCTGGCCATATAGCCGGTATCCTCAAGAAATGCAATAGCCAGAAACAAAAGCAGAATATTCGGCAGAAACACAACCACACCTCCAACACCGCTTATGACACCGTCAACGAGAAGTGACTTTAGCCAGCTTTCACTTCCCTCCGGCCAAAAATCAGCTACGGTAATTGAAAGCCAGTCAAATGAAAATTCAAGTGCTGCCATTGGATACTTGCCGAGCTTAAATGTCAGGACAAAGGTCAAAAACATAAGCAGCAGAAAAATCGGCAGTCCCAGAATGCGATTCGTTACTATCGAATCTACAACATCGCTCGTACTATGGCGCAGCTCGACGGTGCTTTGAATTGTTTCCTGGCAGGCACCTGAAATGAAACCATACCTGCGGTCGGCTATAACAATTTCAGGCTCATCGTGGAAAATGTTTTTTAAGTGCCCGATACTTTTTGCAGCAGCTTCGATGACACTATTGTCTTTAATTTTTGAGACGACTTCAATATCCTGTTCGAGAAGCTTTACCGCAAGCCATCGTGCAGAGTATCTGGCAGCCAGCTTTTTTTCGGCTTCTTTAACTATTTGCTCAATCCTGGCCAGCTCGTCTTCAATCTCAGTGCCGTAATTTATTTTAGGGCCCTGTCTTTCTCTACCCTGGCCGGCTGTCTTTATAATTGCCTCGAGAAGCTGCTCTTTGCCTTTGGCTTTATTTCCTACGGTTTGAACTATCGCCGTCCCAAACAGCTCTGAGAGCTGTTTTATATCGAAAATCAATCCCTTTTGTTCTGCGATGTCACTCATGTTGAAAGCCAGCACAAGCGGCGCATTAATTTCAATCAATTGTGTTGCAAGGTAGAGATTGCGTTCGATATTGGAGGCGTCTACGATATCAACGACGACGTCAGGCCGCTCATCGATGATGAAATTTCGCGCGACCAGCTCTTCAATCGAATAGGCGGTCAGGCTGTATGTTCCGGGCAGGTCTACAAAGGTAATCTCACAGCCTTTGTATTTGCCAAAGCCCTCTTTTTTTTCAACCGTCACGCCTGGATAATTTCCAACGTGCTGGCGTGCACCTGTCAGCATATTAAATATAGAGGTTTTTCCGCTGTTCGGATTACCGGCAATCGCTACTGTGATTTTCTTTTCCATAATAGTTAATTCGGCTCTTGTGGAAAATTGGCTGCAGAAGATTATCCGGTTGAAAATAAAGAATCTTATTTGTTTTGTACATCGGTACCGGAGACGATAATTTTATTTGCCATACCCCTGCCGAGCATAACTTTTGTGTTTTTTACACTTATTACAAATGGTCCCGGCCGGTCGTTATTGATGACTGTAAGAATCGTCCCCGGCACAAGCCCCATTGCGACCAGACGACCTCTCAGGCCTTGACCGGCATCTATATAAACGAGCCTGACTTTTTCACCGGCTTTTACCAATGATAAAGGTCTATTGCTGATTTCCACTTAACTGCCTTTTATCTTCAACTTTTTGTTTGCATTCTTAGGTTTATTTTTACAGAATTTTTCGAATTTAGTCGTCAGGTTGTTGCCGTTTTTATTTTGTTCAGAGACGAATTCTATAAACATAAGCAGTTTATTAATAACTTCCTGCCCGAGGACATGCTCTGCCCTGCAGGCGCAGCTTTGTGCGAGCTTAGTTTTGAGGCCGAGCACATCAACAAAAAAACTTTTTAAGATTTCATGTTTTTTGGCTACTTCTTTTGCAATTTCTCGGCCGGCATCAGTTAGGGTAACGTAGTTATAAGGCCTGTAATTTATGAGTCCTTTTTCCCTTAAAAGACGCAATGCCCCGGTTACAGAAGATTTTGATACATTGAGTTTATCTGCTATGTCCCTGCTGCGTGCAACGTCGGTTTTTCCGGCAAGGTTGAATATTGCCTCGAGGTAATCCTCAAGCGAAGCGCTCAAATTTTCTTTTTTTACCGTTTTCATAGGTCTATTACGAAATTATTAGCCTATCCTAATATAGTTAGCTACGGCTAACTTGTCAATGAGGTTTTGTAAATAACTTTAATTTTTTTAAAATAGTTGTTTCGTAACGGCTTTTTTATTAGAATATCGATGGTTTCGGGGCGTGGCGCAGTTTGGCTAGCGCGCTTGACTGGGGGTCAAGAGGTCGCAGGTTCAAGTCCTGTCGCCCCGATTTTAATTGGCAAGGCCGCTCAAAATAGAGCAGGAATGAGCGAAAAGAGGATTGCATCAGTGGAGCTATAACAGATTATAACAAAAAACAATGACATTATCCCCACGCCTGCTTTAGAGTAGTTATTCCTTTGCTCATTATAATCCTCCTCCAAAATTCAGGCGTGGCTAAACGTTTTCTCCCATCCATCCCCTTCTACACAATGCAACCTGGTAATCATTTGATTTTTACCAACAACTTGACTGTGGGTCCATATTGCAATCCAGCCATTCGGCTGCAAATAATGCAAAATCGCTGAAGTCAACTTTACAATCTTCGTTTAAATCAGCCTCGGATAATCCATCGCATAGAGTCCCGCTGTCTATCACAAAATTATCCAGATGAGCCTGGCCGGAAATAAGTTCGACTCCTTTGGAATTTCCCCCAAAACCTACCCCTACTGTGTTACGGTTCCATTGGTCTTGTATAATGCCTGTGATTGTTTTCCACGCATTTGCACTTCCATAACCGATATCACTGATGTACAACTCGTCGAGACTTGCATTATATGAAATATGTAAAGTGCCACTGTCTGAGTTCCTGAGTTTCCAAGCACTATCATACACTGTATCCATATATCCTCTTCTATAATAAAAGATGCGATTACTGCCACTATATGCTGCGCCAAATTGAATGTAATTACCGGTTTGGGGGAAATTTATGAAGTTGAGAGTATCAATAATCACTAAAAAGACCTGGCTAAAATCATTACCTTCAGCGATGCCACTATGATGATAATTGATTTTTATTTGAAAGTCATCAGCTGTAACGACTCCCCAGCCAACAGAACCATATACAGCAGTATTATCATTTGCTTCGCTGGTCGCTCTAAATTCCAATCGCTGGTTTGTTTCGTCGAGCCAAGCTGTGCTAGGTCCTTCACCTATCCAGAACCATCCCCACATTGAACCTTTCGAGTTGTCATCAAAGTTATCAGAGCGCGGCACTGCCTGAACAAGACCGCAAAAAGTCACCACCAGCACAAGAATCATTATTAGTATGTATCTTATTCGTATGCTCATTTTCCATCCTCCTAAATCAATTTTTATATTTAATAAATTTTATTTGAATGTTTAAAAGTCACAACTCTTGGTCAAACACCGATAATTATATAAAAGTTGTCTACAACAATCAAGAGTTTTCTTTCACGCGATTACCTGTTTTTGGAGATAGTGACGATAAACCTTCTTATGCTTGTAAAATGCGGTTTTTCAAAACCATTAAACCAAAAATGTGTTGCAAGATACGTTCAGCCGGATACACCGATTGTAATGAACCTTACAGACTCTGCGAAGCCCAGAGCAGAAAGGAAAAAATATCTCAATCTTGTTCACTCCGACGGCGTATGGAAAAACCTCGATTAGACCGACATTAAATCCTTTGATAATCTAGCCTCCAGCATCGCAGTGTCCATACTAGGTATCCGTCGGTGACCAGAAACTCCCTACGTCCAGAAAGTAAGAGCCTATTAACAAAAGACAGACGACAATAATCATTATATTCAACAGCTTGAGCGTAGTTTAGACAGAGCCTCTCTTCTTCTCCGCTTAAGAAGTGTCTTTGCAAAGTTGTTAACAAAAAATCTGTTAACAAAATCAGAACTTGTATTTCATACTCATTCCAATTGCATCAGCGGTTGCGGTATGCTGATATTCAATACAGAAGTCGGTATTTCTAGTGATATCAAAGGCTGCACCTATATATCCGCCGAAGTAGCTTCCCTGGTCAAGGTCATAAGAGATTCTGGCCGGTGTTGTCCTTCGCTTCGCAGAAAATCTGCCGTCAAGTATATGGAAGAACGGGCCGCCATAAAGTGCCACTTTGTCATTAAGCTGATAAGTCGGTCCTATAGCCAACTGGATTTCATAAAGACTGGCGTGGGAGGACCAGCTGGCTGCGCCTGCTCTTGTCTTGCCGTCCATACTCGCCCAAAGTATCTGGAAGATGCCGCCCCAGTCCATATCGTAATATCGGCCAAAGGTCGCTTTGGTGCCGAAGCCCAGCGAATAACCGTTGCTGCTGTTAAAACTAAATCCGCCAGATTCCGAACCTCTGATGCTTCCGCCTGTCGTACTTATAAAAGCCTCCCAATTATCCATCAGACCGTAGCCCAACCTCACTCCGACAGAATTTACCTTCATCCCGTCAATGGTCATTTTCGGTCCCCCTGTCGGCGATAAGCCGTGGTTCAGCTGAACGTCCTGCTTGCCATATATATAGTCGACTCCGAGTGAGAATCTTCCTTTCATCAAGTCCGCTTTGGGCGGGCCCAATGTGGTCAGAGCCCACACATTTGTACTAAATAAAACTACAGCTGAAAGCGAAATCCACTTCTTCATAGCTTCTCCTTTCAAAAACACACCCATGTATTTTAAATCCTGAGATTATAAATAACATCCTTATTATTTCACCTCCTGTTATGCACTTCAACTTTTTTTTGGTAATTTTTTGATAAAATTTTTCCGGCTTTATTCTCGCAGCCGGCCGCTGGTGAGGTGCGTTTAATTTTCATCGAGTTTTTGGGGGAAATCGGTTATATTCAGCAGTCTTGCGACTTTTTTAGGTATGTCGGTATTGTCATAAACGCCGCTGAAGACTTCGGCTCTCGGCCCGAATGCGAAAACGGCGACCGGCTGGCCGGTATGGCCGTCGGTACCCCTCCTGTGAGCTCTGTCCACCGCCCATAATAATTCCAGGTCCATGCCTTCCTTGGCCTCGTTTATTGTTAATCCTGTCGTTTCGTGGTCCGCTGTTACTATGACAAGGGTGTGTTTGTCTTTTATTGCAAAGTTTATTGCTTCTTTAACCGCCAAATCGAAAAGAAGCGTCAGCCTTATAACTCTGTCAGATTCATAATCGTGGCAGGCCCAATCGATCTGGCTGCCCTCGACCATCATAAAGAAGCCGGGTTCTTCATTTGAACTTTTGAAGAACAACAAATTTAGTATTCCGGTGATTATATTTTCGAGAAATGTTTTTCTCTTCTGCTCTTTTACGTTGAGTATTTCGATTGCTTTTTTTGTAAGTTCAGCCAGTGAGGGCTCAGGCTCTCTTGTTGTCAAGTCCCCTACCTGGAAAAGTCCCAGCACGAAAGGCCCTTTTGCATTCTTCAATTGCTCTTTATTCTCAATATACGAATAGCCCTGGTTTTTAGCCTCTTTTATGAGATTTCTTTCATCTCTTCTTCTGCCGCCGGGAACGCCTCTGGGCAAAAAGTAGTCTCTTCCGCCGCCGAACAGGACATTGACTTTATTATTTTCAATCATTTGTGGCGCAATTCGTCTTTCCATATCGCGGTGTCGCACATGCGCGGCGTAACAGGCAGGCGTTGCGTGGGTTATTCTTGAGGTTACGACTAATCCCGTTTTCATTTTATTTTCTTTGGCTGCTTCGAGAATCGTTTTATATTTGGTCTTGTCCGGTGCCACACCGAGCATTTTATTATTTGTTTTTATCCCGCAGGCCAGGGCCGTCCCGCTCGCAGCAGAGTCCGTAACGATGTTGTCTGCTGAATGTGTTCGCATTATCCCTGTTACAGGAAGTTTCTCCATATACAATTTACCATCCAGGCCGGCTCCTTTAATACGCGCAATGGAAAACTGGTTAAAACTCATCCCGTCACCGATGAGCAGGATTACATTTCTAACACTTTTACCTTTAATATTTGGATAAGTTTCGGTGTCCGCAGGCGGTTGATAAAAACTTATGTCCAGAGCATTATTATCGCCTTCGCGATAGATGTTACCCTGCTTTGCCAGCGCGAATGAGAACAAAAATGCTATCAGAAATAGAATCAGACTCAAACTTATCGCTTTTTTATGTGTTTTCATAAAGACTCCACAATATTACGGAGATTTAAGAATATTTGGCTTCTTTGCAGTAACATTCAATAAGTATAACAGAAAAACACCTGTTAGTCAAGTTGTTTAACAGCAATAGTTTCTCTATAATTAAAACGCAGTCTTTACAAATTGAAATAAAATAATTACACTAAAACTGTTTTTATAATTGTCAGTCTTATAGGAGTATTGTCGACGACTCTGAAAAGGAGAGCTGATAATGCCGGCGTTGGAAATCAGGGCTCTAACAAAATGGTATGGTTCGCACCGAGGCATCGAGGATGTATCCTTTGACATAGAGCCAGGTAAAATCTTTGGTTATCTCGGCCCGAACGGTTCGGGCAAGACCACTACAATTCGCTGCATAATGGGGCTTCTAAAACTGACAAGTGGGTATGTCCGAGTGCTGGAGCAGAGGGTTAAGGCCAGCATGGCAACGCAGCATAATCGCATCGGCTATCTTCCGGGTGATTTTCGAATATGGCGGTCTCTTCGAGCTCGGCGTTCACTGGATGTCCTTGCCGCCCTGGGTGACAATGCTCGTGCAAAAGTCAGACGTAAACAGCTCGCTGAAAGGCTTGAGCTGGATCTGGACAGACCGGTATGGGACCTTTCAAAGGGCAATCGGCAGAAGGTCGGCGTTATCTACGCCTTTCAGCATGAGCCCGATTTGTTGATACTTGATGAACCTACAATCGGGCTTGACCCACTCGTAAGCCAGACAGTGCATGAGCTTATTCGTGAAGCTGCTGATAACGGCGCTGCGGTTTTACTTTCATCGCATGACCTAAGCGAGGTCTCCGCGGTTTGCAGCAGGGCCGGCATCTTACGTGAAGGTCTTTTGGTCGAGCTGTCAGAAATCTCAAAAATCGTTCAACAGGGCCAGAGGCAGTTGAAGGTCTGGTTTGTTCACGGCAGAAATGTACCCGACCCGCCGGTTGACGAAATGCCCGGCGTTCGGCTGATTCAGCGAAAAAATGAGATGCTTCATATTGCTTATCAGGGCAACGTTGACCCCCTGCTGAAATGGGTATCACAGTTTCCGACTACCCGTATTGCAACTGCCCAGACTTCCCTGGAAGAGGCCTTTATCCAGTATTATAGTGGTAATATTGAAAGAAAGGAAAAGCCTTTATGAATTCTGGCCGCCGACCTTCATTTCCTTTTGCTCTACTATTTTTCTGGCTGCGGCGTATTTTATTTATGTGGTTTCTACTTGGCTTTCTAATTTTTATCATACAGGTTCTTCACTGCGCTATGTATCACGACAATGAGCGTATAAAAGCCCTTATGTCTTTTCTCGAAATGATGCCATCAATTTTAAAGGCTTCTGTAGGCGGTGATATGCTGCAGATGGGAAATATTACCGGCATCATAGCAATTGCCTACATTCATCCCCTTGTTCTGGCACTATATATGATTTTTGCTGTAAGTGTGCCTACAGGCCTTCTTGCCGGCCATGTGCAGAGCGGGAATATGGAATTGATTCTGAGCCGTTCAATCACGAAAACACAGGTTTATATTTGTACTGTTATTCTTACATTTGCCGGAATGTTCGCATTGGTTGCTCTGATGTTTCTCGGTACTGTAGTCGGGACGAGTATATACGACTTTGGCCAGGATATTCCGTTATTTCCTTTTTTCAGGGCGGCTGCGAACGGCTCTTTGCTTGCTGCCTCTGCCGGTGGTGTTTCATTGCTCTGTGCTGCATCTTTTCGCAGCCGCGGCCGGGCTGTGGGAACGGCTGTTACCTTTTTAGTGGCTAACTACTTTATTGACCTTTTTTCAGAATGGGTGTCTTTTATCAGGTATCTTGAGCCTTTTTCGTTATTTCGTTATGTTGACCCACAGAAGATTTTGTACGAATCC
Source organism: uncultured Pirellulales bacterium (assembly GCA_964493425.1). Classification (GTDB taxonomy): domain Bacteria; phylum Planctomycetota; class Phycisphaerae; order Sedimentisphaerales; family Anaerobacaceae; genus CAYLMG01. The sequence continues at coordinate 17,574 of CAZBMW010000011.1, forward strand.
GCCTGGCCTGTACGCGATATGTCTGTGCTGGCCGCTGTTACAATTGTTACAACACTTGCCGGTGCAATCGTCTGGCGAAAACGTGATTTGCCTCTCTAAATGCAAATTTTTATTAGTTTACAGGGGGTAACGAATTATTTTGTCTTGCTTTAAAAAATTTGAAAAATACTATATTTTCTTTAATTTTTCTATTGATGAACAAGATTTAATCCTATATAGTAGTAAATCCTATGAAGAATGAATATAGAAAAATTAATGCCAAACTGGACTGGAAGGTTGAAAAATTCAAGGCAGAATGCAGGCGGCTCGGCCTGAAAATAACGCCGCAGAGAACCGCAATTTACATCGCCCTTGCGGCAGCTAAAGACCACCCTACTGCTGATTTGCTGCATCGCAGGCTGCGGGAAAAGTACCCTGAAATATCGCTCGATACCGTCAACAGAACGCTACTCACCCTGGCTGATATCGGCCTGGCTATCGTGGTCGAAGGCACAGGCCAGCCCAAACGATTCGACGCCGACATCGATACACACCAGCATTTTATCTGTGTTAAATGTAAAAAAATTTTTGACTTTAAGCACAAGCCGTTTGAGAATATAAGGATACCAAAAAAAATCGAACGAAAGTTCAAGGTCATCAGAACAACTGTATATATGGAAGGTTTTTGTGAATCGTGCCTGAAAAAAACTAGTAGTTAAAGCTAAAATACGGAGATAAAAAATATTGGTATTAGGAGATAGTATATGAATCTGAAAGGAACACAAACGGAAAAGAACCTTCTTGCCGCCTTCGCAGGCGAATCGCAGGCAAGGAACAGATATACCTATTTTGCCAGCCAGGCCAGAAAAGAAGGTTACGAGCAGATAGCTGCCATCTTTGAGGAAACTGCGAACCAGGAAAAAGAGCACGCAAAGCGCGAGTTCAAATTTCTCGAAGGCGGAGAAGCAGAAATTACTGCGTCCTTTCCAGCGGGTGTTATAGGCAAGACCGTTGATAACCTCAAAGCCGCTGCCGCTGGAGAGCATTATGAGAACACAGAAATGTATCCAGGCTTTGCCAAGACAGCCGACGAGGAAGGCTTTGCTGAAATAGCTGCGGTTTTCAGAAAGATAGCGGTGGCGGAAAAACGCCATGAAGACAGATATATCAAGCTGGTCAGAAACATCGAGCAGGGAAAAGTCTTCAAACGCGAAAACAAGGTCAGATGGGTCTGCAGGAATTGCGGCTACGTGCACGAAGGAACGGAGCCGCCCGAGGTTTGCCCGTCCTGTGCGCATCCTAAAGCGCACTTCGAGCTCGAAGCAACGAACTTTTAATAAAGAAATGGAGGGCAAAATGGCCCGGGAAAAAACGCAGGTGACAATGAAGGGCAAGCCCTTAACGCTTTCAGGCACCGCGGTGGATATCGGTCAAAAGGCACCCGACTTCGAAGTTGCAGATAACGAGCTTAATGCGATAACGCTATCATCTTTTGCCGGCAAAACGCTGATAATCTGCTCTGTACCTTCCCTTGATACGTCGGTCTGTGACAGAGAAACAAGAAAGTTCAATGAAAAGGCGGCAGAGTTGGGCGAAGAAATAGCTGTGCTTGTGATAAGTATGGACCTGCCCTTCGCGCAGAAAAGATGGTGCGGCGCAGCAGGTATTCAAAATCTCAAGACACTTTCGGACCACCGCGATGCCTCTTTCGGCAAAGCCTATGGCGTGCTTATCGAAGAGCTTCGGCTGCTCGCAAGAGCGATTTTTATCATCGACAAGCAAGGAGTTATTCGTTATAAGCAGATTGTGTCCGAAATAACTAACGAGCCGGATTATGACGGTTGCCTTGAAGCAATAAAACAATTGATAAAATGAAAATTCAGAAACTATAATAGTAAAAGATTACTCTAAGGAGAATGATTATGACTGAAAGCCTTCAAATATATAAATGCGAAGTCTGCGGTAATATCGTCGAGGTCCTCCATACCGGTGTGGGCGAGCTTGTCTGTTGCGGCCAGCCTATGAAGAACCTCACTGCAAAGACCGCCGACGAAGGCAAGGAAAAGCACGTCCCCGTTATTGAAAAGGTCGACGGAGGTGTGAAGGTGAAAATCGGCTCCGTGCCGCACCCGATGGAGGAAAAGCACCACATCGAGTGGATTGAAATTATCGCAGACGGAAAAACCTATCGTCAATTCCTGAAGGCTGGCGACGCGCCGGAAGCTACGTTTTGCATTGAAGCAAAAAACATCGCTGCCAGAGAACATTGCAATGTCCACGGATTATGGAAAGGATAAATATGAGCCTGACATTTAATGCCGAAGAAATTCTCGAAATGGCCGTTCAGATTGAAAGGAATGGAATAAAATTCTATAAAAAAGCTGCAGGTATCGTTTCGGGTGAGAAGACTAAAAGATTCCTGCTTGACCTTGCTGATATGGAAGTTAAGCACGAGCAACTCTTTACCGAGATGAAAAATCAGCTCACCGAGCGGGAAAAAGAGTCTGCTGTTTACGACCCCGACGACCAGGGCATGCTTTATCTGTATGCGACTGCAGACGGACACGTTTTTAATCCCAAGGCAGATATAAACCAGCACATCATTGGAGGCGAAACGGTCGAGCAGGTATTCAACAAAGCCATACAGGCTGAGAAGGACTCAATCGTTTTCTACCTTGGGCTCAGAGAGTTCGTGCCGCAAAAGGCGGGAAAAGAAAAGGTGGAAAAGGTAATCAAAGAAGAGCAAAGCCATATTGTAATTCTGAATGACCATCTCAAGCTTTATAAATGAATTTGCTCGAAAGCTAAGAAAGCTAGTTAAAAGGAGACAAAGCTATGAAAAAATACCAGTGCACTATCAACAGATAAATATAACACCCAAAAAAATTCGAAACAGATAACGGCGACCAGCCTCGAACTTAATTAGAAGATTTGCCTGATGACTGGACCTGCCCTGAATGCGGGGCGTCAAAAGATGATTTCGAGCCGCTGGAAGATTAGAAAAAGATGCCTGAGTGGACAATTCAGAAGCTGCTCAACTGGATTATCGATTACTTCACTGATAAAAAAATCGATTCGCCACGCCTCAGTGCGGAACTTCTCTTAAGTAATGTTTTGCAGCTTAATCGTATTGATTTATACACCCAGTTCGACAAAACTGTTCCTAAGGATAAATTAGACGTATTGCACAAGCTGGTTAAAAGGGCTTCAGAACATGAGCCTGTAAGTTATCTTACAGGAAAAACTGAATTTTTCTCTTTAGAATTCAACATTTCGCCTGACTGTATGATTCCCCGTCCTGAAACTGAGATGCTTGTCGAACGTGCCGTCGAGTTTCTGCGTTCTCGCAGCGCAAAAAAACTTGTCTGCGACCTTTGCACAGGTTGCGGCTGTATAGCTGTAGCTGTCGCCAAAAATGTTCCCTCAGTCGATATCATTGCTACCGACATATCCGATGCTGCACTTAATATTGCCGCTAAAAACGTTGAAAAGCACAACCTTAAAAATCGGATTAAACTTCTCTGCGGCGATTTATTTGACCCTCTGATTGCTCAGCTTGATATCGCAAAGTTTGACCTTATTGTGTGCAATCCCCCTTATGTCAGCAGCCCCGAGTACGAGGCTCTCGGCAGGAATGTAAAGGATTACGAGCCGAAGATTGCCCTTTACGCCGGTGACGACGGTCTCGATACCTATCGAAAAATTACGGAAAAGGTTTGTGATTTCCTAAATCCTGACGCCGCTTTGATACTGGAGATTGGTTACAGTCAGGGCCCCACCGTGAAAGAATTGCTTGAAAAAACTGCCTGCTTTGATGAAATAAAAATCGAAAAGGACTGTCAGAACAATGACAGAATTGTAACCGCCCTGAAAGAAATATGATTCACTTCTTTTCTTTGTGTCTAATATTTCAGGACTGTTAGAATCTTATGTTTGCTCAGTTTTTCTCTGCCCCCAAGCTCGCTAAGCTCTATTAGGAAAGCGATTCCTGCAATTTTCCCGTCTATTTTCTCGATAAGCTCACACGCCGCTGCCATTGTTCCTCCTGTCGCGAGCAAATCATCGACCATCAAGACATTCGAGCCTTTATCAATCGCATCATTGTGAACCTCAAGGGTATCGCTGCCATACTCAAGCTTGTAAGTAATCGACTCGGTTGCCGAGGGGAGCTTGCCTTTCTTTCTTATCGGCACGAAGCCGGCACTGAGTCTTTCTGCAACAGCCGCTCCGAATATAAATCCTCTGGCCTCGACCGCTGCAACGTAATCGACGTTTTTGTCCCTGAAGTCCGAACACAGCGCATCAACCGCCGCCGAAAACGCTTTAGGCTCTCCCAAAAGCGGTGTTATGTCGCGGAAAAGTATCCCTTTTTTCGGCCAGTCCGGCACATCACGTATAAACCGCCCTAAATCTGCAACTTTATTTGACATATAGTTACCTTCCCTGCCAACTAATGGGCTTGTTTTGATACACTATCCAACTGTCGATTATCTTAATGGAACAGAGTAGAAATGCAAGTTTTGATTTGCCGAATAAAATTGCTATTCGTTCATATATTCGTAAAGCTTATTAAGTGCTTCTCGCTGTATCTGTCGGATTCGCTCTCTTGTCAGACCCAGTTTTTCACTGATTTGTTTCAGCGTCAGAGGCTTATGACCATCCAGGCCGTAATGAAGTCGTAATATTCCTGCCTCTCTCGGTGCAATCCTGTCCAGCAGTCTTAAAGCCTTTGCCTTCTCTTCGTTTTCTTCCAGCCTAGCCCCCGGCTTACTGCCATTATCATCTGCAAGGTCTTCTCCGAAAGCATGGTCTTCTTCTGTCTGTTCGCCGCTGCTTTCCCTCAGGGAGCTGACAATCTTTACTATCTGGTGAATAACCTTAGCCTTGCGGACAGATACCTGCATAATATCAGCCATTTTTTCTATTTCAGGTTCTTTGCCGAGTTTATTCTCAAGCTCGATTGCTGTGTGGCGCCAATGGTTTATCAGCGACACCATATATGTCGGTATATGTATCGGCTGAACGTTCATCAAGAGGGCACGTTTGATGCTTTGTTTTATCCACCACGCCGCATAGGTGCTGAATCTCGTACCTCGCTTGGGATCGAAGTAATCAACAGCTCTTATCAAGCCAAGGTTGCCTTCCTCAATTAAATCGCCCAAGCTCAAACCGCGGTCGGCATATTTCTTAGCGATGTTAACTACGAGGCGAAGGTTACTGCGAACAAGGCGGTCCCTGGCAACAGGGTCATTGTCTTTTGTTATGCGGCTGCCAAGCTCCTGTTCCTGCTGGGCTGTCAGCAGCGGCGCTCTGTCTATTTCCCCGAGATATTCTTTTATTGTAGAATCGAATGCGATGGCTCACTCTCCTGCCGGGCCCGAAGCCTCAAAGCTTCTGACCACAATGGCTGATTAAATTATTGCAAATCAAAATTCATTGTTGAGCAACCGGTAACAATCCCTGATGTAACTGTTAAAATTAATCGGCTAAAAGGCTGCTTTGGTTTAATTTCCGCAAAGCTGAAAATGTCCCATATTGCTCAATGAAGAATAAAAAAACAGCCGTAAGTTTATAATTACGGCTGTTATTTGCTGAAAAATCTCGCTTCAGTTAGTAGTGCCTATTTCTTGATTCTACTCATTTTGCTCCGTATCTTCTTCAGCGGTTTTTTCGTTATCGGCTTCGTCTTTCTTACCGGACTTTTCACTTTCGTCTTTTATGCTCTCTTCAACAGGCTCTGTTTGAATCTTTTGTGGTTCTTCTTGCTTTTTCTCTTTATCAGTATCGGCTTCGGCCTTTGCTTCTGCCTGCATTTGCGGAGCGCCTTCAGCAGGCTCTTCTGCTTTGGCTTCTGTATCCTGTTGTTCTTTCTTAGCGTCTTTTTTGCCGGCCTTTGCTTTTTTCTCTTTCTTTTTGTCTTCTGCGGTTTCAGCCTCACCTGCTCGTGGTTCTGTTTCTTTTTCTGATTCGGTTTCTGAAAGGACGGTTTCAACCACTGCAGGTTTTGTTTCTTCCGAGCCTTCGTGCTCTTCTGCCGCCCACTGGGCCCGTCTCAGGCTTAGACCTATCTTGCGGCTCTCCGGCTCGACTTTCAGAATCTTCACCTCAACCTCGTCGCCTTCCTTGACTATGTCCTGGGGCTTGTCTATCTTATGGTCGGCAAGTTCTGAAATATGTAAGAGTCCCTCAAGTTCAGGCTCAAGCTCTACGAACGCACCAAAGTTGGTTATTTTTGTTATCTTGCCTTTGATGATATGGCCTGGAATGTACTTTTCAGGTATCGCCCGCGACCACGGGTCCTCTGTCATCTGCTTGACACCGAGTGAAATCCGCTGCTTCTCAGGGTCAACCTCGAGAACAACGCATTTTATCTCGTCACTTTTCTGAACCGCTTCGCTCGGATGATTATATTTCCGTGTCCAGCTTAAATCTGAAATATGTATCATCCCGTGTATCCCCTCTTCTATTTCCACGAATACTCCAAAATTGGTGACACTGCGAACTGCTGCCGTGACAATTGTTCCCTGCGGATACTTCTGGGATGCCACCGTCCACGGATTTGTCTCTGTTTGTTTCAGGCCGAGCGATATCTCCTGCTTTTCCTTGTTGACGCTGAGTACTATTACTTCTATCTCATCACCGAGGTTCAGCATCTCGCTCGGGTGGTTCAGTCGCTTCGTCCAGCTCATCTCGCTTATATGAACGAGCCCTTCTATCCCATCCTCCAGCCTGACGAACACGCCGTAATTCATAATATTCACAACTTTACCTTTGACACGCGCATTAATTGGATACCTCTGTTCGGCGTCTTCCCAGGGACTTGGTGTCTTTTGTTTCAGTCCCAGCGAAATCTTCTCTTTTTCCTTATTGACTCCGATAACAACGCATTCTATCTCGTCGTCGAGCTTTAGTATCTCGGACGGATGTGATATCCTGCCCCAGCTCAAATCTGATATATGCAGAAGCCCGTCGAGCCCGCCCAGGTCCACGAATACCCCGAAGTCCGCGATATTTTTCACGACACCCTTGCGAAGCTGGCCGACTTCGATTTCTTCGAGAATCTGTTCCTTACTGTCGCGTCTCTGCTCCTCGATGAGCTTCCGCCGTGACACTACGATATTTCTGCCCTCAACATCAATCTTGAGAATCTTACATTTAATCTCTTTACCGATGAATCTGCTAATGTCACCGGGTTTTCGTATATCGACCTGTGACGCAGGCAAAAAAACCGGAACACCAATATCGACGAGCAGGCCGCCTTTAATACGACGGATTACTTTACCGGTAACGATGTCGTCTTCCTTTTTGGTATTGATAATATATTCCCAGCCCCGGATGCGGTCGGCCTTGCGCTTCGAGAGAGGAATAAGGCCTCCTTCGGTGTCCAAATCCTCGAGAAGAACCTCGATTTCCCTGCCCGGCTCAATCTCGTCGGGACTGTCAAATTCGCTCACGTCCACTACACCTTCACTCTTCAAACCAACCTCGATTATCACATCGTTGCCAATCTGCGATACAATCTTGCCCTTCAGGATAGTTCCCGGCAGCCGGGAGTCCACCTTTGCTTCGAGCACTTTTTCGAGATACTTGTTATCCTCCTCCGTAAACATTTCACTGACCTGCTTGTCGAGATTGTCCCTTGTTAATCCCAATTTGTTAATTATATTTCTGTCTACCATAAATTAATTTCCCCTGTGCAGTCTTTTTTACACCTGACCGCGCCGCACATTTACGCCGACAGGCCAACAACTAACAAAAAATTAAGGTTAATAAAAAAAATCTTAATCGGCCCACGCAGCCGACATATTTTTCAAACACTTTTTTATTCAGCCGGCGTTTCAGCAATTGGTGTTATGTCCCGGTATCAATCGCCGACAGGTTTTCAGCGAACTCGTCGATTATCCAGCTCGGCGTCGATGCACCTGCCGTTATAGCTGCCGAATGTTTGCCGGAAATCACTCTTTTATCAAATTCCTGCCAGTTTTGCAAGTGAAACGTCTGCTTATTATATTTCTTGCAAAGCTCTGCAAGCTTTCGGGTGTTCGCACTTTCCAGCCCGCCAAGGACAAACATTATATCGACTTTTTTGCATAGTTCCACCGCTGCCTTTTGTCTTTTTATAGCTTCTTTGCACAATGTATTTATGACTTTAAGCTCAGAAAAGCCCTGCATTGCTATTCTTGCGACCATCTTCTCGAAGTGCTCGGTGCTCTGCGTCGTCTGGCACACAACGCCTAACTTACTATCTTTAGGCAGCTTATGCAAATCTTTTTCGTCGCCGATAACAACAACCTTTTCCACACAACCCATAACGCCCTGAACCTCAGGGTGGTTTTCGTCACCGACAATCACAACCTCATAACCTTCTTTTTCAAGCTCTTTAGCTATTTGCTGAACACGTTTTACCAGCACGCACGTGGCATCTACAATTTTCAATCCCTTTTTCTTTATTTTTTCTATATGCTTCGGGGCAATCCCGTGGGAACGTATCAACACCGTCCCCTTTTCGATTTTTTCCACGCTGTCAACGGTCTTCAGCCCTTTCTCTTCCAGTTTCTTTACCATATCTTTGTTGTGTATGATTGGCCCGAGGCTATAAACCTGTCCTTCTTCTGCGAGAACCTTCTCTGCCATACTGATTGCGTCCTCGACACCGTGACAGAACCCACACTCTTTTGCCACCATTACCTTCATTGAAATTTAACCTTCAAAAATGGATATATTACTTTATGTTGTATTCGAACGGCTCTTTGCCCAGCTCGCTGCGAACTTCACTCTGCATTTCACGGAGCTTCTCTGTCAGAAATTTTGCTAACTGCCTGCAGCTCATTTTTTTAGCCTGCTGCGAAGTTATCGGCTTGCCATAACGAACTGTGACCTTACTGCCGAAATAAAAGAGCCTTTTGAATCTTGGCCAGCACTCGAAAGCACCCTCAAGGACAACCGGAACTATCACCGCCCCACCGCGCTTGCACAACAGGGCCGCCCCAGGCTTGAATTCGGCTATCCTGCCGTCTCGAGTCCTCGTGCCTTCGGGATAAAGAACAATGCCGCAGCCTCGCTTAAGCTTGTTTAAAATTTCTTTTATAGCCGTGACGTCTGCCTGTTCCCTGCGTACGGATAGTGCATTAAGTGAATAAGAAAGAAGCCGGAAATATTTGTTGTGGAAAAGAGTATCTCTGCCGAGGTAAAACAAATGCCGCCGCAAAGCCAGGCCGCAAAATATCGGGTCGAGATAGCTTTGATGATTACTCACTAATAAAAGAGCGCCTTTTTTGGGGACATTCTTTATACCTTTTACATCCAGCCGCAAAAAACACCTGCAAAAAATGATGCACCCGATTCGTGAGATCTCGTACCACACATTTTTAATTCTTTCTACGAGCATTGCTTTTTAACTATCTCCAAAAGCTTCTCGACGACCTCATCAACGTCCATATAAGTAGTATCCACAACAATTGCATCTTTAGCCGCAACCAAAGGCCCGACCGCCCTGCCCTCGTCGCTGTTGTCCCTTTTCTCGATTGACCTGCGTATCTGTTTTATGCTCTTGTTAATCCCCTTTCTCAAAAGCTCCGCCTGTCTCCTCCTTGCACGCTCGTCCACATTAGCCGTCAAAAAAAACTTCACGTTCGCATCAGCGAAGGCAACCGTCCCCTGGTCTCTGCCTTCGGTGATAATCCTTTTTTGCTTTTGGGCAAAATCTCTCTGCATTTGTACGAGTCTGTCTCGTACTTTTTCTGATGACGAGGGAAATTTTGCATGCACTGTCACTTCCGGCCGGCGTATCTGTTCGGTAACATCCTCGCCGTCAACGAAAACTACCATCTCGCCCTCTTGCGATTCGAATCTGAAATCGGTATCGTCCAATACCTTGACCAGCTCAGCCTCCTCGCTCATATCAATTCTTTTATGCATCGCTGCCAATGTCACTGCTCGGTACATCGCTCCTGTATCAAGAAAGCTCGCACCGAGCTTGTTCGCCAGCAGTCTTGCAGCAGTACTCTTGCCGCTTCCCGCAGGGCCGTCTATTGTCACCACAAGCCTCGCCATAAGCTATTCATCTACTTTCACTATTATAATACTCGTATCGTCAATCTGACTTGCAAGTCCCGTGAATCTTCTCCTGTAGCCGAGCATTTTCTTTATTATCTGCTCTGCCCTATCCTCACAGCTGTTCCTTACCGCATCGAGCATCCTCTCTCTGCCCCAGAGCCGACCGTCAAAATCAGCCGCATCTATTAATCCGTCTGTATAAAACAGAAGGCAATCACCTTTTTTAAGCTTGACTGTCTCAACCTTGAATTCTGCCTCCTCATCCACACCGAGCACCAGCCCGCCTTTATCAAGGTCCAAAATCTCTTCGCCCCTTATTAAAACAGTAGGCTCATGCCCGCAGTTGCAGTAAGTAAGCTGTTTCTTTTCAGCATCGATAATCGCATAAAACAGCGATATGAATTCGCCGTCCCTGCACTCACCGCAGGCCGTCTTATTAAGCTTGCCGATTATATTCCTGATTGTCCCCTGCCCGCATTCGCTGCTCGTATAAGCCCTTAACGCTCCTCTGAACAGTCCCATCATCAGCGCCGCCGGAACACCCTTGCCGATAACATCCGAGATAGTAACCATAAGCTGGTTGTCACCGACCTTTACAAAATCGTAAAAGTCACCACCAACCTCGAAACACGGTATGTATTTGGCCGCTATATCGAGCCCTTTAATTTTCGGCGCAGCCTGCGGTATCATTCTTCGCTGAATAGCTGCAGCTAATCGAACCTGCTCAGCCATCTTTGCTCCCTCGACCACTTCGGTATAAAGTCTTGCATTGGTTATCGCCACCGCACATTGACTCGCAACCGACCTTGCCAGTGCGATATCATCCTCGTAAAACCGTCTCGGCTTGGGACTGTACAAACGAAGCACGCCTATCGCCTTGTCCCTGAACCGCATCGCTACCGTAAGCTGGCTGACAAGTCCTTCTTTGATTGTCGCATCTTTATATTTGACTCTGCCGTCCACCCGCATATCGTCGAGCACCACAGCCTCGCCGGCGAAGGCCTGGCTTATCACGGGGTCATCCTTTGTTACCGGCCCTTTATTGCGGTACTCTTCGCTCAGCCCGTACGTGCTTCGCATCTGCAGCTCGCCTGCCTCTTCATCTAACAGCCGTATCGAGCACGCCTTCACCTTTGTTATCCTGACAGCCGCCTCAGCCAATCTATCGAGCACCTCCTGCAGCGAGAACCTGCCCGCAGCTAATGTCGCAAGCTGGTATATCTGCTCTTCTCTTTCTATCTGTTTTTTTGTCCTTTTTGCCATTGCTACGGTCTTGAAATCAAATAATTAGAGTACAATTATACAGCAATTTGCCCTCCGCTTGTACATAAAATTATATAGTACTGCCTTGCAAAATAATTGTTCGTTTGTATCATGTTAAGTTTGCATTATTTTGTCTAGTAAACGAGTTTCGATTACGCAATACGAAAAGATGGTTGCAAAGAGGATTATATTTATTGGTTCTGTTCAGGGCGTCGGTTTTCGCTTCACAGCCAATTCAATTGCTCAGCGTTACCGACTTGCCGGTTATGTTCGCAACTTACGTGATGGTACTGTTGAAATGCTCGCCCAGGGAGGTGCGCAGGACATCGAGGCTTGTTTGAATGATATCACTGAATCCTTTACCGGCTACATTCATGATACAAAGATTGAGGACCTACCCCCCGACCCCACCTGCACCGAATTCAAAATCACCTTCTAAATAAAAAAATTAACATCGCCAACCAAATTGCGAATACTTTTCTTCTAGTTTTGTTTCTCAGCATGCAAATCACGGCTTTTTTCTATAATCTCAAAGAGAATCTTAAAGCCGGCACTATCAACTTCAAATGCTGCAGTATTACTGAGAATTACCACACCTGCCTGATACTTTGAATTGAAACCAATAAAGCTGTGATAACCGGCTGTTCCGCCATTATGCCATATTATATCCTTATCGCTGTCCTCCGAACCCATAATGAGCCAGCCGAGAGCCATTCTCATAGAATCATCTATTTTATTTGTTTGCCTGTGAGTTCTCTCCATCGATGTGTAAAGCTGCGTTTTTTCTATCCCCATATTAGCCCTGAGAAATTTCATCATATCATTAACGCTCGAGCGAAGTGCACCACAACCGGCCAGAACGAGAAAATCCCAGTTGCCCATAGGAACTTTAATTGTGACGTCTGCCGGCCATAGCGGATTCCTCCCGTATCCCTGTGCGAGCCTTTTTTTCTGTTGCTCGCTTAAAGTTATCCGCGTATCATCCATCCCCAAAGGCTCGCAGATATTACTTACCACGAGCTGCTCGTATTTTTCTCCTTCGGCAAGCTCGAGAATGTGCCCTAATAGCCCCCCACCAAGATTCGAGTACTCGCATTTCGCGCCGGGCTCTCTTTGCAGCTTATAACTCGAAAGAAACTCGTAAAGCTCTTTTTCCGAATAGCGCGAGTACGGATTATTCAAACCAGCCAATATATTCATATTACTGGGTATTCTCGGCAGAGCCGATGTATGCGTCGCCAAATCTATCAGCCTTATCCCCCTTCCGTTAAAATCTGGGACATTTACACCCGACGGCAGAAATTTATCAATCGTATCATTAAAATCTGCATATCCGTTCGCTACCGCATCGGCAAGCAATAAGGTTGTGAATACTTTTGTTATTGAGCCGATTTCATATATCGTGTTCCCGTCAGGAGTTTGGTTACTATCTGAGCTTATTTTGCCGTAACAAAATACTGCGTTTGCATCACCTTTGATTACACCGACGCTGACGCCAACGAGTTTTCCCTCCTCTATCAGCGGCTTGATTTTATCGTCAACAATTGCCCTCAGTTGCTCTGTTTCGCTTTTTGCATTTCTTTCTTCAGGGATATCATTTTTATCCTTACAGCAGCAGAGAAAGCACAATGACAAAAAAATCACTACACCCCAAATTATATGTTGCACAGCTGTCGATTTTAACGGAGGCTTTCTTTTCTCATGTTTACTCATATACTGATACGCTCGATACGAATTAATGCTTAAAGTGCCTCTTGCCGGTGAAGACCATCGCAACGCCCAGCTTATCAGCCGCTGCAATTACTTCATCATCTTTTTTCGAACCGCCCGGCTGGACTATTGCCGCCACTCCTGCCTTCGCAGCATTCTCAACATTATCGGCAAACGGGAAAAACGCATCAGATGCCAGAACAGATTCCTTCGCCTCCTCGCCCGCTTTGCTTATCGCTATTTTGCCCGACTCGACCCTGTTCATCTGTCCCGCACCGACACCGATTACCTTTTTATTTTTAACAAGCACTATCGCATTGCTCTTGGTATGCTTGACAACGAGCCAGGCCATCTTCAAATCCTCAAGCTGTTTTTCTGTCGGCCGAACCTTCGTCACAAATCTTAAATTCTCCGGCTCCCAGCCGGCCAGGTCGCGCTTCTGTAATAAAAGTCCTCCAACAACGCACCGTACGTCGTACTCATTCGAATCGATTTTCGTTCGTTCTATCGGCCCGCTTTCCATCAGCCGCACCCTGCCGCCCCACGCCTTCAGCGTACGAATAACCTCAACCGCATCAGTCTCGAATTCCGGTGCTATAATCACCTCCGCGAAGAATCCCCCTGCACCTCTGGCCTTGCCGAACCTGCTGTATGATTCCATTATCATTTTCGCAAGCTCAACGTCCACCTTTCTGTTAAGTGCAATTATTCCCCCGAACGCGCTGACAACGTCACCCTCATAAGCCTTTTGATACGCAGCCTTGATGTCATCATCGACTGCAGCCCCGCATGCGTTCAAATGCTTGACAACCACAGCCGCAGGCTCACTGAATTCTTTGACAAGCTCGAATGCGGCGTTCGTATCCATAAAGTTATTAAAGCTAATCTCCGTTCCCCCTTCCAGCAGCTTTGTACTGCTTACCGAGACCTCGCCGCTCGGTGCTAACTTATACAGCGCACCCTTTTGATGCGGGTTTTCACCATAGCGAAGTGACGCCGCCTTTTTAACTGAAATTGAAATCCTGTCTGTGAATTCGACCCCAGCCCGCAGATTCAGATATCTCGCAATCGCAGCATCGTAGCTTGCTGTCAGGGCGAACGCCTCCCGTGCAAGCTCGCTTCGCGTACTCGCACTCACACACCCGTTGCTCGCCTCCATCTGTTCAATCACGCTCTCATATTGCGCCGGTTCTGTCACCACCGTCACAAACTTATGATTCTTTGCCGCCGACCGAATCATACTCGGCCCGCCGATATCGATATTCTCTATCGCATCCTCGAAGCTGCAATCCTTTTTCGCTGTCGTCTCTTCGAACGGGTAAAGGTTCACGCAGACGAGGTCAATCGGCTCTATCCCGTGTTCCTTCATCGCCGCCTTATGTTCAGCCTTGTCACGCAGTCCCAGCAACGCTCCGTGTATCTTCGGATGCAGGGTTTTGACTCTGCCGTCCATCATCTCGCCGAACCCTGTCACCTCCTCAACATCCACAACCTCAAGGCCCCCTTCTCTCAGTACATTTGCGGTCCCGCCGGTGCTTATAATTTTAACCCCCATACCGCTGAGCTTCTTCGCAAATTCGACTATCCCCCTCTTATCTGAAACACTTATTAAAGCCGTCCTTATCCTAACTTCCATAAAAATCGCTCCGTCAAAAAACTGTTTCTTCCCTTAATTTACCCTCATCCTCAACTCTCAGTTGTTTACTCTTCAATCGGCTGAAGACATGCTATCCGTCCCCTCGCATCTGCTACATACATCTTCGAATCATTCACATTTGCTGCATATTTGCTTACACCAATAAGATTCACCGAATACAGCCGCTCTCCTTCCGTATTATCCATTACAATGAGTTTGCCTTCTCTTGAAATAACATATGCTTTCCCCCCAGACTCCGCAAGCAGCCCAGCGCCGTCCGCAATTTGCCATTTGAATGCTCCCGTTATCTTATCTATCGCTGCCAGTCCTCTCTCTTCTACATATTGGTACACCACTCTTGTTGTTACTGTCGGCCCCTGCTTAAGAACGGCCCCCGATGGATACTTCCACTCGAGTTCACCGCTGAACAAATCAATGCTGTAAACGTTCGTATCCTTGCTCGCGAATATTAATCGAACTCCGTCACTAACCATCGGTCCCACAATCGCACCGTCGGCCTTAAATTGCTTCCACAATTGTTTTGGCCGGTCTGGTGTTATACAAAGCACATCCCCCGCCACCGTCGAAAAAACTACGTATTCATCGTCCGCAAGGACATACGTAATCGGAGAGTCGCTTATCGTCGCCGCCTCGAAAACCTGAACCTTATTCCTCGCGTTGTAAGTATGCACTCGCCTGTCCGAGCCCCCTATATAAAAGTAATTACTATTCCTCGCCGCAGGACACACAACTCCGAAGTCAAAACTCTTTTGAACCCTGTCCTCGCCGAAACCCAAATCCATCTCCACAAGTTTATTGCCGACAATCGAATAAATCTCATCCTCAAAATGGCTGAATCCAAGAACTGGAAAAGGCTCCTCTCCAATACTCCTGCTGAAAGCGACCCTGCCTGTTTTCCTGTTAATCGCCGCAAGATAGTTGCAGCTTGAAAGACCATACACCCTGTCACCTACAATATATAATTGCTTTAATTCTTCGCCGACCTTCATCGGCATCTCGATCTGCCAGACCATCTCAAGGCCCGCCTCGTTAAGAAGCTCCTTCGAGACCAAAGGCTCAAGTACTAACTGCTGCAGCTCAATCCCCGCCTCTTTTTTACCACCGTCACAGCCGACAGCACCTGCCATAATTATTACCAGCAGTAAAATCAATCCACCTCGCTTCATCGTCCTTTATCCTCTCAAAATCTTTATATTGCAATGTTTCTTTTCGTCACCGCATCAATCCATTTCAACGTAATCTGCCAAATCAACATCCTGCTCCTTTTCGAACTGGCGCATCTGCTCTATCCGCTCGATATCATCCTGTATCCTGTTCGCCAGCTTGAATATATAGGGCTTTCCGTCCAGCCGGTTCTGCAAATCCTCGAGCATATGCTCCCAGCCGCCCCCGTACAGCTGCCTTTTAAGGATAATCAGCATTCGCTGTTCTTCGCTGAGGGTGTTTATATAGTCGCTGACCACTTTCCTGACAGCCGTTTTACCGCCCTTTTCGCCTTTTTCTCCTTTGCCTGCCATTTAGCTATCCCTAAATTCAAGTTCCGTCTTTAGGCGGACTAAATCCTGAACACTAAATACTAAATTCCCCGCTCTTTTGCAACATTTTTTCTGAACTAATCCCCCGCCCCAACTGCGAGATATGAGTTACTAACTTACGGTGCGAGGAATGCGTCGGTTTCACAGGAGGGAGTTTCACAGCCGCTATAGGAAAGGATATTTTGAAGTGTAAAGATATCGTCCTTATCTACCCCGACAAAGCGGGTTTTTACAAATTCGACATGGCCGTCACAGAACAAAATATTCTGGCCACGACGGCGATGATTAACGCTGTTAAGATTTTTAAGTTCCTTATTGAGCTCGAGTGTAAACTGCTCGAAATTTCCCGGCAGGTTTTCAAACAGCGGATTCAAATCAGAAAGCATGGCCTTTTGGCTCAGGCTGGTTTGAGCCGGCGCTTTATGGCATCTTATTCTGAAGCTGTAATTTATATGGTCTCTTGATGGAAAATCGTAATATCGCACGGCTCTTGTCATATCGTAAACTATTTTTGTTGAGTGTTTTTTGCCCGGGCATAAAAAGTCAGCCGGATTCTCGATATAGCCTTGTTTTACAAGAAGCCACATATGCCGGGTATTGGACTGGTGTTCGGGGCTTTTGGACTTGAACCCGACCTTCCACCACGGGGCACCGTCAGCGGCTGCTACCAAAGGCAGCTGGCCGTCATTATCGTTCTGATAGCTCGACATTGCCTGGCCTATGCGGTACAGCTGAGACTGGCAGTAGGCTTTATTGCGGGCGTATTGAAGAGGTGAAAAATAGATACCTGCTACCAGCAATATTACAGCCGCTGTGGACAGTATGCGGGCGAAGTGTCGCCAGAAGGATCTCGGCTCCGTCACCTGCCGAGCCTGCTCTTCTGCTATAAGCTGTTCCAGCCTGAGCCGGCTTGAGCGTGCAGTGTCTTTTAGTCTTGAAATCGTGATTTCTTCCAATTCCTGAGGACAAGGTTCTTCTTGAAGGCTATTAAGCGGTGAGAGTGATGCCTTGATTTGTTCTACGAGGCGGGCGGCCTGCGGATTTGAAGAGATTAATTGTTCGGCCTCGGCGGCCTCTTGTTCTGTGCTGATGACTATACAATAATCAAATAGCAGTTGTTTTTGCTCAATTGTCAATTCTGTCATCTGGTCTTCGTACTCCCGACTGCTTCTTTCCAGTCTTTAGTAAAACGGTGTACCGCTGTATGCAGCCTGCTTTTAACTGTACCGATAGGTATACTTAGGATGGATGCCATTTGTTTGTATGAAAATTTATTAAAATAGGCCAAAATCAGTATTTCTCGCAGGTTTTCCGGCATATTTGCTATAACCTGTCTAACCCTTGAAGCGGTTTCATTTCTTGCCATATTGTCATATGGAACTACCTTGTCCGAGGTAATCGAATTTAATACGTCGTCGAAAGACATTTGTTCACTGTCAGCTACGGTCCCTATAGTCATAGCAGTACTTCTCTGCTGCTTTCTGAGTGCGTCTTTTGCCTTATTAGCGGCTATTGTGAACAGCCAGGGCCTTAAAGGCCTTGAAGTATCGAAGTTTTCCCGGCTGGTAAAAATTTGCAAAAAAGTTTCCTGGAATATGTCTTCGATAAGGCTTCTATCGTTTAAAAAGCGCCTTAGGAATGCGTAAAGGCTGTTTTTATAGCGTCTTACGATTATGCGAAAAGCAGCCTCATCGCCTGCAACGAATCGTGCGAGAAGGTCGGTATCATTCTGATTGTTTGTAACTGGTTTCATAAGCAAGCTTTAAAGTATCTTTAGAGTTCCTGATAATCAACGCTTCCATCCTTATACATCGTCCAATAACGGCAAATTACAATAAAATGACCGTTCAAAATTATTATAAATTATTCGTTGATAAAACCAAAACTTTAATTTTTGAGCAGTATAAAAACCATACCGAAAAGCTATGATTTCATTGTAAAACAAAGCCAATTTTGGGCCAAAATTGGCTTTGTTTTGGCTTTGTTTGGCTTTGTTTTTTCGGCGGAGAAAGGTGAGAAAATTGCCGTAACTAGTTATATTACAGGCAGTTACAGTCATTTCAGTATTTTTTAAATTGGCTTTGTTTTGCATAATTTTGTTTTTTTTGCGCGCTCTGCTCCCGCCGCAAGCGGCGAGGAGCAAACGGTGCACGATGCCAGATACTCGATGCTCGATACGACCCCGCCAACAAGTGGCGGGGCTTAAGGATTTTGAACTTAGGATTTGTAAATTGTTAGACATTGATAATTCCTTAATACAAAAGAATTATATTTTGACTTGGCCTGCTGGCCGATGCTTGAGGAACTATCCTCCCAACGTGTGTTTGCTAACACACAAAGTTATTATACCAGTTAAGGCGAGATGTTCAAGAAAAAAACAATTAGTGTATCGGTATATGGGATGAAAATCCGAAATCCGAATATCGAAATCCTAAACAAATTCGAAATCCTAAATATCAAATGAGCAAAAGAAGATTGCTTCGCTGCGTTCGCAATGACGGAGTTTTTTCCTTTAAGTCAGAAAAATGCGGTTTGTCAAGGAAAATTTCAGGGGGAAGTATTTTGGTTGTATTAAATCAAGTCATATGATATAATTATAACCGTTTTAATGGAATGTGGAAGTGGTTTGTCCTCCTTTCCGTTATTTCTTGTTTATTTTCATAAGCAACCCGTTTGTTACTTATAATGACGAATCAAAAGTAACGAGGAAGAAAATGGAAAATTTCACTTTTAATCTTTTTTAGGAGGATACAAAAAATATTTTTTCTATATTTGAGCTTTACGAAATAATCTTCCGGGAAACGATCGTTAAGCTTTTCACAGACCATAAACTTCACGGATTAATCCATTTTCTTGAAAACGATACTGTAAGATTAAACAATAACGGACCAGGATTCTTAAACTAATGCCATCGATATCAGAATGGTTGCGAGAAAATAAGGAATGGTTTTTTTCGGGCGCAGGTTTGTTTATACTGACTGTTTTATTCTACTTCTCCAAATGGTTTCGTCGAAAAATTAATCGTCATAGATCAACGGAAGCCGGAACATTAATGGTTTCAGGCGAATATAGATGGGCAAAGAATGATCTTCCTCATAAGACAGAGATCTTTTATCCTCAACCTTTCATATTCATACCTAATCTCTTAATATCTTTTCCCGAAAAGAAATCGCGGCCCCGTGTCCGTCATTATGATGTAGGTTCTCCTCAAGACCATCTACCAACATATAATTTAATTCAACAACGTAACGATGGATTCATTATTGAAATCAAACGATGTGGTGATTATAAACCATATTTTCTTTGGAAAGCTAGAGGCGTCACAAGGAAAAAAGGACGTTAAAGAAGACAACACCAAAGCTTAATCTACAAAAGTCGTTGAAATCCGTGGTTAAAAATAAACAACAAAACCTGCGGTGAAACCGCAGGCTAAACAAAAGAACAAAACCCCCGAATAAGTATAACCCCGCAATAAATTGCGGGGCTATATGAACAAAACCCCCGAATAAATTCGGGGGCTATATATTTTTGAACCCCCCCAGGATAAACCTGAGGGCTAACCGAAAGTACAACCTAAACAAAATTGGAATCTCGTTATCCGGTCTAAAATCTTCGTGTTTTGGTGTCTTCGCGGCTAAAAATCACAAATTAAAGACAAAGATTCCCTAAGAAAATACTTGAAATTTAAGGGTAAATTTTGTATGATTATTGGTACCAAGCGGAACCAATTTAAGCATATATTACAACCGTTACAGGAGGCCAGGATTATGAAGTTCGCAAATATTGTTTTCGGCATTTTTTTCGTTCTTTTGTTTTGTAGTGTTCTTTCGGCAGACCCGACGATTACCGTCGAAAAGCCAAACGGCGGTGAGTATATCGCGGCCGGCAGCTCTTACGAGATTCTCTGGACCAGTACCGACGTCGACACAGTTTATATTCTGTATTCCGTCAATTCAGGTGCGGACTGGGATATGGTCGATGCCAATGCGCTGGACGATACGGGAAGCTATCTCTGGCAGCCGGTGGCCTCGGAAGATTCGCAGGAATGCTTTCTGCAGATTGTCGATGCCTGCGATAGTGAAGTCTATGACCTGAGTGACGCAAACTTTACGATTTATACCTGCCTGGCTGAGCTCGCAGGCGATATCAATCGAGACTGTTATGTGAATTTTGTTGATGTAGCGATTTTGGCTAACGAGTGGCTCGAGTGCGGCAATCCTTATGACCCGGATTGTGGCTTTTGCCCACCCGGCTGGGCGGACTGCGATATGATGCCTGAAAACGGCTGCGAGGTTTACCTTCTTACGAATGTCTATAATTGCGGCGAGTGCTACTACAGTTGTTATGACCTCCCCTACGTTTCCGATGTAGTATGTGTTGCCGGCGGCTGCGTGATAAATTCCTGTATTGGCGACTACGGCAATTGTGATGGTAATGCCGATAACGGCTGCGAGACAGATTTGTTAACCAGCGTGCTTAACTGCGGAAGCTGCGGAAATAACTGCCTTAATTTAAATCATGTCGAACTTGCCGATTGTGTCGCGGGCAGCTGCGTGATAAACAGATGTGACAGCGGCTTCGAAGATTGCGACGGACAGGTAAGCAACGGCTGTGAGATTAATCTTAATTCCGACCCCTACAACTGCGGTATGTGCGATTATAGCTGTTATGACCTGCCTAATGTCTCGAGTGTGTCCTGTGTTGGCGGTGTATGTCAGATTCAAAGCTGTTTACCAGGTTACTATGACTGCGACGGCAATCCTAACAACGGCTGTGAGATTAATCTTAATTCCGACCCCCACAACTGCGGTGCATGCGATTATAGCTGTTATGACCTGCCCCATGTCTCGCAAGTGTCCTGTTCGGGCGGTATATGTCAAATTGAAAGCTGTGCATCAGGTTACGCTGACTGTGACGGTATTCCTAACAACGGCTGTGAGGTGAATTTGAATAGTAATCCCGCCTGCGGCTCGGCTTATAGTTTGGGAACAATATGCGGCGATGACGGCTGCACATCCGGGCCGATGGACAACGACTATGGCGAAGCGTGGTACCGGATATATGTAGATGAATGTGACGGTGGTATATTCGGAAACGACCTTCAGTTCAAGGCGACATTACAGGTTCCTTCGGGTATGGATTATGACCTGTACCTGTATGCGGATAGCTGTGCGAATGTGGTGGACCGTTCAATGTCAGGCGGTGATGTCGATGAGACCGTATATTACAGTTGGAGTGACAGCGTAGGTTATGACGATGGTAAGACGCTATATATCCAGGTCATTTACTTCGATGGGGAAAGCTGCAGCAACTGGACGCTTCGGACATACGGAGACTGCGCCGAATAAAAAGGTTAATCCGGCGTCTTGATAATGAATGCGGTTTTTTTGAGTTGATTCAGGCCGGTACGCAAAATAGCCGAATCGGAAAAACGCTTTTCAAAAGTGTCCTGCGCCATATTCAATATTTCATTTAAGTCGAGCTCACAGCGCTCAGGGTAATACTTAAATTCAGTATTCCTGCAGGCAGGTGCACAGTTAAGACTGTAACTGCATGAACTTAGTTATAGAAGCAGTTAGCTACCGTACCTGTGACGCCACTGGAGCCAGGGGAGCCGTAAGACTGGCCCCCGCTTCCGCCGCTGCCGGCTTGTCCACCGTAGAAATTATTGTTGTCGGTTAGGCCGCAATAGTCCGGACTTCCGGAAACATTATAGGTGTATATGCCAATACTTACACCGCCGGCCCCTCCTCCTCCGCCACCGCCGTGGCCGCCATCACCGCCGTTTCCGCCTGCGCCACCGTTGCCTGTACAGTACAGTCCAACATTAACGCCACCTAGGCCTCCGGAGCCACCAAGACCTCCAAAACCTCCAAAACCTCCGCTGCCTGCGTTTCCGCCGTTGCCAAGTATTATGTCGTTGTTTTGTATGATTGGTGCATCGCCATTTAAAATGAATATTGCGAATGAACCACCCCCTGCACCTCCACCGTTGCCGCCTTGGCCGTTGCAGCCTCCACTACCGCCGCCTCCGCCGCTTCCCCCGAGCTGATCGTCTGCTCCGTTTATACCTTCAGCACCGCCACCGGCGCCGCCCCCGCCTCCTCCGCCGCCGGCAGCTCCACTTTGACCCCCTCCGCCTGACAGACCGACCCATTCGTTTCCAACAGTGCTGCCAATTGGATTGGAAGCGCCGATTCCTGAAGCTCCGTCGGCTCCATCACCTCCATCATTACCGTTGCTGCCGTCCGCGGGGAGGCCATAAGTGTGGCATACTGAATGTGCACCGTCGAATTGGTAGTCAAATCCTCCGGAACCGCCTGAACCACCTGTACCTCCACCTAATGCGCTCTGGCCTTGTTTGCCATCACCGGCCGAGTCTTGAGAACCGCCTCTAGGTGGGCAGGTGCACGTGCCTCCATCGCCGCCGCTTATATCGTCACCGTTGCAGGCCAGGGAACCACCGGTGCCGCCGGGCTTGGTGCTGCTGCAAGGATGTGCACCTGTATCGGATGAGTCGATTCCGCCGCCACCGTCCACACCATTGCTTCCGTTCGATCCATTAGCGCCATTTGAACCAGTACCGCCATCGCCGGCAATAATCCAGTTGTTAAGGATTACCAGGCCGGGGGAATTGAGGACGTAGAAAGCGTATGAGTTTCCAGCGGCGTAGTTTCTCTGTCCATAAATAACGAAACCTTCGACAGCAGTGGTTTGCGTCAGGTTATTGGCGATGACTGCTTTCTTGTGTGTGCCCGCATTTGAGCCGATGATGATTGTATTGGATGTATCGAGATGTCTGGACCATGTGCAGGGGTCGAAACCGCCTATGAGGTCTATTCCATCGGCTAATGTAACCTGCTCTTGATAAATGCCATCTGCGACATAGACAGCCCGTCGGGAGTCGTTTTGCGCTCTGTTGATACCATACTGGATTGTAGCGCAAGGATTTGAGCAGCTTGTACCGCAGGCGGGTACATTGGTTCCGTTAAACTCAGAGACGAAAATCACGTCCGAAGGCAGAGCGTAGTTTGGATCTGAGGAGTAGTCGTTGAGCCAGTTGTCAGCAATGAAAGCAAAGTCCCTGAAATCAACGACGCAATCACCATTCAGGTCGCCCGGCGGGTCGTTCGCGCATTCTCCGCATGCTGTCGCTGTCATGGGAGCCAAGCTCAGTAGCATGATATACAATACGATATAAACTGCCGGACTAAGCGTGCGACATGACCTATATGTCTTTATTTGTTTGTTCATTTCTACTCCTCCCTTCGATTTGTTAACTGTAAACACGTCGCCTCCTTTGGTACGATGGTGTCCCAACCGAGATTTCCCATTTAAACGGTTACAGAACATAAATTTTCTCCGTAGGATGACAATAATTTTACAAAAATCACTCTGAACTGTCAAGAAATTTTTTCCGGCCGTGACGTGCTTTGTTTTTGGTATATCTTTAATCTATTTTTTTCTTGAATTGTCCATAAAAGGCGATATACTCAAAAGATGTGTAAGTTATGGCTATTTTGGGAGAAGAATAAGTAAAAGACACTTCCTTTAGCATCTCTTCGGAATAGCCAATGAAAAGCTTAAAAAAACAAGCCAATAAAAGCGGAGAAGGACAATGGCAGAAAAAACAAATCTAAAGACATTTTGGGTAGTTTCAGTGTATGCTCTGGCTGCAGCTTTTGTTTTATATTGGACAAATCCTGTTTCAGCGACGATTTATTATGTAAATCCCGGCGAGAGTATTCAGGCGGCCATCGACGCCGCATCCTATGGCGATACGGTTGAGGTGGCCGCTGGGACATATGTAGAAAACATCATGCTGAAAAACGGCGTTGCCCTGATAGGGGCGGGAGAATCGACGACCACGATAGACGGCAACTACGCTGGCACTGTGGTTACAGTTCCCAGCGGCTGCGATTCGAATACGGTCATCGATGGTTTTACTATTACTAATGGTCATACCACCAAAGGCGGCGGGATGCACAACTACCACAATAGCAACCCGACCGTGGTGAACTGTACCTTTTCTAATAATGATGCATCTTACGGTGGTGGGATGTACAACTCAGAAAGCAATCCAACCGTGACCAACTGTACCTTTAAGAACAACTTTGCATCTTACGGCGGTGGGATGTATAACTATTACAACAGCCCGACCGTGACCAATTGCACCTTCAGCTACAACGGCGGCGATATTGGCGCCGGGATGTACAACGAAGGCAGCAATCCGACTGTAACCAACTGCATCTTCTGGTACTTCAACTGTATCTATGACGATTTTCTCTCAACTTCAGTCGTTACCTATAGCAATATTCAGGGCAGCTTTCCCGGTGAGGGTAATATCGATGCCGATCCGTTGTTTGTCGATGTGTCTAATGGTGATTACAGGCTTTTGCCAACCTCTCCCTGTATCGACGCGGGCAATAATTCCGCAGTGCCTGCAGGCATCACCACCGACTTGGACGGCATGTCCCGTTTTGTCGATGACCCGAACACAGCCGATACCGGCAGCGGTACACCGCCCATCGTAGATATGGGAGCATATGAATACTTCGCTAATGACGCCCCTGTGGCTGATGCCGGCGGGCCGTATACTGTCAACCAAAACCAAAATCTGATGCTCGATGCATCGGCATCGACGCCGGGAGGCGATGATGCAAGCTACGGCGATACGGTTATCCTGTATGAGTGGGACCTGGACAATGACGGGGCGTTTGATGACCATATCACGAACGATGCGGTAACCACCTTGCCGTGGGACATATTATCAACTTTCTCAAGGCCTGTTGGACCAAATCCCCCGATCCCCCTGCGGGTCACCGACAAGACCGGCCTAACTGATACGGCCGCCACAACATTGACGATTACCTACAGGCCGCTGTACTGGCAGAAAGATGAAGAACAGAAGCTGGTTGCCTCGGATGGGGCTGCTGATGACCATTTTGGCATCTCTGTTTCTATCAGCGGCAATTATGCCATCGTCGGAACGTATGATGATGACGACAATGGAAGCGATTCCGGCTCTGCGTACATATTTGCGCCGAACGATATCAATTGCAACATATGGGACCAGCAGGCTAAATTGGTTGCCTCGGATGGTGCTGCCTACGATTACTTTGGCATCTCTGTTTCTATCAGCGGCAATAAGGCAGTCGTCGGGGCGCATTGCGATGACGAAAGTGGATACAATTCCGGCACGGCGTATATATTCAAGCGTGACGGGATGAACTGGAGCGAGCAGGCCAAATTAGTTGCCTTGGACGGTGCTTCTAACGATTACTTCGGTAGGTCTGTTTCTATCAGCGGTGATTATGCCGTTGTTAGTGCATATTATGACGACGACAATGGTATCGAATCCGGTTCGGCGTACATATTTGCGCCCAACGAAGCTGACCCCAACGACTGGATTCAGGTAGCGAAGCTGACAGCCTCGGATGGCGCTGCTAATGATTTGTTTGGCTTTTCGGTTTCCATCAGCGGCGATTATGCAATTGTCGGGGCCGTGCGCGATGACAGCAATGGAGACAAATCCGGTTCAGCGTATGTATTCAAGCGCGATGGGACGAGCTGGAGCGAGCAGGCCAAATTGGTTGCTTCGGATGGTGCTGCTGATGACCGGTTTGGCTGGTCGGTTTCTATCATCGGTGATTATGCAATCATCGGGGCGGTTTATGATGATGACAATGGAGACAATTCCGGCTCGGCATACATATTCAGGCGAGATGGTGAAAGCTGGTGTGAACAGGCAAAATTGTTAGCCTCGGATGGCTCTGATGATGATCACTTTGGCAGGTCTGTTTCTATAAGCGGCGCTTATGCCGTCGTCGGAACGTATGAAGATGACGACAATGGAAACGAATCCGGCTCGGTTTACATATTCAAACGCAGCGGTGCAAGCTGGAGCGAGGAGGCCAAATTTGTCGCCTCGGACGGCGCTGCTGATGACCGGTTTGGCTATTCGGTTTCCATCAGCGGCGATAAGATAATCGCCGGGGCGTATGGAGATGATGACAATGGGGAGAGTTCCGGCTCGGCGTATGTATTTGGGATGGTCCCATGTCCTGCGGCGGATTTGACGGGGAATTGCTTTGTGGATATGGAGGATTTTGCTTTTTTTGCTTTGGAGTGGCTCACCGGCAAATAACTTTATTGCGATTAAAATTTGAAAATTCTCAATGACTAACTGTCAGCAGCTCCTCTTTTCTCATTCATCCGGCAGATTCGTGCGGTTTTTTTGAGTTGATTCAGGCCTGTACGTAAGATGGCCGAATTGGAAAAACGCTCTTCAAAAGTATCCTGCGTCATATTCAAAATTTCATTTAAGTCGAGCTCACAGCGCTCAGGGTAATACTTAAATTCAGTGTTTTTGCAAACCGGTGCATTGTGCTGATAGGGACAGGCAAGAATGCAGTCGTCACAGCCGAAAAGCCGATTACCCAAGAGAGCGCCAAGCTCAAAGGGAATTTCAATGTCGCTATCTCGCTCAATAGTCAGATAGCTAATACATCGGCCGGCATCAAAGGAACCATCGCTTCTTAATGCGCCCGTCGGGCAGGCGTCTATACATTTTGTACATTGTTCGCAATCGGCCTCGATTGGTTCGTCGGGAGTTAATTCGAGGTCGGTAACAATCTCGCCGAGAAGCAATTGCGGGCCAAGAGAAGGATTTATTAGCAGGCGATTCTTTCCGATGAAACCGAGACCTGCACGTGCTGCGAGGGATTTTTCTGCGATTGGGGCTGAGTCAACACAAATCTTGAATCGCGGTTTATTATCAGTGAGAGTTTTTATAAAGTCTATAAGCCTGCGAAGGAGTTTTTTTATGAAGGTGTGGTAATCTTCGTATCGTGCGTAGGAGGCGATGCGGCCGGTGAGTTTAGGATTACTTCGCTCCGACGGCATCGGCCGGATTTTGTAATTCAGGGCAGTGACGATGACGGACTTTGCATTCGGCAGGAGTTCGGCGGGATTGAATCTTTGAGCGGGATTATTTTTCAGGTATTGCAGGTCCGGCGGACAATATTCGTCAAGCCATTTGCTGAATACCTCTAAGTGTTCAGAAGCTACCGGCTCTGCGGTTGTTACGCCGACGAGGTCAAAGCCGATTTCGAGAGCTTTTTGTTTTATTCGGTTCGTTACGTTCATATCAATCCAGGAAAGAGTTGTAAAAAGTAATTATAACATATAGGCAGAACAGATTCATTAAAGAGTTGTAAAATGGCTGGCGAGTAGTTATTATAATCGCAGTTTTTGCAAGGAGTTAAAGATATGGCAGAAGAGATGATAGGTATTATAGGCGGAACGGGATTCGGCGGTGCACTACAAGCAGAGCTTGACAGTATTGAGAAGAAAAAGGTCGAGACGCCGTTCGGCAAGCCGAGCGGTGAGATTCTGGTAGGCAAAATCGGCAAAAGAAGTATAGCATTTATCAATCGTCACGGCCCCGGCCACAGGCTAGGGCCGAGTGAAGTTCCATACGCTGCAAATATATTTGCAATGAAAAAATTGGGAGTTCATACGCTTATTTGCAGCGGCGCGGTGGGCTCACTTCGCGAGGATATACAGCCGGGAGAGCTCGTTATCGTTGACCAGTTTATTGATAAGACGTACAAGCGCAAAAATACGTTCTTCGAGGGATTCGGTGCGGTGCACTGCGAGATGAGTGAGCCGGTCTGCGGCAGGCTCGGCGAAAGACTTTTAAGAGCGGCAAAAAATCTTGATATAAAAGTTCATACAAAGGGAACGTACGTTTGCATGGAAGGGCCGCAATTTTCGAGCAGGGCTGAAGCAATGATGCACAAGGAATGGGCAGGCGACTTGATTGGGATGACGGCGATGCCGGAAGCGAAGCTGGCAAGAGAAGCGCAGATGTGCTATGCGATGACAGCTCTGGTGAGCGATTATGACTGCTGGCGAGAACCGAAAGAAGTTGACAAGCAGACGTTATTGCAGGAGATAATACAGAATCTACAAAAGGCGACGGAAAACTGCCTTGAGCTTATAGGAGCGGTTTTAAGAAGTGAAGGAAAAATTGTTGACGAGGGATGCGACTGCAGAAAGAGCCTGGAGCTCGCGGTCTGGACCAAAGCCGAACAAATCAATAATGAGAAAAGGAAACGGCTGAAAGTCCTGTTTGAGTAGGCCATGAGCTTGACAAGGTAGTTTTTGGTGATATATTTTTGTGTGAAGAAGGGAAAGATTTGTAAGGATTAAATTTTGGCAAGCAGTTGATTGCAGTGACAAAAATGAGGCAAAGCTGGATTTGAAAGGGTAAAGGGATGAAACAGACAGTTTTGAAGACGGTTTTTTTGGCAATATGTGTTTCGTTTTTTGTTATGTTGACCTGCGGCTGTGAAGAAGAGCTGACGACGAGTGAAAAAAAGAACAGACTTATAGCAGCAGAGAATATCGAACTTCAAAAACAATTAGCGCAAAAAGATAAGGCAATTGAGCGGCTGAAAAGAGCTATCGAGAAATGTAACGCGGAGAAAGAAGAAGAGAAGCAGCGAATGGGTGAAGAGATGGAATCAGTAGGTGAATATATAATGAGCGTTTTAACGGAAAATATACAGCTTCAGGAGGAGAATGAGGAGCTAAAAAAACAGATAGAAGAGCTTAAGAAACAGTAAGAAAGACAAAATAATTAAATTTAGCATTAATCC
Organism: uncultured Pirellulales bacterium; assembly: GCA_964493425.1. Classification (GTDB taxonomy): domain Bacteria; phylum Planctomycetota; class Phycisphaerae; order Sedimentisphaerales; family Anaerobacaceae; genus CAYLMG01. Next base: position 46,439 of record CAZBMW010000011.1, read on the forward strand.
ATACGGCAATGGCTTTTTACGGCGGTGAGAGAATCGGGTAAGTTTTCATCAGGGAGATATTTTTTGGCGGCGGCGGCGACGAAAGCAACAAACATAGGCTGAGGTGAAAGCGGCCTCGAGGTAAGACAGGGATGGGCCTGCGTGCCCATAAAAAACGGATGCGAGGGTAATTCGAGAATCTGCATAATCGGCTGATTAGGCGCTTTTCCAGAAAAGACGAGTCCTGCACCTTCCAACTTTTCAATGTAGCGAGGGTCAACCTCGTATCGATGTCTGAAACGCAGTCTGACGGTCTTTGCGTTGCCGAGGATTTGTGAGGCAAGAGTATTCGGTTTGAGCTCGACGTCCCTGCCGCCGAGTCTCATATTTCCGCCGAGACCTTCGATTTTTTTCTGCTCGGGCAGTATATCAATAACCGGCTCTTTGCATTTGGGATTGATTTCTGTTGAGTCTGCGTTTTTCAGGCTGCAAACGTTGCGAGCAAATTCTATGACGGCCATTTGAAATCCGAAACATAAACCTAGATAGGGCAGATTGTTTTCACGGGCGTATTTTATGCAGGCGATTTTGCCTTCCGTGCCGCGCGTACCGAAACCGCCGGGGACGATAATTCCGCCAACGTCAGCGAGCTTTTCGGTGACGTTTTTATCGTTGATGTTTGTTGTCTCAATCCATTCGATATTGACTTTTGCTCCGAGAGCTATTCCCGCGTGCTCAAGAGCATTTATTATCGATGCATAGCTATCGCGGACGGATGTGTATTTTCCGGTGATTCCGATTTTGATTTTGTGCTTGGCGGCGGTGATTTTGTCGGTGAAGTCACACCATTTGGACCATGCTTTTCTTTCATTTCGAAGGTTTATGCGGTCTTCTATTTTAAGCAGCTTTAGTACCTGAAAATCTATGCCGCAATCCCGCAGTGCTGCAGGTATCGTGTAGATACTTTCAGCGTCAGACATATTGAAGACTCTTTCCAGTGGGACGTTGCTGTAAACGCTGATTTTCTGTCGGACTTTTTCGGTGACGGGATTCGTTGCCCTGCAGGCGATGATGTCCGGCTGAATGCCGAGCTGCATAATCTGCTTAATCCCGAGTTGTGCAGCTTTGGACTTCTGCTCGCCGAGGCTTTGCGGCTCAAGAATATAAGTTAGTGCGACGAAGCAGCAGCTGTTCGGGCCTTCCTCGTATGCAAGCTCGCGCATAGCTTCGATGAAGTAAGCATTTTCGAGGTCGCCGACGGTGCCGCCGATTTCGACGAAAACTATGTCGGCGTTTGTGTTCATCGCGAGGTTTCGAAGTTTCAATTTTACCTCGCCGGTGACGTGCGGAATCATCTGGACGTCCCTTCCGAGATATTCGCCCTGCCGTTCCTTGTGTAAAACCGAGCTGTATATCTGGCCGCTGGTCGCAAAGTTGTCCCTGGTCAGGTCCATATCGAGCATTCTTTCGTAAGTGCCGAGGTCCATATCACATTCCATACCGTCGTCGAGGACGAAAACCTCGCCGTGACGAAAAGGATTGAGTGTGCCGGAATCGATATTGAGATAGCCTTCGAGCTTTATCGGTGCGACCTTCAGGCCTTTATCCTGCATAAGCTTCGCCAGGCAGGATGAGAATATTCCTTTTCCCAGGCCGCTCATAACGGTGCCGAGGACAAAGCAGTACCGGGTTTTGCCTTTTTTATAGCCGTCAGGAAGTGGAGAGAAGAATTCGCTTTCGGCTGATACGTCGCTTAGAGATGCCAGTATGCTGTTATCCTTCGCCATAAAAACCACTCCTTTGTTTTGCAGCCATTTTACAGTATTCGCCGCCGAAAACAAGGTAAAATTTTATTTAACCGCTGATTTCACAAATTCCCGCAGATTTTCCGTTTAGCCTCGCCGCTGGCGGCGAGGGGCATTTACGATTTTTCGATTAACAATTGAAAGTAATTGCAGCAGGTTTTATACTTAATTCGGCAGAAACTTAAAATTGGCTGGAAAAGGTTATTATCATTAGCCAAGAATGGCATCCTGGTTTTTTTATATGTCAAAATTACGTAACATATATACACATGATGTTGATCTCAAGAAACTTAAAATTAAAAATGCCCCTTCCACAAAATTTGCGCAAGAAGTCGGAAAAATACCTTATAGAGGCTATGAAGTAGAAGACATTTCTGATGGAAGGAAAATCGTAATTGTTAAACCAGGGGGAAAACAGTCTTGGGGAAGAATAAGAAAAGAGGATTTTTTTGTTTTTATTTATAATCCACAAGAAAAATCACTATGGCAAATATCTCATAAACAAATTTACGACGACTTATTAGAAAAATCTAAAATAAATGTTCCAGAAACAATAAAAATACTTCAAGCCCTTGAGAAAGTTTATGAAGGGTATGAACCAGAAGATATACTAAAAAAAGAAAAACTTGACAAAATTTCAGGAGAAATCCCAGAAGCATTACTGAAAGCCTATAAATGGATATGGGGCCAAGAAGACGTCAATTATCCAACCGGAAAAGGCAGAGCAATGTCTTGGGAAGGCTGGGAAAAGAAAGGTAAGGAAATGGGTAAAACGAATAAAGGCTTGAAAAACTTGTTGGAAAATCTTATAAAAGAAATTAATAAAACATGAATGCATATTACTCAAATAAAAATGTTCGAATGTACAACGGCGACGTAATTGAAATATTAAGCGCCTTACCCGAGGAAAGTGTAGATTTAATATTCGCCGACCCGCCTTACAATCTTTCCAACGGAGGATTTACCTGCCATGCCGGTAAACGTGTCAGCGTAAATAAAGGAAAATGGGATAAAAGTAAAGGGGTTGAAGAAGATTTTGATTTTCATTTTAAATGGATTGAAGCCTGTAAACGAGTTCTAAAACCAAATGGTTCTTTGTGGATATCTGGTACTTACCATTCTATTTACGCATGCGGATTTGCTCTACAGATGCAAGGGTGGCACTTAATTAACGATATTTGCTGGTTTAAACCGAATGCCGCGCCTAATCTCGCCTGCCGAATGTTCACTGCCAGTCATGAAACCCTGTTATGGGCCAGAAAAAATAAAAAAGCAAAACATTATTTCAACTATGACTTAGTAAAGGCCAAACATTGGAATGATGACTTTCTCAAAAAACCCAATAAGCAGATGCGAAGTGTTTGGGCAATAGGAACACCAAAGAACGGCGAGAAAAAACATGGGAAGCATCCTACACAGAAACCAGAAGCACTGTTAGAGCGGATAATTTTAGCCACAAGTAAAGAAGGTAATATTGTCCTCGACCCCTTCTGCGGAAGTGCCACAACCGGAGTAGTGGCATTGAGGAACAACAGAAAATTCGTAGGTATAGACCTGGAGCAGAAGTATCTTGACCAGATGGCGATACCAAGGATCGAAGACGTTTTACAGCAAGCAAATTTTTTAAATCCTAAAGAAACGCATGAGCTGACCTTGTAATTAAGAGGGAGATATATGGAAAGAGCGGAGGCAATCGATCGTTTAAGGCGTATCATAGGACAGGATCTGCGCAGACTTGCTGATGATTATGGCATCACGGTCTTTCGCGAAGGCAGAAAAAATAAAGGTTGGGCAGGCCACGTAATAGAGAGATTTTTAGGCCTCCCTCTCAGTTCTGCGCAAGCACCCAATTTCGGCTCTTGGGAGCTCAAAATGTGTTCTTTGAAACGTTTACAAGATGGATCTTTGTCAGTAAAGGAGACAATGGCTATAACAATGATCGATCCATATAACGTTGAAAATACAGAATTTGAAAACAGCCACTTATTGGCGAAACTACGGAAAGCTGTCATTGCCGCTCGCATTTGGGTCAGTCAAAAAGAATAATCTTCTGTCTTGTATTCAGTAAACACATTCGATCTTGATGATTCCCAAGTTTATAATCAGGTAAAGGACGATTATGATTTAGTTCGTGATACAATAATAAATAATGGTTTTCAAGCACTGACAGGCAAAATGGGCGTTTTCATTCAGCCGAGAACGAAAGGTCCGGGCCATGGCAGCACTTCCAGGGCTTTTTATGCGCGGACGACTTTCTTGAAAAAATTCATATTTCCAAATATATGAGATTATTCTTAATTTTTGATGAATAAAAATGGAATAAACAGAATTCGTGAAAGTTCAAAAAATGCTTTGAAAGCAGTCTATTATGTCATAATAGGCCTTGCTATCGTAGAAGCCCTTCAAAGAACTTTTGTACAAGATGGAGCTTTTATAGGGTTTAAATGTTTTTCAGAACATAAAAGCCATTTTATTTTACTATTTACTTTCCTTCCCACGGTTTGTAGGTTTGTTCATGGTGCTTCTATACACTTAGATGAAAGCATTACAAAACGATATAAAACTTTGATCGATTTTTTTGGATTTTCTTGGCAAGCATCAGTTTTTTATTTAATGTCCCTTTCTCTAGGTAAACCAAAGGTTTTTTCGATTCTTTTTTTTCTTATGTTATCCGGTGATGCTATATGGCTAGTAGTTTTAAGAACTATAAAGTATATTGATAAATTGAAAAAAGTAGAAATTCAATGGATAAGTAGTGACATCATCATTATTGTTATTCTTTTAATTATTTATAAACTTGATGATACTATGGATTCAATTTTAGCATTGTTGTTTATTTTTTTAGTATCCCTTATTGCTACAGTATTAGATTATATTATGAATAAAAATTTTTATTTTCCCAATTAAAAAATCAACTATATGTCTAATTTAACTGATGAAACATTTAGTTATTTGTCCGAATCCACACTGTCTGGTCATTTCCAAGAAAAATAGTGGACAAGAAAAATAGGGGACGTTTACCTGTTTATAAAAATATTAAATTTTCATTGATAAATCTGCCTTAATTGGTAAAATACCTCTGTGTGTTAGAAAACACATGGATGGAGGGCGTAACGCCTCGCCGTAGCTTCGAGAGAAGCGTAGGCGGGTTCCTCACGAAAGAGCTAGAAAGCCACGTCAAAATAATTTATGCGGTTTCTGCCTGCGGTTCGCAACTTTTTTTTACGCACTTCGGGTACCCCTGCGTGCAACTTTATGACGCTAATCGCGGCCTCCGGCAGAAACTCACATTGTTGCGAAGCGACGCCAAACTTTTTTAATTTTTACCTTTTACTTTTTCCTTGAACATATTTCCTTAATTAGTATAATACTTCCGTGTGTTAGAAAACACACGGAACGCGGAGACCCGCACGTATCGGCCCGGCGGCCAAGTCAGAATTATTTGTAAATTCTTACTTACTAAGGATTTGCCAATGTTCAACATTAAGAGAATCAAGTATTCAGTATCAAAATTCCAATATCGATCGACGGGAGACGAGCGACAGGCGACTGTTTTTTTGCAAAACGAACCCAATTCACCAAGTGTCCAAGATGACATAAATTCTTATTCTACAAGGACATACAAAATTTTCGTGCTTAAAAACACTCCCAAAAACGAACCCAAACGAACCCAAAACGAACCCAATTTAAAAACCGATTATGTTAAAATAGGTAATCTTAAAAATGAAAAGCAAAATCCGCGGTTAGATTTACTCTGTGGATTTTTTGTAACGTTTTACGAAATCGGCGTATTGGGCAGGAGTGTCGATTCCGTCGGCAGTTCTTTCTACCCTGTCGACAAGAATTTCAAAGCCGTTCTCGAGAGCACGCAACTGCTCAAGTTTTTCTGTTTTTTCGAGCGGTGTCTGAGGCAGCTTCGTCAATTGAAGCAGAAAATCCTTGCGATATGCGTAAATGCCAAGATGCCTGAGATACAAGTCTTTTCGGCCTAAACCGCCCTGCTGCCTGTCATAGGGTATTGGCAAGCGGGAAAAGTAAAGAGCGATTCTCGATTCTCGATTCTCGATGCTCGTAACGACAACTTTTACAATGTTGGGGTCAGCAATTTGGTCGGGATTTTCAAAAGGGGCTGCAAGTGTGGCCATTTGCGTTTCAGGATTATCGAGCAGCATCTGCGCGAGCAGGTCTATATGTGCGGGGTCGATTTCAGGCTCGTCGGCCTGCACGTTGACAACAATATCACAATCGATGCCAGCGACGGCTTCGGCGATGCGGTCGGTGCCGCTTTTGCAGTCGGGACTGGTCAGGACACAATCGGCACCGAAGGATTTAGCTGCTTCGAGGATGCGCTTGTCATCAGCGGCGATGAGGATTTTGGAGGGCAATTTAGCGAGTTTAGCTCTCTCGTAAGCGTGCTGGATGAGGAATTTGCCGGTATCATTGGCGAGAACTTTACCAGGAAATCTTGTAGAGCCGTAACGAGCAGGAATACAAACTATAATTTTCATTGTCTTTTCCGCGCTACTAAGTTGCGATTAGTGTTATTGCGTAGATGGCGAGGGTTATTAGAATCAGCAGGCCTATCAGGAATAAAAAAAGAGCGACAGTTTCCTTTAAAAAATGCCTGAGTGTTAGTTCTTTAACTTTCATAGCCTTGTAAACAACGACGCCGGCAATTGCAAGAGGGAACAGCCAGAACATAGACCGGGGGGTCGTCCCGATGTTTATCGGCTGGGTGAAGCTGGCAATTATTTCGTGCAAAATCACTTTACAAGGCTCCTCCAACAGTTTTGAGTGACCTTGAATGGGCAAAACGGACGGAATTTATAATACATAAGAGATTAAGCAGGCCTGCGATGCTTGTGTATATCTGGCCTATATCATAAGTTCTGCCATAGACAGGGTAATCCGAGGCGGCAGAGATTAAGCCGAGTATTATGACTAAAGGAGAGTTGAGAACCTGTGCTATAAACCAGGCTTTCGCATTGACGTAATCTATTATACCGATAGTAGCGATATATATTCCGATTGTGAAGGTCAAGGTGATTGCACAAAAGATGATAATGGCTCTTTTTTTCTCACCGAGCAGCATATAACCGGCACCGGGAATGAGCCAGCCGGCAAGAGCGACAATAATCAAATAGAAATGTTGATATTGTTTTTGAATTCGCTTCATAAGTCACTTGCCTCAGTTTCGGCAGGCTGGTTTGCATCCTGCGTCGGCTTGGGCCGGCTATCGGCTCGTTTGTAATTCGTACGTTTCAGGATATATTCGGGATTAAAATGAATGACAGCTATTGACTGTGCGCGGGCGATGTCCTCCTCATGCATCCTTGCCGCCTTTTCAGCTTCGTAGATGCTCTGGTCGGTACGTTTTACGGTCAACTTTTTGATGCAGTAATAGGCCATTTGAGATTTTATTTCGACAGGTGGTGCAGGGGTCGGCAGAGAGTTTGCATCAGGGGGGACAAGAGAATAAAGTCTTTCGACGAGCCGGCTTTGTCTTTGAAGGTTAAGCACGAAAGGCTGCAAGCCGGGATTGCCAGCAGCATTTGCGGTGAAGACTTTAAGCTGCATTTCCGTTATTCTCGGCGAATCGGTAAGTGTAATCAGGCTGAAATTGTTCGGGTCACCTTCGTTGCTGTCGGGTTTTGGATAGAGCTGATTGAATTTGTTTACGGCATTTTGCCAGTCGGTTTCGGCGACGAGAGAGAGGAACTCATCGGCTTTTTGTTCTGCGATTTTCATTGCAGCCAGATTTTTCAGGTCTTCGGTGACTTTTTGCCTGACTGAATAGAGGTTGTTGTTTTGATTCTGCGGCTCATCCAGGCTCAAGGTTTCAGTGCTGAAGGTGAGATTAATATTTTCCGGAGGTGCGGCTTTTTCGGCTTGTACGACGCGGACAAGAGCCCTTATATTGTCGGAGATATCTTTCAGGGGCCCGATGTTTTCGAACATCTGCGGTTTTTGCACATCAAAAGTTCCGAGCAGACTGGTTCCGATTTCGTCCACGGCAAAGACGATTCTGTGCAGCCAGACTCTGTTAGGATTATATAAAGGATCGAATCCGTAAGCTTCGAGGAAAAGGCCGCCAAGATATTCGTCTTGCTGAATGTCTGTGGTGCTTAGCAGGCCTGTACGGCCGGCGTAGATTTTAACTTTGTACTCTTCGCTGAGTCTGCCTGCAGCGTCTTTGTAGTTGTCAGCAATTTTTTCGAATTGCCCGGCTGTAATTTTGTCAGAGTCGGAGCCCAGCTCCAAGGCAGCTTCGGTAATTGATTTCGCCTTTTGGAGGATTTCGTTTGTCTTCGAGTCTATTCTATCAAGCTTTAATTTTTCAAGGATTACAGCGGCAACTTCGGGATATGTTTGAATGCGAGTGGTCAGGGAACTGTTCGGGTCGTTGGGGTCGGAAGGAACTTGCTGCGTAAACCTTTCTCTATTGATGCGATAGAAATCCAGAGCCTGCTGCTGTGTTGGTTTTTCGATTATCTGTTCGATATCCTGGAGTCTGACAGCAATGTACTGCAGAGCAACTCTGTCGTCCAGCATATAACCGAAGCCGTACGGATTGTTATCATTAGGATGTCCCGGGGAGAATTCTTTATACGTTTCAAACTGCCCGGCGATTTGAGTATCGTTCGGCTCGCTGACTTTATCGGCGAAAACAGAGGCGTCGAATTTGACAAATTCTGCATCAACAGTCTGACGTAAGAGACTGAAGCTATGTTTTATCTGTTGCTCGGTGACATCTTCACTTGAGCATATTAAGTGTGAATACGCTATTATGTCCAGCAGGCCGGCGAAGGTTTTGAGTATTTCTTTTTCAGGGATACCAACCATTTGCGCCTGCCGGGGCGGGTTTATAAAATAATTCATTACCTGAGAATATCCTGCACCTTCGAAAAGCTGAGGTATTAAGCTTGCGAGGAAACGTTTTGCCTCTTCAATGGAAGTGTTGACGCCTGCCTGCTGCGCTTCTGTTTTGAGCAGGAACCAGATTGTGACGCCGGCATCGGGATATTTGTAGGTTTCGTTTAATTGTTCGTCGCTGATGGTATAACCCTGAGAAGCTCTTGTCTGTTTGACGTATGCGAAAGAGATGGGTGAGAAGCTTGTGTCTGAAAAAAGCAAATCTGCGAGAAGCAAGGCATTTAGGTCAAGCACACGTCTGTATGGTTGAGCAAATAGGGGCAGACTTCTAAGAATAACAGGAGCTTTAATCATTCTGAGGATTTGCAGTTCTCGATTGGAGCGGTCATAATCAGATAAGGTCATTTTTCTATCTTTGTCGTAGTAGGCGACTACTTTATTTCGGCCGCGGCCTATCTGTTCGAGTATCTGCTGAAGAGCGGCGCCGCCGATAAAGCCGATGAGCAATATTACGACGACGACGGCCATTATTTTCGTTTGATTCTTTCGAAACCATTTTATCAAGTTCATAGTCTTACTCCAAATCTTCAGCCTGCCTTTATTTTTAGAACGCTAAAGTATATCGGAATCCGATTGTGTTGCAAGAAAAATAGGTATTAGGAAGTAGAGAGTTTTAGTTAGGAAAAGAGACGAAAGAATTAAGAGAACCGAGGTTAAAAATTAAAAATTTGAGTTCCGGGGCGTACCGATGATATTACAGTTAACTTTTTGCTGAAGGTTTCAGGCGAGACAGGAGGTCAGTGATGTTGCGGGCAAATCGCCTAAAAGCAACGGCACGAGCGAGTTTTTTCAATTGATTATCATCGGGAGCCAGTTTTAGCGCTTTGCGAAGATTCTCGTCGGCCTGTTCGAATTTCGAGGTTTTCAAATAAAGATAGGCTAAGTTTTTTAAGGCACCTATATGCTGCGGGTCTATATCGAGGGCATTGGTAAAGAGTAACGCAGCATTTTCGAACCTTTTTCTTATGATGTCAATATAACCAAGATAGTAATAGGCGTCGGCGTCAGTGGAATCGAGGTCGACTGCCCTCAATAAGCAATTTGCGGCGCAATCGATGTCACCGAGCTCAAGGAAGAGCGAGCTCATAGAGACAAGAGCGTCAGGATGATCGGGAGTCAATTGCAGCTCTGCAAGCAGATATGCCTTTGCCTTATTTTTATCTTTTGTGTTCAGGCTGCAAAGTGCCAGACGATACCGCGGGCCGATAAGTGTTGCGTCAATTTCGAGAGCTTTGTTATAAAGTTCAGCGGCCTTTGTGTAGTCGTTATTGTTGAAAGCGATTTCACCGAGGTAAAAAAAGGCAGGAGCAGAATCGGGGTCAAGCTCAAGGATTCTGTTGAATTTTTCCTTTGCGGCTTCGAGGTCGGCAGTCTGCAGCAGAAACAGGCCGAAATCAAGAATAGCATCTACGTTGCCCGGGTTTGCTCGAAGCTCCTGCAAAAAGTATATTCTGGCATTTTCAAAATCATTCTGGGCCTGGTACGCCTGCGCGATTCGGTAGTTTATCTGCGGGTGAGCGGGGTCGAGCTGTGCGGTTCTTTTCCAGCAGCGGACGGCTTTTTGGAACTGCCTCTGGATGAAAAGACTATTCCCAATGTTATAGTAGCACAGTGGACAGTCAGGATTTATCTGCTGAGCAAGATAAAACATCTGCTCTGCGAGGTCGTGAAGGCCCATTTCGGTGTAAGCAATTATACGATTGCAATAACAGGGTTCGAAGTCAGGGTCAAGTTTTTGTATGTGTTCAAAAGTTGCAATGGCTAAGTCATAATATCCAATTCTTGTATAATCGACAGCGAGAGAATTTAATATTTCGAGGTCATCTGGATTGAGAGAGAGTGCTATTCCATATTCGCTTATCGCATCCTTGAAGCGGCTGGCGGAATCGAGCGCGAGAGCCTTGTCAAAGTGCCAGGATGAGTTTGCCGGATTCATCTCCAGTGCCTGGTCGATTTCGGCGATGGCCTGGTCTATCTTTCCATCCTCATATAACATAAAGGCGTTTATGGCCTTTTTTTCGGCCTGGTCGTAGCCGCCGAAAGTCATATCGTCAAAAAACATAAGTTTTTGTAATCCCTGTGACTTAGGTTAAAAAATCATTCCCCACAGGTTATCGCCTATAGGCGGCTGGCAGGTTAGCTGATTTTCGGCAGGTTTTGACTTTTTCGAGAGCTGGAAGATTTTGCTGGTAATTTTTCTTATAAGCTCTTAAAATTAAAAAAGTTAACCGCATATTTTGACAAGTTACGATGAGTCGGGGGATTTAAGGGAGAGTGTTTTTCTGGAAAGGTTTATTCGAAAGTCTTATAATAGCGGGTTTGTGATTGGCAATCAGACTTAGGCAAAAGTGAATTGAGATTTGATAATAGAGTCATATTTTGGGAGAAATAAGAGAATGGCTAAGGAAATAAAGGGTCATTTGACGGCGGGTAAGGTAAATTATGCTATAGTAGTCAGCCGGTTTAATGAGTTTGTTACGAGCCGGCTTTTGGGCGGAGCGATAGACTGCCTTGTCCGTCACGGGGCATCGGACGAACAGCTAACAGTAGTATGGGTTCCTGGTGTATGCGAGATTACACAAACTGCGAAGAAGCTGGCGGGCAGCGGCAAATACGCCGCGGTTATCTGCCTTGGAGCTGCGATACGCGGACAGACAAGCCATTACGAGTATGTTTGTCAGCAGGTCTCACGCGGCATAGGACAGATTAATTACGAAGGTGAGGTGCCAGCAATATTCGGCGTGCTGACGTGCGATACATTAGAACAGGCAGTAGAGAGAGCAGGCACGAAGATGGGCAACGCGGGAGCAGACGCAGCGAAGGCGGCAATGGAAATGGTAAGCGTGATGAACCAGATTTGAGGATGATTGTGCAGAGAACGGCAAGCAATTGCACAGTTAAATTAAAGGATACAAAAATTCGAGGTCCAGCAGTGGATAAAAGGACGCGAGCCAGAGAACTGGCGATGCAGGGCCTGTATCAGCTTGAGGTGCAGGGAACAGAACTGCTTGAGCGCATAGATGATTTTTTTACTGAGAACTCAGCGGAAGAAATTACTCTCGAACTGGCTTTTAGATGGTGCAAAGAGACTTGGCAGAAAGTCGAAGAGTGCGACAAGCTTATAGGAGAATCAACAATAAAGTGGGGCCTGTCACGGCTGAGTCTCGTCGATAAAAGTATATTGAGACTTGCTGTGTATCAATTGAAATTCTGCAACGATATTCCGCCCAAGGTTGTAATAAATGAGGCAATAGAGCTTGCCAAAAAGTTTGGCGGTGAGAAGTCGCCATCGTTCATAAACGGAGTGCTCGATGCAGCTTTGAGGAAGATAGAGAAAAACAGTGTGCAGGATTGAAAGATAAATCTAATCCCGTAGAGTGACGATGAGAAAGATATCGGTTTTGAATCAAAAAGGGGGAGTAGGCAAGACAACAACAGTAGCTAATATTGCTGCTGCGCTTGTGCAAAAAGGATTGAAGGTTGTCGTTATCGACCTTGACCCGCAGGCACATCTGACAATACATTTCGGTGTGGATGCGGATAAGGCGAAGAACGGCTCGTATGCGCTGCTGACGCAATCGGCGAAGTTCGACGAGTCGCTTATGCTGGTTCGGCCCAACCTGTGGCTGATGGCGGCCAATATCGACCTTGTCGGCGCTGAAAGCGAACTGGTGAGCATAGTCGGCAGAGAGATAATTCTTCGCGAGGCAATAGAGGCGAGTGAGCAGGAGTTTGATTATGTGATTATCGACTGTGCGCCTTCGCTTGGACTTCTTACATTAAATGCATTAGCGGCGGCTGACGAGATATTGATACCGATTCAGCCGCATTTTCTGGCACTTCAGGGTTTCGGCAAGCTATTACAAACAGTTGAACTTGTGAATAAAAGGATAAATCCGAACCTTAAGGTCAAATGGGTGCTGCTCTGTATGTTCGACAGCCGTGTTTCGCTGTCGGGCGAAGTTAAGGCTGATATCGAGCAATTTTTGACGAGCGCGCGGGGCGGCGGCTATGCGTGGTCTCAGGCAGAGATTCTGCCGGTCTTCGTTCGCAGGAATATCAAGCTGGCGGAGGCCCCAAGCTACGGCAAGACGATTTTTGAGTATGAAAAAAGCTGTCACGGCGCGGAGGATTACGCAGCAGTGGCAGAATTCATACATACCGGGCGTCTGCCTGAGCCGGCAGAAGCAAAGCAGGAACAAAAGGCTGACGATAAAAGTGAAGAGAAAGTTGTCGAACCCAAAAAAGAACAGCAGACAGTTTCGGGGCAAGCGGCACCGATAGAAATCCAGGAAATCGCCAGTCAGCGAAAAGATTCGGACATAAAGCAGGTTAGTCCAGCATCATCACAAAAAGAAGACTGCGGCAGCGATGGTGCATAGTAAATTCTTTAAGGGGTGTTTTTGTAGTTAGAACTGCTGGGCCGGGTTTTGGAGCATTTCTTTTATCAGGTTTAAAAATTCGGCTGCATAGGTATGACTGACAATTCTGCCGTCAACGGCAAGTGTAAGGGTGAGTATTTTTCGTGAAACAGCTTTGCCGTCTTTGACAACAATGGACGGAATGACGTTTCCGACGGCGAGTATTGCACAGGCAGGCGGAGGGACAATGCCTATGAAAGAATCGAGGTTGTAGGCACCGAGATTGCTTAAGGCAATGGTTTCACCCTGTACGTCATCGAGGCTCAATTTATTGCTGCGTGCCTTTTCGGTAAGGACTTGTTCCTCTCGGGCTATTTCGGCAAGGGTTTTCTTGTCTGCATTTTTTAGTACAGGGACGAGCAGGCCGTGAGGAGCATTGACAGCAAAGCCTACGTTGACAGAATCGGCGATTTTGATAGTTTCAGCTTTTAGAGAGCCGACCATAAGCGGGTGTTTATCGACGGCGAGAGCAAGAGTGTGGATATAGAATGCATTTGTGGTGATTTTTACGCCGAATTGCTTTCTCAATTTCGGACGTACGGCCATCAGGTCGGTTACATCTGCTTTTGCTTCGATGTAAAAACAGGGCTTGGTGCGTTTGGATTCGAGCATACGCCGGCCGATGAGCTTCTGAATGTGTGTAAGAATAACCTGTTTTTTTGCTGTACCGTTCATATTCTTTTTTAGTTGAAAATGGGCTTTTCTTTGCGTTAATTAATATTCAATAAAGGCTAAGGAGGCAACTAAATTTTGGTTTATTTTTCTGGTTGCTTTTGTACTGAGATGATAAAATTTTCAAGCCGGTTCGGCTGGGTAAAAGAAATATTTTTGTTGATTTGGGCCGCGGCGTGACTGCGGTATTTTATGATTGATTCAAACTGGGCAGACAAAAGTTGTGCGGTAGTAGCAGCACATCCGGATGATGAGACGCTGTGGGCCGGCGGTACGATTTTGATGCATCCGGAGGCGAATTGGACAATAGTAACATTGTGCCGTCGAAGCGATGCAGACAGACGAGCAAGATTTTTCAGGGTATTAAAAGAATACGGTGCAGAAGGAGAGATGGCTGACCTTGATGACGGGCCGGAACAAAATCCATTAGATAAAGAGCTTGTAAAAAATACCGTTATAAATCTGCTGGGAAAAGCAAATTTTGACCTCGTGATAACTCACAGCAGCAAAGGCGAATATACACGGCACTTAAGACACGAGGAGGCTGCTGAGGCGGTGTTGGATTTGTACAAAGGGGGTCTTCTCAAAGCCGGCAGCGTATGGTCGTTTGCATACGAGGACGGCAACAAATCATACCTTCCCCGCGCGATTGAGAGCGCCGATATTTATCTGCAGTTAACAGATGACATTTGGCAAAGGAAGTATAAAATAATAACCGAGCTTTACGGTTTTGCAGCAGACAGCTTCGAGGCCAGAACGAATCCAAAAGCTGAAGCATTTTGGCATATAAAGAAGGTTTGAAAGGTCAGGTGTGAAATGAAGGTGTTAGTTTCTTACGACTATCCACCATCACCCGGAGGCCTAGCGACGCAGGGTGATTTGCTCTATAGGGGCCTAAAAGAGATGGGAGTTGATGCGCATGCGGTGAACTTCGAGTCGGCTCAGGAGAAAGAATGGTATTACCGGTGGTTTGAGCCGGATGTGGTGCTCGGAGTCGGTTACTGGGGACATTGTCCCCATATTGTTCTGCACCCGAAGCGATACGGCGTTCTGCCAATACCGTGGATGGTCGCCGACGGTTATATGGCCAATTACAGAGAGATACTCGAGGATTTGCCATTGATACTGGTAACAAGCAACTGGGTGAAGAGGATTTATATGCGTGATGGCTTGAGCGGAAAAAATATTGAGGTTCTGCATGTCGGCTGTGATACTGATGCATTTGCGCCACGTGGTGTCAGTGACCCGAAGGTAAGTTCGGTGCGTGAGTCACTCGGGGTTTCGCCGGATCAGATAATGGTACTTACAGTCGGCGGTGACGCTGCGTCAAAAGGAGCTCAGGAGGTGATGCAGGCTCTGGCGATAAACGATACACAGCTTCCGGACTGGAAATATGTGTGCAAGGTGTGGCCTCAGCCGAGAACAGAGCAGCAGAATCTTGCTGACTTGCAGCTTGCCACTCACTTGGGTATCGAAAAAAACGTAGTTTATACAACCAGCAGAGTGTCGCGTAATTTTATGCCATACCTGCTTGCAGCGTGCGATATATATGCGGCGCCGTCCCGGCTGGAGGGTTTCGGGATGATACAAATAGAAGCGAATGCCTGCGGCAAACCCGTGATAGGGATAAAGGCAATGGGGATGCTTGATACCTTAGTTCAAGGCAAAACAGCATATATGGCAGACGTTGCACAGGAGATACGATTAAGAGAAGCGACGCTCGGCGATGAATCGGGTTACGAGCCGGGCAGCAAGGTTGTTTTTAAGAGGCCTCGAATAGTGGATTACCGGGCAAGTGTCCACGATATAGCAAAATACCTGCTGGAGCTGATGAAGAACCCCGAGCTGAGAAAACAAATGGGACAGGAAGGAAGAAAAAGAGCTGTGGCACACTTCGATTACAGAGTAATAGCGAAGAAATTCATTCGGTTAGTTTCTGAAAGGCTCGGCATAAGTTAGTATGAGACGAAAGTACAAAAAATTGATAGCACAGGCGAAAACAGCAGCGTTGAAAGTTCTGCTGCATAATAATCACGGTCCCTACCGGAAACTACCACGTGTGGCAGGTTGGGGTTATCCCGAGCCTTATACAAGAGATTTGATGATTTCATCGCTGGGAGTGCTGGTCTCAGGAAATGATAAGTTAAAAAAGTCGCTTCGGCGTGTGCTTGAGACACTTAGTAAGAACCAGTCAAGGCTTGGTCATATATCGTCTCTTGTTAATGACCCTACTGACCGTGGCTCAAGCGACTGCACGCCTTTGTTTTTGATGGGAGCAGGCCTGTGGAAGATGGCGACAGGCGAGGAAGAGTTCATAAAACAGGCAGTAGAAAAGTCACTTTTGTGGATGGAGTATAGAAGTCCGTGAGACCGGGTTTTGGTTTCACAGCTACCCACAAGCGACTGGCGAGACGAGCAGTGGGTACTGGGATACGGGTTGTATGTTAATACGCTGGCGTATATCTATTTGCGTTTTTGGGGACAACACGAAAGGGCATCGCGTCTGCGAGAAGGGATGGGACATTTTACGGTGATAGGCGACAGGCAAAACCGTCATGTTCACGAGGGGCTGGTTCTGAGATTCAAGCCTTACTACGCTTTGTGGTCGTATAAGGTGTACCGCAGCGAGCGGTTCGATTTGTTAGGCAACAGTCTGGCAATTTTGTCGGGTATAGCACCACCGAGCAGAGCAAGAAGGCTTATCAACTGGGTTGAGGCTGAATGTGAGGGACTTCGCAAGAACGAAGATTTGGCGGTTGATTTGCCGCCCAACTTTTTCCCTTATGTCAGGCCCGGTGATCCGGATTGGCTTGCAAGATACGAAAAGTACAATCAGCCGGGGGAATATCATAACGGAGGTGTGTGGCCATTTATATGTGGATTCTATATTGCAGCCTTGGTTGCGGCGGGCAGGCTTAAGCTTGCGGAGAAAAAACTTGTAGCTTTAACGGAGCTCGTCAAACAGAAGCGAATTGCAGATGTTGAGTTCGGCTTTAATGAATGGCACCGTGCGCAGGACGGCAAAGCGTGCGGCGAAGACTGGCAGAGCTGGTCTGCGGCGATGTATCTTTATGCGGCTGAATGCGTGGAGGGTAAAAATACGCCATTTTTCGACGAGCTACGGAATATGGGCAGAAAACGGAAAGATATCGCTTTGCAATAATTGGGCGATACAGGGCTCGAACCTGTGACCTCACGGGTGTGATCCGTGCGCTCTAGCCAACTGAGCTAATCGCCCTAACATAGATATTAAAGCAAAAGATGTTTTATCCTGTCAAGCCGGAATCGCCAATTCAGTAAAAGAGCATAAAGCCCTAATTTAATGGGCAGCGACAAGGCTGACTTTTCCGATTTTGACGCCCTTCTGGCTCAGCAGGTTTTCTGCGAGCTTGTGTATCTGCGAGACACGACCCTTCAGGACAATTACCTCCAGACAATCGTGCCTGTCGAGATGAACATGCGTCGAGCAGACTGTATGTATTAAATGAGAGTGCTGCAGGTCTGTCAGCTTCTGCATCAGCCTTGTGGCGTGATGGTCATAAACAAGACAGACGGCGGCGATGGCATTTGCTTTCGGGTTTTTTATCTTTTCGCGGCTTAACTGCTGACGTATAAGGTCGCAGAAAGCCTGCGAACGATTCTGATAACCCTGCCTTTTGATGAGTTTATCAAAAGCGGATAATAAGTCCTTTTCCAGCGATACGCCAATTCTTTCAAGCTGAGACATTTTTGAGCTCCCGTTATTTAATCGTAATTACAGCAATAAGTAACCATTTTACAATATTATTTTTTTTTTGAAAAGTCCGAATTTATCTCTTGACTCGGTAGCACGATTATAATATTTTTATGCGCCTTGTGAAAAAATGGGTGTAAATTGAGTATAACCCCTAATGCTAACGCCTTAATTTAAGGAGAACCAGTGATGAAAAAAGTTATGATTTTTTGTGTACTGTTGCTGACTTCTACCGCTGTTGTTGCGGATGAGCCTACTGTTGCAGAAGTCACACATACCGAATTTCAGGCGGTGGATGAAGACGGCATCAGCACCTATACGGCTACCGACAAAGTAATAATCAGCGGCATTGTGCTGAATGTTCCCGAGCAGATGCTCGACCCGACTCCAAGGACAGTCGAAATGGGCGGAGAATGGCAGATATATATTCAGGGTGAAGGCGATGACCATGCAGGAACGGCTGTATGGTTTGGACAGAACTACAGCAAGGTAACAAGCCTGGATGATTACACGGATGAGGAATTATTAAGCGAGCTGTGTCGTATAAATGCCGACACCGATACCGGTTATATTTTTTATCCCGGAGACAGGGTTAAAGTTACCGGCTGGTATAAATTCTACAAGGGTAAATTGAATGTGAACGAAAAACATATGATAGAGCCGTTCTATGATTTTACGATAGAGCTAATCGAGCCTGCGGTGGGACTGCCTCAACCGGAGGAAATCACGCTGGATGAGGTAAAAGATATATATGACGAGTATATTTTCGATTCCAGCAGACTTACAGGTTGTGAGTACTATCAGGCTAGGCTGGTCCGGGTAAAGGATGTCAATATCATTGACCCCGAAAACTGGGGGGCTGATAATACTGTGACGATTCAGGATGCAAACGGCCTGACGTTTCCTGTTCTGCTCGGCATTGGCGAGGGTTTTACAAGATATAACTGCCCCGCAGGCCAAATAGATGTCATAGGAATCTTCGACCAAGAGAGTTCTGGTTATATGATTTGTAAGGACGGGTATCGTATATGGGTTACCAATTATGACGGCAACGGCCTGGTGTTGACTGACCGCGGCTACCGGCGCGGGAATCTGCCGGGCGATGTCAATACAGATTTCAAAGTCGATTTTTCAGATTTCGCCGAACTCGCTGAGAACTGGCTGAAAGGCACTGCCGGACTTTGCGATTGTGATTGATGTTTTAAATGAGATTTGCGAATTTTAAGGCAGTATTGTGAAAAAGGGATTTACCTTAATAGAGGTACTGGTTGTCATTTCCGTTATCGCTATGTTGATGAGTATTCTTCTGCCCTCACTCGCACGGGCTCGTCTGCAGGCGCAGATACTTACTGTCAATGTAGAACTTCAGCAAATAGGTCTTGCTCTCGAATGCTATTACCATGATAATGAAGAGTATCCCCCTACCCGTGAAGACTGCCATACGGGGACACTTAGAGACCATTTGTATCAGCTTCCTTCGCAACTCGCAGAAGACGGATATTTGCCGGCGGCAAATCAAGGAAATGTTATGGATACGATAATGGAGGACCGCTTCAATCGAGAGCATACATATAAGTATCGCAGTGCCGGGGAATGTATAAGAGACCGCGATATCATAGACAAGTGGATAAAATCCCGTTTGTGGGTGCCGGATGGTTTCCCGCAGACAAGCAGTGTCGAAGAGGAAAAAGGCCAATGGTATAAGGAAGCTGAAAAATCACCTGTAAAATGGGTGCTCTTCAGCTTAGGGCCGAATTTCGATGAGCAATGGATTGAAGATACTCTGAAAAACAGATACCCTGTTCCTAAAGAAGTATGGTACAACCCAAAACGAAAAAAGGGACTTATAACCAGGTTGCATTTGCAAAGCGGTACCGAGAGCGGCTCGTTCGAGGAATATTAAGTGAAGAGTAAAAACGTGATAATTCTGATGGGCCTGTGTATTTTGTGTGGTCTGTATCTAACAGGCGGCTGTGACAGCAAGTCATCCGATGAAACGCAGCCTGAAATCGCTGTCGCCAATTCCTATCTGCTCAGCGTCGTAAAAGACATACTCGGCAGCCAGACAGAGATTATAAGCCTGGTTCCACCGGGGATGTGCCCGGGACATTTCGATATCTCGCCCCGTCAGGTGGAACAGTTGACGAACTGTAAGATGCTGCTGGTTTTCGATTTTCAGAGCCGGATTAGTGACGCCCTGTTGCGTATCTGTCAACAGGGGCTGAAAATACACGAGATCAAATGCCCCGAGGGTTTATGTGTGCCGGAGACATATCTCGCCATTACCCAAAGTGTTGCCGATGCACTTGCAGACGATGATCCCGCTAAACGAGAGGAATATGAAAAGCAGCTTGAACTGATAGCGAAACGGCTGGATAAACTCGAATCCGAAATTCATACGAAAATTAGGCAATGGGGATTCAAAGGTGCAACGGTTATCAGCTCTGTGCATCAGGCAGTATTCGTTGGCTGGCTCGGCCTGGATGTTGCGGCGACGTTTGAAGGCAATGACACAGAAACACCAACAGGTATCAACCGGTGTCTGCAGCAGGCGAAAGACAGGGATATAAAGTTTGTCATAGCGAATAAGCAGGAGGGCAGCGACCTTGCGAAGGCATTGGCAGAACGGTTGGGCGCAAAAATGGTTGTATTCAGCAATTTCCCCGCAGACGAAGACGGCGGCGACGAAGGAATGAGCTTCGATTCGCTGCTGCTGGAAAATGTGACAGGATTATCGGATAGCGGTGAATAATGTCGAGCAGCCATATAGAACTTGCGAATGTAGTTGTAAAACGCGTCAGGCGAACAATCCTGACGGTTGACAGGCTCAGCATAACGGCTGGTGAGTTCGTTAATTTGATAGGGACAAACGGTGCGGGCAAAACGACCCTGCTGTGCGTCTGCTGCGGGCTTATAAGGCCGAATAGCGGAACGGTAAGGCTTGACGGCGTTGAGCTGGCTTCGTGCGGGTGGTGGCGAAAGGTTGGTTTGCGAAAGCGCATCGGTTATATTCCACAGTCTGCTGAATATAACAAGGACCTGCCCTTTACCGTGCGCGAGGTGGCGGCGATGGGCCGAACAAGTGCAAAACCGATGTGCGCTGCACTCGGCCGGGAGGATTATGAGATTGTTGATTACTGGCTGGAAACACTCGGCCTTTCCGAACGAAGAAATCAGACGTTCAGAAGTCTTTCCGGCGGCGAGCAGCAAAAAACTCTTATAGCTCGTGCGATGTCACAACAACCGGCGATTCTGATGTTCGATGAGCCCGGTGCCAATCTCGATTTTAACTGGAAGCAGAGAATCGTGAGCATTATCGAGCAGCTTCACAAAAAGACATCAATTACGGTTTTGATGGTCTCCCACGACGCAGACCTTTTGGCGATGGAGGCTGAGAGAACAATCCTTCTGCACAGAGGAAAGATTCTTGCCGACGGCGGTATAAGCGATGTTTTCGAGTCGGATGTTTTCGAGAAGGCATATGGATGCAAATTCAAGGTGATAGATTTCGAGGGGCGCAAATACGTTTTGTCGCAGGGCAGGTGAGTAAATAATATGGATTCGTTTTTTTATCTGGTTATGATTGGCGGCGCTATCGGGGGCGCGAGTACGGCGCTTCTCGGGGTCTATATAGTCGGTATGCGAATACCGTTTATCGGTATGTGCATTTCACACGCTGCGATGGCAGGTATGGTATTTGCGTTACTTGCCGGACTTAATCCGACTGCGGGTGCGATTACAGCCTCAGTGTTAACGAGCGCAAGTCTGTCAGCAAACCGACCTCACAGGTCAAGGCTCGATACGAACGTCGGCCTTGCAATACTTTTTTCGCTGATGCTCGGTCTAACGTTTTTGGGAATGGGGCTTGTTAAAGGCAGCCGCTCCGAAATTTACGGCCTGCTGTGGGGAAGTATATTATTCGTTCGTATGAGATCTATTGTGCTTATCGCGATTATGGCGATTGTACTCGTGCTCTTTGCTGTTGTTTTCAATAAGGAGCTTAAACTGCTTATGTTCAGCCGGTCCATCGCGGCGGCAACAGGTGTGCACGATGGGCTGGTGTATTGCGCATTTCTGGTGGTTTGCGGTATGATATTGGCGGTCAACCTGAAGATAATCGGTGGATTGATGATTTTCAGCCTGATAACGAATCCTGCTGCGGCAGCTTATCAGGTATGTCACGGACACAGGTCGGTGGTTGTCACGGCAACTTTGCTCGGAGCATTTACGGCTGTCAGCGGTTTTTTGTTTTCCTTTTACCTTGGACTGCCGACAGGTGCTTGTATTGTTATAGTTAGCACCATAATTTTCGGGATTTCGGCAGCGTATCGCCGCTTGTCCGGAAGTGCAGATTAGAAATATTGTTGTAAAAATTTGTTTAAGGGAATCAGTATGTCTTCTAAAAAAGTATTGGTAATTGATTTGATTCAAAGCAGTGAATATCAGCCACTTCTGGAAGGCAAGCCGCAAACATGCGGGATGCGTTCGGGCAAGGTTTATTTACAGGCCGGCGAGGAGTGTGGTGTTCACAGCACAAAAGAAAACGAGGAAACACTTGTTTTTCTTTGTGGAAAAGGCACGGCCTACATCGGCGAAAAAGCTACTCTCTTCGAAGTCGGAGAAGGCAAAATCTGCTATATTCCGCCGCAAACGCTGCACAATATAAAAAACACTGGAACAAAACCACTCATTTACATTTACTGTGTGGCGCCATTATCAGGCGCGGCTACTATCCCCGAATAAATTTTTTCATTAAACCTGCAAATCTATAAAATGTTTAATAAAAGAAGTAGAAGGAGGTAATCAGCAGATGAGAAAAAGTATTGTTATGATACTCATTTTGGTTCTTTGCGATAATAACCTCGGTGCTCAACAGGCAAGGCCGTCGGAGCCGCTCTGGAAAAGAGAGGCTTTAACTGAGGGTTTTTTCGGTCTGAATAAAGAGCTCGAGGACGAGGGAATTGAGTTCGGCCTTGCTTTAACAAATGTTTATCAGCAGAATGTGCGAGGCGGATTGAGAAAAAGCGACAGGAGCGGCAGGTTTTCCGGAAGCTATGACCTCGAGGTCTTGGTCGATATGAAGAAGCTGCTGGGCTTCGAGGGCAGCAGAGTATATTTGCTTGTCGAAGGCGGCTGGCCCGATGCGGCGGGGATAGACGGTGAGTCGGTCGGCAGCAGCTGGGGAATAAATGCAGATGCAATCGGTAACGATGCGGCGATAGTAAAGGAGCTTTATTATATCTGTCAGCCGTTCGGCGAGAGAAGCGAGTTGATGATAGGTAAGATTGATTTTACAGGTTACTTCGATGCAGCTAAATATGCGAATGATGAGATAACGCAGTTTTTGAATGCAGCTTTTGTCGATAATCCCGCGGTACCGTTTCCGGAGTATAGCCTTGGGATAGTGCTTACGTATTACCTCAGCGACGACTTGTATTTGATGGGCGGTGTAGCTGATGCACAGGCTGACGGCAGAGAGACGGGATTCAGAACGGCATTTCACGGTGAAGATTACTTCTTTTATATTCTGGAAAGCGGATTGACGGCCAGGTTTGATTCGGCAAACGGGCCTTTGGAGGGGACCTATAGAGTAGGTTTATGGAATGACGCGCAGCCGAAAGCAAATACGGATTCGGCTAATGCGGGCAAAAGCTATCGCGACGACGTGGGTTTTTATCTCAGCTTCGACCAGATGTTGAAAAAAGAAAATAATAAGAGCGGGGATGAACAGGGACTTGGTGCATTTTTCAGGTGCGGTTATAGTCCGAGCAGGACAAATGATATTACAAATTTCTGGAGCCTCGGTTTTCAATACCAGGGTCTTTTCGAGGGAAGAGATGATGACGTTTTAGGTCTTGCATTTGGACAGGGATTTTTCAGTGACTCGGCGAATACGAGTTATACGGCAGATTACGAGAGTGCGATGGAGCTATATTACAGCGCAGAGATAGCACCATGGCTCATAGTTAGTCCGAGCATTCAATATATAACCAATCCCGGAGGCAGTGACAGTGTTGGTGATGCAATAATCACAGGCGGTAGAGTATTGATAATTTTTTAGGCTTTTTACAGGCCGAGAAACTGAATCGACAGGCCGCAAAGTAATATTGTTGCTCCCGCGATAGCATGGGTAAACCTGTGGAACTTGTTCAATTTTGCGAGCTGTACGCCTTTTTGAGCAATTAAAACTGTAGCTAACATAGTTGATATAGTAACGATGCCGAATACAGCAGTTACAAGCAGCATCCCAATGACACTGTTTTTTGCAGCAGGATACATAAGCAGAGGAATAAGAGGCTCGCAGGGACCAAAGACAAAAATTATAAACAAAACCCAAGGCGTAACAGGTTGTTTGCCTTTTTCGGTATGAATATCAGCATTCTCGACGAAGTGCACGTGTGTATGCGAATGTATATCGCTGTCTGTATGTAAATGTTCGTGAGAGTGAGAGCGACTTCTAAATGCTCTTTTAATACCCCAGATAGAATAAGCCAGGCCGAAAGCAATTAGAAGCCAGGCAGCGACATTGCCCCGAACGGATTCAAAAATTTCGAGCTTACCAACTGCCAAGCCAAGAGCTACACCGACTAATCCGAGAATGACCGAACCGGCTATATGTCCAATGCCGCATAAGAAGGTTATTACGAACGTTTTAAAAGCAGACCATTTACGCGCCCAGGAGAGCATAATAAATGGCAGATAATGGTCCGGGCCAAAGATCGTGTGGAAAAAACCTATAGAGGCTGCGGTTAGCAGCAGGATTTTTATTTCAGCTGACATAGTTTTCCTTTCCCAAATCTATGATCAATCTTCGCTTGTTACGTAAACAACCTGCTCGGCGAAAAGGTTCGGTGCGAATTTTACGGGGCTTTCGCTCGTTTTCGTAAGGGGGATTTTCTTTTCGACTTTTGCACCGAGCCCTTTACAGAATTCCTCGAAGTCTTTGAGAGAAAGGAAATGTATATTCGGCGAATCGTGCCAGCTATAGGGGAGCTGTTTCGTAACAGGCGCCTTTCCCTTGAAGAAAAGCTGAGCACGACATTTCCAATGAGCGAAGTTCGGAAAGCTGATAATAACTTTTTTGCCGACCCTCAATAACTCTTTGAAAACTTTTTGGGGATTTTTCAAAGTTTGCATAGTTTGTGACAGAATGACCACATCGAAGGATTTATCAGCATAGTAGGAAAGCCCCCTTTCAATATCGCGCTGGATAATAGGTATGCCTCGACTGATACAAGCAAGTATGTAATCATAATCTACCTCAATACCCTCGGCTTTGATGGCTTTATCCTCGATAAGGTTTGCGAGCAACTGTCCGTCACCGCAGCCGACATCAAGGACGGTAGCATTTTTCTCGACAATTGATTCGATGATTTTGTAATCAACGCGAGCCCGTCGGCCGGTTTCGAAAAAGTCTGTTTCCCGTGAAAGGGATTTCGGATATCTCTTTATATCCGGTTTATGGGTAGCTTCAAGAAAGGCAGCTATAAGCCGGCCAAGCGCAACGGGCTCGAGCAAAAAGGCGTCATGGCCGTACGGCGATTCAATATTACAGTAACTGACAAACTTTCTATTTACTGCAAGAGCATCAACAATTTCTTCGGACTGAGCTGGAGTGAACAGCCAGTCACTTGCAAAGCTGATTACAAGGAATCTGGATTTGACGTTTTCAAAAGCCTTTTGTACCGAGCCGTAGTCTTTGTGCAGGTCGAAATAATCCATAGCCTTTGAGATATATAGATAGCTGTTGGCATCGAAACGTTCTACGAACGAGCGGCCCTGATGGTCAAGATATGTTTCGACGGCAAATTCGGAATTAAAATCATATCTATATTTTTCAGCGTTTCTCAACTCTCTTCCGAACTTTTCTCTCATACCCTGCTCAGACAGGTATGTGATGTGGCCTATCATCCTTGCGATGCTCAGGCCTCTGGCCGGCTGATTTTGCTCCGAGTATTGCCCGAGAGCAAAGTCGGGGTCGGCGAGGATAGCATTTCTTCCCACGGCATCGAAGGCAATCGATTGGGCACCGAGGTGCGTGGTCGTAGCAACGGGGATAGCGGCTTTGACAAAATCAGGATACTCAATAGCCCATTGCAAAACCTGCATACCTCCCATAGAGCCGCCAATGACGGCAAGGAGTTTTTTTATTCCAAGCTTGTCGAGCAAAAGCTTCTGGACCTTGACCATATCAGCTATCGTGATTATAGGGAAGTCCAGGCCGTAAGGCTTACCTGTCTTGGGATTGGTTGAAGATGGGCCGGTGGTGCCATAACAGCTTCCAAGAAAATTGGAACAGATTACAAAATATTTATTTGTGTCGATGTTTTTTCCCGGTCCTATCTGCTCATCCCACCAGCCGGGTTTCGTGTCATCAGAACTGTGGTATCCGGCGACATGAGAGCCTCCGCTTAGTGCGTGGCAGATAAGAACCGTGTTATCGCCGTTATCGTTCAGCTGGCCGTACGTTTCGTACGCAACATCAATGGGAGCCAGATTTTTACCGCTTTGAAGCCGCAGAGGGCTACCCTCATCGACGAGACGAACTGACCTGGTTTCGACAATACCAACCGAATTTTTATCAATCTTTGCCATAGCTATGAAAAAGTATACCACCAAATTGGTGGTTGTAAAGAGCGCCGGGAGGAAACAGCTTGGGGATTTGTAGCCGGAGACGGTGATAAAAAGGTGACGTATTTTTTATTTAAAATATACCAAAAAGGCTTGACAGGAGGCTGGAGGCGAACATAAATTATAATCAACAGGTTTAATGGATTCAGATAGTCAAAATTGGTTTTGTATCATTTAGCGAAAGGATACAAAAATGGCAAAGAAAAGAAAAGCTAAAAAGAAAAGGAAAGCAAAGAAGTCCAAGGCAAAGAAAGGCAGAGGCAGAAAAGGGATGTGGTCAACGGCCGATGTGAACAAGCTCAAGAAGCTTTTCTCAGAAAACCCGACCGCTATGATAGCCAAGCAACTGAGGCGAAGCGTTGATACCGTCAAGAAAAAAGCATCGAGAATGGGGCTAAAGAAGTCAAAGAGATATCTGAAGAAAATCGGCAGGGCTTAAAACAGGCAGCAGG
This sequence comes from uncultured Pirellulales bacterium, assembly GCA_964493425.1. Taxonomy (GTDB): domain Bacteria; phylum Planctomycetota; class Phycisphaerae; order Sedimentisphaerales; family Anaerobacaceae; genus CAYLMG01. Next base: position 73,065 of record CAZBMW010000011.1, read on the forward strand.
TTACTGAAGAACTGAGATTTGTTTCGAGTCGACATGGTCTTATTGTTACTTTGCCGAGTATCGTATAACTTAAAGCAAAGGTATATCAGGAAGTTGCCTAAAAAAGAGAGCTTTAATTCCAAAAGGTAAGAAAGCTGCTTTTTGCTGATTTTATATTTTGTTTGTAACTTCAGCAGTAAATCAATATAGAAATTAATTGCTGGCAAGACTTAAAACTAATTGTTCTATAGCAATATTGGCTTTTGTCCTGCCGGTTTTTATTTTGTAATCAATGTGGGCGAGGAGCTCTAAAAGAGAGCCTATCTGCTCCAAAGTCAGCTTTTGAATCTGTTCAAAAAAAGCCTTACTATTCGACCATATCCTAACCTGTTTAGCGACTTCATCCGTCCTCAGGCCTCTCTGCAGCAAAACCTTGGCGCCGAACATCCTGCGTACATGATATGCAAAAGCACCTACCACTTTGTACTCAGCGGAGCTGTCTGCTGTTAACATTTCCCTCAACCTGTTTGTTGCCTGCTGTGAGTTTCCGGCAAGACAGCTATCGATGACTTCAAAGGCATTGAAAAGTCGATTGCGGCCTATAAGAGACTCTACATGTTCAATGGTAATTTCTTTTTGCCCTTCTGAAAATATAGCCAGCTTGTCTATTTCAGTGTAAAGTCTGCCCAACTGTTCGCCGGCCAGCTCGATTATAAGCTGGGCAGCGTCCCTGCTGAGCCGTTTGTTGTGAGCGTCTGATGTGTACTGAATAAGCCGTTTTTGAAGTTGCATGCCCTTGGGGTCGGTAACCGCAATTAATTTACCACGTTTGGAAAGCTTTTTTGCAAGTTTTGTATTCGAAGGCCAGCTCTCGACTGTTAAAATTAACACCGCTGTCGGGCAAGGATTATCAAAATAATCCTCTAGCAGCTGCCTGTTGGCGGATATGAATTTATCCGCATCTCTGACTATAACGACCCTTTTTTGAGCTAAAAATGGAAGCGTCCGCAGTTCATCCAATACTTCGGTAACTGAAATTTGCTTTGGGTCAGCGTTGAAGAGCCCGGTCATTCGTTCAGCGGGAGCCAAGAGTTTTTCTATAAGGCTTTCACATTCTGCGCTGAGCAGTGTTTTATCCTTGCCGACAATTACATAAACAGGAAAACTTTGCCTTGCCGATTTAGTCCTGCCTTCAACCATCTGCCTGTCATTCTTTTGGATAACCGGGAAAATTATCTTGATTTACGTTTCTTTTTGCCTTGTTTTTTCTTTTTGTCCTGAGGTTTCTTCCTGCCTAATTTTATTTTTTTCTCAGGACGGCTTTTTGATTTTTTTTTCGGGTTCGATTTTTTGTCAGGAGCAGTTTTGACTTTCGATTTTGATTTACGTTGCGAGTTATCTTTGTTTTCTGGTTTTTTCGGCGAGTTTTTTTCACCTTCGATGACTATTTTTTCCGCAGCCACGAGTTTGTCACCGGCCTTTAGCTTGATTAGGCGCACGCCCTGCGTATTTCTGCCTATCGAGCGGATCTGGTCGAGGCCTGTCCTGATAATTATGCCATTCGCCGTTATCAGCATAATCTCATCCGAATACTGAACCGCCTCAAGGGCCACGACCTTTCCGTTGCGTTCTGATGCTTTGATATTTTTCAGTCCGATTCCACCTCTGGACTGAGCCCTGTAACTATCAAAGCTGGTTCTCTTGCCGTAACCTCTCTCACATACCGTAAGCAGGGCAGCATTTTTCTCGGCAATAACCATACCTACAACGTAATCTTTCGGCTTGAGCTTTATGCCCCTGACGCCGCGTGCGCTTCTGCCCATCGAACGAACGTCGTTCTCGTCAAATCTTATGGCCATTCCTTCTCGCGTCCCAAGTACGATATGGTCGTTACCACCGGTCATAACAACTCCAATGACGGCGTCATCAGGGTCAAGATTAATAGCGATAACACCGGTCGCTCTCGGATGGCTGTAAGCATTTAGCCTTGTCTTTTTTATAACACCGTTTTTCGTCGCCATTACGAGCTGACGGTCCTCATCATCAAATTTGCGAACATTAATAACCTGCGCTATCTGCTGGTCGCCGAGCTTAAGAAGGTTCGCAATGCTCCTGCCCTTGCTTTGTCTTGACATACTCGGGACATCATAGACTTTCAGCCAGTAGCACTTGCCCCTGTTGGTAAAAATCAGCAGATAATCGTGCGTCGATGCGACAAAAAGATGTTCTATAAAATCACCTTTTTTTGTATCCGAGCCGATAATCCCCATACCGCCTCTGCCCTGCTTGTGATACGTGTCTATGGGCATTCGCTTGATATAGCCTTCGTGACTCAGCGTTACAATCACCTCTTCTTCTGCGATTAAATCCTCGACATCAAGCTGCTCGGCTGAGCCCACAATTCTCGTTTGCCGCTTGTCGTTATATTTTTCCTTTACCTCGTATATGTCTTCGCGAATCACATCCATCAAAATCCGCTCATCGGCTAATATTGCCTCGAAACCCTCTATCTGCTCGACCAGCTCAGCGTACTCTTTTGCGAGCTTTTCCATCTCAAGGCCGGTGAGTCTCTGAAGCTGCATCGTTAATATGGCATCCGCCTGCGGGCCGGTTAAATAATGTTTGGATTTGCTTTTTTCCTTAACAAAAGACCTGGGTAAGATTTTTTTGAGTGTTGCGGTCTCTTCCAGTCGCAGCGGTTTTTTCATCAGGTTGAGCTTTGCCGTCGGAGCGTCGGGTGATTTCTTGATTATCTCTATAATCTCATCGATGTCGCTTACGGCAAGTATAAGGCCTTCAAGAATGTGTGCCCTGTTACGGCATCTTTTGAGCAGGAAGCTGCTGCGACGACGAACAACAGTCTTGCGATGCTCGATGAAAAGGCTGAGCATCTGTTTGATATTTAATATCTCAGGACGGTTGTTCACCAGCGCTATATTTGCTATCGCAAATGTTGACTGCAGCGGTGTATAACGATACAGCTTATTCAAAGCAACCTGTGCGTCAGCGTCTTTTTTCAGCTCAACAACTATACGCAGGCCGTGACGGTCGGACTCGTCACGGACGTCGGCAATCTCGGATACCTGGTTGTTACGAACGCAGTCGGCAATCTTGGAAACGATCGTCGTCTTGACTACCATATAAGGTATTTCTGTGATTACAATTACTTCTTTTCCGCGTTTGCTGCTCTCAATCTTAGTCTCCGCGCGTATCGTCAGATGCCCCCTTCCGGTCGTGTAGGCATCTACAATTCCCTTGCTTCCGCAAATGTTCGCAGCTGTGGGAAAATCAGGGCCCGGCAGGACCTTCATAATATCTTTAAAACCACAGTCAGGGTCATTAATAACCAAAAGCAGCGCATCACAGATTTCGCTAATGTTATGAGGCGGTATGTTCGTCGCCATACCAACCGCAATGCCGGTCGAGCCGTTTACAAGAAGGTTCGGGAACTTCGACGGCAAGACGACAGGCTCAGTCCTTGTCTCATCATAGTTGGGCACGAAATCGACGGTATCGTATTTAAGGTCTTCGAGTATATCCATTGCCGCGGAAGTCATCCTTGCTTCTGTGTATCTCATCGCTGCAGGCGGGTCGTTATCTATACTTCCGAAATTGCCCTGCGGGTCCACAAGGGTATATCTCATATTCCACGACTGCCCCAGACGCACCAGTGTTCCGTATGTCGCCTGGTCCCCGTGAGGATGGTAGTTACCGCTGGTATCGCCGACAATCTTCGCGCACTTTCTGTGCTTGCTTCTGGGCCCGAGGCTCAAATCATTCATTGCCACAAGAATGCGCCGCTGTGAGGGTTTTAAGCCATCGCGAACGTCGGGCAGAGCACGAGAAACAATCACGCTCATCGCGTAATTCAGATATGAATTCTTAAGCTCATCGAGGATACGCATATCCTCGAACCGCTCCTCAATCGACTTTGACTCCTTCATAGTTCTATCGCCGTCCTCTACTGAATATTGGCTTCAATTTTAACAGCAATTAGAATAATCCCAAACGACTGAAAAGTCAAGAAAACTAAACCGGCCATAGGCTCTTTAAAAAATATAACTTTGCAGCTGGTTTAGAAAAAAACGGGTGGCATTTACGCTACCAACATAAAGCGAAGTTTTCTTAAAGTTTCTTTTTGCCCTGTTTTAAAAGCTCGGCTATCGCTTTGATGTGTTCAGGCCCTGTACCGCAGCAGCCGCCGATTATATGTACACCTGCGAAGTAAATCTCCCTCACAGCCACTGCAAAGTCATCCGGCAAGACGTGGTAAACAGCCCTGCCGGAATCGAGCTCGGGCTCGCCGGCATTAGGTTCTGCATAAATCGCAATATCTTCTTTAAGTGCCCTTGCAAGCGCGACATATTTACTCGCCAGAATTTCGTAATCGCCGAGTGATATTGTTCCGCAGTTAAAGCCGACCGCATCAGCACCGGCCTCGACCATAGCCGAAACAGCCGTCGATACATCCACTCCCATTGACGTTCTGAAACCATCGCTAACCTTATCAAACGCCATCGACGCAAAAACGGGCAATTTTCCGCAAACCGACCTCACCGCTTGAATAACCGCTGTAATTTCATCAACAGCGCTCATGGTCTCAATTATGAAACCGTCCACGCCCCCTATCAGCAGAGCCTCAGCCTGCCTGCTGTAGGCATCCTTTAGCTTTTCGAGCTTTATGTTTCCCAGCGGCTCAAGGAATTCACCGCTGGGACCGATGTCGCCCAATACATACTTGTCTTCGCCGGCGGCATCACGTGCAATCTTTGCACCAGCCTTGTTAATTTCAGCGACCTTGTCAGCGAGCTTATAACGACTGAGTGCAAATCCGTTAGCGCCGAAGGTATTGGTGATAACTGCATCGCTACCAGCCTGAAAAAAATCGCTGTGGATATCAAACACAATTTTAGCAGCGTCTATGTTAGCATAAGCCAGACACCCACCGGCTTTAATACCTTTAGCTAACAAACTTGTACCCATAGCACCGTCGAGCAGAAACAGTCCTTCTCGTATTTTTTCTTTTAATCTTTTTCTCGCCATAGCCTTTCTCCATTAGCAAGCACTTACTGCTGCTCAATTAGCTCACCGTTGACGATTTTGTAAATACGCTTAAAGCCCTTCGGTTGTTCGGGCCGGCTGAAAAATACAGCCTGTTTTTCTTCGGTGAACTCGAATGGTTGTAATTTCCTGAGGACAATCCTGAAACTGTCGTTTTTACCTTCTGCACCGGCAATTGTTATCTTGAGCTCCTTAGGAATTATAACGTCATCAAAGAAGGCCTTATATTTAGCCAATTCCAAAACTGCTGCTGTTTTATTTTCATCATCAAAGTATTCAATCTTTGCTGCTCTGTAATCACAGGTTGATATATACACTTTTTTTATTGTTTTTGTTCCATCTTTTTTAATAAGAATATCCATTCCTTTGTCGTTTGATAATAACCAACCTTCTTGCCCACTGTAATCAACAATTCCCAGGGCCTCGAGTAAAAGTTTCGGGCCCAGCATTAGCAGGATTTGCTCTTTTTGCTCGTCCCAAGTGCCCCAGTAAAAACTGTTGCCTATCTCTTTTGGTTTAGCGCCGACCCAGAATTCATCTTCGTTTGAGCCTATATCGAGTCCTCGAGCGTTGAAGGCAATGTCGCCGAACAGACGGAGCTCGTTTTCCGGATTCAACCAGAGCTTGATTGTAAACTCTTCCTTTTTCTTTTTGCCGTTATCGTCATAAAACTTAGCAAAGCACTGGCCGTTCGCCTTGAAAGATTTAATCTGTTTTGTCTGAGAAGAAAGAGTCTGTAAAGCCTCAGCTACCGACTGTTTTCCCGGACAAATCTTCTTAGGCTTGACCTGCGGCGGTGCACAGCCGGCAAAAGAAACGAACATCAGTAACAAAATTATAAGGTTTACTCGTATCATTAAAAAATTAACTGCCGAAACACAAGATTCAGTTACAAATCGGCCTGCAGAATTTGTCCCAATTGCGACGATAGCTGCTCAATCTGCTCGGAGTCCAGATGAGTATTGACTACTTCAACAAACTCGCCGCTGCCGACCACACGTAATCGCCATATCTCTTTTTCATCCTGGCTGTGAGATGAATCATATTTGAGCTTTCTCTTCCTCATCAGAATTAAAGCCAGTACAAATCTGAAATTCAACCTTTCCTGTTCCGTCTCTGCAGCAAGTCGTTCAAAGAAAGCGAACAGCATATCGTCATCAATAAATATTTGTCTCTTTTCATCCGGGCGGGGCATTCGGCTTTTCCAGAAGCAGAAAACTTCAGGCTTGTTTTGCTGCCAGTAATCGAGGCAGAAATCCCGCCTCTGCAAACCATCTTCGGTCTCAACCAGGGCCGCGAAATACTCTTCACCGGGCTGAATAATACTTCCGGTAGCACAGCATTGTCCGAGAGACTTGCTAATCTGCCAATCTTCCATAAAACGTCAGCAACCTTTTAAAAAAGTATCAATTTGATGATTCTATCATAATATGATTGTAAATTTTTTCAACCAAAACATCATCCTCTAATGTTACATCAAGCTCCAAATCGGGCAATACTCCCCTTCTGTCGTCAAAGCCGCCCGGCCTTGTAACTTTTTCGGAAGATAAATAGCATATCAATCCGCTATTAGGCAAAATTAACGGGACTGAACCTCCATAAAAGCTTGCACTGCCGCCTGTCTCTTTACCGACAATAAGGCCAAGCTTGTTATCCTTTACAATGCTTGTGAATTCCACAGCGGCTGAGCCCGTCAGGCCGTTGGTAAGTACAATAAGTGTGCCATTCCAACCGTCGGCCAAAGGTTCCACTATTTGGGGCTTGCTGTACCAGTATTGGCCTTCTATTTCGAAATCTTTTGCTTTCAAACCATACAAATTAAAATCGAAGATATTTTCCAAATGAAGAAAAGCCGGTATGCAGTTTTTCTCCAATCCATTAATTATATAAGCCTTTCTGGCTGCTCTTGAATTGCGTATGTGCCTTCGGGGCTTTTCAAAAGACCTGCTCGACGTTCTTTTTAATAATTCCACACCGTAATACGTGTCACCGCCTCCGTTATTGCGAATGTCCACAATTAGTATCGAGCTATTTCTCTTTTTCATATCAGCTACAAGGCTGTTGAGTATTTTAATCAGCTTTTTGCGAACCCAAATATTTTCTGTCAAATCCTCATTGAGCGAATTAAATGACAATGCCCTGAAGAAACATACGCTATCATTTTTATAAAATTGATAAGCAAACATATCTTTAGCTTTAGGCTTTTTCTTTTTAATCTCTATATCTGCGACAACGGCTTCCACTGTTTTTGTATAAGGTAAGCCTTCTTCGTCCTCCATTTTAATCCTGAAACTGTCACGATATCCCTCAAAATACCACAGGTATATTGCAAAACGCATTGCGATAAGTATATCTTTGAAGTAATCCGTGTTGGCAGAAATGTATCTACGGTAACGCTCGATGAAAGAATTTAGCGGCTTATCATAAATTTCAACAAGCCTGACATCAGTCTTCGGTGCACCCGGCTCATTGGCATCCTCAACGTTCATAACGATAAAATCGCCGTCTTTATATGTCAATTGAAGCGGCAGGACTTTTCCTCCTGATTTGATATACTCGATAAAGTCAGGGAAAGAGCCGAGGTTGGTGTGGTCATCTCTGAACATAGCAAGTAATTCCATTATTGAAATTGAAAAGTTTTTCCGGCTGACCTGTTCGCTAAAACCTGATTTTATCCTTTTGACGCAATAATCAAAGTCCTGCCTTGCCACCCTGCTGAAAGGCCTGTAACTTATGGTCTCAATGCTTTCAACGAGATAATCGAGGTCCTCTGTCGCCTGCTGCCGTGTTAAGACCTTTAGATTCCGGGAATATGAGCAGCCGCTTAATAAGATAACTGCACAAAGTAAAGTTAAGAGGCTTTTTTTCATAGTCCGGCTTCTATCCGACAAAGAATACTTATTCAAACTTTAGAAATGGTTTTATATTTTCAATTATCTTTTCACCGATTCCTTTAACCCTTAGCAAATCATCGACTTTTCTAAAAACAGCCTTATTCGGCTCTTCTGTAAACTGCTGCCTGAAAGAAACTATAGCCGCCGCTTTTGAAGGACCTATACCGGGCAATGACTCCAGTGCGGCCTGTTCGGCAATGTTTGGATTTATCCTCCCGTCAAACTCTATCATACCGTCTGCACCGGTATCAAAAAAGAAGACAGCAAAAATGACGCTTAGAAGCACGCAAAAAATAACTGCAATCAGAAATGCAATATCAAATCCTGCGGCCTTGCATAAATCGCTGCGCTCAAACTCTTCATCCAACATATATCGTTTATCGCCCGCTGATAAGGTCTGACCTTAAAATTAATAGTCTTACCTTGTAAAGATAATCTTATGAAGCTTTCTCAGCCTTAGGAAAGATTCCTTGCTTTCAAGCTCTTTCGTCAACAAACCGCTATGCTCGATATCGCATTTGTCCGCGTCTGTAAGATTTGAATATATGATACTGTCAATAAATGGCTTGCTGAGTGCTATCTTGTAAAACTGCTCGAGCCATTGAGCCTGAAGTGTCTGATTCCATCGGCCATGCCATTGTCCCGCAAGCGCCCTGTCCCTGGATGCCGACGGCTCACTTGGAACCTCAACTCCTGTTATGTACATCGCTCTGCTCGCTGCGGCAAATCTATCTAAATTTGCGGATATCTCCATCATATCCCGCACCTGCATTCCTGACTCATTTTTGCCGAACTGCATCTTCAAACCGAATGCATCAAAGCTTATACCACTCTGCAGTAACATATCAATATACACGAGCGGCGGTATGGTATTGGGCACGGTTGCATAGTATTCTCCCCAGCAGTTGCTAATTTCTATTATCTTCAATACCCTGTTGCTGACGGCTTTGACGGCCATCATAACCGCCCGTGTCATTTCGAGAATCTCTTCGAAATTAAAGCCGAAGTAATTGTGCAGATTCAATCCGCCGACAACGGACCACGAACGAATCCGGTCTGCGTAGCGGGCAACAATTTTTGTTACGAACTGATATGCGCTCTCCAGTATCTTCTCGAAGTCGGGCTTGCCCGTCATCAACCAGGCTGGTAAATAGTCAGGGGAAAAATGTATAAGCGGCCCGGCACATATAGCAAGCTTCCTCTTGCTTAAGACCTGAATGCAGGCATCTATACTTGAAAAATCATAAGCTTCTTTTTTCTTCTCGACCTCAGCCCACTTTATCGGCAGCATCACAAAACCGAACAACTCCATAAGCTTCTCAACATACTGTGAGCTGTGTATCTGGTCGGCGTCTATTCGACAACCCAGGCAACCTCTGCTGAAACCATGGCTGACGCTTTTGGCGTTAAATAAAGACTCTGCACGCTGAATAGCGAGCTTTTCTGAAAATATCATAGCCTTTCGAAGTGATGAGTCCGCTTTCTTAGATGCGACAGCTGGCGCTGAGATATTCTCAATAGCCTGGATGAATAACTCCTGCGCGTCCCTTAAGATATGTGTCAGTCCTTTTACCTCGTCAAAATAGGCCCAGTCTTCACACTTTGTGACAATCTGCATAAGTCTGGCCCTGGCTATCTCTACATTCAAAATATACGGCCTATCACGCTCTGGAAGACAAGTCGTCGGCAGAATCAACGTCCCGAAACCATCCACCAGCCATAGTAGAGACAGGCCGGATGTTGCCTGGTGGGGCTTTTTGCATTCGATTACACCGTTTTTGAACTCAATCTTAACGCGGCGGATTGCTATGCCGTCACTGCCGAAGACATAGGCGCCGCTTAGATTGAAATCTTTGGCCAGTTTGCCGTCTTCGAATACCTGAAATTTCACTAATTACTCCAAGTTACAATTAATGCAAAACCACAAGAAAAAACTATGCCTATTTTTATTACTTATCTTCTATTTTAATTGGGAACTGTATTATAACGACTATAGCTGCAAACTCAACTAAACTTTCCACGTTTTTCTGCAAAGAGCATTACTACCTAAAAGAGTTTGAGGATTGACGCCGAATAAAAATATGGTCAAGAAGAGTTGAACACTAAAATGTGAAATTATCTGATTACATAGATTATGTCAGTTTTGGTTATATGCACCTGAGCCGGAATGCTGTCTCATTTGAAGCTCATACAAAAGGCTGTTTTTCTCAACAAGTTTCGCTATAAGATTAACCTGACTTATCAAAATCTCAAGCAAATCAATATTAATGAGGGTCGATTCAGGACTGTATTGCGGTAATGCTATCAGAACATAACCGCAGTTGTTCTGCTTTGTGGCAAGCTGGGCACAAATTATACTCACCTCACCGAACTGTGTTATAACAGGTTCTACCCCGTCATCAACCTTGTCACACAGCTCTTTTAGAAATGACTCGCTGAGCTTTAATTCTGAAAACCTCTCGGAATTGCTTGGCCAGCAGTTGCCATCCCTGTCAAGAATTACCATAATAGGGCCTCCGTCAGGCAGAATCTCAAATAACTGGCGAGCTATTTGTTCACTTAATACTCCAGCCGGCGAAAATGTCGAATCGTACATATCCATCCTTCCAATCCCCCTTTTTTAATCTGTTCTGATATACGTATAATCTAATCTCGGCATAATAGCGGATGTACTTTCTATGCTTATGCATTTGTACAGATTGTGTCTTCCCAAATCATATAAAAGACTGTTAGTTCGATATACGCCTTTGTTTATGGGACGCTAAAGAGTGATAGTGAATCAGCGGTGGAATGACATCAAAGTATTGACTTCAGCCTGGCCATAGGAAACATACTTCCCGGGCATTCCGTGGGACGTGCTCCCGGTGTGTCCTTATGGCCGAAAATTCGTTTTTTATTAATGCCGTAACGTTTCTGAAGAAATCTGACAAGTTTTACAAGAGAGTTCATCTGACGTTCAGAAGGTTCTCCTTCATTGAAATTGCCGACCAGACAAATCCCTATGGCTTGCTTGTTGGCCCAGTTATCCAGCGTGCCGCCGCAGTGAGCCCCTGTTTGCTGCTCACGCCATCTGTATGTTACCTCAACTTTTCCATCCGGGCTGTCGGAGCCATTGCCGATAACGAAATCATAACCAACACCATTCCAGTTATGATTTTCCTTGTGCCATTTGTCAAATATAGCTGCATTGCCGTGGTTCGTCGCTGAATGATGAATTACTATCGCTGTCCAGCGTTTTTCGAGATATGAAGGCGGTACCCATTCCGCGGGTATGCTGCTGACTTCTTTTTTTACCACCTTTCTGGTTACTACCGGCGGAGTAACACTACTTTTCCAGCCGGAATCAACCTCAAGAACAGGTTCTTCCTTGTAAATACACCCCCCCAAAATAAGAATACAGGAGCAGTAAATCAACACTTTATACGGCATATCTTAGCTATATCTCCTTATTAGCCTAAATGGGTATAATCATTGCTTTGACAACTTTTAGTTTATCGGCGGTTTTTCCCTTGAAGCTAATGATTTTTTGTTACTTTTATGTTTAACCATGCAAATGCAGTTTCCCTGCTCATTAAATTCTGTTAAATCCATATAAGAACGAATAAGAAACAGGCCTCTGCCCCCTACTTTATAGATATTATCACCACATCGGGGGTCAGGAATTGAATCGGGGTCAAATCCCTCTCCCTCGTCTTTCATAAAAATCTCGACCTTATCCGGCCTAATGCTGTAATTAATCGTTACCTTCCGAGTGATATCATCCTTGTTACCGTGCTTTATAGCGTTGAGAAAAGCTTCTTCCAATCCGATATGAACGGCAAAAATGTCATCCTTTGAAAAATTATCGGCTTGTAGTTCCGAGAGGATACGCTCGCATACCCCTTCAAATGCATATGAACTGCTTTCGACAACAATTGGTACGCCAGATGGTGATATTGATAACATAAACTCTCTACTCTATAAAACCGCTACTTGCTTATTAAGGCTGATTTTACAATCTAAAACGAATCCCTCTGCCGACGCTAAGAACAGTTATTTAATTCTGGCCGGGTAAAGCTTCCATAGTACTTTCAAGGTCGGAGTATATCTCGAAAATCTTATTCAGCCGCGTTATCTTGAAAATTTCATAAATCTTCGGGTTTATACCACACAATCTTAACTGACTGTCACGCTCGTAGATCTTTTTACTGATGCGCAATAACAGTCCTAAAACCGCTGAAGATAGAAACTTAACGTTTCTGAAATCAAGAATCATATTGATTTGGTCTGATTGCTCAATAACAGACATAATGGAGTCCTGCAGAGCCTTAATGTCCTTCTCTTCGAGAATTTTCTCATTAAGGAAAGTAATAATTGTTGCATTTTCCTCATATTGAACACTTATCCCGGGCTTAGTCGAAGCCATATCAGTCTTCCTAAAACAGCTGTTTATAAAGAATACCAATTTATACACAAACGGCAAAAGAATGTCAAGGTTGCGGTTGCCAGATAAAATTACAGTTTTGCTTTGGTATTATCAACCGAAAAAATAAATTTTATTTTTTTCTCAAAAAATTCTTGCAATTCAGTTCAGAGCGTGAATAATATGCCCCAAATTGTTAAGGATATTTACATAGTTACATAATTGACATGTCCTGAATAGTCACACCCCAGGGGGATATGTCATAAAAAACCTTTTAAGTTTACGGTTACTGTCTAAATTTACGTAAGTTTTGCAGATTTGCAAAATATATACAGTTATGCTCTGAAACGGAAGACAATAAGGCAATTGACATTTAAAAATAAGGAATATCCTGATACCCATTTTAGTTTTATAATCTATAATGTGCGGAAAAGTTAAGAAAATGTTTATTTTATTTCAAAGGAGAAAAAAATGAGAATAAGTAGGTCTACAGGTTACGGCATTCTCGCGGTCGGCTATATCGCCAAACACCAGAACCGGCCAATCATTCTTTCACAAAGTATAGCCAAAGAGTACAACATACCCTTGGAATACCTGCTGAAAATTCTGCAGCAGATGGTCAGAGCTAATATCCTTAGAAGCAAAAGAGGGCCAAGAGGTGGGTTCTCTCTGGCAAGGTCAATAAAGAAAATCAATATGCTCCAGATAATCGAAGCCGTTGAAGGACCAATGATTAGCCAGCTCGACCTTAAGGAACTCGCACCAAAAGAAAAATTCGGTACAAAGGCCGAGCAAATTTATGAAAAAGCCCTCGCTCAGGCAAGAGCGGTATTCGAAAAAGCTAAAATTTCTGATATTTTATAAAGACTAACAGAATGAAATAACGTATGGCTGTGGCTGATAGCTGTAATGAACTATATAGCCACAGCTATATGTTATGCGCTAAAAATGGACATCAGCAAATTCCAGAAAATAATTTCAAAAAAATACGAGGAAAGAGACCGGCACAGGGGAACTGCCCGGACCTTCTTGTGGTTTATCGAAGAAGTCGGTGAGCTCGCCACTGCACTGGCCTCGGATGACGAAAAAAACAAAGCAGAAGAGTTCGCCGATGTTTTTGCCTGGCTGTGCACACTCGCCAATATTAATGAAGTTGATCTGGAAAAGGCCTGCGAAAAATATACAAAAAATAATCTAACAGGCTTCAAGCCGAAATGATGGATTTTTTGTCCCCTGCTTTTGACCCGAACTATGAATTATTGTTTGTTCTCGTCTCCGACCTCGTCCGGATGCTGCTGCGGCGCTTCCTGCCCTCCAGCCATTAATGCACGGTAAAAACACCATCCAAGCCCGCCTATCATAATAAATATTGCACAGGCAAGAATAATGTATGCTACCGCTGATAACTCACCATTATATTCCACCTTAGACAGAGTGTTTCGAAAAAGATTTGTATATTCATAAAGACCGCTAAGCATTTTTGGTCACCTCTTTAATATTATAATTTGTCCTGTCAATTTTACTAAGGACCAGCGCTGCAATCAGCACGGCAAACATCAGAGCAAGCCCGACAATATTAGGCCAGATGGGATTGCCGGTTTCGGAATTAACAAGAAAGCCTTCCTCTTTTGTGAACTCATCAATCAGACTCCAGACAAACAGCGCCCCCAGAATAAGTGGTGTGATATATTTTATTAACCATTCCCACCATACACCAATTTGCCAATCGCTCCTTGAGTTGGCGTGTCTTCGAAGAATATTCACATTATAAAGCCAGCCGACAACAAGACACTCTACCAGGCCTATCACAATAATGCCAAAGGGTCCGTTAACGAAGTCATCAATCGTTCCAAGCCAGTTAAGCCCACCCTGCGTACTGAAGATAATACCGCATAAAAAACCGACGACGCTCATACTGATTAACACCACCCGTCTTTTCCATCCTGTTTTATCACAAACACTGGCTAAGACCGATTCTGTAATCGAAAATGCGGAATTTATCCCGAGTAATATCAGGGCTGTAAAGAATATTACGCTGAATAGCTGTGTCAGGGGCAGCTCACTTAATGCAGTCGGGAAAGCCACAAAAGCCAGTGCAATTCCTTTGCTGCTGCTTAGAACCTCATGCGCCGGTATGTCCTTTCGAAAAGCAAAAGCTCCCATAGTTGTGAAAACCACGATGCCGGCTATAAAGCTTGCGCTCATATTCGTTATGGTAACTATCAACGCATTGTTATTAATATCGCTCTTGCGGTGAAGAAAACTGGCATAAGTAATCATCACACCGAAGGCAACAGTCAACGAGAAAAACACCTGTCCGAATGCCGTCCGCCAAACATCGACCTTTGCAAGTTGTGACCAGTCGGGTTCAAGGTAATACTCAAGCCCTCCAATAGCCCCTTCGAGTGTCAAACCCCGAATCATCAAAATCAAGAGAATGAACAAAGGAAGCGGCACAGCCCACAAGACTATCTTACCTATCCACTTGACTCCCCGGAAAATACTAAAATACATCGCAATCCATATGCCAAGAAGTGCCAGAACTATAGGCCATCGTATCTGACCAAGGCTGAAATCTGTATCCGAATTCGTCATCAAATATTCGTCGAAAAAGAACTTCTCCGCGTCATTTGCCCAGGGTAAAACCGATTGAAAACTAAAAATCAAATAATTCAAACACCACGCAAGAATTACCGAATAATACGCGCAGATTACAAAGCTAAGCAGTATCGGCCACCAGCCTACAAACTCGGTTCTCTTATTAATTTCCTTAAATGCCCCCGGAGCCGCCAGTTGCGTAAAATGCCCCAGAGAAAACTCCATTATGAGCATCGGTATTCCGACAACAGCTGTAGCTATAATATAAGGTATGAGAAAGGCGCCGCCTCCGTTTGTATAAGAAACATAAGGAAACCGCCAGAAATTACCCAGACCTACGGCTGAACCTATAGCCGCCAAAACGAAACCCGCTCGAGACCCCCAGTCCTCCCGTTGCTCTTGCAAAAGCGCCATCCCTGCTTATCTCCTAAATCCTTCAATTTACTAACACCTTCCCAACCCGCCAGCCGTCAGTGATGATTTAAAAAAATAAGTTTTATAAAAAAAGAATCTTATTATTACTTGTTTATATTCAGGAGACTCAAACTGTCACGCTCGATTATATTGCGAATTTCGCCGCGTGGAACGGTCGGTAAGCCGGTATCGCCAAGCAGCTTATTAAATCCCAAAAGCACTTCAATAATTTCGTTTGCCCGGCCAAGTGGAAATCCGCTGCCAAAAAGAAGCTTGTCCATTACTTTGGCCTCATAAGCTGAGACGACAATATTATAAACCTGCCAGATACGTTCTCTATCGATTGTCAAATCCGCATATACATTAGGATGCTTGGCAACCATTGCCAGAGTCTGCTCGACAAAAGGGACACCCATACTGCCGATAATTATCTTAAGAGAACTGAATCTTCTTGCTATTTCATCCAGTAAAAACGGCTGAGCATATTCAAGGACCGCATCGCAGCCGAGAATCTGCCCGTTGTGAAAAAATACAGGTATACCAAGCTGCTCGGCTGCCTCGTAAAAGAGCATCGCTCTACTGTGTGCGGGATGAAATGCGCAGGCTGAACAGTAAACAACTGTCCCTGAGAGACCGAGCTTGCTCGTAATAGAACTTAATTTCTTTTCGTCAATTACCTCATGGCTCGGCTCAACAAATGCAAATCCTACGAGCTTTTCGGTATGACTGCTGATATACTCGCCGAGCTTTTTGTTCTCTTCATCGTCCGCACTGATGTTTGCAAGAACAATGCATTTATCAACCGTCTCTGCGGCTGACAGATGTTCAGACAGTAAATCATCTCCTGCTGTGAAGTCGATGTGAGTATGGCAATCCACTATCATAAAAAATACCTTTAAGCAACCGTCTTAGAACAATTATAGACGACTAATTATCAACAATCAATGAAAACCGTCAAGTGCAAATATTTACTCTTTACCGCCATTTTTTTGACCAGATTCTTGACGTAAGTCGTATCAGGCTGTAATATTACACAAATTGAGCTATATAGATATGAAAGAAAGTCACTGTAGTTTTTCGACTATGAATCTGTGATAAAAAACATCTGAAGGTAATTTTAATACGGAAGATACAATGGATTGTCCAGTTTGCAAAAATGCGATGATTACTTTGGAACTCGCTGACGTAGAAATAGACCACTGCATTGAGTGCGGCGGAATCTGGCTTGATGCAGGCGAGCTCGAAATGTTGCTCTCGAACGCAGAAGCCGCTAAAAGGTTAATAGACTCTTTTAAAATTGATGCAAGCTGTACAGAAAAACCCAGGCTTTGTCCCATTTGTGACAAAAAAATGCAAAAAGTGCTCGTCGGAAAATCCCCTCCTGTCCTGCTTATAGACAGATGCTCTAAAGGCCACGGCCTGTGGTTCGATAAGGGGGAATTGCAAAATATCATTGACAAAGCAGAGCTTGACAAAGAGAATAAAATACAAAAAATATTAGCTGATATTTTCAGCGAAGAAAAGAATGGAAGCCAAGTGTAAAACAAACATTTTTCACTGCTAGTTTTTAGGAGAAAAATTATGTGGTATCTGGTTCTCGCAGGTGTTGGCGTAGTGTTGCTTATCATTGCTCTGATTTTGAAAAAAATGCAGCAGTAAAAATTACGAAAACAAAAAATTTAATCTCTAAGGAGAAAACCTATGGTAGTAGCGCTTATCATTGCTGCTGTCATCGTGGGAATACTGGTTATTTCTATAATTGGTATTTATAACTCGCTGGTTCGGCTTAGAAACCAGGTTGACAACTCCTGGTCACAGATAGATGTCCAGCTCAAAAGGAGGCACGACCTCATTCCCAATCTTGTCGAAACTGCAAAAGGATATATGAAGCATGAAAGGGAAACTTTCGAGGAAATAACAAAAGCAAGAAGCCAAGCTATGGGCGCGAAGAACGTGGCTGAAGCATCAAAGGCCGAGGGCGCTCTCGGCGAGGCGCTCAGCAAATTCATGCTGGTTGTCGAAAACTATCCTGACCTCAAAGCCAATCAGAACTTTCTTGCCTTGCAGGAAGAGCTTACAAGCACTGAAAATAAAATCTCTTTTGCAAGGCAGAGCTATAACGACCAGGTTCTTTTCTTCAACAATAAAACCCAGATGTTCCCCTCGAATATAATCGCCTCTATGTTCAGTTTTACTAAACGTGACTTCTTCGAAATCGAAGCCCCTGCAGAAAGAGAAGTGCCGAAAGTAAGCTTTACCTGATAGATAAGAGCAGCAAATTTAATGTTGTATCTTTACATCAATCTATACTCTCTAATGTATAGCAGGATTTGTGTACATAAATTCACCTTCAGAAAAAATAAAAACCAACATTTGAAAGCTCACAACCGTATATGTGGGAACTGATTAGAATCAACAAAAGAAACTCTGTCATATTGATAGTGATGATGGCTGTTGTCCTGCTGCTACTCGGCTTTATCATCGGCTCTGCCTTCTTCGGGCTGGATGCAGGTTTTTTCGGCATTATCATAGCAACTGCAATATGGCTGATTCTTACGTTAATCAGCTTCTCGAGCGGCGACCGTATCCTGCTGGCCTCGAGCAAAGCTGTTCCGGTAAGCCATGATGTTCATCCCCAGCTTTTTAACGTTGTCGAGGAAATGAAGATTGCTGCGGGCCTTCCGAAAGTACCAAGCATCTACATTATAAACGACCCAGCCCCTAATGCCTTTGCAACGGGCAGGAATCCGGAAAATGCTTCAGTCGCCATAACAGCGGGTCTGCTCGGTAAACTAAATCGTGACGAGCTTCAAGGTGTGATGGCCCATGAGATAAGCCACATCGTGCACCGCGATATACTCTTTGTCACACTCGCGGGTATTATGTTAGGCTCAATTGTATTGCTTTCACAGGTTTTTCTAAGAGGGATGTTCTATAGCTCTATGGGCTCAAGAAGAAGATACTCTTCAGGCGGTAAAGGCGGCGGTCAGGCGCAGCTAATATTATTAATTATTGCGATTGCCGCTGCGATTCTGGCACCGATTATGGCATATCTATTATATTTTGCACTTTCAAGGAGACGAGAATACCTTGCTGATGCAGGTGCAGCCCGGCTGACCAGATATCCTGAAGGCCTGGCGAGCGCGCTCGAGAAAATCGCAAACGACACATCGGCTCAGCTTTCGAGTGTGAACAAAGTGACAGCACCAATGTATATAACCAATCCCTTCAAAAAAGGAAAGTCGAGAAAACTGTCCGACCTCACAAGCACACATCCCCCTATTTCGGAAAGGATAAGAATTCTTCGAAGTATGACACACGGCGCATCGTTTAATGATTATTCAAGAGCCTACTCAGATATCACAAAGACAAAATCAGTTATCCCGGCTACCGCCTTAACGAAGGAACGAGTCGAGATTAGGGAAGCGCGGGAAAAAGAGGCAAAAAAGAAGCGAATAGAAAAACAAATCCACGATATCGGTGATATTATGAGAAGGGTGAACGGCTTTATATTCCTGACCTGTGTCTGCGGCCTGAAATTAAAAATTCCCCCAAATTTTAAGCAATCTACCGTGAAATGCCCAAGATGCCACAGAACTCTCGCCCTGCCAAAAGGTAACTAACTTGCTCGGACGCCGAAGCTCATATTATCTACGAGCTTTCGCATCTTCTCGATATCTTTACCGAGCTTGTCCATTCTCTTTTTACAGATAAAAGTGTATATGGCGTCTTCGGGCCTGCCGTCTCCGCCGTTATGACCATTGTGGCCATTACCCGATGCAACTTTCTGTGTAATATAATCGTTTATCAACTGCCGCTGCTCTTTGAGCATCTTATGCAGAAGCTTAATAGTATCCTTCAGTACGACGATTTCCCGTTCTATGCTTGCAACTCTTTGTTTCATTGTAAGCACCATCGCACACATCCTCAAAAAATAGTTTTTTACAAACGAAGGCATGTAATGGTACCCAGCTAAAAATCAGGTTTGTACCTATAATTAATTACTATCTCCAAAGGGATTTTGTTCAAAACTAAATTACACATTAGGCCGGCCAATAAAAAACAGGAAATACAAATCAAAGGATTTATGACATTATCGAAGTTAAGGCATTTAGAATCTTAAAATCGGCAATATCCTTATCTTGTTAATATCGCCGTGTTTATCGTTTATGTGATGAACAGCCGGATGTCGAATTCTAAGAAAAATGTTTATCTAACCAGCCACAAGATACATCATTTCGCATATCAAAATGCTTGATGTATGGTTTTATATCAAGCACAGGAGTGCCGTCGAGCATATCAACTTCGCTAAAGTGTAGTTCGTCACCTTTGATACCTTCGATTCGCACTATGGACAGGCCGATATGATTTGGTCGATGAGGGCTTCTTATTGCGAATATGCCGTGTTCTTTATCTTCCAAAAATGGTTTACCGAGAATTTCTTGCCTTTGAGACTTGTGGAAAAAGTAAATGATAACGGCATGGCTGAAACCATCCAAATCCTTGAGACCCGGAGCATATTTGCTCTTTAGTTTTATGTATGCTTTGACATCTGGTTTGAATTTGCCCTGAATGGGTATATCTTTCGCAGTTTTATATGGCGAATGTATAACGCCGATCGGAGACATCACAATTTTTTCCATAAACTTGCCTATCACAACTAAATATATTATTTTTTTCTAATTCGATGTATGCCTATTCTAACATTTATTAAATTCCGCGATATATGACGATTTCTTTTTTTCATCAGATTTCTTAGACAAACCAGCCTGCGACATAAGCCTGAGAATCTCGTCGGGGGTTATACCGTGAAAAGGTTTAGTCGGCTCGCTGATGTATAATCGGCCGTGTTCTTTTAGTTTTTTTGAAAGGCAATTTACTGTATCCTGTCTTTTATCCGGCTCTATATCGTGCAATACATAGAAGATTGAGATGACGTCATAGGAGCAATCAGGGACGTCAAGTTTTGTTATGTCACCAAGTATAAAGTCGATATCCGTATAGTTTCTCAATCTTTTTCGAGCTTTAGAAATCCAGAAGCTTGAGATATCGACGCAGGTCAAGTGGCCGTTTTGAGACAGCTTTTTAGCAATGCACCGTGAGCCAATTCCACCACCACAGCCAAAGTCCAAAACACTTTCATTACCTTTTAATTGAAAATTATTCACATATGAAGCGTAAAAAATAGACTCACCAAAAAGATTTTTGATTAAATCTTCCAGCCTCCACAGAAAAGAAGGCTTTTCAAAGTTACGTTTCCTGTCCTCTTGTCCCATTGTGGTTTGTTCAAAATTTGCAGTTGTTGGAAAAAATTATTCTTTCTGTATATACCACCTGAGATAAAAACTGACTTTTTCAGGGACGATTATTTAATTAAAATAACGTAGTCCAGCATTTGACCTGGAATGGTTATTATCTCGCCGGCTTTACTCTTTCGGCTCCACAGGCAGCAGTCTGCGAGCACGCAATCGTGGCCACGCCAAGTGGTTTTAATGCCTGTATCTCGAAAACCAGCTAACGCGAGCGCTTCCCCAAGAGCCTCAGCCGCTTTTTGCGTTTCTTCGTCCGGTTTTCTTAAAGTGATTTTTGGAAAAGTACCCGTTGAATAAAGAACATAAATAGTAGCATTGTCGTTCAGCCGGAAGGACAGGTCAGTTTTCATTTTTGCATCGCTCAAACGGCGTGTAGCAATCCATGATGCCCCTACAACCTGCCTCGGCAGAATATCGAAGGTGTTGTCCGACGAGCCGTCAACATCGTAGTAAAACGGGCCCTGACTTTCGACGGGACGGTCGATGAAGACCGCAGGATTGTCAGGATTGGAGCTATTCAAATCAGCGACGATGGCATTGTTGTCAACCGGCACAGGGCCGTCAGCAGGCTTTTGATAAATTACCATACTTTTGTTCAGCCCCCTACTATCGAGCACCTTGATTAAGTTTCGTCCAGGGCTCAGGGCGGACTTCCAGAAAAACACATTGTTGACATCAATGCCGGGGATAGTCGTCGCCGGGCCGCCCCGCTGTCTCTTTTCGCTATCAGGTAATCGGTAGTCGCCATTTTTGAGTTTGCCTTGGCTGACGCCGTTGAGTATAAGTTCGACTTCCGAGGCATCAGAGTAAACCTTGATACCATTATCCGGTTCGGTCTGGCGCAGGAAATGATGGCGGCCACAAAGGTGAAGAACAGGTTGTTCCGAGCCGTAGAATGCCTGAAAGAGATAGTAGATGTCTTTGGGCATACCTGCGAGAGTGATAATTCCCTTGGTGTTGCGGTTCTTCTTGAATTTCAGATTGTAGAATTCGCGAAAGTTCCACCAGAGAAACATCGGCCGGTTATTGGGGTCATCAACGCAAACGGTTTGTAGGCGGTATTCGGCAAACATACCTGCATATTCCTCCGGTTCGAATT
>CAZBMW010000012.1:0-67097 GCA_964493425.1 uncultured Pirellulales bacterium
GTGAAAGCACTGCAGGAGAGCAAGGATTTGGGACCGATTTTACGAACATAATCAGCATTAAAAACAAGAAACGCCGCAGAGGTACCATTAACACGGCTTTGAAACTTGTTTATCCCGTCTGTCAATATTTTGCTGATTTTCAGAGTCTTACTGATGTGTAGGCCCTATATAGTCGGTATAAGCGGAAAATGCTTCTTTGTTTCGATTCGTTGATATAAAAAAACGGCATTTATGCTGATTTTCTTTGATAATGGTTGATAGGGAGGCTTTTAGTTAGTTGATTAATGAATTTTAAGACCAACTGCTCTTGGCAGTTAGTGCTGATAGAATGTAGGCCTATATCGAAATAATTCGGTATAGGCCTTTTTTTGGCTGGATATAGGCCGATTTCTTATTAGTTTTATTGGATTAGGCCACGATTTATGCCGAATTAAAGGTTACTAAAGCCGTTTTAAGTAAGATATTTAACAAAAAGGAGTTATGGCTTTTAGCGGCTAAAAATGGCAGTAGTTCGGTAAGTATTTAAAAAAATAGTTGAAATTATCGGGCAAAAAGATTATAATATACACCCAAAGGATGTACAGGGTGTGAATGTATAATGCTTAAAAGTAAAGAGGGCTATTCGTGCAGTTATTGAGAGAAAAAGCATTAAGGGGGGATAGTAATCACTTCAGAAATATAATTTTGTGCCCTATAGGAGATTCGTTTTATCCACAACAAGTGCTAATACACTATGCCAAGAATAACCGCGGTAAGGTTCTGTTCAAGGCAGGTGTTTTAAGGTTATTTCATCAGTTTAAAAGTTATCGTAAGATAAAATTTTTTTGATGTTGGTTTACTATAAGGTTCCTGAGCCGGAGCATTGAAAATTTTTGCAGTTAATAATGAGCTTTGGTAATTGTTTGGAACCTACTTTGCCCCTGTACGGTACTTGCAGGGGCGTGTAAAAGCAGACAATTGTTAGTGATGTTTGTCGGGTACGTTGCCGGACAAAAGCCACACACATCTCTAATACGATAGTCTGTTATAAATTACTTTATGTTTTGACTTTATGGTCAAGAGTGTACATTAAGTAAGGAGTAATATTATGTGTAGGAAATTTGTTTTATTGGGGTTACTTGTAACCTTTCTGGCATTTGGAACGATTGCGCAGGCCGAGGAAATATTTACAGACGATTTTAATACGCCCCATGACTACTTGGTTGATATTGTTATCGACACCGGCTGGGATGGTTTGATAGGTCTCGGCGAGGGTGAAACTGTTGACGTGCTTGACGCGAATATTACCAACGTTAATTCACCAAATGCCATTAATACAGGCGCGCTCTTTATACAGTCAACCGGTAGTAACTGGGATAGCTTTGATCCAATGGGTCCGGTACTTTACAAGGAAGTTATCGGTGATTTTACAGCTATAGTTCAGGTAAGGGATTTTGCCGGCTGTTGGGGCAGTACACGGATGTTGAGCAACGACTCAGCTATTATGGCGAGGGTTCCAAATCCTGACGATGCAGGTGGAGGAGAGGACCACGTCACTATGGGCTATTTCCCCACTTGGCCTACTTTTTATGGTAGAGATGTCAATGACGGTGGAGAGACTGAATTCGGCCAGGTTTGGGAAGGCTGTTATGACAATGACAATGAAGACGGTAGAGAAACGCCATGGATTCAATTAGAGCGCGTTGGAGATGACTTTCATTTTTACGGTGGTTACGGTGATTCTGGAAGTCAAACGTGGACGGAACTTACCGATTCACCAAGAGAAAGAACGGATATGTCAGGATTGATCCTGCAGGTAGGTCTTATGAATACAACGTACTCGTCAGAAACCGGTTACGTCGCTTTTGATGACTTTTATCTGCAGGTCTCGGATGCATTTCCCCCGCATCCTTATGCAGCTTCACCGGTACCGTCTGATGGTTCCAAAGATGTTAGTATCTATACTGCTAAACTGAGGTGGAAAGCCGGTGATTCTGTACAGGACGTTAATGGCCACGAGTTATATGTAAGCACTGATTTCAACGATGTCAACGACAGCAACTCGGCTGTAAAGGTAGTCCTCTCAAATAATGAATATACAATGCCGGGCGCTAATCTTAATCCCGGCACAACGTATTACTGGGCTGTAGATGAGATAAATGACGCATCAAAATGGGAAGGGCAGGTCTGGAGCTTTACAACTGAAGGAAAAGCAAAGGACCCGGACCCCTACCATACAGAGGGTAATATACCGGTCGACATTGAAGAGCTCAAATGGACACAAACCCCATTAGCTGTTACTCAGAACTTCTATTTCGGTACAGATGAGGATGAAGTTGCGAATTCCACTACACCGATTGTAAGTGATATAGCCAATGATGTCAATGTGGTTGATATATCAGAGATAGAAGAGATACAGCCTTTGGCACCGGCCGTGACATACTACTGGAGAATCGAGTCCGTATGCGGAGCTCTTGGTACATCAAAGGGCGATGTCTGGTCATTTTTGACGGCGTTTCCATACCATATTTGTGACGAATTCACAGAAAACCATGACTACTTTTCTGGAACCGAGGGAACCATCTGGGACGGTTTGATAGGTGAGGAATATTGCATCTACATAAATACATATGACCCAAATGACGATGTGCTGAATATTGCATCAGCCGATTCAGACTGGGGATGGTATACTTCTCAGGGTGTTCTGTTATATAAGGACGTCGTGGGAGACTTTTCGGCAAGAGTATTTGTCAGTAATTTCGACGGCTTGTATGATGCCGAACAGCCTGAGTTCGAGACTAATAACGCCGGTATTATGGCGAGAGTAAGTGACGTTGATGCTGCAGGAGATTATGAGGACTGGATCAGTATGGACTACTTCCCGGGCTGGGGCTGCGGTAATATAGTCAGAAACTGTGACGATGGTATCAGATATGAGCCCGGCAACGAGCAAACAGCCTGGGATGGCGAAAGATGGGTGCAGCTTGAGCGTTATGACAATAAATTCGTTTTGAGCCATAGCTCGGACGGTGTCGAATATACACAGAGTCCTGTGTCGCCGATATTCAGAGAAGATATGGATGGTCTGCCCGTACAGGTAGGTCTGCATCATGCTGCCTTTAGCTCTACTGAGTATTATATCGAGTATGATAACTTCTGTCTGGATCGGAATCCGGTTGAGAAAGCCTATGCTCCGAGTCCTGTGGTGGGTGGTATGATGGACCCGATGGTAGGTATCATGAGCTGGACAAAGGGCGACTACGCCGTTTTGCATAACGTTTGGTTCAGTGCCGATTTCAACGACGTCAATGAGAGAAAACCCGCTGCCGACAGAGGCACCGGCAATGTAGTTGATTTAGGCGACGGAAGGTTCGGCTATGACGCAGGCTCATATGAGAGTCTTTCAATAGGCGGGACATGCTACTGGTGTATAGATGAGATTAATGATGTTTGTCAATGGGACGGCGATGTGTGGCGGTTCGAGGTTCAGGACTATAGCCTGATAGATACCTTTGAATCATATACCGATACGGGCAAGACTTATGGTACTACGCCGCCGATGGGTTCTCTGAAAAAAATCTGGGTTGACGGCAACTATGAATCTAATCCCCCGACACCCGGTACAAACGGCTCGCTTATCCAGCTTAATACAGATACTCACGACGGTGATACAGACTATGAACATTATCAGCCTGGTAATTTTGCCCAGTCAGGCAGCAAGTCGATGAAGTTTTATTATGACAACGATGGTGATGTTTGCTGGGAGAACGACATATATGATTGGGCGTTTCCTGTCTGCTATGAACCGAGTGAGGACAAGTATCTTTCGGAGGCATATGCAGCTATACATGATGATGCGGCTAGTGG
Source organism: uncultured Pirellulales bacterium (assembly GCA_964493425.1). Classification (GTDB taxonomy): domain Bacteria; phylum Planctomycetota; class Phycisphaerae; order Sedimentisphaerales; family Anaerobacaceae; genus CAYLMG01. The sequence continues at coordinate 3,847 of CAZBMW010000012.1, forward strand.
CGGTCATGATAGTCTCGATATGGACAAGGACTGGAGCAGCTATAAGGTGCTGAAACTTTCATTCTATGGTGAAGAGAGTAACGACGAGCCGGCAGAGCAAATGTATGTTGGTCTTGAAGACAGTGACGGCCCGCTTGTTACTGTACCGTATGATGGACCTGCGAATGACATATACGAGCCGTGGTGGCATGACTGGTACATTGCGCTGAGCGAATTCGAGGACGGTGGCGTTGACCTTTCTGACGTTGCCAAGATTTACATCGGCTTCGGCGATAAAGATGATCCATCGGCGGGCAATACCGGATTGGTATTCTTTGATGACATTCAAATATATGCCGCGCCTCAGTGCGTACCCGACTCCATGATAGGCGACTTTGATGATGACTGCGTGGTCGACAACAGGGACCTTGAGCTGTTTGCCTATAACTTCCCGGGTGAAACGCCGACACTGCCGACGCCGCTGATTGAGCTTCTTGCGGATGATTTAGATGGCGATTTAGATCCAGGAGATGATGTGACAAGCTGGGAAAATACGTCCACTACAGGCGGAGGGCTTGGCGGCACATTTACCGATGTCAACACACAAGATGATGACAGCCCGGTTTTCGATAAAATCCAGGGTAAGTATTGTGTGACCTTCGTCGGTGACCACAATAATGCTTTAGTATGGGATCAGAATGCACCGGCAACACTCACCAGCGATCGCAATGAGCCCAATGACTATACGGTCATATATGAGGTTTACAATCCGTCGATAAGCAGCGAAGAATGGCTGTTCAACTGGGCAGTGCGAGGAGGTCCTGAACGCACCTGTGCAGGCGTCGGATACGGTAACAGCGGACAGTACGGCTGTATTATTCACTGGGATGCGCCAGGTGATATGGGATTTGATGCCGGCGTGCCTGCAGCCGGACAGTGGCATGTTATCGCAGCAACTTATGTTTATCAGGGAGATCCAAACATGAATGCGGTTGTAGTCGATGGTCTCGTACACAGCGTTGAAGAAAAGGACCTGATAGTACGAATGGATCAGCCTGTAACCATAGGTGCTCCTTATCAGGCAACTTCTTCTGAACCTAACGACGCTGATATACTCAAAACATATGATATGGCGTACAATCTGAGCTTCACCGGTTCGGTTGCATCTATCAGGGTTTATGCCGAGGCGGTTCCGCCGGGAGATTTGGCAATTATAACAGCAACAATGGCGGGCCTGTCGAAAGCAGAGGCAGATCTGAGGCCGGACACCAAGATAGACTTCAAAGACCTTGCCGTAATAGGCCAAAGATGGTTACAATCAGAGATGCTTGGTGACGATTAAGTTGTGCGAGACTGACTGCTTTTTAGCAGTTAGTGTTCATAGACTTTGGGCCTATACCGATTAATTCGGTATAGGCCCTTTTTATTTGAGCATTCGTTTTTTTCAATTCATTTTATAAGTCTCATAGAAGTTTGAATTGCCTGTGGGCTTTTTTAAGCATATAATAGGCGGCTGGAAATAGGGTAGTTCAAAGCGTTTAAGAGTAGCTTTTGCAGGGAAATCGTAATGGGGCAATCGCAAATAAAGTTTTATTATAAAAATGCTACCTCTGAGGCTATTGGAGCTAAGCACGGCATTACACAACGTCAGCTGAAAAGACGATTGAGAAAACTTAAAAAAAGACTCAGCCGGCTCAGGTCAAGGCCGGAACTTAAGGCAAAAGAGGATGCATTCAGACGATTGCCCTATGAAAGCAGGACGATTGATAAAGTCAATGAGCTTGTAGCTGAATTAAGAGCTGATTGTGATTGTCTTGTAGTTCTCGGGATTGGCGGCTCAGCCCTTGGTAATATAGCGCTTCAAACGGCGCTTAATCCGTTTTTGTATAACCTTGATGACAATCAGCGAAAAGGGCCGTGTCTTTTTGTATTTGATAACGTCGACCCTGTGCAATTCGGCTCCTTTCTGGACTATATATCAGACAGGCTCGACAGAACCATCTTTAATGTAATAAGTAAATCCGGCAGGACAGCCGAGACCGCAAGCCAGTTTATGACTGTTCGCAAATTGCTCATTGATAAGCTTGGTGAAGATGCGTTGAGAAAACATATGGTTGCAACGACCGATGCCGGGACAGGGACTTTGCGCAAAATTGCCGACGATGTAAATCTTCAGAGCTTGGAGGTTCCCAAGGATGTAGGCGGAAGGTTCAGCGTTTTAAGTGCCGTCGGATTATTCAGTGCAGCTATGTGCGGAATAAATATTGACTCGCTCTTGGCGGGCGCAAGAGATATGGACGACAGAATCAAAGGTGAGGATTTCGCAGAGAATCCTGCAGCCGTTAATGCGGCAATAAATTATCATTTCTATAAGAAGGGCAAGAGAATTTCAGTTATGATGCCTTATAGTGCAGCTTTATATGGTCTTGCGGATTGGTACCGTCAGTTATGGGCAGAGAGTTTGGGAAAGTCGAAGGGTTTGTCAGGGGCGCAGGTTCATATCGGCCCGACTCCTGTCAAGGCACTTGGAGCTACTGACCAGCACAGCCAGGTTCAGTTATACCGGGAAGGTCCCAACGACAAACTGTTCACTTTTCTTGAGGTGGAGGATTTTGGCCGCTCTGTCAAGATCGGCCCGAGTCCCGGGACTGCAAAGGAGCTGGATTTTCTTGCGGCCAAAGATATGGGAATGCTTTTAAGTAGCGAGAAGAAAGCAACTGAGTATGCGCTTTTGTCGGACAATCGGCCTTGTCTTTCCGTTATTTTTCCGCAAGTCAACCCTTATACCGTCGGTCAGTTTATCTATATGTATGAGGTTACAACAACCTTTACCGGTGCGTTGTTTGGTATCAATCCATTCGACCAGCGCGCTGTTGAGCTTGGCAAAGAAGCCACTTTTGCACTAATGGGCAAGGAAGGTTTCTGCGAGTATGTCAGCCTTTCATATGCTGATTTTGCAAAGGAGATTAAATCCAGGACCAATATTGACGCCGCGTACCTGCTCTGATAAATTTAATGCGGCTTTGGTGAGGTAAAAAGCTATGGATTATGCTGTAATAATGGCGGGCGGTACGGGCAAGAGATTATGGCCTCTGAGTCGTCAGAACAGGCCCAAACAGATATTAAAACTTCTCGATGGGCAGCAGACACTTCTTCGTCGTTGTTTTCAACGGCTATGTTCGCTTTTTGATACGGATAAGATTATTGTTCTTACAAATGCCGGCTACGTCGGGCTTATTCATGAGAATGTGCCTGAGCTTCCAGCTGAAAATATTATAGCAGAGCCGTGTGTGCGTGACACAGCCGGTGCCATCGGGCTGGCGGCTTCGGTGTTGAGCAAAATCGATGAGGATGCAACGATGGCGGTTGTAACTGCCGACCAGCTTATAGAGCCGGCGGATGTTTTCGAGCAGGCTGTCAAGGATGCTCTGTCTTTCATACATCATAATCCGGACAGTTTAATTACTTTCGGTATCAGGCCGGCAGGGCCCAGCCCGCATTTCGGTTATATTAAATGTATCGAGCCGCACAGTCGGCCCTGCTGTAAAAATGAAATTTATAAGGTAGAGGCTTTCAGGGAAAAACCCGATGAAAAAACGGCACAGCGGTACATCGAAGAGGGCAACTTTTTCTGGAACTCGGGTATGTTTGTATGGAAGGTCAAGACAATTCTTAAAAACCTTGAGAAGTTTCTGCCCGAGTCGGTTGAGCCCTTGCAGAAAATAAAAGCCGAGTGGAACGGACCGAATCAGAAAAATACGCTGTACGAATGGTTTGTAAAACTCCCAAAAATAAGCATTGACTTCGCTGTTATGGAAAACGCAAAACAGGTGTACGCATTAATACTGGATTGCAAATGGCGCGATATGGGAGCATTTACGTCTCTTACAGAATTCATTGAATCAGATGTCAATAATAACATTATCGTGGCAGGACACAGCCAGCTTCTCGATTGCAATGATAATATTATTGTTACCGAGCAGCAGGGACATCTAATCGCAGCAATCGGACTTCAAAGTATGGTCGTTGCTCACACACCGGATGCCACACTTATCTGCACTAAGGAACAAACAAAGAGGCTGAAAGAGCTGCTTGAAATCATACAGAAAAATACAGGTGAAAAGTTTTTGTAGAAGAACCTTAAAAGAAACCCTTCTGAATAGAGACAGATGAGATACCTGGCTATAGATTATGGAGCCAGGCGTTGCGGCCTGGCAGTATGTGACCCGTTGGAGATAGTCGTCTCACCGCTTGAGGTTGTAGACGATAGAAGAAATACTATAAAAAGAATCGTAGAAGTTATCGAGGCCGAGGGTATTGAGGCGGTAGTGCTGGGTCTGCCGCTGAATATGGACAATAGTGCAGGCAGACAGACAAAAGTTGTAAAAGAATTCGGCGGGCGGCTGAAAAAGCAAATCGATATCCCAATTCATTTCCAGGATGAACGATTGAGCAGCTTTGCCGCCGGGGAAAGATTAGCGGATATCAAGCTGACGAGAAAGGAAAAAAGAAAACGATTTGATGCGGTAGCCGCTGCGTATATATTGGAGAGTTTCCTCGAACAAAAAAAGCGAGATTGCTCTCAAGGATAAATAGTGACGAAAATGAATCAGGATAAGAGAAAAGTTGTGGTAATAGGCGCAGGCTCGGTGGGAACTGCGTATATTTATGCACTGCTGCCGGGTGGGCTTGCCGGTGAGATAGTGTTGCTCGATATCGATACAAAGCGCGCCGAAGGCGAGGTTATGGACCTCTCGCACGGCCTGCCCTTTATACCACCGGTAAAAATACGCTCCGGTGACTATAACGATTGCCGCGACGCAAGCCTGATTGTTGTTACAGCCGGTGCAAAACAAAAGCCCGGACAGAGCCGCCTCGAGCTTATCCGTAGCAATGTCGAAATTGTCAGCTCAATATGCGAAAGGATAAAAGAGTCCGGCTCCGAGGCGGTGCTTGTTATGGTTACCAATCCGGTTGATATCCTAACCTTTCTGGCATTGAAGAGGCTCGGCTGGCCGAAACAGCGCGTTATAGGCTCAGGTACTGTTCTCGACAGCGCGAGGTTCAAATATATGCTGAGCATGCATTGCGGAATAGATGCGAGAAATGTCCACGCTTATATTCTCGGCGAGCACGGTGACAGCGAGGTCGCTGCCTGGAGTATGACACACATCGCCGGTATTCCTATTAAAGGTTATTGTGTCATCTGCGGAGCCTGCGACCACACAAAAACCTATCAGCAAATCACATCGGATGTGCGAAACTCCGCATATCACATAATCGATTACAAAGGCTCGACTTACTACGGCATAGGCCTGTCGCTGGTTCGAATTTCCGGGGCTATATTGCGAAATGAAAACAGCGTATTGACCGTTTCAACACTGCTGCAAGGTGAATATGGAATAAAGGATATCTGTTTAAGTGTCCCCTGTATCGTTGGCAGCAGCGGTGTATCGAGCATTATAACGGCAAGACTCGACACCGCCGAGCAGCAGGCGCTTGAATCATCAGCCGATGTTTTACGCAAAATTTTTAATAGTTTAAATTTATAGCTTTTAGCAGTTATGAAAGTGTTTTGCTTCAAATTTTAATTTTCTCATAATAAACAAGTGCTTTTTCATAATCAGCGACGCAGAAATTCTTGCTTTTCCCTTTTCTGATGACTTTATGCCCTTCGGCTTTGAGCAGTTTCGTTAAGCCGGCTCTGCCGCCGCATTTGCAGCTATCCAGGAAAAAATACCTGTCGTTATGGGGCAGGCAAAATCGGCACCGTGCTTTCTTGCGAGAATTTCTCTAATCTCATTGATTGTTATCAATTTACCCTTCGGTACCTTTTTCATTATTGCATCAACCTCCAGCGGGGCAGGTATAATGCAGGCCCCTTCAGGCCATTTTTTGGGTTTCCTTTTATACTGAGCAATTTTAGGCAGGTCTTTCGAATCGTTAAGCTTTTCCTGCCACGATTTTCTCTTTTTCACTTTTCTGTTCCTTTGTATTCTTTCAAGGCGGCTTCCATAACCTTTTTTATGGGGACATTGAGCTTTTCCGCGGCATTTTTGCAGTCCTCAAATTCCGGTTTTGCATTTACGATTTTGCCGCCGAATGTCCCCGTCTTGATCCTGATTTTTCCGAACTTCGTCTTAACTGTTACGAAGCTACGCAGAAGTTTGCTTCTTTGTAATAGCTGTTTCCTTATTCCGAATGTAAGTCCTTGCTGTAGAATGACTTGTGTAATTTTCATTTCATCTTCGGGCCGACATATTGCAGATAGTTTAACAGCAGGGCGGTTGTGTTTCATATAAATCGGTGTTGTGAACACATCAAGCGCACCTGCCTCAAGCAGTTTTTCGCTTGTATATCCGATTTGTTCCGCGGTAGCATCGTCGATATTTGTTTCCAATAGGTAAACGGAATCCATATCAGCCTGCGCCGGTTTTTCTGCCAGGCCGATGAAAAGGCGGAGTATATTCGGAAAATGTTTTGAATCCAAAGAGCCGGCGCCGCAGGCTACTTTTTCAATCTTCATAGAAGGAAGCGCACAAAATTCGTCAACTATTGTTGTAAGTATTGCTGCTGCTGTAGGCGTGAGCAGTTCAAAGTCGGCTGGCCCTGCAATAACAGGGACACCTTCGAGCAATTCCGCCGTCGCCGGAGCCGGCACAGGCATCAGACCGTGGGCAGTTTTTATTACACCTGAGCCGACACTCAAAGCTGAGCTGTAAAATTTCTCAATACCTTTTTCTCTGAAAAATTGATACCCGACGGAAGCACTTACGATATCTGCTATCGAGTCAATTGCACCTACTTCGTGAAAATTGATATCATTTATTTTTTCGTTATGAACTTTCGCTTCAGCGTCAGCCAATCTCTCGAAAATACGGATTGCAGTCTTTTTTGCAGGCGGATTTATTTTGCTTTTGCTTATAATGTCGGTTATCTGTCTAAGATTTCTGTGTGTTTTTTGCTTGCCTGATGAAGGGATGAACTGAACGGCGCGAAAACCGCATCGTTTAACTTTTTTTATTTTTATATCGAGATTTTTTAACTTAAGGCTTTTGAGCTGGTGCTTTAAGAAATCGGCGTCGAGGCCTGCATCGAGAAAAGCTGCTGCAATCATATCTCCGCCTGCACCGGCGAAACAGTCGAAATAGGCAATCTTCATAATTGAGTTCCTTAACAAATTCAGGTTTTAATTTTAGCAGGAAATTTCAGATAGAGGTATAATAAAAAGTGACAATAATTTGTGTTTAGATACGAATAAAACAGTATTTTTCAAGCCCGGCTAAGGAGTGAGGTTTCAAAAATTTTTATTTTTTTTGTAAAAAAACTGTTATATTCGAGTTGGCAGAACAATCTTAATATTGGTAATACGACACAGATATGGCTAATGGCAAAGACTATATTGAGTTGGTTAACAAGGCCCAGCAGGGCGATAGGGACAGTCTAAGCCGGCTTTCCGAACTGAGTGTAAATTATTTACGCACATATATTTACCGCCTTACACTCCAGGAGAGCCTCACAGAAGACATCGTGCAGGACAGCCTGTTGGAGCTGATACAATCTATAGGCAAGCTTAAAAGTGCGGGCAGTTTCTTCTCTTGGCTGCGTGTGATGGCAGTGAATAAAATGTACAGCAGGTTAAAGAAGGAAAAACGACATAAAGCCGTTAGTCTGTCTGCGGACGAAAGTAAGTATATTCAAATCGCTGGCGATAAAGAAGGGCAGGACAATATGTCAGGTTTAGAGTCGAAGGAATGGAAACAAATTATTCTTGATTCGATGCGTTTGTTGAAGCCCCGTCAAAGGCAGGTTCTTGTGCTTCGTTGCTATGAGAGTATGGAGTATTCTCAAATTGCAGAAGAGATGGGCTGCAGCCAATTTAACGCGCGCGTATTATTTTATCGAGCCAAAAATGCTCTCAAAAAGAAATTGCGGCACAGGGGGCTGCATAGGGGGATGTTCCTGTCAGCTCTGGTCCTGTTTGGAAAGATTACAAGTCGCAGTGAGGCGGAGATTATAAGTGTTTCTGCGGGTACGGTTGAGGTAGGTGTTTCTGCGTCGCTTGTCGGCAGTATCCTTACCAAGCTGGGGATAAGCGTGACGGCAACTTTGGCGGCATTGGTTCTCAGTCTGGTGACTCTGAGCACAACAGGGAATATTGATGATGTTTTTTCTTTATTTGGGGTCAGCGAAGGGGCTCTGCGAAGGTCTGATGTAAGAAGCTTTTATTATATGGAACAAAACTGGGGTGCGACCGGCCAGTTCAATCGCAACCTTATGCGCGGCCGAAGCCTTAGCAGGGGAGCCTATGAACAATGGTTTTATTTTCCTGAAGGCGTCGATGGCCCTATGTTTATGATGATGCAGCGATGGGACCCGCAGCGTAAGGGAAGATTATGCGGATGGCTGCAGAACAGCGAGGGCAACTTTTATTATCACGCCGGAAACAACACTATTTACATTAATAACTATAATTTACCGCTCTTGGGTCTGCAGACGAGGCGTCTGCCGACCGATACGCAGCAGTTTACGGAATTTCTTGACAGCGTCGAAGGTAAAATTCCTGGTGTCAATTATTACAGGGACCCGAAGACGGGATTGCTGACCGGAGTTCTGGATAATCGTTTCTATAACGTTGATGATTACGAGTATAATATTGTATATAACACCCTTGATAAAACTACTTTCGATTCATTCAGGTACCCCTGGCCGGAAGATACAGCGGTAGTTGATCAGCGGGATGCAATGCACAAAAGGCTCTGGACCTACTTTACTATTAGCGGAAGGATTGATAATCTGGTTATTGACGGAAAGGGCAGAATACCGTTTGTTTACGATGCACTTGATGAGTATAAGCCCTGGCTTCAGCTCGATATAGCAGGCAGGTTGCAGATTATTGATTGTTCCTGGGGTGCATATACGGTCGCGGACAACGGTGAGATTATGACGGTTTATCCTGCAGGCAGTTTTTTCAAGGGATTATCGCAGCCCTGGTTGGGTATGCATACAGCCGACCTTATCAGGAGAAACGCCGTCAAAAGAAAAATCAGCTTCACTCTGGAAAAGCTTCATTACAATCCAAACGAGTCCCAGTATGAGCAAACCGTGATTACGTTGTTTTCCGACAAAGCAAAAAGCAGGCCCATAATGAGATATTTTATCGATGTCACCACGGACGTTGTGGAAAGGATAGAGTTTCTTAGTGACAATGGCGAGCTGAAAGGCAGATTGAATTTTACATATTATCAGGATATTGAGCGGATTGGAGATGAGTTTGCAGAGCCTGAAAAGATAAAGCTGCCGAAACGAAAAAAGAGCAAATCGATGGGGATAGAGTGGCTGTTGCGCTTGTCTGAGGGGACAATTGAATAATGGGCGACTCGAGAGGCCAAAGTCAGTATAATCGTTTCAGTTCCGGCAGGGGCAATTTCATAGAAAACAATCTTCAATTTTCGATGTGCAGAGCTTTTAACCTGATTGAGCTGCTCGTTGTGCTGTCGATTATTTCGCTTCTTATCAGTATAACGGTTCCGGCTTTGAGCCTGTTGAGGGTTAAAGGCCGGCAGCTTTACTGCAGAAATAATCTGCGTCAGCTTGTCCTTGCAAACGAAGGCTACGCACACGAGAACGATGGCAGTTATGTCCCCGGCTCGTCGGACATTTTCACCGATAACCTGCACAGGTGGTTTGGGGTTCGCGAGAATATCAGCGAGGCCTTCGATGTGCGAAGCGGGCCGCTCGCGGAATATATAAATCTTAGCAGGGTGAAATGTCCTACCGGAGCGGACTATATGGAGATCGACCCTATGGAGCCTGATTACGAGGCGGGTAGCGGCGGGTATGGATATAATCTGCTGTATATAGGTTCGAAAATCTGGCTCAGCGGCTATGAGCCTATAAGCTGTAAGGAGGCAGCCAAAAATGTAGAGGTTATGCATCCTGACCAGACGCTGATGTTCGCAGATACCGCGATGTCACGGACAGGACGTCTGGTGGAGTACTCCTTCGCCGAGCCGAGATATTTTGTAACGAAAGGCCGGATAACCACTACGTGGGACCCGGAACCTTCCATACACTTCAGACACGCCGAACGTGCAAATGTCGCCTGGGCCGATGCTCATACAAGCTCTGAAAGAATGGGCGGATATGACGGCGTGAATGATGACGGGACGAGACCTTCGGATATTGAGCTTGGCTGGTTTGAGCCGATGGATAACTCGATGTTCGATTTGGAATGAAACTGATATTGACACACGCGGTGCTGTGAATTCTTCGTGGAAGAAAAGATTTTTTCTAACGATAACTATCGATACAGATATTCTGCCTTCATCAAAAGTTCGCCTTGAATTTTATTTATTTTTATGGTAATACACTTTTCCGGTATGGAGCGTAAAATAAATAAATTATTTGTTTGTCTATTGATACTGTGGCTGGCAGTTGTAGCTCAGGCCGATTTGGAAAAAAGCATAGAGTCCATAATCAATCGGCCGACACAAAGGAAAACCCAATTCGCAATTAATATCATAAATGCTGATAGCGGGGAAATTGTCTATAGTCACAATGCGAGCAGGCCTTTGATACCGGCTTCGAATATGAAAGTCATTACGACCGCTGCGGCATTAAGGTTTTTAGGCCCTGACTTTGAATATAGAACTCAGGTTGGCCTGTGCGATAATAATATCGTTGTAATCGGAAGCGGTGACCCGTTGTTGGGCGATGAAAAGACTGATATTAAAAACGGTAGAAAAATCGGGTGGGTACTCGATGACATCACAGAAAAGTTAAAACAGCTCGGCATAAAAGAAATTAACGATATCATTGTTGATACAGCAGTTTTTGACGACCAGCGTGTTCATCCAAGCTGGCCCGAAAAGGATTTGAATAAATGGTGGGCAGCCGAGGTCTGCGGACTGAATTATAATGACAACTGTATAGCGATGACCGTCGAAAATAAGAAGGGCAGGGCGGTTGTAAGTATCGAGCCGCAAACGAGTTATGTCAATATTGTTAATCAGGTAAAAATTATAAAAAAAGGTAGCGAAGCTGTTGGTGCTTATCGGCAGCCCGGAAAAGAGAACTGCCTGTACGTAAAAGGTAACTGCCGAAAGGCTCAGGGACCTTTCGATGTGGCCATTGAAAGGCCTGCGGGTTTTTTCGGGCAGTTGCTGGCCGAAAGGCTGCTATCAGCAGGTGTAACTGCAAAGGGAAGATTGATAGAGAAGGTAATCGACCCTGATTGCAAATTCAAAAAAATTGCTGAATACAGGACAAGTCTGTCGGATTGTTTGTCTCGATGCAACAAGGACAGCCTCGGACTTGCAGCGGAATCTCTTTTGAAGACCATAGCTGCTGTAAAGCAGGGCGGTGAAAACGGAAGCTGGCCGGCTGGGCAAAAAATCATTTCAGAATACCTTTTGTCACTCGCAATAAACCGGGCAGAATTTAATATTGATGATGCAAGCGGCCTTAGCAGGCTAAACAGATTAAGCCCGAACGCCATAACGAAGGTTCTACGGGACGTGTATCAAAGCAAAAACAGAAGTTTATTTAAACAGTCACTTGCGGTAGGGGGCGAGGACGGCACAATAGACAAATATTTTAAAGAGGATAAATACAAAGGAAAAATTTTTGGTAAGACCGGTTACATCTCCACAGTGCGGTCATTTTCAGGTTATTGTTTTACCGATAAAGGAACTTTTATCTTCTCAATTCTAACCGAAGGACGCAGCGCCAAAACGCGTGACGCGATAAACGATATTGTAAAGGCAATCTTCGATTAAATCAGACCGGTTTAGCGTATATGCCGTGTATGGAAAAGTATCAGGCCATTTTCGAGGTATTGTTTATCCCAGCCGGGCCCCGCAGCTTTTTCGAGTGACCGTTCCAGCCATTTAAAATATTTGGATTCTGTTCCTGTCAGGATTGCTGACGGAGGTGACTTTTCAATCAGCTTTTTTAGTGTCTTTGGGCCGACGGTATTGGTAGCTTTCAATTCGCCGTCACTCATAAGGTTGGCGACTCGGTAGACGAATGGGCCGGCGGAAAGCTGCGGGTAAATTTCGCATCCGCCTTCGAGGGCGTAAAGAGGACCGAGTGTCAGAACCGGTTCTGACTTATCGATTTTTTGCGATATCTGTTCCGAGGTCTTGTGAACCCGAAGGGCGGTCCAGTTATCGGTTTTGAAAAGTCTTGGTATTCTTCTGTAGATAAAAGGATTTTCGATGACACCTATCAGTGCGCAAACAACAATTAATATACAGGCAAACTTAAAATAGATTCTTGATGACTGCTGCAGGTATCTTAATGGAAAGGCAAGTGATAATATTAAAAATGGTACCGGTATCGCAAAATACTGCACCCAGATAGTGGGGGGGATATAGGCAATGAGGAAGAATAGAATCACAAGCAATCCTGCAAAAGCTGAACTGGCTATGTCGAAGTTTGAGGGTTTTTTCCTGTAATACAGGCAGGTAGAGTATAAGTAGATGGCCGTTATAATCAGCAGAAGGTATTCAGGCCTTGTAAAGGCATTGATTGTCAAATCGAGCTTATAGAAGCTGAGGCCTGTCTCGTGAAGAAGTTTACCGTTCAGAAATGGTATTCGATAGATATTCAGCAGAGATGCCTTTGGCGATTGTGCTATTACCCACGCCGGCCAGATAAGAACAATCAAAGTTGCATAAACGAACGGCAGGGCGGTTTGAAATTTTCGTTTTAAGCTTCCCGGGCTCTTTATAAGTATAAAAATCAAAAAGAACAGCCAGATAAGAGCGGTTGTTATACGCATACAGGTTGCAAGCGTCAAAATGGCGCCGATAAAAAAGACACGCAAGCAGCTCTTGCTTTTAAAATCGGTTGTAATAAATAGCCAGAAAGATATTACGACAGACAGTGTTACTGCATCATGGTTCCAGGCAAAGCCGATGGTATAATCTACACAGGAATTGAATAGATACAAAACTGCAGATGCAAAGCCGAGCAGAAATGCAATAACCGCCTGCCTGCTGAAGATTCGACGGTATATGGCTATTAAAAAAAAGACTGTCAGAAAATCGCATATAACTGAAACCACTCTGGCTGTGAGCAGAAAATGAGATGTGTTTGTTATTTTATATACACCAGCCAGAAGCAGCGGATGGTAGGGCAGTTGAGCGATGTAGGAGAAGTCTTTATAAATCGTTTTGCCCTGCGAGATGAGAACCGCGGCTGTGCAGTACATATGCTCATCGCGGCTAAGAGGCTTTAACATACTATTGGAAAAAACGCAAAGCAGCAAAAACAGCAAAGCTATTAGTATGATGATATATGTTATTTTACCCGACATATTTATCTTTTTACCATTCAGTCAGCTCACCTAATATTTCTTCTGCAAGGTCCTTCATTGTCACTATACCGAGCGGTCTTGCAGTTTTTGCGCCTTTTTGTTTTGTTACGAGGACTATCTTTTGATTTTTATTTCTCATAATATTTATCGCATCTGTCACTATAGTATCTGCAGCCAAAGTGTCGATTGGTCTGACAAAGGCATTTAAATCGGAAAAGCTCTGTTCCGAAAGCAGGCTTTCGTAGATATTTATATAGCCGGTGATGTTTTCTCGCCTCCGGCTGTAAACGAGCAGGCGGCTAAACTGGCAATTTCTTAGCTTCTTTAATAGAAAGGACTTATCGGAATTGACATCAACGGCCTCAACGCGGTTGAAGGCGGTCATTACTGAGCTGATAGTAAGATGACCGATATGTGCCATTCGATTTATAATTCCGGTTTGAACGGGGCTCAAGAGGCCCTCTCTTTTTGTATCCCGGATGATGGCTGTTATATATGGTGTTCGAATAGCACTTATATTGCTTTGGGCAGGTGTAACTGCGCCGCCAAAACTTCTAATGAAGCGTGAGATGAGTTTCAGAGCGGGGACAATCCCGAGAAAAGTGAAGGTTTTTTTGAATAGGTACAATATAAACGAGGTATGAGGCATCAGAGAATCGGCCCTGTAGAAGAAAAGGTTTTTTGGAATCAGCTCCGAGAAAACAAACAATATCGGGGCGGCGACAATCATGGCAAAAACTTCGGCTGTTTGTGCCGTATGAGAGATGCTTAGCAGCAGATAGGTTATAATGCTTGTCGCGACATAATGTGACAGGTTTGTGCCGAGCAGTGTTGATATAAGAAGGCCGGAACCGTCCTGCATAATTTTGCCGAGTATGATGAATCGGAATTTTTTCTTCTCTACACCCAGCCGGAGACGCAGCAGGTTCATTTGATACATACCGGTCTCCGCACCGGCGAAAAGGCCGGCAAAAAACACAGATAAGATAATTACAAAAATTAACAATACGTTAATTATCATTTTGTATCGACTCGAACGTAAGGATTACGGTTTTGATTCTGTGTTTTTGCATCTTCTCTACGGTAAATTTCAGGTTGCCGAGGTATATATGGTCGCCCTGTTCCGGGATTTTTCCCAGAAGGGCGGTAACAAGGCCGGCTATTGTTGAAATGCGGCTCTCTTCAAGCTCGATATCGAATGTATCAGCCCAGTCGTGGATTGGCAGGCTGCCCGAAAGACGGTACTCAAACGGGCCTATTTTTTTGATGGGCTCGGTGTCTTCCGTGACCTCCATTGGCCCGAGCAGCTCCTCAGCTATGTCCTCGAGGCAGATGTTACCTGCGATTCCTCCGTATTCGTCAACCACAATTGCTGTGTCTGTATGTGTCTTTCGGAAAAACTCGAGAAGCGACTCTATCGTTTTCTGCTCGGGGACGAAATGCACCGGATGGACGAGTTTGTCAACCGGTTTGTCACTTTCGAGCAGTAGCTTACGAAGGTGAACCTCTCCCACGATATTGTCAATTTTTTTGGCGTAGATGGGGATTTTTGTGAGATTGTGCTGATGCATTATTTGTTGCAGCCGCTGCGCTGAATCCGTAACCTTACCGACAATCATATCTACTCTCGGGTTGAGGCAGTCCTGAACTTTCAACGAGGCAAGCTCTATGATTTCGTTTATCAACCTATTCTGGTCAGGTGTAATCAAGCCTCTTTTTTTGCTTTGTTCTATAAGAGAGCGGAACTCATCTGCCGTTATTGCCTTCGGTTTTTGAACAGGCCCGAGGAGCAGCCGAAGTGCCGGCTCTACGAATACAAACTTAAAAGCCGTGATGACAGGTAAAAGAGTCTTCAGCGTAAGATATGCAGGTGCCGCTGCGCTTATGCTTATGGCCTTCGAATTGGAGTATGCGAATGACTTGGGAAGTATCTCGCCGAAAAGAATCAATATACAGAACAGCGCAAGAGCCGAAATTGCCGCCACCGTTACACCGGCGTACTCCCCGATTCTGAATGTAAGCACACTCGCAATCGCAAAGTACAGAACGTTCACCAGCATATTGCCGAAAAGCAGGCTGCTTAATAGCTCGGAGGGCTTGCGCATAAGAAGGGCGGCGAGATGCTGGAGTTTATGTCTTGATATTTCCATAAGCTTGATTTGTCTGCGGGAAAGATTAAAAAAGGCCGTCTCCGAGCCGGAGAAAAAAGCCGAAAAGCAAAGCAGAAGCACAAGAAAAATGATATGACTGATATTTCTTAGAAAAGGCTCCACTTTTTTATTTTACCTGTCCGCCGACCGCAAGTACGATTTTGAAGGTGCTGCCTTGCCCAGGTTCCGATTCGACTGTGATGGTACCGTTATGAGAATCGATTACCTTTTTGCAGAAGGCCAATCCCAGTCCGGAACCTGTGATTTCAGGCTGACTTTCGCTGCTGGTTTTGGTAGTGAAAAAAGGCTCAAAAATTTTATTAAGGTTTTCTTTTTTTATTCCGCAGCCGCTGTCACTAATCTCTATGATGACTGAGTCCTTATTTTGCTCTGCTTTGATTTTCAGGACGCCGCCGCTGCCGAGCATTGCCTCCCTGGCGTTAAGAATCAGGTTCATAAGCATCTGCTGCAATTGTATGCCGATGCCGTGGACCGTCAGCTCGCTTGGAATCTGAATTTGCACCCTTATGGAATCTTTTGAGAAGTCCCTGCATAAACAGGTAAAAATCTCTTCTACAAGGTCAAGCAGCCGGACATCCGTCTTTTTTTCTGCATCTTTTTTCGTCATTGCAAGAATACTTGCCATAACTTCACAGGCACGCTGGCTGTTGTTAAATGTTTTTTGCAGAACTTTTTCTGTCAGGGCCTTGTCTTCAGGATTTTTCAGGGCAAGGGCGGCATAGTTTGTGAGGGGCATTAGAAGATTATTTATTTCGTGGGCAATCATAGTAGTATTAAGACCGATATTCGCAAGGGCCTGAAGCTGGCCAAGCTGCAGTTTTAACGTCCTGTTTTCATTTTGCTGTTTTGCCACCTGCTTATGCAACGAGCGGCGTTTTTCTATTATTCTTGTCAATTTTCTGCCCCTGATTTAAAATCCGCTGTCAAATTTTCAGTGCCGGCAAAAACCTGATTATATACCAAAGCCTCTATATTTGGTATATTGAAGTTGATTGTTGAGCAAATATAACTTTATGTAGTTATATCGACCCAAAGCAGTTGATTTCTTGAACAGTGCTTGGCCGGTAAAGGCTCCGACGGAAAAAATAAAACTTCTTAAGGCAAAAGATGAATGTGCAGAACATTTTAGAAGAGCTTTTAGCTGTTCTGGAGGCTAACAGTGTCAAAATCCGAACCGAGCCGCTCGGAGGAAACGGCGGGGGGCTTTGTATTATTAAAGGCGAAAGGTTTTTCTTTGTCGATTCCCAGGCTGCTGCTGCCGAATCTGCCGCAATGTGTGCACAGGCGGTCTCACAGCTTGTTGACACTGACAGCATATATCTCAAACCGCAGATAAGGGAATTTATCGAGAAAAATAAAGCATCCGGTTGAAAGGCATACAATTTGAGTATTTATGAGACTTCCCCTTGTAAATATAATATTGACATATCGGTAAAATGATTTAATATCTGCAGCTTACAGAAAATGATTAAAATCGGGAGCAGCGAATATGAAAAGAGGCGCAATTGAAAAGCAGGAAGATAAAAAGCCGGTTATACTGGTTGTTGACGATAATCAGCAGAATCTTGAGCTGCTGCAGGCATATCTTGAGGATCTCGACTGTGAGGCGATCGGCGCAACCGGGGGTGCACAGGCACTGGATATCGCAAATACAAGGCTGCCCGATTTGATTTTGCTCGATGTTATGATGCCGAAAATCAGCGGTTTTGAGGTATGTAAAAGGTTAAAAAGTTCCCCGAAGACGGAAAACATCCCTGTAATAATGGTCACCGCTCTTAACGAGTTTGCCGATATCGAAAGGGGGGTCGATTCCGGTACAGACGACTTCATAAGCAAGCCCGTCAATAAGCTTGAGCTGTTGACACGCGTAAAAACAATGTTAAAAATCAAGCACTTAACCGATGAGCTCGAACGCACGCTTGCATATCTTGGTGAGATAGAAAAGCAGGCCAGAGTCCCGGAAACCGACTAAAAAAGTAGCTTCAGGCCGGTTTGTTTCGTACAATTATAACTTGTCGGACGTGCTTTTTTTTCAGGTTCTCAATAAATTTCCCATATCTGTGTTTTTTGTGCCCCATAAAAACAAGACCGGTTATTCCGGAAAAAGAGCCTGCCGCGGACAAGGGTATAACAGCCGATAAATTCTGTCGGATTTGCTGTCACTATCCCGACGACATTTAAATTTGTAACAACCACTACAGGACACACAATCGCCATATTAACCACACAAAATTTCAAATTGAAGGCCAATTTATAGCGTATCGATTCAACAGCCGCCCCTTTGTTGTCGATAAGTTTTTTAGCCGAACGGCTTATCGAAATGGCCGACAAATTTACCTGGTTTCTTCGGTCTGGAGAGTGATGAATGAGCAGCAGGTTGCTGGAAATTCTCGGCAGGGCTGTCAATGTCGATACTGCCGATTTGATTTGGAACTGGCTACAGATAGTTACTTCCCGCCGGTCGCAGGAACAGTCCTCACAATCGCAGCTTTTAGAGAACATCCTCAATTCTATAAAAGAAAGAAAATTAGATTCTGCCGAAAAGCAGCTTCGCCTGTATTTGTTTGACAATCCTTCCTGCACTCTCGGTCGAATCGCTGCAGCCGCTGTTTGCATTTCACACGGTAAAATCGACGCCGCCATCGAGGAGCTTAATTCGGTTTATATGAGACAGCCGGGTAATACGATGGCTCTTTATGCTCTCGGCCACTGTTATGAGCGAAAAGGCTGCGAGGCTGAGGCTATCGCCTTTTATCAGGACTGCCTTAAATTCAAGGATTATCTGCAGCTGCCGAGAGAGAGGCTGGCAGCGGTTCATTTAAAGAACAGCCAGCTCGAAAAGGCAATACAGCAGTTCGAATACCTGAAAAAGCACTCTCCCGATGACATACCTGTACTTGTGTTGCTCGGTCATTTATACATAGCGACTGCTCAATACGAGCAGGCAGTTGAGACGTTCAATACGGCAATTTTAATTCATCCCGATAATTTTAACTTCGAAGATAACGAGGTCGAGCAAATGGTGCTCAACGCTCGTTTTGAAGAGGCTGCCGAAAGGCTTGAACAGCTGATTGCTCAGGAGCCTGCAAGGACGGATTTACTTATCAGATATGGAGATGTGCTCTCTATGCTGGGCCATGATAGCGAAGCTACTGAGCAGTACGAGAAGGCGATTTCAGCTCGACCGAACTGCCTTGAGGCCGCCATTAAGCTCGGCACACACCATATACTGACAGGTGATTCGGCTGCAGCAGCCAGGCAGTTCAATATGGCCTTGGAAATAAATGACCAGGTTATTGATGCTTATATCGGGCTGGCGATTGCTCAAAAACTTGCTGAAGATGAAAGCCAGGCTTTTGATACTCTTTCGCTGGCTGCGTCAATTGAGCCGAACACTTCCTTTTTATTTGCCGAAACTGCAGTCCTGCAGTTCAGAAGCGGCCTTTATAGAAATTTTGCCCTGGAGCAGGAAGATTCCGGAAAGCTTATTGAAGGTGTCATTAAAGCACACAGGCATCAGATTGAGCAGCAGCCGCAAAATCCGGAATTGTATTACAGGTTGGGTATTTTGATGATGAGCATAGAGGATTTTGATGAGGCTGTTGTCGCCTTTGGAAATGCGATTAATATAAATCCCACATTTAGCAGGGCAAGGAATAAGCTGGTTTTATCTCTTTTTCAGACAGGCCGGAAAAAAGCTGCACTTGAATGTATCGAGGGCCCGAATTGTCTTGATGGTGATACCTTGAATCTTCATTATAGAACCGCTTTGCTGTACTGTGATAAATTGAAATTTGCTTCGTCTCTTATGAATCTTGAAAATCTGCTTGCAGACAACCTTACAACGAGCAATGCCGCTTATAACATTGCAATAGTTCTTCAGAATCTGGGACTGCTTGACCCGGTAACATCGATGTGGGAGAATCTCAACGACACCACCAATCTTGCGATGAAGTATATATAGCCCTGAAGCCAAAAAATTTCATCAAAATGCCGAAACGAAGCAAATATCCCCTTTTTTCGAAAAATCTCAATGAAACATAACATATATTATGAGACGTTGGATTTGGTGTAAAAAAGGGCTTTCAATAAAAACCGTTTGATTATTAATTATGCTTTTTTGTCATTCCCGCGGAAGCGGGAATCCATCTTAAAGAATATTAAAAGCCCCATTGAGTTAAAACAAACGTTCCTGCTGACGCAAGGACAAGGGTTTTCCTAAAATTTCGTAATAAAGAATACCTTTCTTAAGGTCGTCAACACTTTCGAAATTCAAAAAAGATTCAGTTGTAGAAGGCTGAGGAGCTTGTTTCTTTTCTTTTTTAATGACACTTTCGAGACCGGTTTCAATTGCAGGCATAGAAATTGATAATTCCGGTTTTTCGGCAATTAGAGCACCAATTTCACTAACACGCTGTTTTTTAGGAATTCTTTCAGCATAATATTTTTTGAGCTTTTCTGGACGAGCGGCCCGAACCGGCTTTTTTGGTTTTGTTTGGACTTGAACGGCCGGCGACGGTTGTTTAATAATTCTTTGCTTTTCTGCAGGCTTTTCTGTTTTTTTAGACTGTTTTGAAACTACTTTTGCGATAACACCGATAATCCAGAACACAGCGATTACGACAATAAATATTATATCACTGAAATTGGTGTCATTCTTCGCAACAAAAAATTGTAGAGTTAAGTAATTCAAGCGTTTTCCTGAATATCGAGATTATTCTTTTTTCTTGGGTTTTGCGATAGAATCACGCATATTTGTGTCCGCAACTACGTTTTTCATTCTGTAATAGTCCATAATTCCGAGGTTGCCTTTCACAAAGGCCTCAGCTATAGCCAGCGGCACCTTGGCTTCGTTTTCGACGACCAGAGCCCTCATTTCCTGTTCCCTTGCGACAGCCATAGCCCTGCGTTTCTCAGCCTCTGCCTTTGCACGCCGCATATCTGCCTCAGCTTGAGCTGCCTGAAGCTGGGCGCCGACGTTTTCGCCTACATCGACATCCGCAATATCAATAGATAGAATCTCATAAGCAGTACCGGCATCGAGACCCTTGGCAAGAACCGACTTGGATATATCATCAGGATTCTCCAAAACAGATTTATAAGTTATTGCACTGCCTATAGTTGTGACAATCCCCTCGCCGACACGTGCAATAATAGTCTCCTGAGTGGCACCGCCGATAAGTCTCTCGATGTTTGCTCGAACCGTAACACGCGCCTTGGCCTTTAGCTGAATACCGTCCTGAGCGACAGCATCAATTGTACCTCTGCTTCTCTCCGGGTCGGGACAATCAATTACCTTGGGATTAACACTTGTCTGGACAGCCTCAAGGATGTCCCTGCCCGCCAAATCAATTGCTGTTGCAGTCTGTAAGGATAAATCAATATTTGCCCTGTTGGCGGCGATAAGAGCACGAACAACGTTTGGAACCCGCCCCCCTGCCAGATAATGGCTTTCAAGGTCACGAGTCGTTACTTGTAATCCTGCCTGAACAGCTGTAATCTTGCTTATGACAATCGTCCTCGTGTCAACTTTTCGTAGCCACATCCCGATAAGCTCGCTGAATTTAACGTCCGCACGCGATAATTTAGCCTGCAGCCATAACCGGAAGAACTTAAGGAATAGCAGAAGGAAGATCAGTACTAACAGGCCGGCTACAATTCCCAGGGCTATAAGAGCTACCCTCATACCTTCGCTCATACCTAAAACCGCATTTATAGTTTGCATTTCATTTCTCCTTTTTTCAATTTTCCTCTACTAAACGGACGGTAAGCTGCGTTTCCTCGACGTCTATAACCTTCACCTTTTTGCCCTTATCAATATAACCGCCTTCGGCTACACACTCGATCCTTCGTCCTTCTAAATCGCACATTCCTACAGGCCGAAGAGGCGTCAGAACCACCCCAACACAGCCGAGCAGCTTTTTTAGCTGCTCTGTATCGGGTATGGCATCGCCGGCTTGCCTTTGAGGTGGCGCAAGAGTTACGCTTTTTCCGAATCTTGTCTTTGGAAACAGTTTATACGCGATGATAACAACCGCCGGTATCATTACTACCGCGATTGCTATACCTATCCAGCCGGCCGTCATGCTTTGGCCAAAGAATATTGCCACACCCCCTATCAGGCACCCGAGTGCACAAATGCTTATCAGTCCGCCGCTCGGTACAAAAACTTCAGTGATTATAAGTGCCGCACATGCTAAATAAAGAAAAACCGCTAATATAATCCACCACATTGTTTCTACCTTCTAAAATTACTTATCCAGAGCCTTGACGACTGCTCTGTTACCTCGAATCTCTATTATCTTTACTTTCGTGTCCACTGCAAGGAAATCCCCTTCCGCAACGACGTCCACTATAGCATCGCCGAATCTTGCTCTGCCGGCCGGTCTCAGAGGTTTAATAACCGTGCCGGTGTCGCCAACTTTTAAGCCCGCTGCAACGGCCTCGGGCGGACACGTGCTGCTTACCTCTATTTCATCGCCCTTTTTGGCTGGCGTCGGTGCAAGTATCAAACCGCTAAGAAACTCTAATCTGGGAATGAACTTAGAAAAGATATATGCTAATACGATGAAACCTACAATACCGGTTAAAAGCCCCAGCAAGCCGTTCGTAAACAGATACCAGTCCAGCTCGCTTTCAGGCCACGGCAGCCGCTCAGGAGGATTTTTAACAAGCATTCCGAATATACCTGCCATTATGCAGATTATTCCTGTTACTCCTGCGATACCAAAACCTGGAAGCACAAAAACCTCAATCGTAAGAAGCAAAAGCCCCACAACAAACAGGGCCACCTCAATCCAGTTAGCCATACCGATGAGGTACTTGCTGCCGATTATGATGGCGAAGCATATAGCAGCCACGAGCCCCGGCAGGCCTATTCCGGGGGTATTAAATTCGATATAGAGGCCGAGCAGAGCAACCATAATAAGTATGCCCGCCACAACAGGCGAATTGAGCCAGCGAACCATCTCTTCAGACCAGTTCGTCTTAAGAATCAATACCTGCCCCTCGAATTCAACACCGTCCCGCCCTTCCAGATAGCTCAGCACCTCGTCTCTATTTTTTACGACCGCCCTTGCGACACCGTACTCAAGGGCTTCCGTGGCTGTCAGTGTCAGTAGCTCTTCTTCTGTAACAACTAATTTTTTACCATCGAGGTCGTATTTGTTCGGGTCATCTGGCAGAGTGTCACTTTCAAAAAACTCAAGTTTACCTGTTTCTTTATTTTTTATTTTATAGACTTCTATCTGCTGTGTTACCATAGCTTTTAGCAGTACCGTCGGGTATCCGTTTTCCTCCCCTGCTGCCTCGAAAGCTGCCCTGGTGTCCGTTTCAACCTTTTCCCGTTCTACGCCTTCGAGCTTGGCCCCTATAGAAATTGGTGCACAGTCTCCGATTCTCGTGTTCTGCTTCATTATAATATCGTTGCACGCAACGCTTATCAGTGCCCCCGCTGAAATGGCCTTTTTCGACACGTATGCAACCGTATGTGACCTCAGGTTGATATCGTGCATAAAGTATTCCCATATATTATGGGCTGCCATAAGCTCGCCGCCGAACGTATCGATTTCAAAAATCAGGTATTCGCAGCCCTGCTCCAGTGCGATTTCGCTTCTCCGTTCGATTGATTTATATAGGCCGTCATCTATCGTCCCCTCGCAAATAATCACCGCCGCCTTAACTTCTTTTTGTTCCGGCAGATTATTTGGTTCGTCAGACTCGGCATAAAGGCTCGCCGCGGACGATATAGACAGCAGTACGAATAGTAATTTGCTCAAAAATGCTCTCATAAACTCTTATTTTATACTTGTTTGCTTAGCCTGGCAAGGCCTGATTATTTTTCACCCACCAGCGTCTCAGCTATGTTAAGCGTATGGTCTTTTATTCTTCTGTATGAGGTCAGAATATCGCAGTAAATAAGGCTTTTCAATGCGGTAGTATTCACTGTTCCCACTTCCTGCAGATGTTCGGCCCGGCGTTCTTTGATGAAATGCGTTATTGAATCTCCCATTGTATTTGCTTTTGGCATTATGGTTGTGTCGTTTTTTTCGACCGCTTCTGTTACAAAAACCACATAATCTGTTGTCCGTTGATGCAGTTCAAGAATCTTCTCTCTTGCCTTACGGGACATTTGCAGGTTTGACTTCCGCATCTTAATATTTAACTTCAGTATATTCATAATATAGTCGCTTATCGATTCGTATTCATCTGCCATTCGAAGCTGCTTTCTGCCCGTATCCATAACGCTGTGCGGCACGTTGCCCGAGAGCAAATCGCTCAAAAATTCCACTATTTCTTTTTGAATGATATCCAGAGTTTCTTCTCGGTTAAATATTTTGCTCTCGGATTGCTCATCAGGTAAATCTCTTTCAATTACGATGTTAAGCCGGCCGAGCATCTTCCGAACCATGTTAGCCATATTCAAAATCTCTTTTTTCGATTGCTCGATACCCATCGCCGGCGTATCCAGCATACGAACGTCTATGTATTTTAAATGTGGAATTTCTTTGAGCTCTTTTTCAGGAAGAATATGGTTCAGTGCTGCTGCAAGAATTACTGTAAACGGCAGAAACAAGAGAACGTTTGCAACGTTAAAGCCTGTATGGGAAATTGCTATCCCTGCCATAGCATATCTGTATGTTAAAGTACCATTAACAGCTTCCGGTGTTGTTATCAATTCCGGACCGATAATCCCTTTTATCAATCTTATATAAAAGAAGAAAATGCTCGTTATCCACACTACACCGATAACTTTAATAGTTACGTGTGCCAGTGCCGCTCGTTTGGCATTTCTTGATGCGCCCAGTGAGGCAAGGCAGGCCGTTATTGTTGTCCCGATATTTTCGCCGAGTACCAGAGCCGCACCCGTCTCAAAATTGATAACGCCCGTCCCTACAAGGCCCATTGTAATGCCCACCGTCGCCGAAGAGGACTGCACAAGCGCCGTAATGATTGCTCCCGCGAGACAGCATCGCAAAACGCCGAAGTAACTGTCTGGCGTAAATCTCTCGAACCACGCCAGAAATTCCGGCATCTCTCGAATAGGACGAAAACCGTCTTTCATAAGCTGCAGCCCGAAAAAAACCATACCAAGCCCCATTATCATCATTGCTGTATATCTAAGCCGCTCATTCTTGGAAAAAAGAAAGAAAAACGCTGACAAACCGAGTATTGGAAGACCATATCTCGTTATTTGAAGCACAAGTATCCAGGCTGTAACTGTTGTACCGATGTCCGCACCGAGAATAACCCCGATTGCCTGTTTAAGCGTCATCAAGCCGGCATTGACCATCCCAACGACCATCACGCTTGTTACTGAGCTTGACTGAATCAGTCCTGTTATAGCGATACCGACTGCACACGCTTTGAGCCGGTTATTGGTGATGGAATTGATGAGCTTTCTCATCTTATCGCTGGCGACGGCCTGCATCCCCTCCGACATATTCTTCATTCCTAAAAGAAATATACCCAGACCGCCGAGTACGCTGAAAATCATTTTTATGGCCAGCAACTGCCTAATCCCCTCCTCTGAGAAATCGCCGCACATCGCCTCCCACATTTATGTGGAAAATATAAAATCCCTGGTAGATTTTGCTGCACGCCGAGAATTTGACTAATCGTATACACATGGCAATATCCCTGTACGTTAATGACGGTGTAATCTTTTTAGCTTCTCTGTCCCTGCTGGTCAAGCAGGATTTACAAATGTTTTGCGAAAAATGATTATTGTGATTTGGCTTCAGTGCCGTTCCATCGCAGCCCCCCTACTACGCCCTGTGCTATATTTGTCAGATGGTCTCCGGTCTTCTAGATATTATCAACCAGGTCGATAAAAATCAGCCCTGCCTCCGCTGTTCGAAGAGCATCTCTGTCCTCATCCCAATATTTTTATTTATTTTCGCCGCGTCGGCTCACCAGAACAATCTTTCTGCGACAATGTAGAAAAGCACCGTCAATACCGCCGCGACCGGTACAGTAACCAGCCAGGAAGTGAAGATAGAACCAAGCACTCTGCGGTCAATAGCTGTAATACCACGGGCCAGCCCGACTCCAACGATGGCGCCTACGAGAGTGTGAGTAGTGGATATTGGCAGACCCATTTTAGAGCATGCCAGAACCGTTGCCATTGTGCTGAGGTCCGCCGCTACACCGCGAGATGGCGTTATCTCGGTTACTTTTGTACCAACCATATACATCACACGATAACCGAATGTCGCCAGACCAAGCACTATGCCTGCTCCGCCGAGAACAAGAATCCACATCTCTACTGATACACTCTTCGGAACAGTATTATATTTGACGATTTCAGCCACAGCTGCCAATGGCCCAATAGCATTGGCTACATCATTGGCTCCGTGTGCAAATGCTACCGTACATGATGTTATAATCACCAAAACGGCAAAATGCTTTTCTACGTGAGCCAATTGTTCCTCATAAGTCGATTCCACTTTACATTTACAGCTTTTTCTAACGAGCAAAGCCGAAACTCCGCATACGATAATTCCGCCCAGAATACTCAGACCTATAGCGTCCGGGCCCTTCATGTCCAGATGAAGGTTCTTCAGACCTTTGTAAATAATAGACAAAATCAATATAGCAAAGGTAAAAAATACACAAATAGGAACGCCCTTATGTGCTGCTATCGCTGGTTTTTCAACGGATAAGATGTAGCGGGATATCAGCTTGAATATAATAAAGGCTATTATCCCCCCTGCCAGCGGCGAGATGAACCAGCTCGCTACAATCTGGCCCAGAGTGCCCCAGTGGATGTGCCCGAATCCGGCTTGTAGGATTCCAAAACCGACAATCGCACCAACTATCGAATGAGTAGTCGATACAGGCATGCCAAAAAAGGACGCTATGTTCAGCCACACTGCTGCTGCCAGCATTGCACAAATCATTCCGTGGGCCAATATCATCGGGTCTTGCGAAAAGACTTGTGTTTCGATTATCCCCTTGCGTATGGTATCGGTGACATGACTGCCGACCAGAACCGCTCCAGAGAACTCACATATCCCCGCCAGAATTACAGCCCAGAAGATTGTCACTGCCTTCGAGCCGACCGCGTCAGCCATAGAGTTGGCAACATCGTTGGCCCCGATATTCCAGGCCATATATAGACCGATGATGATTGCTACTGCGATCAGCAATTCCATTCGATAGACTACTCCTTAGCGGCAAGCTTTTTCTTGCGGATTATCAAACGCAGATACTTGGCGGTCTTCTCGGCATTATTGGCCACACGGCTCAGAGTCTTGCAGTACTTCTCCAAAAATATTATAGTCATAACGTTGAGTTTACCTTCCATACCGTAGAAATGCCGGGCAAGTTTTCTTTCCATCCGGTCGGCCTTCCACTCTTCCTGACTGATTTTTTCGATCGCTTCCATGACTTTTTCTGCCTCTTTACCGCCGAAAGCCGCCCCGGCAAGTGTCGAAAGCTCCTCCGCAATGTTCATCAATTGTTCACTGATGCTGATGACCTGCTCGACAAATGCAAGAAATTCATCTTTGAGCTCGTCTGGAACTTTCGTTTTGCGTAGTAGAAGCACGACGGCGAAATCCTCCGCAGAATCCGCCACATCGTCCTGGTACGCCAGAAATTGGCTTAGTTCCAGCCGCCCTACCGACAGAAAATACATCTTACTGATGCTGTCCCGCAATGACGTCTTGATAACATCCGCCTCATGTTCGGTCTTTGACATCACATTGTGCAATTCTTCAATTTTCTCATAATCTTCCGCCATCAGCGCATTCGCCAGAGGCCGCAGCAGCTCAACGCATTCGTGCACCTTTTTGGAGTGCTCGTGCAGCGGAACGAACGGTGACGGAGCGAAAAATTTACCTAAAATTCCCATCGTTTTCTCCTATTAACAATCAGAGTCAATATTGCCTGAAAACATACACACCCAGCGCCATACCGATATATAAACTGCTCCCCCCTGCCCCCTATCGTCCCGAATATCATCTCTCTAACCATAGATACTCCTTAATACCGGCAGGAATTTAAACACCCTGGATTTCGATTTGTAGCCGCATTTGTAAAGGCGGTCAAGGATTTTTAGCAGAATGTTAAAATTTTGTTATATTTTTGCTTTGTAGAAAACACCTCTACTGTCATTCCCGCGCAGGCGGGAATCCAGTTTCTTTTTTAGTTTAGCCCCCAGGTTTACCCTGGGGGTTTTTATCTAATTTTTACGTAAGCGAGCACAGTATCTCAACGCCCTTTTTCAGCTTATCGTCGTCGGCTGCATAGCTAATCCGGAAATGCGTATCCTTCTCGCTGAATACGTTGCCCGCAATTACAAGCACGTTTTTCGCAATTGCCTTCTCGACAAACTCGCTCGCCCTACCGCCCGGCGCTTTAATAAAAGCATAGAACGCCCCGCTAGGCCGGGCAAATTCGAACTTTTCACAAAGACCCTGGTAAATTATATCCCTTTTGCGTTTATACTCTGCTGTGAATCCGCTTACATCGTAATCGAGCGCCGCGAGCGCCGCCTTCTGAAACGGCGTCGGCGCGCAGACAAACGTATATTGCTGAATCTTCGCCATCTCTGCGACTAATTCCTTCAGCGCCGCCGGCACCGCTAAATAGCCTAAGCGCCAGCCGGTCATCGCATAAGCCTTGCTGAACCCTTTAAGCAAAATCGTCTTATCATAAAGCTTCGCAAAACTTTCGTAAGGCTCATCGTAACAGAACTTATCGTAAATCTCGTCACTCAGAACTAAAACGCCCTTCTCATTTGCTAATTCTGCAAGCGCTCCTAAATCTCTCTTCGAATAGACTGCGCCCGTCGGATTACACGGTGAATTTATAATAATCAGCTTTGTCTTTTCCGTAATTGCATCTTTTACTTTTTCCACGGGCAGTTGAAAATCTGGATACGTATCGACGAAGACGCATTTACCGCCTAACAGGTTCACTAAATGCTTGTAAATCACAAAGTACGGGTCAGGTATAATGACCTCATCACCCGGATTGATAAGAGCCATAAAAGTCAGAAGCAGTCCCCCGCTCGTTCCGCTTGTAACTATGACAGCCGGCTCGGCCCAGCCGGCCTCTTTTTTGACCCGCTGCTTGATTTTCTCGATTAGCTCGCTATCGCCTGCCGTCTGCGAATATTTGTTAGCCCCTGCTTTTATAGCCTCTATCGCCTCATTTTTGAGTTTTTCCGGCACATCGAAGTGCGGCTGGCCGATAGATAGATTAATCGGGTCCTTTAATTTGGCTGCCAATGCGAATACCTTGCGTATCCCGCTCGCGTCAATCGCCTTAACTCTTTGCGATATATATTTTTCCATAGTGAACATAATATTGAAGAACACAAGAAAAGCAATCAATTTATCCCCGCTCAAACGCCGCGGGGGCTCGTTTTTCAAAGCCAATTCGGGGAAAAACAAAGCCAATTTTGGGCTAAAATTGGCTTTGAATTGGCTTTGTTTGGCTTTGTTTTTTGGTGTGCTTTTGGCAATTAAATTGCCGTAAGTGTTTGTATCACAAGAACATGTGTAAATTTCATAGATTTTAAAATTGGCTTTGTTTTGCATAAAAAGGGTTGATTTGTAGAGAACTCTCGACAGTTGTAGAGGTGCCGGAACAGAGAACGGAGAACTTAGAAGTAAGAAGTTAGAACTGGGAATTAGGAAATTGGATACTAGATGCTCGTTGGAATTGGTTAATTCAACGAAAATGCGAGTTTCTGCCGGAGGCCGCGATGAGCATCCCACAGAGGCACGCAGACACGCAAGTGGCGAAGTGCGTAAAGAAAGTGCGAACCGCAGGCAGAAATCGCAAAAGACGGAGGACGGAACCCTCGCCGCGAGCGGCGAGGCTAATCTACCCCGCCAATAAATGACGGGGCTAATCGAAGTCGTCTTATGATGTAATTTGTTTGATGTCATTATATTGTTTGATTAGATTGAGTCTTTGGAGCTGGAGGATTGTTTTGTATAGGCTGTTCTCAAGGCGGCGTTCGTACATTAATAACCGTTCGAGAACCCTGCCATCAGAAAAGTCCTTAACTGCTAATCTTCCAAGAGATAAAGAATTATCATCAGAATTTTCAGCGTTCTGCGGAACTAAGGATTTTGGAAACAAAGATTGAGTGAGTTTTTTGAAGAGATTGTTACCGTTATCCCTGCCCAGTGCGTCAATTGCCTGGTTCTGGATACGGCGGATGCGTTTGAGCCGCCAAGAGAGGCTGACAACACGTTCAGCAAGCATAGATTCCATAGGACTTTGAGGTTTTAGCTCATCGAGCATTTGAGCGTGGTACAGCTCAAATTCGGTGCGGCTTTCGGCGCTGATGATGTCGTTTGCGGCAGTAAGGCCGTGTTTGAGGGCGTTTTGTGCGACGATGGTTTTCCCTTTGTGGGATTTCGGGCCGGTAGATTTTTTACAGTTATTGCGGTTTGCGATAATTTGTGCGTTGGTAGACATAAGATTATCCTCCGGAAAATTGGTTAATCGGTTAAACAGTTAAACGGTTAATTGGTTTCGCATAAGAACATACATAAGTCCTTAACACATAAGTATTTATGGGTTTTTGACTGGTTCGACATGCTCACCAGTACCTTGGCCTGCTGGCTCTATCGTGCGGAACTCCGCAGCCCCGTAATGGGGCCTCCCCCAGTTATTTGTAATATAGCAAACTTCTTTTGAATGTTCAATAATAATTTAACATTTTTTAAAATTTTTACCATCGAGTACACAAAGTCCACAGAGAGGTTAAGCAGAAGATTTGAGTTTTTGCCGGAGGCCGCGATGAGCATTCATTAGTGTTGAGTTTTCAGTTTTTAGTTTTGAGCTGAGGAATGCGAACCGCAGGCAGAAACCGCGGAGATTCCTTGATTATTTATAATTAGAAAGTACAATTTGCAGTGTTTGATAAAAGTTAGTATCAGGCGGATAAAAATCATAAATATAATCAACATCTGCATTGTGGGATATTATAAATAAGGGATTAATTATGTCTAATGAAAATAATTTAAAAGAAATCGAAGAGAAAATTAAAAATTTATCTTCAACGATGACCGAATTAAATCAAGATAAGAAGGAGATAGTATCTTATATCGAGACAAAAACAAAAGGAGGAATAAAAAAGTGGTTCCGGAAGTATATAGGTGGCGGAATTTTATCTCTTATTATTATGGGTATAACTATTTATTTTTCTGTCATAGCGAAATCAACGAAATACATAACGAATTCAATAACAGATAAGTTTGCGGAACCAAAAATAGAAGAAACTTTAAAAGAAGTTGCCAAAAATCAAGCAAATATAATTTTGGAAAACAGTCTAAATCCAACTATTCAAGAAGCTCTATTATCTGTTGACCAAAAAATTGGACTTTTTGATATAGACCTTCAAGAATTTAAAAAACAATATGATCAGGAACTAAAAATGTTGGCTCAGGAAGTG
This sequence comes from uncultured Pirellulales bacterium, assembly GCA_964493425.1. GTDB lineage: Bacteria > Planctomycetota > Phycisphaerae > Sedimentisphaerales > Anaerobacaceae > CAYLMG01. Next base: position 34,742 of record CAZBMW010000012.1, read on the forward strand.
GAATATATTAAAAATAGGAATGAAGTTTTGAAATTAAGCGATAGAGCTTCCGCGAGTGGTGATGCAGAAGCATTTGAAAAATTAGGAAATATAAGTAATTCTTCAAAAGATGAAAATATAAGGATGCTTGCTCTTTCAGAAATATTTCGAATAAAAAGTCAAATTGCCACAATGACAAGAATAAAGGGAATAGAAGTCAGGTACATTGATCCCAAAACGGGCAAAGAGTTCATAGAAGAAGAAATACCAACAGAAGCGCTTATTAAAGAATTAAAAGAAGCCCCTTTTTGGAAACATCGTGCGAGAATAGCAGAACTATTGAAAACAAGAAAAGAAAAACAGGTTCCGGAAGCTTTACTTGAAGCTTTAAGAACTGACAAAAATTTAGAGGTTAGAAAAAAGGCATTAGATAGTTTCGAAAGCATCACTGGTTTTAGAAGTCCAGATGTGATTAAATATAAACCTGCTAGCGAATGGTGGAAAGATAATAAAAAGGATATCGAACCAAAATTACAAGATTTACAAACAATGGAAGAAGTGATAGAAGAAAATTCTTAAAGTTAAAAAGAAAGAAAATAAATATTGAAAGGTTCGTGCATTTTCGTGTGTTTATGTTGTTGAAAATAAACAGGAAACCTGCGATGGAACGGGAGGGGACGGAGGACTGATTCTCGATGCTGGATACTCGATACTCGTAACAACAAAAAATGTGAGTTTCTGCCGGAGGCCGCGATGAGCGTCCTACAGTGTGTAAAAAAGGATGCGAACCGCAGGCAGAAACAGCATTACTTTTCTTAAATTAGGTAAACATCCCTAATTTTTCCAAATTTATTTTTGTAACTGGTTGCAAACTGTTATGATTTTTTATAATTTGCTTTAATATCTTTCACCGGCCAATATCTCTTTTGAAGTTCCTTATGAACCTTACAAATACTCCATGCTCGGATTTTTTCAGATGTCAACTTCTTACCTTCTTTATGAATGCTACCTGTAATTGTTCCAATATGAAACGAACCTTTTGTGAAAGTAAGTTGAGGCAAAATACTGACTAGTCTCTCAGCATCATTATTTTGCTTGTTCTTTGTTGACCATGCGAGATGGGCTGCCACCTTGTCACGAAAAGCCTGCACTTCAGGAATTACTTTAATTAAATAGTCTTGAGGTTTAGGACGACTTGGGTCCTGTCGATACGCGATTGCGCCAACAGTTCGGACATAGTTGCATGCTGATATAGCGTACCAGTGAAAAGAACAAGTTAATAATGCTTTTGGAATCCCTTGAAAATCTGGCAAATTACCAATGCCAACAAACCGTGTATTCCTATTGAGACTTCTTTGCTGTTTTACAACATTGTCACAATGAAAAGCTTGTTTAAATAAATAGTTCATCCCTTCCCTGAGGCAAATAAGAGCCCAGTATTCATTTACTGGGCGAACAAATACAAGTCCAGGAACAATAATATCTTCAATGTAATCAAGTATTGTATGCTCAGTATTATTCATAATTAAAGAGTTAGTATTTCGGCAATACTTTATGAATTTGTTAAGTATTCTGATTCTTACAATGTTTCAACAATTTCGGCAGAAATGATCGATATATTTGTGAACTCACTAATTTTTATTGCTTTAAATTCACTTATATATTTTTGTGGTAACATTACAGCTATCACATCTGTTTCGCTGAATTTCCATTCATATGCAGAACGCCATTCGCGTTCATAATAAAAATTGTTTCTTTGCTCTTCATCTATAACTGTATCTAAATGAACAGTACTTAATAAATCTCCTGGTTTTACGTACGTTCCTAATATCCTTAAAAATTCATCAAGTGCTTCAGTTAATCTTTCATGGGGAGAAATTAATTTTTCAAGTTCATCGAGCAATTTTTCAACATGTTTTAATAGATGGTGATCCTTATGCATATAAAGAACTGGATTGAAGAAACCCTTTAATATGGCATTTTCCTTTTTAAATGCGATTCCAAAACACCCATATCTTGCTGTATGTATCTTTAAATCTTTAAAAGGAATGTCACACATGCAAGAGCATGGATACCCCCAACGTTCATTTCTGCTCGGCATTATAATAGGAACAGGCTCTATAGATACTTTTAATAGTTTATCTTTTAAAATTGATACTAACTTTTGATAAGCATCTTCTTCGTTTTTGTTATAACCAGTAAAGTGCCATAATGCTTTCGTGCTAAATCTTTGTAAATAATCTTCTAAATAAACGTTTTTATTCATAATTTTTGTATATCCAATTACAGTTCACATAATTTCTGTATAAAACGTCGAACCGTTTCATATCTCGGATATTGTTTCAAGTCCCAAATGCATCACGCATTTAAGGACAGAAAATAACACAAAGGAAAGAAAAAAGCAAAGAGAATATGAACAATCTGCGATTAAACTTTCTTAATGTCTTTGTGTCTTTGTGACCGTAACTGCTATTTTGTTAGGCTATTTTATAAAGCAGCACTCTGTAGGTCTTGAATTTTTTGAAGTTTTCAGCGTTTCTTTTACCGCTGAAATACTTGTTTTCGATTCTTTTGAGTTTCTTTTTATATTTCCATTTCAGCAGTTTGGAAATAATGGGGTGCCTGTTTTCAAAAAACTGCTCGAGCAGGGTCAATACCGGCTGGACAACATCTTTGCAGATTTGGTTTTCGATATCTATAGTAGGTGCCGTCTGTTCGGTGATGTCCAGATTCTTAATTTCTTCCAATGGATATCTCGATATGATTTCATAAAATGTATTAAGCGGGTGTCCGCCGGATACGAGGCGTTGGCCGTTGCTGTTAGGGATGGTCTTAAAGATATCGCATATCAGGAGGAATCCACCTTCATTCAGCAGGCTCAATGTTTTTTCAATTGCCTCTTCCGGCCTGATATATTGAAAGCTTTCACTGAACAGGATAAGGTCGTATCGTTTGACCGTTGCGAGCTTTTCATAGGTGCATTCGAATATTGTGCTCTGGTTACCGAGCAGGCTGCGACTCTTTTCAGCGAGAAACGGGCTCGGAGAGACACCATCGGCTATATAGCCGGCATCGATAAGCCTCTGGACGGTATAGCCCAGACCGCAGCCGACGTCGAGGATTGTTTTTACACCCTCCGGTATCTGCGAGAGCAGAAAATTAGTATAATTCTGCTGAGCGGTGCGCAGGTTAGCGATTTCGACCTTAAGGTCTTTCAGCCAGTAACCGTAGTGCAGGTGTTCGGTGTTCAAAAAGTGCTTTCCGCAAATCGCACCGATTTCAACGCCTATTTCGCGGGAGATTTCTTTTTTCTTCTTCATCGTATGTGCCTGGTTTTTAATAAAGATTTCTTCGTTTTCTCTGGCCACCGGGCCGATGACTTCGAATTTCAACTTTTTTGGGCGGAGCCGCTCGACCATTGGCGATTGATTATACCGGTAAGACCTTTTAGTAATCATAACATACCCTTTCCAATATTGGTATCGGCAAAACCGCAGCGATAAATTGAGCCTGATTGCGGGCGTAATAATTCAGCACGGAATGAGCGGCTGTGATGACTGATTGATTGTGTAAAATCCTTATAATTTTATTGATTTGCCGCTTTCTCTCTGCTATCCTGAAATATTTGAAATTTTGGCAGATGAAAGATTACTTCATAATAATATATGAAGGAGCACAATTATGAGGAAAAATACTCACTGCTTTGCCGTCTCTGTGAGCCGATTGATACTTGTATTTTTAGTATTGGCTGCGTTTTCGATACCGGCATTTTCGCAGTATCTCGAGAGCTTCGAAGAGCGTATGACGGAATTTACGCTTGATAACGGCTTGAAGTTCCTTGTTCTCGAGCGGCACGAGGCGCCTGTTGTTTCGTTTCATACGTACGCCGATGTAGGCTCGTCCGATGAGGTCAAGGGTATCACGGGACTGGCACATTTATTCGAGCATACGGCTTTTAAGGGCACTGAGACTGTCGGCTCAAAGGATTACCAGGCAGAAGCGAAAGCCATTGACAAAGTTGACCGGCTGTTCGAGGAAATCAAGGCTGAGTACAGAAAAGGTGGAGATTCCGACCCGAACGCGCTGCTTGTACTTGAAAATGAATTTCATCAGGCTCAGCAGGAGGCAGGAGAATTGATTGTTCACGACGAATTCGAGGAAATAATGACCAGAGAAGGCGCTTCAGGGCTTAATGCCTACACAGGCTGTGATGCAACAAGATATATATCGAGCCTTCCCTCGAACAAAATCGAGCTCTGGATGTCTATGGAATCGGACAGGTTCGCCAATCCCGTTCTTCGCGAATTCTTCAGGGAGAGAAACGTCGTTATGGAAGAAAGACGTCTGAGAACGGAAAGCAATCCTCAGGGACGGCTGTTTGAGGAGTTTTTCGCTACTGCTTTCAAGGCACATCCTTACGGCGAACCCGTTGTCGGCCATATGAGTGACATTCAGACGATAACGCGTCCCGAAGCCGAGAAATTCTTCCGGCAATATTATTCGCCGAGCAATCTGACCATTGCAATAGTCGGTGACGTTGAACCCGGGAGGGTTAAAAAGTTAGCACGAAAATATTTCGGTGCTATCGACGGCGGGACGAAACCCGACCCTGTAGAGACGGTCGAGCCGCCTCAGCTCGGTGAGAGGCGAGTTGTACTGTACGATGTTGCTCAGCCGATACTGCTGATTGGTTACCATAAGCCTGCATTTAACCATCCTGAAAATGCAGCTTTCGACGTACTGACGGATATCGTTGCTGCAGGCAGAACGGCGAGGCTCTATAAGGCCCTTGTAAAGGAACAAAGAATTGCCGTTGCTGCCGGCGCTTTTCACGGTTCGCCGGGAAATAAGTATCCGAATCTGTGTATATTTTATGCGGTCGCGGCGAAGGACCACACAAATGCCGAATGTGAGCAGGCTATTTATGAACAAATCGAGAAGCTGAAAACCGAAGCTGTGACGCCGGAAGAACTTAAAAAGGCGAAGACGCGGTCGCGAGCCTCCCTGATTCGCTCGCTGGCTTCAAATTCGGGGCTCGCTGCACAGCTTGCGTTTTATCAGGTCGTAACCGGAGACTGGAGAAACCTTTTCAAAGAGCTCGAGGCTATAGATAACGTTACCGCCGGGGACATCCGGCGGATAGCCAATAAGTACTTTACCGTCGAGAACAAAACCGTCGGTATGATTGAAACTAAACTTGCTGAAAATTGATTTTCAGGAGTAAAAAATGAAAGCTAAAAAATTATTCGCAATAAAGGCCGTTACCATAGCGCTGCTTTGTCTGGTGAGCGCCGCCGGCTGTCTTGAAGAAGTAAAACTGCCTGAGCTGGCAAAATCCAAACAGGCCCGAAACTATAAAAGAATAAAATATCCGAAGCTCGGTGACATTGTAATACCGGATGTCAACAAGGTTACTCTCGATAACGGCATCAAGCTGTTTCTGCTTGAGGACCACGAGCTGCCTATTATTAACGTTTCAGCTATGATACGTACGGGCTCAATTTTCGAGCCGGCTGATAAAATAGGCCTGGCGTCAATCTGCGGAGAGGTAATGAGAACAGGCGGAACGAAAACGAGGACAGGTGACCAGATAGATGAAGAGCTTGAGAGCATCGCAGCTACTGTCGAGACCTCGATAGATATAGACTCCGGCTCAGCTTATATGTCCGTATTAAAAGATGACGTTGATGCGGGTCTGGAAATCCTCGCTGATGTTTTGCGAAATCCGGTATTTGCGGAAGATAAAATCGAGCTTGCAAAAATCAGGCATCGCTCAATGATAGCCCGTCGCAACGACCAGCCCACCTCCATAGCCAGCAGGGAATATCAAAAGCTCATTTACGGTGCGGACAGCGTTTACGCGCGGCAAACGGAATACGCGACAATCGATAATATCAGCCGTGATGATTTGGTTGATTTCCACAAGAAATTTTTCTATCCGAATAATGTCAGATTGGCCGTCTGCGGCGATTTCGATACGGAGGAGATGGTTGAGAAAATCGAAAAGGCCTTCGTCGGCTGGCAGCAAAAGGTGATAATTCTTCCGGCTGTCGGCGATTTTAAGTACGAATACAAGTCAACGGTAAACCTCGTTCGCAAAGACGATATCAATCAATCGAATATTTTTTTGGGCCATATCGGCGGCCTGATGAGCGACCGTGATTATTTCGCGCTTGTTTTGATGAATCGTATCCTAGGCCAGGGTTTTACAAGCAGACTTTTCAGGAACGTGCGCTCGCGAATGGGGCTTGCATATTCGGTTTTCGGCGTTTACTCAGCTAACTATAATTACCCCGGCGTTTTCTATGTCGGCAGCCAGACAAAATCCGAAGCGACTGTCAAGGCAATCGAGGCTATGGAACAGGAGATAAAAAAGATAACCGAAGAGGAGGTTACCGACGAGGAACTTGAAATCGCCAGGGAGAGCTTTCTTAACTCGTTTGTGTTCAATTTTGACACTAAAGGCGAAATCATAAGACGCCTTCTCGTTTATGACTACTATGATTATCCTGAGGATTTCCTGATGAAAATGAAGGAAAAAATCGAAGAGGTTAACAGGCAGGATATTCTGAAGGTGGCACAAAAACATTTAAGACCGGACAGCGTTCAGGTTCTTGTTGTCGGCAGACCAGATGATTTCGATGAGCCGCTGTCGGCTTTGGGTACGGTAAAGGAAATCGATATAACCATCCCTCAGCCTTGAAAACAATGGGTTCTGTAAAAATCCTGATTTGGTTTATTACTTCTTTGATGAAAAAGACAGGCCAAGGAAACTATGAAGGAAAGAGATGTCAATAAGAATTGGTTTTGAGAATATCTTCAGCCCTACAAGTCACACGGCTTTAATATCCGTGCGTCGGCGGTTCAACTTCAAAATTTGATGTTTAATCCCCAATGATTGGCTAACTTTTCTGCTTCTTTTTTGGTTATTTGTATCACCGCACCATGTTTGGGTGAAGAGAAATTTGTGGTTTTCATTACTCCCTCATTAAAGTGACCAATATCTTTAAAGGTGATAAAATCAGTGGTTTCGCAAAACCCAAAATTGTGAGGCCGGATGCTAAAAATGTCATACATCAGCACCCATTTTTCTTCGCCAATACGCTTCCAAACATTTGGGGCTTCACAAGCGCCTGGCTCAAAGTCAACCCATTTAGGATTGTAAACATACCCTTTGTTTATATTGTTTGAAAATGCCATCTTAATGCCGCCGGGCCTTTCCTGTGCAACGTACATCAAACAGTAACGCCCGTCAGGCAGATGCGTTATATCAGCATCTAAAACCTGGATTTCGGGATTTGGATACTCAAAGAGGATGCGGGGTAATGAGATAAGCTTGGTAAAATCGTCATCGGTATAGGCGTAGTAAAGTTTTGTGCGCCCATGGTCTAGCCGCATGGTAAAATATATCATCATCTTGGCCGCCTCGGGATCAAATATGGTTTGGGGAGCCCATGCACATCCAATATCCTTTAATTCGTCAAAAGACTCGTCAATGAGCACATTACTTTGTGTCCAGTTGATAAGGTCAAATGATTTCATCAGAACAAAACCACGATTATTGCCCCAATCATACTTCTGTTCATTCCTTTCCCATCTGGTAGTACGGTAACCCATTCGCTGCCCGAAAATGTGAAGGTCTGTCATTGCAACATAAAAAGCTCCATCCGGTCCGCGTGCGATGTGAGGATCACGAATTCCTTTTTGACTTGCAACCGTATCGCCACCAATAACATGGTTGCCTTTGTTTACGTCTGTAAATGTATAACCATCCGGGCTTAATGCAAAATGAAGACTATGAGTGTTGTCTTTAAAATAAACCAGCAAGTAAGCTGACATACCTTCTTCATTTGCTATTGGATAGCCGCTTTTTTCATTATGTAAGCATCCTGAAAATAACGAAACAAATAAAATCAATGCTAATTTAATTTTCTTCTGCATGTTTGAGACCTCTGAAAAACCTCATAACAATTATTGATATCTAACGATATTACTATACCGCAGCTGTTGCGATGTCGCAAGCTATGGCGTTTTTCATCATGGGCAGGTTCCCCACACCGGCCGCCAATTAGGGTCTGCCCAACTGGTTGCGCCGGTATCGAAGCCAGTCGGCTCAGAAGGAATCTGTTCGACGCACCATCCGGACAGGTCCTGGTTGAACGAAGACGCATATTTGAACATATAGTCCATGTAGATGGCGCTGGAGGTATCCCAGCCGCCTATGTCCTGGTTGAACGACGACGCCCTGTAGAACATCAGGTTCATGTTGGTGACGTTGGAGGTATCCCAGCTGCCTATTGGCTGGTTGAAATCCGACGCAAAGTAGAACATCCCGGAAATGTCTGTGACTTTCGAGGTATCCCAGCCACCTATCGGCTGGTTGAAACTATACGCATCGCCGAACATTCCGTACATGTCGATGACGTTCGAGGTATCCCATCCGCTGATGTCCTGGTTGAACGACGACGCCCCGGAGAACATAGCGCTCATGTCAGTAACGCTGGAGGTATCCCAGCTGCTAATATCCTGATTGAACGTCGAGGCATCCTGGAACATAGAGCTCATGTCGGTAACGTTTTCAATGCCGTCTGAAGAAGTTGGTACGGAAACAAGGTTCGAGCAGAAATGGAACGCACAGTACATGCTGGTGAATCCCAGTTGCCCCCAGTTATCGACGCTTACCAGTTTTCTTCGCTCGGAAATCGCGCCGCCGTTGTTAAAGCTGTTGTACGCCGTTACGCTACCGGTAACCGAAACGGTGTAGATTCCATCAACGCCGTAGTCGTGCACGTGAGGCCCCGGAGTGTTTACGTCGGTCATGTTGCTGTCCCCCCAGTCGATATAAGCATCCACATCACCTGCCAGCGCCAATGTAACCGTCGTGCCGGATGCGAGACTTGTGTCCCAAGTCGTTACGAAAGCATAATTTTTCAGCCAGTCTTCGGTTAGGGTTGAAAGGTCGTTAGCATCAACACGGCCGGAAAAGTCAAAATCCGCCCAATTACAGAAATTGTTGGAGGAGTTGCAATCTTCCATCCACCACCCGGCGAAAAAAGCGAAATCATTAAAATCGACAAAGCAGTCACCGGTAAAATCTGCTAATGGACAATCGGCAAAGGATGTGCTGGCAAAACTCAAAGCCAGGCACAAGCTCAAAGCTAATACACTTTTCATTCTAAGCTCCCTCAATAATTATCTCTGATTGTGCTTTGTAGAAAGCACTTCTATTGTCATTCCCGGGCAAGCGGGAGTCCAATTTTCGGAGGCTTGGATTCCGCATCAAGTGCGGAATGACAGTCGAACAAGTTTCTTTTCTACAAAGCACTCCGATTGCTAAAGATAAACAACGGAAGGGGTGTTATTGCCTCTCCCCCTCCATTAAAACGGTTATAATTATATCATAAAATCTGATTTAATACAACAAAAATACTTCCCCTCAAATTTTTATAATTATATCCATATCAAATGTACAAGTCTTTGGGGGTATAATATAATCGTATGTCATAAGTTTTTTGTATGAGATGAATTATTGTATTTATCTCTTGCAGCTATGCGATTTAAGGTTGCTGCTGATAAGATAAGGTAATTAACGCTAATGCGATTATCATTACCAAACGATCGAGGCTGGTTAATAATTAAAACCATCTTTTTTGGTTTATTCTACCTTTATCTGTGGATGGTTGTTAAACCGCATCTTATTTATTACGGCTGCGGAGAGATTACAAATTTTCCTATCTTTTATAAAGGCTGGGCATTTTTTAATGAGGTTGTCCCGCATCCGGGTGGGCCAATAAAATACTTGAGTGGTTTTTTATCACAGCTTTTATACTACTGCTGGGCAGGTGCCTTCGTTTTAACGGTGCATGCGTTGCTAATCTGCGTACTTACGGGGTATTATTTAAAAAGAATCGGAATTAGTCGGCCTCGTGTTATAAGCGTTATTCCTTCTGTCCTTTTGCTCATCACATACAGTGGATATGCATATCACTTCACCACTACGCTCGCACTATTGGCAGCTTTGGTCTTTGCAAGTATTTATGTCAGGATTGCTCCAAAAGACAAATTTCTTAATGTGCTTTTATTTCTATTTTTGTCTGTTGTCTTTTATTTAATCGCTGGTGGTGCGTATTTATATTTTTCCTTACTTTGCTGCATTTACGAGATATTTTTCCGACGTCGATTTTTGGCTGGTCTTTTGTATGGAGCTCTTGCTGTTTGTGTCGGGTACATTTTAGGCGTTTTGGTCCTTAAAGTCAGCCCGATTGATGTTTACAGTGAATTGTTGCCGTTTTCCTGGAAGATTGCTGATTATACCCACCCCGGAAGATTGATAGAAGCTGTCTATGCATTATATCTGCTGATACCATTTGTTGCGGTTGTTTTTGCTTTGTGGCGATTACTTGCTCAGAACAGATTCTTTTTACTTCATATCAAAGGCATCTCGAAAATAATTACCTGTTTCGAACTGCTTTTTCTTTTTGCCATATCCGCAGGTACGGTTATTTACTTTTTTAGTTCTGAACGAAAGGCTATCTTCGAGGTCGATTACTATCTTGGCAATAAAGAGTGGAAAAAGGTTCTTGAGACAGGTCGACGATACCAGAATAACGACCATATAAGTCATGCTTTGAACCGGGCTTTGTACCATCTCGGGCTGTTAGGCTCAGATATGTTTTGTTATGAACAGAGCCTGCGCAGTTTTATGCTTACCGCTAGCGAGGAGATACATTCGCCCTGGAATAAAATCGATACTTATTATGACCTTGGAGCAGTTAATTACTGTGAATGTGTGCTTGTCGATTCAGTGGAAAAATATGGCGAACGCCCCGAGCTTCTCAAGAAGCTTGCCGTAGTGAGGATTGCCAAGAACGATATTCATACTGCCCGGGTATATCTTGAGGCCCTTAATAAGACTTTGTTTTATTCCGGCTGGGCCAGCGACTACCTTAAACGACTCGATGCCGACCCGAATATGTCAGGCGATAAAGAGATTCAACGTCTCCGCAGCTCGATGCTGTATGAGGACAAGGGGGAACTCGAGTTTCTGATTGAAGAACTGCTGACCGGCCTTCTTAAAAGAAACTCGAAAAATCGAATGGCTTTCGAGTACCTTATGGCCTTTTATATGCTCCGGGGTGATTCTGAGGGATTTATACAAAACATAGGCCGTCTTGATGATTTTAATTACTCCCAGATTCCGCGACATTACGAAGAGGCAATCGTATCCTATATGTATCTGACGAAAAAAAAGCCTGATTTGGGAGGTCGACGCATCAGCATAAAACCCCTGCAGCAGTTTAGTGAATTTATGCAGATAGCCGAACGTTATGGAAATGACAGGCAGGCAGCTTTTGATGAACTGGCGAAATACTATAGCGATACTTATTACTTTTATTATGTGTACCGCGTTTCGGGTTTAAAAAATGAGTAGATTCTACAGATATATGTTTTTTTTAGCTGTGATTTTGGTTGTATCATCGATTAGTTTACTGGTGTATCGTCCGTTCAGGCAAAAGGTTGCGCTTGAACAATGCATTTCCGTTGGCCGGCTTGCCCGTATTCATCCGGATTATTGCGGCCTCGTTTGTCCTCCCAATATAGCGCCGCTTAACTTTGTCGTGAAAGAAGAAGGCAGAGAATATTTTGTGAAGATATACGCCGACAAAGGCAAGCCGATAGAGATACACTGTAAACAATCAAAGGTCGTAATTGACCAAAAATCCTGGCATAGACTGCTGGAGGCGAACAGGGGCGAGAAGTTATATTTTGAAATCTTTGCCAGGACCGCCGAAGGGCAGTGGAATCGTTTCGAGCGTATTGAAAACAAAATCGCCGATGAGGATATCGATAACTTTGCCATTTACAGAAAAATGCGCCCCATGCATACTCTATATTACGGCAATATCGGGATTTATCAGCGCGATTTGAGCAGCTTCAGTGAAAAGTTGATGCTCGATAGAAACTATCTGGGCAAAGGAGGCTGCCTGAACTGTCATTCATTTTGCGGAAATAGTCCCGACAAAATGATGATTGGGATTCGCAGCAGAAGTTACGGCATAAGCACAGTTTTTATTCAGGACGGAACGGCGTGTAAGATTAATGCCAAGTTCGGGTACAGTTCCTGGCATCCAAGCGGCAGACTTGTGATATATTCTGTCGATGACCTGCCGATGTTTTTCCATTCCGCCAGGAGCGAAGTCCGCGACACGGTTGATTTAGATTCCTGTCTGGCGTATTGTCTTGTTGATTCCCCGACTGTCAAAACGGTACCGGCTTTAGCAAGAAAAGAACGGCTCGAAACCTGGCCTGTATGGTCGGCGGACGGTAAATATCTGTATTTCTGCAGTGCCCCGATGTTGTGGGCAAAAACCAAACAAGTCCCACCCGATGAATATAAGGATGTCAGGTATAATCTGGTTCGGATAAGTTATGACGTCGCCAGCGACGAGTGGGGGCAGGAAGAGACCGTGATTTCGTCTGCAGATTTGGGTCAGAGCGTTGGTATGCTGAGAACAAGCCCTGATGGACGATGGCTTTCGTTCTGCATGTTCGATTATGGTTTTTTCTCAACCTGGCAGAAGAGCAGCGATTTATACCTGATCGACCTTGAGGAAGCTGAACAGAGCGGCGTGTTCATACCGAAAAGGCTAGGGATAAACAGTGACGAAAGCGAATCCTGGCACTGCTGGTCAAGTAACAGCCGCTGGATAATATTCAGCAGCAAAAGAGACTACGGGGTTTTCACAAGGCTTTATATAAGTTATATCGATGAGAATGGGAGCTCGTATAAGCCGTTTTTATTGCCTCAAAAAGACCCTCTTTTTTACGAATCCTGCCTGCTGACCTACAATACACCTGAGCTTATTATAAGGCCGGTTTCCACCAGATGCGAAGACCTGGCAAAGGTTATTCGAAGCTCGCACGAAGTTTCAGTCGATATGCCGATTACAATGGCAACTCCCAAAGCCGAAGCAACATCCGCCGGAAATCAATATGGGCAGCGGGAATAAAATCTTTTTAATCCACTCATATACCAAATGGATTCGCTGCCTACCAATTCGGCGTACAATTAGTGTCTTCCGGGTCGTTGCAGGCCAGCCACATAGAAGCAAGCTGTGCAAAATCGGTAAATGATACCGAGTCGCTCTGGTCAATGTCGGCTCTATTGCACCATTCATTAATGCTGCAATCGCTGTTCAACCATTCGACCGCCAGCAATTGTAAGTCACTGAAACCGACGAAACAGTCCATATCGATATCGGATGGATAGCCGTATCCGAGTGTCCATACGGCTTGACAGTTCAGCGGCTCCATTATTTCGAAGGCTGAATTAACATCGACGAGGCCGTAGCCGAAAATTTCATCGTAACCCGGATCTCCCAGGTCTTCTGCAGAATTAATTAGTATATCCCGCACTTCTTCGGCTGAGATATCACCCTGAGCGGCAAAGATTAGAGCAGCAACACCTGAAACATGCGGAGTGGCCATCGATGTCCCGCTGTTATATCCGTAAAGGTCCGCTGTTACGGAAACAGTTCCTGTTATACCTTCTTCTGCAAGCGGCTCAAGCTCGTCGCCATCATCTTGTGAGACTGATACAACGACCAGCGGGCTGCCGGTTGCGAGTGTACCGTAGAAATTGCCCGGGATATTGTTTGAAATAATTACTCCAATTGCGCCTTTGGACTGAGCGTGTGCGACCTTTTGGGAAAAATAGATATCGCCCCGCCGGATGTGAGCTATATTACCGGCGACGGTGTCAGGGCAGGTATTTTCCGGGTCATCGCCTGTTGCCAGTCCGCAATTATAAATCTGGCCGGTAACTGTTCCGGCGGCAGTGCCCTCAATGGTATTGGATTGATGGCTCGATTCCGACCATATCGCATCGGCGATTGCATCATCGTCGACAGGTATAGTAGAAAAGACGTGTACGCCTGGTGCGGCAAGCTCTATTGTCGGGCCGTAATTCGAGAAGTCGGCTATTTGTTTGTCTTCATCCACCGCGGCTACGGATATTACAGAATCGAAGGCGGCAGGATATTCAAGCGTACTGCTGCCGTCGTTTCCCGCAGCGGCTACGAGCAGTACGCCTGCGTCGTAAGCATTATCGCAGGCATTCTCAAAGGAAGCAGCATATTCAGTGGTGCCAAGGCTCATACTAATCACGTCAGCTCCGTTATTGACTGCCCATTCTATGCCGGATATGACCCAGCTTATTCGGCCATCGCCTTCATTATCAGCTACTTTGGCGATTAGTAAATCCGCCTCCGGTGCGACGCCAACAACGCCGATGTCATTATCGGCGGCAGCTACCGTGCCGGAAGTGTGTGTGCCGTGCCCGTCGAAATCCTCGACTTCTTCGTCAGGCACAAAACTTGTCGAAGCAATTACATTTGCCCTATCGGGATGGTACATACTTATCCCTGAATCGAGAACGGCAACTACAGCTCCGGCACCTTTTGTTTTCGACCAGACCTGCGGCGCCCCTACCATATCAATGCCATACGGAATAGTCTGTGAAGACAGGCTCTCAACTATATCAAGAGAATCAGCACTACTGCTGCCGGAACCAGTTACGTAGATTGGATAGTCCGGCTCAATATATGCGACATTCTGATTTTGTCTGAGCTGCTCAAACTGTTGTGAGCTGAGCTTTGTCGCCATGGCGGGAATAATGTTAAAAGAACGGGCTGATGCGAATTCGGACTTCTTTATCATTGTGCGTTTTTGATTGTGGTCCTTGAATACGATTATATACTTTGCCGTCTCTTGTGAGGCGTACGAATTTATACATACTATCAAGAGACAGCAGAAGACATAAATTCTCGATAGTTTTTTATATGGCATAGGCTTAATTTACCCTATCCCCGATTTTGGGCGACATCACGATTATTATATCATACATCCGTCGTTTTTGCCATATAAATAGTTCGGAACTGGCCCGAAACAGCGGATTCGTTTTAATTTCTGAAAAATACGAGCAAAATTTTTCAGTATATCAGGAAAAATAAATGTCACCCATTTTTTATAGTGGTGTGTATTTAAACCTTTTCGGAAATTGTATTAGCTTGAGAATATTATAAAAAGCCCTGCATAAAAATATGCAGGGCTTTTTTAAACTAAATAATTATTTTTTATTGTTCTTTTTTCTCTGCAGCTTCGGCGGCAGGGATTGCTCCCTCTGCCGTAACTTCTGCTTCGGCGGGCTTTTCTTCGGCCTTTGCGGCTTTACGTCCGGCGTGGCTCTTGCGATGAGCGACCTTGGGCAAGGCGAATACGGACTGGCCCTCTGCCCATTTTTCCTCGTCCTTCAATTTTTCGATTCGCTCGGCCCGGCTGAGAACGTTGCGATGTCTGCTCAGCGCGCCTTTAACTTTTAATGAACGGTCAACTGACATTCGAGATTTCTCCTAAAACTATCTGACCTTCTCACCATACGGGTCCTTGAATATAAATTTCTCAAAGCCCGGCGGTGCCTGGTAACCAGCACCGATTTGCTTAATTTTTTGTTTTGCAAGGAAGCCGTCTGTTCCCTCTTTATTCGGATTATTATACGTATCTTTTTTCGTAACTAAAAAATATAAATCTCCACGCTGTTCAATCTCTGTTTCGATTCCATTCTCGTCAAAATATTTCTTTACAGGCTCCAGGTCCTTTTTGCTGTGGTACTGCATAATCACAATGTGGTTCGAGCCGGCCTCTGTTTGTTCTGAGTCTGCTGTCATCTGCGGAGTATCGTAAGCCACGCCGCTGCCTTCACCGATATTTTCTTTTGTTTTTGCCTGAAGCCCCTGAAGGTTTGCTAAATTCGAATCAGTTCGTCCGGCTTCGGAAACACGAGTTTTTTGCTCATAGAGCTGACCGAGCCTGAAAAAGACCAAAAACAGCAAAATACAACCAAGCCCAAAAGCAATAACGACCGTATATGGTACCGATGTTTCCAGCCTTCCGTTGAGAAATTGCAGCATTTTCGGCTTTCTGGGCCATTGCGACTCACCCTTTGGGCTTTTAACCGGCCTTTCTTCAGGCGGCTCGAGTTCCTTGTATATCTCTTTAGACTTTTTCTCTAAACTCTTGCTGCTGAAGGGTTTAAATTTTCCCTCGCCGATTACCTCATACAAAGACTTTTTTCTCGGTCTATATGCCATAAGATATCAGCTCAATTATGCCCCAAAAAACGGCAAAAAGCAACACCCTTCAGACCGTATAAACGATTATCGCTTCAAGCTTTTAATGCTTTTATAATATTTCGAATTCATTTACAACTATAAATTGTCAATTTTTGCAAAACAGGTATATGTTTTTGACAAAAACCCCATAAGTTTTTATCATATATGTTTTCAGAGCTTAAAATCGGTAAAAATTGATGTTTTTATACAACGAACAAGTACTATTGAGGAAGATATTGAGAACTGCATTAGTTTGGTTGAAAAAGTAAGATAGCAGATTTAACTTGACAAAGCCGTTCAGATTAACTATTAAGGCACATTTTGGTATTTTAATCCGGCTTTGAAGTTCTTTATTGATGGAGTATTGATAAATGCTACCGGCAAAAAAGACCAGTAAATCGAGAACAAGGACAAGGAGAAGCCATCATCGGCTCAGGCCGATTAACTATTCTATCTGCAAAAAATGTGACCAGGCAAAGCTGCCTCACGCAGCGTGCCGGAACTGCGGCTACCTCAATCCAACAATAACCTTGAAACTCGGCAAGGAGGAAAACGCCTGAGAGATGCGAATCGCAATTGATGCAATGGGCGGTGACAATGCACCGGATGAAATTGTCGCCGGTACTATCGATTCGATTGAGTTGCTCGACAAGGACGATGAGCTGATTCTTGTCGGACCGCGGCAAATCATCGAGCCGCTTGTCCCACCGCATAAATCCCGGCAGGACGTCCTGCACATAGTGGATGCACCCGATGTCATCGGGATGGATGAGCCTCCAATCGAGTCGCTTCGAAAAAAGGTCAAAAGCTCTATTGCTGTAATGTCTAAGCTTGCAAAAAGAAACGAAGCCGACGCTGTAATCTCAGCCGGTAACACCGGCGCCTGCGTTGCCGCGTTTCAGATGAGAATGAGAAATCTGCCCGGTGTCAACAGACCCGGTATTGCCGTCATTTTTCCGACTACCGAAGGGCCGGTTACCATCTGCGACGTCGGCGCGAATATCGCCTGCAAACCGATAAATCTTTACCAGTATGCGATAATGAGCTGCATTTATGCGAAGAATGTTCTGGGCATAGAAAATCCGAGGGTCGGTATTATGAGCATCGGCTCAGAAGATGCAAAAGGAAACGAGATTGTAAAAAGTGCACGCGGAATTATCAAAAGCGACCCTGCAATCAACTTTGTGGGAAATATCGAGGGAAGGGACATCTTCAGGGGAATCTGCGATGTAGCTGTTTGTGACGGCTTTGTAGGTAATGTTATCCTCAAGCTTACCGAGGGCCTCGTTGACGGTCTGTTCAGGGCGATAAAACGCGAGCTTGTTCAGGAGAAGCTGCGGCTTGCGATGCAGTTCAAACCCGTTATGATGAGAATATATCAAAAATACGACTATAACGAATACGGCGGAGCCCCCCTGCTCGGCGTCAACGGGACAGCTATTATATGTCACGGCTCGAGCACGAGCAGGACGATTAAAAACGCCGTGCTCGCTTCAAAAAAATTCTACAATGCAAATGTTAATGAGAGAATCGCCGAACGCCTCACTCAATCTTCTATAAAGGTTAGCAAATGAAGCAGAACAAGGACGTTGAGCAACAAACTCCTCTATATCGAGCAGTCATAGCCGGAAGCGGCTCGTTCGCACCGGAAAAGGTGCTTACCAATGAGGATTTTACGAAAATGGTAGATACATCTGACGAATGGATTACTACCCGAACCGGAATAAAGAGAAGACATATCGCCGCCGATAACGAAACCACCGCTTACCTGGCGACAGAGGCTTCGAAAAGAGCGCTTGAGGACGCAAATCTGACGCCAAAGGACCTCGATGTTATTATGGTCGCTACGATTACTCCTGAGATGGTCTTCCCGTCAACGGCCTGCTTTGTGCAGTTGAATCTGAAGGCTGGCAATGCCTTTGCCTTCGATGTTGCCGCCGCCTGCAGCGGATTTATATACTGCATTGCTATTTCACAGGAATTTATAGAAAAAGGCCGATATGATAACATTCTCGTTATAGGCGCTGAAACCTTAACAAAAATTACAAATTACAAAGACCGCACAAGCTGTATCCTTTTTGGCGACGGCGCAGGCGCTATCGTTCTCCGGCGTTCAAAGAACGGTGACAAGGGTGTTCTGTACACAACGATGTACTCGGACCCGAATTACTGGGAGGCACTGAACTGCCGGGCTTACGGCTCGCGTTACCCAGCCGACAAAAAACTCGACGACCCGGATAAAATCTATATGGAAATTCGAGGCAGAGAGGTCTATCAGAATGCCGTTCGAAGAATCGTGGAAGCTGTAAATGAGTGCATCGATAAGTGCAATCTGACTATAGATGATGTCGCTATGGTTATCTCCCACCAGATGAATGCGAGAATCATCGAGTCGGCCTGCAAACGCCTCAAAATGCCGAAAGAAAAGATGTTCATAAATATAGATGAATATGGAAACACGTCAGCCGCTTCGGTCCCGCTTGCCTTCGATGAATGTTACAAACAGGGAAAAATAAAGAAAGGCGACAAGGTGATTTTTGTCGCTTTCGGAGCAGGGCTTACCTGGGGAGCGGCTGTTATACAATTTTGATAATCTTTTAATTAACAGATTGAAGATAAGATAATGAATACTGCTTTTTTATTTCCAGGTCAGGGTGCTCAGGTCATCGGTATGGCCTGCGATATCGTTAAGATATATCCGGTTGCCGCAGAGATTTTTTCGCGAGCCAACCGCCTGCTCGGTTACGATTTGCAGAAAATCTGTTTCGAGGGGCCGGCCGAGCAGCTCAACAGCACAACCGTTTCTCAGCCGGCTATTTTTACCGCATCTGTCGCTGTTCTGGAAGTACTGAGAACGGAACCGGAAACGAATTCTCTTAAAGCTGATGTTACAGCAGGTCTTAGTCTGGGCGAATACACCGCCCTTTATGCTGCTGATGTGATTAATTTTGATGATTGCCTGAAACTTGTTCAGAAACGAGGCGAGGCTATGCAGGCAGCAGCCGAGAAAACTGACGGTTCTATGGTAAGCATCATCGGTCTTGACGAGCAGAAGGTCAGGCAGCTCTGTGAACAGGCCGCCCAGGGCGAGCTGCTTGAGCCGGTGAATTTCAATTGTCCGGGCCAGATTGCGGTCAGCGGCTCAAAAGACGCCTGCAGAAGAGCAGAGCAAATAGCTATAGAACTCGGTGCAATAAAAGCTATCCCGCTCGCTGTAGCAGGTGCTTTCCACACAAATATGATGGCTTCCGCCGCAGAAGACCTGAGAGTAGCGCTGGAAAAATGCCGGATAAAAGAACCTGCTGAGATAAAAATTATTGCAAATATAAGCGCTGAGTATTATACCTCGGCGGAACAGATCAAGCGGGGACTTATAAAACAGTTGACTTCACCGATACTTTGGCAAAAATGTATGGAAAAACTTATCGCGGACGGCATCGAGAAGTTTTATGAAATCGGCCCAGGCAGAGTTCTCACCGGCCTTATGAAAAGAATTGACAGGAAGATTAAAGTCATCAATGTTAGTACATTACAAGGCCTGCAGGAATTATTACAGGCAGTAAGCGCTTAACAGGGAGATTATTGAAAAATGTCGGAGCAAAGACTTGCTATCGTAACCGGAGCTGCAAGGGGCATAGGCAGAGCAATTGTGCTGGAATTGGTAAAGCAGGGACGAACTGTCGCCGGTCTTGACATAAACGCCGACCAGCTTAGTGAGATGCAAAAGGTTGTAAGAGATTCCGGTTTCGATGTAATAACGAAGTGCGTGGATATCACGAATACAGAACAATTCGAATCGACACTTGAGCAGTTGGCCGCCGAGCACAACGGTATAGGCATCCTCGTAAACAATGCGGGTATCACACGTGACAATCTTATTTTGCGAATGAGTAACGAGGATTTTGATGCAGTCATAAAGGTGAATTTGAGAGCGGCTTTTGTTGCTGTAAGAACAGCAGTGAGAACAATGATGAGAAACAAGTTCGGCAGGATAATCTCTCTTAGTTCCGTATCAGGCATTATCGGCAATGCGGGACAGGCAAACTACGCCGCCAGCAAAGCCGGCCTTATCGGCCTGACAAAAACTATCGCTCGTGAGTTTGCCTCGAAAAATATCACCGCAAACTGCGTCGCTCCGGGTTTTGTTGTCACTGAAATGACCGATAAGCTTCCCGATATGGTTAAAGAAGCTGCAAAAAAACTGATACCATTGAAAAGGTTCGGGACAGTTGACGACGTTGCCAAGGCAGTTGCATTTCTGGCATCCGATGACGCCGGCTATATTACAGGTCAGGTCCTTTGTATAGACGGAGGTATGGCTATGTAGAGCTGAATTCCGGCATGTTTACGGCGGTAAAAAAATAAAAAAAACATTTGTAAATAAATTTATTTTCGTTATATTACCGCCCAATACGCAATTGAGACGTTTGTTATGGAAAGATTTTAAGTCCTGTTTTGCTAAGGAGAGAAATAAGGTGAGTGCTGAAGAAGTAGATATTAAGGCGATTGAGGAAAAAGTAATCGATATTATTTGTGAGCAGATGGGTGTTGACAGGTCCGAAGTAACACGTGAAACCTCCTTTATTAATGATTTAAATGCCGATTCACTCGATACCGTAGAGCTCGTTATGGAATTCGAGGACGAATTCGACACAAGCATACCCGACGAAGAAGCCGAAAAAATACAGACCGTCGGTGCCGCCATCGATTACGTCGCCAAAGTTATGCAGTCTAAAAAAAGCGAGCAGTAAAAGATTATTTCAAGATGAGTAAACGACGGGTTGTTATTACAGGCTTGGGCTGTGTTACCGCTTTGGGACAGTCGGTTGATTTGCTTTTTGACTCTCTTTGCGAGGGAAAAAGCGGCATCTCTTATATTGAACACTTCGATGCCAGCCGGTATCCGGTAACTTTCGGCGGTGAAATAAAAGATTTCGACATAACCACGTACATCGAGCAGAGAGAGGCAAAAAGAATGGACCGCTTTACCCGGCTTGCAGTTGCCGCTGCAATACAGGCGGTCAAAGACAGCGGACTCGATTTCTCGAAAGAAGAAAGTTTTCGATGCGGCGTCATCGTCGGAACAGGAATTGGAGGCATTAAGGAAATCGAGGAACAGCACATAAGGCTCCTCAAAAAAGGACCCGGGAAGATATCACCCTTTTGCGTTCCAAGGCTTATGAGTAACGCTGCCAGCGGCAGCATCGCTATCTATTACGCCCTCCAGGGTCCGAACATCGCCATATCGAGTGCGTGTGCTTCAGGCTCTCATGCGATAGGTGAGTCGTTCTGCAACATCGTTTCAGGAAGAGCCGATTTAGTGATAACCGGCGGCTCCGAGGCTGCCCTAACCCCGATAGGGCTCGCTTCATTTTGTGCGGCGAAGTCACTTAGTACCCGCAACGATAATCCGCAGGCTGCCTCAAGGCCTTTCGATAAGGACCGCGACGGCTTCGTGCTCGCGGAAGGGGCGGGTATTTTGGTTCTCGAAGAATATGAGCACGCTAAAAAGCGCAACGCAAAAATATATGCGGAATTTCTCGGCTACGGTGCTACGGACGACGGCTTTCATATCACTGCTCCTCTCGAAAACGGCGAGGGTGCTGCAAAGGCAATGGAGCTGGCACTGGATGACGGCTGCATTGAAAAACAAAGAGTCGACTATATAAACGCCCACGGGACCGGCACACAATTGAATGATATAGCAGAGGCCTTAGCAATAAAGTCGGTCTTTGGCGACCACACATACAATTTGTCTATAAGCTCAACAAAAAGCTGTCTCGGCCATTCTCTCGGAGCTACCGGTGCAGTTGAGCTTATTGTCTGCTGTAAGGCAATCGAAAAATCGATTATCCCCCCTACCATAAATCTTGATAATCTTGAGCCGAAATGCGACCCCAAGATTGACTATGTGCCCTGGAAAGCCAAGGAAAAAAATGTAAATATCGCTATAAGCAATTCACTTGGTTTCGGCGGACACAACGCTTGTCTGGCAATCGGGAAAATCTGAGAGCGGGCGGAACGTAAAAGGTCTGCTTTGTATACTGAACACAGTATAATATGCTGAAGTGTCTTCAAGAAGTGTAAAACTTTTTGAAAAATAAAACTTTCTCTGTTAAAATACAGCGATGATGATATCCTGTTGTGTTCAATTGCAGCGACCGGACAGGATTCTTTACAAAATTGTCGTCGGTTAAATGAATATTGTAAAATGAATAAGTTCATTGTTATCGCTATGTTAGCTTCAATCGGCCTGGCCTGTATCAACAGCTGCACGTCCAACGACCACAAAACTCAAAGCATACCATCGGTTGAGAGCACAAAAAAACAGCCGGATAATATTCAGCACAAGGAAGTTGACCCTAACAAAATCCCCGCACAGAAGGTACAAGCAGCGGTTCTTGAACCAAATCAGCCTGAGCAGGCCAAATATGAGCCGAACGAATCCGACGACTCAAATCTTCCGCAGCAAGTTGACTTCCACGAAAAATGTGCTCACATTCTGACCTCTTATGTCGACGGCGCAGGATTGGTCGACTATGAAAATCTCAAAAGAAAAAGAATCGAATTGAGAGACCTGCTCCAGGAATTTAGAGAGCTCGACGCAAATGAATATAAGTCCTGGCCTAAAGAGGATAAAATCGCCTTCTGGATTAACGCTTACAACATCCACCTTCTTAATATTATTATAGAAAATTATCCGATTGAATCTGATGCGTTTACACGATTTTTCAGGTGGCCGCCCGACAGCGTAAGATACATCGATAGGGAAGTCGGCGGAATCGAAAAGCAAAAGTTTAGTATTATGAAGGAAGAATTTACTCTGGAACGTATCGAAAATCGCTTTTTCCACAAACAGTTCAACGAACCAAAAGCATTTTTTGCACTATTCCACGGCGGCCTGTCAGGTCCGCCTCTGCTTAATAAACCTTACTATGGTAAAACTCTCTATCAGCAGCTCGAAAAGCAAATCAGGAAAACCCTGTCATACTCCAAATCTTTTGCAATCGATGCCGACAAACACGTTGTATATCTTCACGCAGTACTGCAGCCGACAAGTTGGTATGGACATTATTTCCTCGGTAAGTACAGAACTGATAAATGGTTCAAAGACCAGACGCCTGAGGTCAGGGCAGTTTTGAATTTCCTCACGGAATATCTCACCGAACAGCAGGTTAACTACCTCAAACTTCAAAACTACACTGTCAAATTTTCTCCCTACAACTGGAGACTGAACGAGAGAAGATAACTTGACCAATTATAATATTAATATAATGATTCCCTTGCAATTTTCAGTTTGACAGAAGCAGATGATTTACTAAAATTATGCTTTCTTCTTTATTTAATCGCAGGCTGCTCTTTTGAAAGGTCGAATAGAAAATGACAAAAAAACATATTCATACAAATCCTCATTGTGATACGAACAGATACCTCTTTACGAGCGAATCGGTAACTATGGGACATCCCGACAAAATCGCCGACTGTATCTCCGACTCGGTCCTCGATGCGATGCTCGCTCAGGATAAAGCCAGCAGGGTCGCCTGCGAAACAATGGTCAAAACGTCAATGGTTCTCGTAGCCGGCGAAATAACATCCAAAGCCGTCGTCAATATCCCCGATGTCGTCCGTGACACAATCAAAAGAATTGGTTATACCGACCCTGAGATGGGATTCGACTATAAGAGCTGCACAGTCCTTGTTAACATCGAAAAACAGAGTCCCGACATCTCACAGGGCGTCACTGAAGGCACCGGCCTGCACGCCGAACAGGGCGCCGGTGACCAGGGCATTATGTTCGGCTACGCCTGCAGAGAAACACCTTCACTTATGCCCCTGCCAATTTCCCTCGCACACGATATCACGCTGAGACTCGAAAATGCCAGACTTTCGAAAAAGCTGGCCTGGCTGAGACCTGATGGTAAAAGCCAGGTAACCGTCGAATACGAAGATGGAAAACCTATGCGTATCCACACCGTCGTCGTTTCAGCTCAGCACGCCCCTTCAATCAAATATAAAGACTTAAAAAAACAAATCATCGAAAAGGTCATACTGCCGGTCCTTCCGAAAAAACTCGTCGATAAAAATATTATTTACCATATTAACCCGACAGGCCGGTTCGTCCTCGGCGGCCCGTACGCCGATTGCGGCCTGACAGGAAGAAAAATCATCGTCGATACTTACGGCGGAAGAGGCAGTCACGGCGGCGGCTGTTTCAGCGGAAAAGACCCTTCCAAGGTTGACAGGACCGCCAGCTATATGGCCCGCTACATCGCCAAGAACATCGTCGCTGCCGGCCTTGCAGACGCCTGCGAAATTCAGCTCTCTTACGCAATCGGTGTGGCTGAGCCGGTTTCCGTCCTGATTAGTACCGAGAGGACTGCGAAGGTAAGCGAAAAAAAGATAAGTCAGCTCGTACGAAAGTTTTTCCCGCTTACGCCGAGGGGTATGATAGATTATTTGAAGCTGGACAGACCCATTTATTTCGACACTGCTCATGGCGGCCATTTCGGCCGAAACCTGCCAAACTTCACCTGGGAAAAAACCGATGTAGCCCCCAAACTCCGCAAGAGCGTTTAGTCCCGCCGCCCTGCCCTGATCGAAGTCGAAAAGACGCAATACGAAACACGATTCACAAACCACTAACTACGATTTATGCTACCCCCTAAACCCAAATATTCCAAATTGCCTATTTCTTTTCCTCGGTGTTTTCTAAATCTTTTTGGTTTGTATCTTCTTCTTTAGTTTCGAGCACTAACTTCACGCCCAACTGCTTTCCACCGTCTTCAATAGCTGACAACCATTCCTGATTAATGCTCTCCGACTTATGCTCTTCAGCATATTTTTGTTTTAAGAAAGGCTCCAGACGATTTCGTAGCCCTTCTTTTTCTGTTTTATCCCCTGATTTAATCAAGGACTTATCATCCCTGAACAATATAATCATCCATTTCACTTCGTCCGCTTTTCCTCGATCTGCAATATCCATGCAGGCCTGACTTATAAACCGCTTTTTTACACTCCTGTCTGCTTCCTGAATCGCGATTCGTAATTCATCTCTATACAGAGCCACAAGATCCAGTACTGGTTTTCGGACGTCTGACAGTACGTCTGGCAATTGTCGCCTGAATAGCTCACGTTCAGCATCACTCAGTCCATCAAGAAGCTTCGACCAGGACTGCCCTAAACGTTTGACCTTCACCTTCCCGGTTAATACGAGACGAGCATGTTCGATAAGAGCATCGACAAATTTGTTGTCGAGATTCGGTTTATATTCTTGATTTACCAGCTCGATAACTATATCCAACATCCAATCTTCATTCTGAAGCTGTTCCAGCCACTGATCTCGATTTAGGCACATCTTGATTTCCTGGCAGAGTTTGTTCGCTAGGCTTTTTGTATCCAAATCTTCATCTTTTAGGGCAATGTGATAAGCGTGCCCAAACTCAATATTCGTTTGACGATCTTGCAGAGCACTTAACAAATTCCCGTCTGTCTTTTTAAGTAATTGTCCAACCCGCGTTTCGTAGGGATTGATTTCATCATCTTCTTCTTTGTCCAAGTTCGACTTGACAAGTGAATGACAAGAAATAAACCTGTCAGTGTTCAAATAGTCGTTATTATTATCCTGGTCAACCAGTTTCCTTAGAATAACAGCCATGCACTCCGACGTAGCAGAATCTGTACCCTGCACAGATTTGTCTATATCTTCAAGCCAATCTAATTCGATGCAATATTTGGCAATATTCTGAGTTATATTCTCATCAGGGTTATCTAAGAGTTCATGGTATTTTTGCTGACCATTATAAGCTGCATGATTCGGTTCGAATTTCGGTGCGGGATAATACATGAAGATTGTACCGAGACAATACGCTGCACATGAAGGCTGTCCATGATGTTTATGCAGAAGTTCGAAAACACGCCCATCTTCAGCAATCCGTCTAAGCTTCGCCTCAAACAAATCCTCCTCTTGCCGTTCATACAGAATCCGGAGGACGTATTCTGTTGCATCGTGAGCTAAATTTGGCTTGATAGCCGTTTCAAGGCCCAATGCAACTCTCTCTAAATCCTTTGGTGCCCAACAATTCATTTGGAGAATCCCAGAGACAATATCGATGTCAATTGCTCGAATAGCCCCTTGTTCTATTTTCGCTAGATATGCGTTCAGGTATTTTTCCGAGACACTATCTGACGGGCAGAAAAATTTAAGTACCTCTTTGCCGCTTGGTTCAGCTATGACGAGTTCGAGGATTTTTAGATATGTCTCGCTATTGGGCATCACTAGCTGTAACGTTGGATCAAAATCTGGACGAGATGCGAGACTTAGGATTATTTTTACTGCCCCCCCAACCCAGGAGCACATCTTCTTATCAAGGTCTTTAATCGCACCACTTTCATCTTCGGTTAGCTTAATAGACACTTTGTTTCTAATAGATTCCGATATTCCACCTTTAAATTTTATAAGACGGATTATGTGATCAGCACTTTTCTTATTCAACAGTCCCCCAATCCCCCAATCCTTTTCCGGTGAACTTTCAATGCACTTAGCAAGGCACCTAACATTCTGTCGAATATGCCAAGATGCATCTTCTGCTGTATAGCCGCCAAAGGCAGCAGAGAACTTTAGTAATTCTGCGGTGCCTAGGCTCGGAGCATTATCCCGCACATATCGGTCGCAACACTGCGGGGCCCCAGTGTTTTCGAGGAGCGATTTTAAACCCTCAGAGTCCCCTTTACCAAGATACTCTCTAATCAACGGCTCATAAAGAACCTCAGCAGCATCCTTCCGCAACACACCAAAATGAACGGCCGCTAGTCCCCGTTTCCAATCCTCACCAACAAAATCAATAAAAAGCTTCTCGTTCTCTGGCTGCCATCCAACTAGATTGTTCAACATCGCGGGCTTCGACAATTCACTCCCAACATATAAGGCAATTTCTTCGAGAGAAACATCGGGATAGTGTTGGTGTGCCAGCGCAACCATACGGTTGATATAAAGTTTCATCTCACGAGGTGTGGGAAGTTTTCGACCGTAACCTGGAAGTCCCTGTATCCTGAAGATATGATACGTCGCATGGATAGTATCTTCATCTTGGTTTGGGAAAGCTTCACATAGCCGTTTTTTAAAGTAATCCTCCCACCGCGACGCTAAGGGTTGGGCTATCCGGTAGCGCACTCTGAAGCTTTTCTCCTTAAACGCCCGCGATAATCCGTCTTCTTTGTTTTCGGCCCATAACTTCACGATAGAAGTCGGATCGTACGGAACAGTCAACCATACTCGCTGTGAAATTTCTCTTTCTTGTTTATTATGACTTTCTAGGAACGTCGTCATAGTTCCCCATATCTTTCTTGCTGTTTCAGGTTCTACCCTATCGATGTTATCAACCACTAAAACCAGTTTTCGTTCATTTCCTCTTAATACTAAATTTAGAATTTCCCAATAATATTTCCTAAATTCAATTGACGTTGGTTCAGGACTTCTTTGCGTTGTATGTCTTGTTGTTTCTTTATTTTTTCCAATAAACTCTGCAATCATTTCTTTGAGATCTTTCCCTTGATGCATGTACTTCAAAATCATGAAAAATAGATATAAAGGAGCCGCACATAGTAACAAACCGAAAAATATTTTAAGTAACCAATGGTTAAATTGAGTATAGAAGACCAAGCCACTAGGCATTAATAGGGTTAATACCGCAAACGTTATTCCTTTTTTGGAAATTATGGGTTTTGAATCGATTGTGCTATGTTCTAGTCTAAGGCTGATTATTTCACAAATTTCATCTGGCCTGCATTGGGGCTTTTTGTCACAGGCTTCACACTCTTCATATCTTTTTTCACAATCACTTGGTCTGTGATGTAACCATTGTTCTCTACCGCTTGATTTGCATTGTAAGTATGAAATTAGTTCTTCTAGAAATGCTCTTTTTAGTGGATCGCCTTGGTGTTCCCATGCATCGAAAGTAAACACTCGGATATTATTATTCCCTTTCCACCGTCTTTCAAGCATCTTGACGATGCTCGATTTTCCGCTTCCCCACGTCCCTTCTAGACCAATGGTCGCTCCCCTCTCACCAATTTCAATCTGCTCGGCGATATTCTGCGCGACACGCTTGTGCGTTCCGAATTCGTCCAACTCGACAGGGTCATCTGGTAAAAAATGGAATTCGTTCTTTGGTATATCCTGTAACCGTTGTGTTTCATCTGGCTTATCATTATCTTCAGCTTTAATTTTCTCTTTTGGTTCTGGATGCAATTTTTCAACCTTACTTTGTGCGCCTTTCTTATCATCAATCTTTTGTTCTTGTATGTTTACCGTATCGCTAATATTGTTAATATTTTCGCTTTTCATGATGTGTTTACTCCACGAATATTATAATAACTCAGCATTTGTCCGATCAAGCTTAAAAGCCACTCAAAAACACAATTCCCGTCAAAGCAAATTCGTGCTAATCTTTGGTTATACACTACCCAGATTTTTCAAATCCGTCAATACCCCAAAAACTTGCTGTATTAGGTGGATTCCGCAACTAAAGCCTGAGAACTAAGGAATCAAAACTCGCCCTTTCTGTGAATCCTGTGCAAAAAAATAAATTTTTATTGAACATATCGCCTTAACTGATATAATACCCTTGTGTGTTAGCAAACACACGTTTGCGGAGGTCCGCACGGTTCAGAACAGCAGTTCACGTCAAATTGTTTACAACTTCTTTTCAATTAAGGAGTTACTTAACAATAATAAATCATAAATCGTAATTAATAAATTAAAAACAGGGATTTGCCAATGTTCTATAACCAATTCGCTAATTCACTAATCAACCAATCCTCTAATCTTCTAATTCACCAATTCACTAATCCTCTAATTAACTCTCAAAACCGAGCGCGCAAAAAAAACAAAAATATGCAAAACGAACCCAATTTTAAAAATACTGAAATGATTGTAACTGCTTGTAATATAAGTACTTACGGCAATTTAATTGCCAAAAACACTCCCAAAAACAAAGCCAAACAAAGCCAATTCAAACCCAATTTTAGCCCAAAATTGGCTTCGTTTTTTCCCAAATTGGCTTTGAATTGCTGGCATTATTTTAATTGTTTTTCGATTTCTGTTTTTATTGATTTTTTTGCTTCTTCCAATGTGCCCTGCAGGTGCACTCCCGAGGCTTCTTTGTGTCCGCCGCCGCCGAACTTCTGTGCAATTACGCGAACGTCAACGCCCCCCCTGCTTCGCAAGGAACATTTCACACGGCTGTCTTTTTGCTCGACAAAAAGTGCACAGACCTCTACGGTTTTGATTTTCTGGCATTCATCAATTAAATTTTCCGTATCCTTGTACGCTGCGCCTGTTTGCTCGAAATCCTTCAATAATAAATGCTGCTCGGCGTATCTGCCGTCAAAGTGCAATTGCAATGTATTGAGCATAGCTGTCATAAGTTTGAATCTCGGCAGAGAAAAGCTCTGGTACATTTTATGGAACAGCTCTGCCGAGTTCACGCCGTATTCAATAAGCTCAGCTGTTGCCTTATGCACCCTGCTGTCGGTACTTGCGAACCTGAACCAGCCGGTATCGGTCGCTATAGCTACAAACAATGCCAGCGCGCTCTTTTTATTTATTTTCCAGCCGGCATACTTGAATAAATCATATATGATAAGTGCCGTCGCCGCGGCCTTCGTATCGACCAGCTCGACGTTGCCGAGGCTGTCACTGGTTATGTGGTGGTCGAATACGAGGACAGGTGTTTTATTTTGTGCGAGAAAATCGGCTAAGGCATCTAATTGTCTGCGGCTGTTAGTATCGGCGATGATGAGCAAGTCCGGCTGGAAGAATGAGCCGTCTTTCAACTGTTCGATATTGAAATCCTTATCGAGGACAGACGGCTTTTCAGTGAATAAGAATTCGTACCATTCGGGCAGTTCTGACGTCAGTATGATTTTTGCGTCTTTTCCGATGGATTTCAGCATTTCGGTTAGTGCGACGACGCAGCCGCAGGCGTCGCCGTCCGGCCTGGTATGCGTTGTTATAAGAACCTTGCGAGCAGCTTTAATCAAATCCACAGCTTTTTGCATAATGTCAGAATTCATAACTAAATCCAATCGTAAGTTCAAACAGGTTCAAAGTAAGAATTATAATTGTTTTGCCGCACTTTATAAATCGCGATTATTTAAAATATTTTTTGCTTTTTGGCAGTCTTTTGCGATTTGGTCTGCGAGGTCTTTTTCGGTTTCGAACTTCTGCTGGTCGCGAATTTTTTCGACAAAGTCAAAAGCGAGCCATTTATCTGTCAGGTCCCCTGCCCGGCTTAAAATATGTGCCTCTATCGATAAAGGATGGTCAGGGCCGTAAGTAGCAGAGGTTCCAATACTGAATGCAGCAGGAATTGCGTTTTTGCTTTGACAGACAGAGTCTTCAGTTTGGCCGACTTCAACTGTTCCTGCGTAAACACCTTCAGCGGGGACGAGCTGATTTATTTGGCCGAGGTTTGCCGTCGGGAAGCCGAGCTGTTTTCCTTTGCCTCGGCCGGCGACAACCCTGCCGATGAGTCTGTAAGGTCTGGCGAGTGCGACGGCGGCATCGGCAACCTTGCCCTCGAGCAGAAGATTTCTGAGCAATGTGCTTGAAACTATTACCGAAGAGCCGATGGATAATTTGGCAGTTTGCTGCTCGACAGAGAGTACCTCGAAGCCGAATTCCGAGGCGAGATAAGTTAACGTGTGAATATTTCCGCTTCGGCCAGAGCCGAAATGAAAGTCCTCACCTTCGACGATGACGGCTGGTGCGATGCCTTTTGCGAGAATTCTTTCGACGAAATCGCGGGCGGACAGGCTTAAAAGGTCTTTGTCACTTTTCAGCAGGAGCAGATAATCAGTACCGTTTTCGGCGAGCAGCTTTTGCTTTAATTGTAAGGTTGCAAGCCTTTCGGGAGCCATTTCAGGATGCAGGACTGTTACCGGATGTGGTTCAAAGGTTGCAACTACAAGGCTTGTATGTCTCTGGTCGGCCTTTTTACGGGCTGCTTGCAGGATTTTTCGATGGCCAATGTGGACGCCATCGAAATTACCGATTGATAATACTGTCTCTTTCGGCAGATTCTTATCGGAATCCAATATCTTCATTTTAAAATCCTTATTCGCCAATGTAAACTAGCTTGTATATTCTATGTTACATTGAAAACTGATATCAGGCAAGTGAACAGATTTGATTTTGTTGGTTAATATAATACCGGAGAAGAACCTTCGTATAGCTGACTTTTGGTTTATGACTTGTTAGCCTGCTATTGTTGTAGCCAGTAGTTTGCTAAAATCGTGAAATCGAGAAAGTTTACTAAATCATCGTAATTGATATCGGTGCAGTTGCAAAAGTTATTTGTTTCATCACACTCGGCAAGCCATCTTTCTGCGAAAAGCGCTAAATCAAGAAAGTCCAGCCCGTCCGGACAGATGAAATCTGCGGTAAATTGCCAGCTAAGTAATGGATACTCCACACCATCCACACACATTCGCCAGTAATCTAATATTCCATTTGCGGTTTCATCGACAAAATCCCAGCCAGCATCGGTGAACGTGCTCTCCGTCTGTATATTAGCGGTGGTCTCACCAATTACGTTGGGGTCGTTTATGTTTCCAATACCATTGACGTCCGGATTGACCGTAATATCCCAAAAGCTCTTAGTATAAACACCGCCGTCATCAAATCCGACCAGTCCGCCAATATAATCATCTCCTGTAACATCTCCGGTCGCATAGGAGGTTGAAATCGTTCCTTCGTCATTGTTTCCCACCAAGCCGCCAAGACCTGATGTTCCCACAACACTGCCGGTTGCGTAACAGTTACTGACCGATGCAATAGAATTAAAGTTGTTTCCTATTAATCCTCCGACAAAATAAGTTCCTGATGCCCCGCTGGCTGAATAGCAATTCTTGACCGTTCCACTCAGGTTCTCACCTATGAGCCCACCAACTGAAAAGTTTCCACTGCCCGAAACGCTGCCTGATGAATAGCAATTTAACACGGTTCCTACAGAGTTTTTTCCCAACAGTCCACCGACCTGTTGACCTCCTGAGACCTGGCCTGTTGAACTGCAGTTGGATAACTTGGCATAATGACTGTATCCAACAAGACCACCGACAAAGTCACCTCCTGAAACACTGCCTATCTCAACAGAACAACCGGATATGGAACCATTCTCAACTTTGTCGACCAACGCACCAACCATACC
>CAZBMW010000013.1:0-64601 GCA_964493425.1 uncultured Pirellulales bacterium
CCCTTGTATCGCTCAGCGGACAGCCCCTGATGCTTTCAGATTCTATTGATAAATACGACGACGAGCTGATTTATATGATACAGCGGACACTGCCGCCTCTTTCGACGTTTCCAGGCGAGACAGGCCAACTCGATACCGAATACACCGCCTTTACCTGGACTAAGTTCCACGGTTTCGGCGTACTCGATGAGCCGCCCTACAACGCCGAAGATATCGATGAACAGCAGGCACAAGATATGGCCGGCTGGTCACCAACAATAAATAATAATCATCCTTTCGGGTCTTTATGGGGGTTTCATATTGAAACTGCGGCCGGCAGATGGTGCGTGGTCTATAGAGTCGCGGTAAGTCAGCTTAGAGAAAGCAAAGTACCGCTTGATGCCCTCGGGCTTGGCGAAGGCGAATATCTCGCATTTGATTTCTGGAAACAGTGCTTTTTGGGGCGTATCAAGAATAATATTCAATTCGAACCACTCGAACTCGGTTGCTGTCAGGTTATAGCGATTAGACAAGTGAAAAATCACCCACAATTGATTTCGTCATCCCGGCATATCAGTCAGGATGCGATAAGCGTCCTCGCGCAAAGCTGGAAGGATAACGAGCTTGTTTTAACGCTTAAAGGCATTGCCGGTACAAAAGAAACCTATTGGGTGCACCTGCCGGATGGTTTTAATGTTGATAAGGTTTATGGCGAAGGACTTTCAGCAGGCATAGACAGGAAAATTGATGAGGAAAAAGGGCAGGTTCTGGGCATAGGAGTTAATTTCGAAAGGGAGCAGGCGAAATTAACTGTCCGATGCCTTAAAGATTAAAGAATACTTGACGAATTTGCTTTTACACCTTATAAAACAACCCTTATTTTTCACAAAAACAACAAAAAATTTAATTGGAGAGTAGATAATGGAGCAGAAAATTTGGCTGAAAGAAAGCGACATACCCCGTCAATGGTACAATCTTGCAGCGGATTTGCCTACATCTCTTTTACCGCCTCTTGGCCCAGACGGCAAACCGATTACTCCTGATATGTTGGCGCCCGTATTCCCGATGAATCTTATCGAACAGGAGGTTTGCCAGGACCGCTGGGTAGACATACCTGAAGAGATATTAGATATCCTGTATCGCTGGCGGCCAGCACCACTGAAAAGGGCTGTGTATCTTGAAAAACACTTGAAAACACCAGCAAAGATTTACTACAAGGATGAAAGTTACAGCCCCCCCGGCAGTCATAAGCCCAATACAGCGGTGGCACAGGCCTGGTACAACAAGCAATTCGGAATTAAAAAGCTCACAACAGAAACCGGCGCCGGTCAGTGGGGCAGCGCTCTTGCCTTTGCATGCAAAGTAGTCGGTCTCGGATGCAAAGTGTTTATGGTTCGAATAAGCTTCGACCAAAAACCTTTTCGCAAGACAATGATGAAGGTATGGGGCGCCAACTGTGTCGCAAGCCCGAGTAACGAGACCAACGCCGGAAGAAAAGTGCTCGCAGAGATGCCGGATACGCCGGGCAGTCTCGGCATAGCAATAAGCGAGGCAATTGAAGAGGCTGTAACCGACAAGAAAGGCGAAACCAGATACTCACTTGGCAGCGTACTGAACCATGTTCTGCTCCACCAGACGATAATCGGTCTTGAGGCTAAAAAACAGCTTGAGGCCGTCGGCGAAAAGCTCCCTGATATCATTATCGGCTGCGCAGGCGGCGGAAGCAACTTCGCAGGACTGGCATTTCCATTCACTGCCGACAAAATAAACGGTGCAAATATTGAGATCATACCGGTTGAGCCAACGGCCTGCCCGACTATGACCCGTGCTCCTTTTGCTTACGATTTCGGCGATACGGCTTGTACAACGCCGCTGTTGGCAATGCATACGCTCGGCCATGCCTTCATACCACCGCCAATTCATGCGGGCGGTCTGCGTTATCACGGTATGGCGCCGCTTGTATGTCAGTGTATTAATGAAGGCCTGTTCACGCCGCGGGCTCTCGACCAGATTGAGTGCTATGAGGCGGCCATACTGTGGGCACAGACAGAAGGAGCAATCTGTGCACCTGAAACAAGCCATGCTGTCGCTACTGTAATACAGGAGGCCAAGAAAGCCAAGGAAGAAGGCAAAGAAAAGGTCATTTTATTCAACTATAGCGGTCACGGCCTTATGGATCTGACCGGTTACGACGCATTTTTGGACGGTAAGCTCGACCGATACGAACTGCCCGACAAAGAATTGGAAAAAACGGAGGCCTGCCTGAAAGAACTTCCAAAGGCAGAGGTTCGAAAGAGCGGCAAATGGTAATCCGCCTGCAAGTAAAAACGAGCAAAAACGAAGATTGATATTGCACGAATTACCAGGATAAGATAAATAATAGAAGGCTTTTTTAATAAATTAAAGGAACTCAGGGTCGGTGCCCGAGTGGCTAAAGGGGACGGGCTGTAAACCCGTTGGCGTGAGCCTACGTAGGTTCGAATCCTACCCGGCCCATTTTTTTATGCGCATATTAAAATTCGTCATTTAATTTCCATCCCAGGGATAAAAAAGGCGTTGAAGTCAATAATTAGTAACCCCAACGCCTTAAAAACTCAACAAAACCGATTTTAACGGCTGATTATTGCTCTACAGTCTGCAGCTGCATCGCAACAAATGTAGCAATATTAGCATTATCGTCATCTATTATCGACGAGCCGTATTTGGCCATTACAAATTCCACCGGGCTGTCAACAAGTCCCGGAAGCTCTTTTTCAAGAATATTCGCATATTCCACAAAAGCATCCACATACTCGAGCGCAACAGCGTATCGGTTGTCTTCATCGCTCATTTGTCGCAAGCTTTCTACGATTTGCACGCCAAACTCAGGAGAAAAAGGCATATCAGCCGGTGCTATCGAATTGATCATCTCAGCCAATGCTGCAAATCTGCTTCCATCCGAGTCTCTTAATACTGCTGCCGCTTCGACAATTCTCGAGCAGACATCGCAGGGCTGTATATTGATATTGGAGGCCAATGACTTTCCAATCCATAACTGGATAGCCTGCGGCGGAACACCCACCTCTTTTGTTGCTGCTGATATCACAGCGGGGCAGCCCAATACCTCAGGAAATCTTACCAGTGGAACAGGCGCTGCTGCTGTTGCAAGAGTTGGCTCCGGCTCTGGCTCCGGCTCCGGTTCAGGACACGGGGGCTTTGGCGGCTTAGGTTTAGGACAAGGCGGCTTAGGCTTAGGACATGGCGGCTTAGGCTTTGGTTTTGGACAAGGCTTAGGACAAGGCTTAGGTTTAGGACAGGGTTTAGGCTTAGGAGACGGCTTAGGCTTAGGACACGGCTTTGGCTTAGGTTTACATCCACCGCAGGTCATTCCTTCACCGACTCCGTGCCCCTGATTACCGCAGAAGATATTACCTTTTCCATTTCCATGATTTCCTTCGCCCCAGTGGCCATTACCATTACCTCCCCCTGGATTGCCCGGATAACCATCCTTTCTCAATTTAACATCTAAGTTGCCTTTTCCTGGATTCTGCCCTTTTGCACCAGCACAAAAAGTCAACTGCTCAATACCATCGATTGCCATTGCAAAGCTGTCAGCTGCACCAAGGCCGCATTTATTAGCTTTGTTAGAAAAGTTATTGAGATGAGGATTGGGCAATTTAATAACAACATTACTACCCGCAGTACCTACAAAAACATTATTTCCGGCAATTTTTGCGCAACCGGCTTTATTCAATGAGTTATTCCCGCCAGCTCCTTTACCACCAAAGCCAAGCCCGGAGCTCTTGTTACCAGCTCTCGAAATGCTTTTGCCTGCAGTAAAAGAGGTTTGTGCCCGTGCACTTATACCGCCGCTTCCACGGATTACGCCTGCAGGATTAACTGGTCCTGTCCGTTGAACAGATTTAATCGAATTATGTGCGGTAAATGCTGAAGGGGACACTATTCCACTGACTCCCACCCCACCGCTACCGGTTACAATGCCGGCAGGATTAACATGCCTATTGGAGCCGCTTCTGTGGCCTGCCAGTGCAAAGGAATTGAAAACGATAAAAAAAACTGCAAAAAACGATATGATCAGCCTTGACTGATACATCTTCGACAATTTTATGAGCTTTCTCACTTTCCATCCTCCATTTGATTGCTTAAATTCTGATAAAACCTTATAGCGTGTATAGTTATAATATCATATCCGGCTTACCCAAGTCAACGCTGAACTCTTTAAGTGCTTACAAATAAAATGGTTAAACTCTAATTTTTTCCGAGTTTTTAATATCGCAAAAGGTTTCACAGATAATAACTCTTGCGCACGGTAAGATAAAAAGATATAATTGTTTCGTACTTGTATCATATTTTTTAGGATTACCCTTATTAAAGCGATGCCAAACATTCAGAGAATCTTTTTATATGTATATAGGCGGTTATCAATACTGATATCCCTGTTTTTAGTTGGTTCAATAGGGCTATATCTGTGGTGGTTCTATAATGGACCTTCCAAATTATGGCTGAACTATTATGTATCTTCTATCTTTTACGAGGTCTTTTGGTGCCTTGTTATTTTCTTTTTCCGGCCCAACAAGCCCAACCCTACCAAAATTGCCATCGCAGTTTTTGCCGCAACCTGCCTGCTCGAATTCCTCCAGCTCTGCCAAGCTCCCCTGCTTGAAGCGATTCGAAGAACCTTTTTGGGCAAAGCTCTCATTGGAACGGACTTTGTCTGGCAGCAGTTCCCATACTATGTCATTGGAAGCTTTGCCGGCTGGCTCTGGCTGCGCCTGCTGGCTAAAAAGAACCCTGACAGCAATTAGAACCAGATACAAAAAAGAGTCCGAAGGTAAAAAGGCAGTTGTCTCGTTTCTCTCCGCCTTCGCCAAATTCTGATATCACAGTCTTATAGTACTGAAAAACCGGAAAAAAAATAAGATTTTGCTTTACTTTCCTCTTACCCCCGTCATAATTTAAACCTATCAGAAGGAAAACCATCTGCAGGATAAAATTACCGAGATGTGAATACAGTAAATCGGAAAAAAGGAGGCACAAACTGGTTTGGCCGCAAATCTTTTATATCTTTGCAGGATTCCTGAAGTATGCCATCTTGCGAACCTAAAAGCCAGTTTTAGCGAGCTTTTTGCACTGCCTTTTGGTGTAAAAATTATTTTTCTATTAAAAATAAGTGTGAGCACAGGTCCGAAAAAAGGTACATAAGGAATCAAAACTGAAAAATAGCCGCTCAAACGCATAAAATTGCGATTTTTAGGCAACTTATCACTTGACATCAGATTGCTTAATCTGATAAACTAATAAGATACAAGCTAACCAGGGAGCGGAAGATAAGGATATTGATTTATCAGCTTTATGGAGTAAAATGTTAAAGAGTATAGCCACTCGGAAAAAACTTGATTGTCCGGTTGTTATTAACATCAGCGCTTCAACCGATGTAATCTGTTTTTTTTGTTTTAGAGAACTTTGTGGGGTCTGTAAAGTTTAAAGGAGAGCATTATGTGCAAAATAGCAAAGGTTACGTTGGTATTGATAATTTTCTTCTGCGCAGGAACAGCAATCAGCTTGGCAGAAGAAGCTGTCGATGTCAACAATGTAAGCACAGAACAAAAAGATATTAAAACAAAGCTGGAAGAAAAAACAAAAGCGGCTGAACAGATGGAGGAAATGCGTGAAGCTGCTGCGAAGGAAAAACGTGAGCAAATCAAGCAGGCAAAAAGAGCCGCGGCGGAGAAGAGAAAAGCCAAACAATTAGCTGAAATAGAAGAGCTGACACTGCCGGTGGACGATAGTCCGCGCTTGAAAGTTAAGGAAATCAGAATCAACGGCAATACTCTGGTGCCAACAGAAGAGCTGATAAATAATATGCCGCTGGTTTATAACTCTTCAAGTCTGCCTTTGAAGAAAGCCGGGAGTGAGGACCTTTACGATTTAAGAATTATCGATGAAATACTCTCCTTGCCCGGTGAGCTGAGAGATGTTTCAACAAGAACCATCCAAGGATTCGTCCAATACATCCTTTCAGCATATCAGGAAAGAAATTATGGCGGTATATACGTCTATGTACCGCGGGAAGCGCTTAAAGACGGAGTAACGCTCGTCGACCAGGTTCTGCCCATCAAAGTTATCGAGGCAGCAGTTACGTCAGTGAGAATCACCGCTTACGATGTAGAGCAGAATGAGCGAGAGAAGCCGATACTTAAAAGAGAACTGATTGAAGAGTGGTCGCCCGTCAGAGCAAATGAGGTCGTCAATAAAAAAGAACTTGATGACTTCGTAAATCTGCTCAATCTGAATCCTGACAGATATGTTTCAGCAACGGTCTCCAAGGGGGCCGAGCCTAATTCGCTCGCGGTCGGCTACGATGTTTATGAAACAAGCCCATGGCATTATTACATTCAGGTAGATAATGCAGGAACAAAAGACAGACGCTGGAAACCCAGAATTGGACTTATCAATACAAACCTGACCGGAAGGGACGACAGGCTTAGTATTATGGCTCAGATAACTCCGGAGAAGGGATTTGAGGACAACTACTCCTACTACGGCAGTTATGAATTCCCGCTTTGGAGTCCGCGTTTGAGACTTAACGTTTATGGCGGCCGCAGCGAGTTCGATATTTCCGCGGTAGGAGGAATTGGCTTTATAGGTACTGGTTCATTTTACGGCGGTTTACTTCGATACAATCTCTTTCAAAAAGACAATTGGTTCTTTGACCTGACAGCAGGCGTAAGTCACGAAGAAAGTAAAATCAAGCCTACAGCTTTTCCGCTACTGGTTGCTGCGCTTAAACAGGATGTTAAATGGGATTTGTGGTCCGCCGGATTTGACATTCACCGCAGGGACGATATGTCAAATAGCTCTATTACGTTCAATCGATACGAAAGCTTCAACCAGTCCAGTAAGAGGCGGTTCAATATTGCACGAACCGGTGCACACCCGGACTTCAGAATCTATATGCTATCGGCATTTCACAGCCAGTATCTTGACCCTGATAAGATTGAGCGTTTGAGCGGCAACCTCAGGTGGATAGATGCGAGCGGAAGACTTGTGCCAGCCAAGATGACCACATTCGGTGGTCTATATACGGTACGGGGTTACAGGGAAGACCAGATAGTTGCCGACGAAGGCATGCTTTACTCTGTACAGTATGAGTTTGATGTGATTGCATTCAACGAAGCAGGAAACCAAATGAACAACATGGAACAAAACAACAATACGGCTGAAGAAGAAAAGCAGCCCTGGCTCAGAAAGCTTGCACCGGTAGCCTTCATCGACGGCGGAAGGGCAAAGGTAGAGCACAAAGTACCTGGCGAAACAGGAGTAGAAGAGCTTTTTGGAGCTGGCGTAGGACTGATAGGAGAAATCGGTGAGAACCTTGAGGCGGCAGCGTATCTAGCCTGGCCTCTGCGTGGTGCAGGACGGACAAAAACAGGTCAGGAAAGATTGCATGTAAGCTTTATCGCAAGGTGGTAACAAAGAAAGCTTATAGCTGGAATGGAATATATAGCGGATGGAATCAACAAAAAAGTTGTATATAGAAGTAAAAATAAAAGGGGTATGATGATGAGTGAAATGAGAAAAATTACAAAGAAATATTATTTAAGGCAGATTGTTGCCTGCTGGCTTGTCAGCTGTCTTTTGTTTAACACTACGGTTGTACTAGCCCTCGAGCAGGGGAATCTGACGGGAGCTTCCGGGCTGATGGGAGCTACATGGGGGGACGACGCTGTTCTTAACACTGCCAATAACGCGATTCTGGACTGGAGCAACTTTGACACAACTGCTACACAGTCTGTTACGTTTAACCAGTATCTCAACGGCGTTCTGAGCAGCGACTCAGCAGTGTTGAACAGAATAGCTTCAGGTGAGGTTCCGACATATTTTAACGGAGCCCTATACGCAAATGGACGTGTCTTTATAATTAATCCGGCGGGAGTGCTTTTTGGCGCCACCGCAAGGATTAATGTAACTCAGCTCGTAGCGTCATCTCTCAACATCACAAATCAGAATTTTCTTGACGGTAAATACGATTTCTCAGGCGGCTCCGGGTCGGTTATCAACCAAGGAACAATCGTTGCAGACAGCATGGTTGCTCTTATAGGCAAAAAGGTACTCAACACAGGCACGATAAACGCCCCTGGCGGACTGGTTGTTATGACCGCCGGCGACAGAGTGCTTCTCGGTAAACCCGGCAGCGATGTTGTTGTTGAGGTCGTGTCCGTTTCTGCCTCTGATATTACCGCAGCCGCTGATGCCATGGCTGACGGCGATGTTATCAATGAGGGAACTGTAGAGGCGGCAGGCGGCGAGATAATACTTGCTGCGGGCGACACTTTTTCAAGGGCAGTTGAGGGCCTTGAAGGTCTTTCAGTTGCTGTTGAAAGCGGCACCGGAACAGTCGGCCAATATGGAACGCTCAGCGCCGACGAGGGTGGAAAGATAACATTAACTGCCGCAGATGAAGTTATACTTGGAGAGGACAGTTTAACAACAGTCAACGGTGGCAGCGAAGGTGACGGCGGCACAATTATTGCCTATTCTCCAGGATTAGCTACTTTCAGCGAAGGTGCACTGATCGAAGCCAGAGGCGGCGAAACCGCGGGTGACGGTGGATTTGTTGAGGTATCGGGGCTCGAAGGCTATCTGCTTGCAGGGACGGCTGATTTGCGGGCACCGGCGGGCGAGGCTGGTACACTCCTCCTCGATCCGCACCACAATGTGTTCATAAGCGATAATCCCAGCGATTATTATAATATTAATAATACCTGGCTCGAGTACCAATTAGGAATGGGTAATATGTGGATATCGACAAACGGCGGAGGAATTGGCGATGGCGATATCACTGTATTGGATCTGGTGGTCTGGGCAAGCATTTATGGGCTTACTCTCGATGCAGCCAGGGACATATATGTCGCTGCCGACATTATAAACACAGGAACCGGTCGTATTCAACTGGAAGCCGACAGGCATATCTTCGCAGATGCCCCTCTTAGTACACGCGGCAACCTCAGACTGCTTGCTGATAAAAACGGCAATGTAGTTGGTAATATGTATTCCGGCGACGGCGTTGCCCTTTTCGGCGGACATGATGTGGAAATTCGCGGCAACGATATTATTCTCGGCGGCCCCGTTTTGGCAGGCAGAGATTTGACCATTTTCGGAAGAGACTGCGGCCCCGGTGACGGACCTTACGAATGGGGCAATATCTGGGCCAAGGACACACTGACTGCAGGCAGAGATATTTCAATCTCAGTCACAGGCGTAAAAAAGGTGTGCACAGGTTGGCATTGGGAAGGACACGGATGCCATAGGCATAAGGTCTATGATTACGAATATGTGTATTATCCCGGCACGATAACACTCGACGGTGACGTTACTGCCTGCAGAGATATTAAGATTTATAACGATACGTACACAAGAAACGTGACAGGCTATGGCGTTACACTTAATGCAGGTCACAACATAGAGCTTAAAAACAGTTGTAACCCTTATGAGAACTGCACGTTTATACAGGGCACAAACTATCTCGGCCTTATCGCAGGCGATACGATAAAGGCGTGGAATACCGTGATAAGCGTACTGGGCAGCACACTGCTAATGCAGCAGGGACCATCGATAAATACGGCTGACTATATGTTCGCCAATCAGGGCAACACAAATCTGACGCTGATTAGTGACAATGGTTCGGTAACTTCGACGACGGGCGACAACGCTGCTAACAAGTGGAAATCAATCGGAGCACATGCCAACCAGAACATCACACTCGCTCAAGACGGTAGTTCAGACAAAGCTGGTAACAGCAACTTCAAAAACACAATTCATCTCGGCTACAGCGGAACACCAGGCAGGTCTCTCTGGGCCGAGAATGGCGACATTGATATAGACGGCTTCTCTATCAAGCCGGCAGATGGCTTTGGTGGCTTGTCGGTTGAAGCCGGAGGCTATGTGGATATGTACGTCGTTCACGAAATAAGACTCGGTGGAGACGTAATTTCCGGTGATTACATGAGCTTATTTGCAGACCATGATGAGCGTTTTGGTTCTCATGTGTGGGTAGAAGGCCACGTTAATTCCGGAGGCACGACAAATATTGAAGGTATGAATGTCTTCCTCGATGGTGGAGCAACCTCCGAAGGCGATATGACAATAACAGCCCACGGGCTCTATGGTATAGCCAATGCACCTGATGAGCACTTGCAATACAGCGGCGATGTTAGAGCCGGTGGCAAGCTTGAATCCAAATCAGGAAAGATAGATATCACTGCAATTCGGGCAACAGGGTTTGATGACGAATTAATAAGCTCAAGCTACAATTACTTAGACCCGACCGAGGAGCCTTACTTAAATATGGACATCATTCCTGATTACGTAGATACATATAAGGGCTCAATTCTTGTCCAGGACGTCGAAGCAGCGACTTCTGTGGATATGACAGCAGGATATGACATCGAAGCCGATAATGTTACTGCCGGCACGACCTTCGATGCCGAAGCTGGCCGCCATATTACCCTGGACAGCGCAATCTCCGGAGGCAATATGACACTTGCGGCGGACAAAGATACAACCGATATATACAGCGGTGATGTCACTGCCGGACCGCTTACGTCGCTTGGTGGTGATGTTGAGATTTCTGCATCGGATAGTACAATTTTCCTTAATGGTAATGTAACTGCTGGCGACGACGTCATTCTGCATAATAATACGGAAGCTGCCGATGGTGTGAAGATTGAAGCTGGCGATGATATACACATTGGCGGTGACGATGCTGCTTTTGCGAGCTCGGAACACCCGCCTGGAGTTTATGAGTATAAGTCTCTGACAGGACTCGGAGACCTGACATTGAAATCGGCGAGCAACGGTGATGGTTATGGTAATATTATGATTGGAGGAATGGTGCAAACCTGCGGTGATTTGACAATGATAGCAGGCGGCGGAACAGACCCGGCTGGCATTATTGGCTGGGAACAATCCAACATTAAAATTGTCGGGCCTGTTATTACCCAGGCCAGCGGCAATATGTATGCCAAGGCCGGTGATGATATCCAGTTATACGGCTTGAAGCCGGATGGAACACCACATCCTGCAGGCGGTGCGTTGTCAAGCGGGAATATGACTTTAATCGCTTATGACGATGTGCAGACGTTTAATAACGCCGGATTGACCACAATCGACCCTGCCAAAGGGGATATGTATATTTCTGCGGGTGACGACGATGCAATAATCGGTCCGGAACCCGGGGAGAAAGAGGTGGTGGTTACCGGTGATGTCGATTCGGCAGGTAAACTAACTGTAGAAGCGCAGGATGATATAGAGCTTAA
This sequence comes from uncultured Pirellulales bacterium, assembly GCA_964493425.1. Classification (GTDB taxonomy): domain Bacteria; phylum Planctomycetota; class Phycisphaerae; order Sedimentisphaerales; family Anaerobacaceae; genus CAYLMG01. The sequence continues at coordinate 11,298 of CAZBMW010000013.1, forward strand.
GAGAAATGTCAAATCAGCAGATGATATGTCTATGCAGGCAGGTGATGATATAGAGCTCAATGAATGGTCGGGCAATACAGAATCCGGCGGAATGATGAAATTGATTGCCGGTGTAAGCAATCCCGGTGGAGATGTTGAAGGCTGGGGTCAGCTTACAACGACCAACCCTGCCAATGGTGATATGACAGTTAAAGCTGCTGATGACATTTATCTCGATAATACACCGATTTCTGCTCAATCAGCGGGCACGATGACTATGGCTGCGGACAGCGATGATAATTATGACGGCGACTTAACTGCCCAAGGCGACCTGATTGGTAATATGTACCTTTCCGGTTATGATGTGACCGTTTATGGAGATGTAACTTCCTATGGCACATTGGATGTTATCGCGGTTGATGACATCATGCTCAAGCGCAACGTTTCATCCTACTATGACATGACGATGAATGCCGGTGATAATATCAGACTCAATGAATACTCAGGCAACACCGAATCCACCTACGGTACAATGACGCTCAATGCCGGTCTTGCCTACGGCAGTACTCCTTACCCTGATTTTGATTGTGACTGGATGAACGGCAGCATCAAAATTGGCGGCCACGCATACTCGTACGGCAATATGACCATGAACGCCAAAGGCGGTGGAATTGTCTTCTTCGATGGTTGGTTCAATGATGTAATGAGTGGAAGTATCTACATTCAAGACTATGCCAAATCCCAATACGGTTTGATGAATATGACTGCTATTGGCGGTGATGAATTTGCAACCTGTGATTTGGCTGAGGTTGTCTGCATGAATGGTAGTATCAAAATCGGTGACTATGCTTATTCAAGAAACAATATGTCTTTGAGCGCCACTGGTGGAAGCGAAGGTTTCGATTTTTATGACTGCTTCGACCTTGATGGTATGAACGGCAGTATTAAAATCGGCAACTATGCCTATTCTGAATACGGTAACATCGGTATGACCGCCAACGGCGGATGTGAGTTTATGACCAATGATTACGTAGATGCTGACCTGATGGATGGCAGCATCAAAATCGGCGGTAATGGTACAGGCAATGTTACATCTTACTATAATATTAACCTATCAGCCCATGGCGGCGGCGAGGCTATGACCAAAGACGAAATCGACGTCGACGGCATGAATGGAAGCATCCTGGTTTGCGGCAACGCCGATGCCAGATACGGTAGTCTCAATATGAGCGCCGTAGGCGGTAGTGAAGCTTTGACTTGTGATAAATTCGATATCGACGGCATGAATGGAAGCATCTTAATCGGCGGCAGTGTCGAATCCTTGTACAATATGGATCTACTGGCTGTCGGTGGCAGCGAGTTCTTGACCTGTGACCAAATCGATATCGACGGTATGAACGGAAGCATCTTAATTAATAACGGGGCCAGATCCGAATATGGTACTCTGAAGATGACCGCTATTGGCGGCAGCGATTTCGGTACCTGTGATTTGGTCGATTTTGATGCAATGAATGGAAGCATCAAAATCAATAATTACGTGCAATCCATGTATGGTATGGAGCTGAAAGCCATTGGCGGCAGCGAGTTCTGCAGTTTTGATATCTTCGACACTGACCTGATGAATGGCAGTATCTTCATCAATGGTAATGCTTCAACCAGTTACGGCGATATGAAGCTAACGGCTATTGGCGGCAGCGATTTCCATACCCTCGACGCGGTGGACACTGACTGCATGAACGGCAGTATCAAAGTTCTCGGGTCTCTTGACGTTTACGGTGGAGACATGTTGCTGACAGCAATTGGCGGAAGCGAGTTCTGCAGTCTTGATTGTGTTGATATTGACGGTATGAACGGCAGTATCCTCATTCAAGGCCGCGTTACAGCACTGGGCGATGAAGAGTGCGAAACGTCCGGTGGCAACATTACTATGACTGCTATGGGAGGCAGCAATTTCGGCTCTTCTGAGAAGGTTGACATTGATGGTATGAATGGAAGTATCCAAATCTGTGGTGGTGTTCACTCTGACGCAGACATGAAGCTAACAGCCATTGGCGGCAGTGAATTCGGCACTACCAGTTGCTTCGACCTTAGTGGTATGAACGGCAGCATCAAATTTGGTGGTTACGCCAATTCTGGGGGAAATATGGAGCTTACAGCTATTGGCGGCAGCGAATTCCGCACCCTTGATTTCGTCGATTCTGAATGCATGAATGGCAGCATCAAATTTGGTGGTTACGCTCACTCCGGTGGAGATATGAAGATGACAGCAATTGGTGGTAGTGAGTTCCTTACTGCCGACAAAGTTGACACTGCTGGTATGAACGGTAGTATCAAAGCCTGCGGTTATCTTGAATCTGAAGGCGATATGAGTCTGACGGCTATCGGTGGAAGCGAGTTCTGCACTATTGATTGCTTCGATTCTGAACTAATGAACGGCAGCATCAAAATCTTCGGCTATGCCAGGTCTTATGGCGACATGACCATGACGGCCGTTGGCGGCAGTGATTTCCACACTTTCGATGGTTTTGATGGCGACTTCATGAACGGCACCATTTGGCTTGGTTCCGCTAAATCCGATGGCGATATGACTCTAAGAGCTGTCGGCGGCGGTGAATACGGCTCTCATGATTTCTACGACTTAACTTTCTTCAGTGGCGATGTTGTCGCACTGGGTGACCTCGAGTCAACTGGTGGCAGCGTCAAGATTTATTCAGACGATGACACCACATATCTGGGCGGCGATGTGACAGCTTACGTTGACGTGTTGCTGAATAACAACACAAAGTTTATAGGTTTTGGCGACCAGAGAGTAACTGCTGAGACCGGAATGATCACCGCCAACGGGTGGCTGGATAAGATTCCGATCTGGACTTGCTGGGGTCCCACCTACGGTAGCTTGTATCTCGATGCATATGGTGATATAAGCCTTGCCGGTGATGTCATAGCTGCAATGTGCTGCCCAGAAATGTGCTGGAGTGTTGGCGGCGGTGTCTCTATCATCTCAGATAACGGCAGGATTTACACACCTGGTAAATACGTGATGGATAAAGACGGCATTTATCAACCTGCACTTGCCATAGATATAACCGGCCGGTCCAATCAGTTCGGTTGGTTTGGCCCGGTTGGCGTTGACCTGCCTTATGGACCAGGTAAAGCCGCAATAGTCATCCGGAGTAAAGACGACCTGATGCTGCATCCATGGTCCGACCTGCTGGCGTGCGGTACATACTACGCCGAAGGCGTCGACGACCGTGTAGGTGTTGGCTTCCTGGCTGTGCCGGATACCATCGGCGGATACCTCAGAAACGAAGGTGATGCCTTTGACGCTGCTATTTATGTCGGCAGTACAGCCGGTGACGTACATCTCGGAGGCGAAGTCGATATCAGAAGCCTGGAGTGGGTACCTTACGATGGACTAGACCATAGCTATGATTTGGAAACTACCTCCGTATGTAGGTGTGGCTATTGGGATTGTGTCAGCAGGGGTACGATGATAGCTGATGCTTGGGATACAATAACCTTTGGTGACAAGTTTGAAAGTGCTTTGGCCGATGGTCGTGTTGGCGATAGATTAGAAGTATGCTCTCGCATAACCGAGTGGCTTGAAGATGCTGTCGGAAGACTGCCGTATGTATATGGCGGCGGATTATTCCCGCCCGGCTACACATACGTACTTCGTGGTGCCGGCCTTGAGAATCCCGGTATTACCGACGGCAGAGCCTGGGTACTTGAAAGTAAGGGAACTATTCCACCTGCACCATTGAATGCAATGCAGCTTGAGGGCCTCGAACAGCAGGTGCCCGGCGTCGAAGGATGTCCTGCAGTGATGGCTGCTGCTGCCGATGAGCTTGGAATTGAGGATGATGAAATTGAGGTTACTGTAGCGAATGCTATGGCAGCAGCCGGCGATATCCAGCCGTGCGAAACCTGTGCAAGACTCGTAAATGCGGCTGCGATTCTAAGAGATGAGGACGGCAGCCGAATGGCTGCTCTTGCAGAAGTCATTAATACGGTCGCACCGGCTGATGTGCCGTTCACACCGGAAGTCGGAACTTTGATTGCAGCAGCTTTCGAAGGCCGCGCCAGCGATGGCACCGCTTACGCAACTGCTTTAGAATACGTCGATGCCTTTGTAGAGTACGTAAGAGTTCTCGATACCGAGATGGGTTCACCAGTTGGTGACTCGGTAGAATTTGTTATGGAAAAGCACGGTGCAGGCATAAATGCAAGTCCAAACGACAATGTGGCTGCATATGTTGCTGCTCGTCTGGAGGCTATCGGCGGCTAATAGAAGTAATTTTTGAACATTGAAAAAAAGCCTGCTCTTTAACGAGGGCAGGCTTTTTCTTTAATGGCAGAAGGACAGCTACGTATTTTTATCTGGAAAGTCTCGCAACGGGTCCAAAGTCAGGCTTTACAGAGCGGACTTTTTCGATGCGCTCTTCGAGCTTTGTTATTTCTTCAGTATTGCCGGTCTTCTTCACAATGGTCAGAGCTTTCTTAATCAGGTTTTCCGCCTTTTTGAAATCACCTTTCGAACGGTAAATTTCGGCCTTTGTTATCCAGGCCGGTGCCACAAGGTGATGGTCCGGACCGTAAACTCTTTCCTGAATTGATTGCGCTTTGTTTATGAGGCTTTCAGCCTGCTCATACCTTCCCTGCAGGGTATATAACTCTGCGAGGTTGCCGATAACAGTTGCTGTATAAAGATGGTCTGTTCCGTATATCTGATTTATTGTTCCAAGTGCTTTATTATAGTAGTCCTCCGCCTGTTCAAACTCACCCTCGGCAACGCGCAGCTTCGCAAAATCCACCTGCAAAGGCGCAAACATAGGGTCATCTTTCGGGAAGTTTTCAAGCATTATACTCATAGCCCTGTCGAGAGCCTGGTGGGCATCTTCGTATTTGCCTTGTCCCTGATAAATTGAGCTCAGAGTTCTGAGGGTATAAGCAATATAGGGATGAGTTTCATAGTATATCTTTTCCTGCAGCGCAAGACCCAGCTTGCACATCTTTTCGGCTTCTTCGAATTTGCCCTGATTGTTATAGACGTAAGCGAGGTCGAGCAGGCACAAGCAAAGCTCCTGGTCGGGGACGTTTCTTTTTTGCGCCGTCGCGAGGGCTTCTTCGACGAGCGGCTGGGCTTTATTGTACTGGCCGTGAGCCATATATACCCTTGCCATTACACGTAGCGTCTTACAGGAAGTAGATTTTTTGCCGGTCAAGGGTTTCGCGCTCGCCGGGCTGCAATAAATTAAAAATAATGAAAGTATTGAAATAAAAAAGAAGTGCTTGATTAATTGCTTTTTTGAGACTTCTATCTTGACCATCTTCATCACCACATACCCTCACAAATTCATCTGTTTGCGGATAAAACCCTCTTCCCGATAAGTGCGACTATTAACTAATATTCGTAAAAATTTATTGTCGACTTAAGCAGTTTAGACCACTGTTCAGCTCTGAATGGCATATTTGTTCAACTCCTGAATTCAGCACTAAATAAAGTATAAGAAATAAGATTGCCGCAGAGGTTATAGGGCCTATTTCAGGTTGCAACGCGGCTGTACGCATTACAATTATTCTGACGAGTGAACTAGATTTGTCGCTTCTGGGTGGAATCAAAACACTTTATGGGAACGAAAATTTTTTTGTAAAACCTGTACTTAAATTAGTATTTTCAAAATTATACTGCGAAGACTCGTTGTATATTACTTCCGTCTCTGCTATTATACGCCCGTCGCCAATATGACGTCTGATTTTAGCTTAGCTAACCGAATCAAAAAAAAGACAGGGGAAAATAGATGACGGCAGAGATTATAGACGGCAAAAAGATAGCTGCGGAAATGCGGGCTGAACTCAAGCTGGAAGTCGAAAGGCTAAAGCAGAAGAATATCGTTCCAGGGCTAGGTGTCATTCTCGTTGGGGACGACCCCGCATCATTGTCTTATGTTACAGGCAAAAAGAGGGCCTGTGAGAATATGGGTATTTATTCCGATGATAACCATTTGCCCGCCGATACGAGCCAGCAGAAACTAATCAGCTTAATTCAACAGATGAATGCCGACCCTAAGATACACGGCATCCTCGTTCAGCTACCCCTGCCGAAACAGCTCGATGAATCTGAAGTTATTATGACAATCGCCCCTGAAAAAGACGTTGACGGCTTTCATCCTGTCAACATCGGCAAAATGGTTGCAGGAGAACCCGCTTTTCTGCCCTGCACTCCTCACGGCATTGTTCAGCTTTTACTCCGAAGTAATGTCCAGATTGAAGGTGCCGATGTTGTTATTGTCGGCAGAAGCAATATTGTCGGCAAACCCCTTGCAAATATTCTGGTTCAAAAATCTCAAACCGGCAATGCCACTGTTACAGTCTGTCATACCCGCACGAAAAATCTCACTGAACACACACGCAGAGCTGACATTCTTATTGCAGCAACAGGCAGGCCGAACACAATCACAGCCGATATGGTCAAAACCGGTGCCGTTGTAATCGATGTCGGCGTAAATCGTGTCGATGACCCGACCAGAGAAAGAGGTTATCGTCTTGTCGGTGACGTCGATTTCGAAGAGGTTAAAGAAAAGGCGAGCAAGATTACGCCAGTTCCCGGCGGAGTCGGGCCGATGACAATTACAATGCTGCTTTACAACACCATCGAATCCACAAAAAGAGCTGCCAGCAAAAACTAAGTTCAGCAATTATCGAACTATTAATCTTCGTCTTTTTTCTGTTTTAGCAGGCCTCCGATACCTTCGGTAATATCTTTTACCTCCTTGCCGAGGTCCTCGCTGATTTCCTTGGCCTCTTTGCCGATATCCTCTCCGGTTTTCAGGATATCCTGGCTTTCCTTAAGCAGGGTTTGAGAAAGCTCCTCCAAGCGACCAAGAGTTGTGTTTAACGGGCCGATGATATCATCCGGAAGAACGCCTGCGCCTTTTTCGGCAATACCTTTCGAGATAGCCAAAATAATTGTGCTCACCAGCCGAGATGTGCTAAGCTTATTGTCACTGCCAAGATTGGTCATTTTAATTGTCCCGACAGATAAAGGTATGTTATCGACCCTGCCCGGGATTGGTAGCAGCTTGACATTTACATTGATATCGGAAATTTCGAGAGTTTCTATATGAAGCTTTTTCTCCGAGGCTTTCGGCTGCTCTGTTTTCGGAATGTTTTTCAGTATGTCCTGTAAGTTATTGCTCCTTACATCTTTCTGCTCAAGAACTACATCTACTCCGTCAAGCTTGATTTGTTTTATTTCAACAATATTGCTGAGAAGCGAGCCTATACGAACCTGAATATCACCTTTACTCAACTCAAGCAGATGCGGATTTTGATAATCCTTCGGGTTATCAATAATCAATTCTTTCAGACCGAGAGTACCTCTGAGTATTCCCAGGTTCGCACTATCCAACTTCACACCCACACCGAGAGTTTTTGTCCCTGCTTTCTCGATACCCCATTTTACTGCACTATCGGCATAAAGGTTAATTGCTACTATGGCAACAACAATCAGGAATACAATTATCAGCAGGAAAATTTTTACTTTTTTGAATATCTTTTTCATTTGGTAGCCCTTTTACAATATTTGCCCTGTCCAGCAGAGGTCAAAGTTTTTTTAATCTCAGTCACTTCCTCTATAGATTTTCGCGCCGAGAGGATTAAGCCTTTGCTCGATTTTCTCGTAGCCGCGGTCTATATGATAAACCCTGTTGACTACGGTTGTTCCTTCGGCGGCCATACCGGCTAAAACAAGGGCGGCAGAAGCACGCAGGTCCGAAGCCATCACAGGAGCCCCCATCAGCTTTTTTGCTCCCGACACAATGACAGCGGCACCTTCCTTTCTAAGGCTGGCAGCCATACGATTCAGTTCTGCGACGTGCATAAACCGGTCGGGAAAAACTTTTTCAATAATAATGCTGTTACCATCAGCCAGTGATAATAGCGCCATAAACTGAGCCTGCAGGTCGGTAGGAAAACCCGGATACGGCTGAGTGGTTATATGGCTGGCGTGTATGGGGCCGTTTCGATTGACAAGACAACCACCATCCGAAGCCTCGATAGTGACGCCGATATTTCTTAATTTATAAACAACGGCCATCATATCATCAAGTCTGCAGTTGTCTATCTGCAACTGGCCTGAAGTTATGGCGGCTGCAACCATAAAGGTACCGGCCTCGATTCTGTCGGGGATGACTTTATGCTCAGCCGGCTGCAGTTCCTTGACACCTTCTATGGTCAGACGGGGCGAGCCAATACCTGAAATTTTAGCTCCCATTGAGTTGAGAAAATTCGCCAGGTCAGCAACTTCAGGCTCGCACGCTGCCGACTCTATAATTGTCTTTCCCTTCGCGAGCGTTGCCGCCATCAGGACGTTTGCCGTTCCGAGGACAGTCGAGCCAAATGGGCCGCCAAGAAATATATTGCTGCCGGTCAGGCCATCCGCAGCTTCTGCGATGATATATCCATTTTCGAGGTGGACTTCAGCACCGAGCTCCCGCAGTCCGCGCAGATGTATATCGACGGGTCTGTCGCCTATCGCACAGCCGCCGGGCATTGAAACCTCCGCTCTGCGGCATCGGGCCAGCAGGGGACCGAGGATACAAATGCTTGCACGCATCCTGCGGACAATTTCATAATCCCCAACTGGATTGTCAATTGTTGTGGCATCTATACTCAGGCCGCCATCTTCGTTTTTCTGAACTTTGCAGCCGACGCCGGAAAGCAATTCGCAACAAACGGAAATATCAGAGAGGTTTGGGACTGAAATAATAGTAGACTTTCCGCCAGCCAGGACGCAGGCGGCCATTATCGGCAACGCCGCATTTTTCGAACCATTTACTGTAACCGAGCCGGAAAGCTGAACAGGGCCTTCGATACGAAAGATATCCATAATCTATTTTCCTTGCAAAGACATCGCTAATGTAATACAAGATTAGCCTGATTTCAAGCAGGTTTAACTCAAAGGTTTTTGTTTTTACTAATTACTACCGCTAAATAACAGCAGGCTGCAGGATATGAATTTTTCAGACATTTTAAGACAAATAGCAGAATATCTAATATTCCCGGAAGCGGTTTTCACCGTGGCAGGAGCAGGTTTTCTCGGTTACTGGCTATTAACAACCTCGCTGGGAAGAAAGTCTCTGGTCGATTCCACGCCCCGCCGAAATAATATGCCTGCGTATCTTCCCTTTTTGCCACTACTAATTTATCTTGGTTTTTTTCCGGTTGCTGTGGAAATGGCCGTACTAATAATAGGCGATATACCGAAATGGCAGAAGGCGCTCGTGGAAAATCTGGTTACTATCGTAGGTGCGATTGCAATAATGGTGATAATAGTGTTTCTTGTCAGGGCCAGTTTTGCACGTCGCCTTAAGGGCTTTGGTCTGAATCCGAGAACGATAGGAAAAGATTTCGGCATTGCAGCAATAAATTATCTTTCCATCTGGCCTGTTGTGATGGTGATGATTATTCTGACAATAGAGGCGGGAAAACTTTTCATCGACCCGGATTTTAAGATAGAACAACACCGCGAAATAGAATTTTTAATAAAACATCAGCACTTGCCTCTTACGATTTCGGTTCTTATCTCTGCTGTTGTAATAGCACCAATATTTGAGGAAATGATATTTCGGGGCCTTTTTCAGACGATGCTGCGCTCCCTCACCGGAAAGACATGGCTGTCGATTATCATAACTTCAGTTTTTTTCGTTTTAACCCATGAAAATCCCGAACATTGGCCGGCATTATTCGTCCTGTCAGCAGGTATGGGGTATTCTTATGAAAAGAGCGGCTCTTTATTCAGGCCGATTTTCATACACGCCTTTTTCAACGCAACAAGCGTAATTTCAATTTTGGCTCAACAATAATCTTCAAATATAGAAATATGCTTTGTAGAAAAGCTTTTTGTTCCGACGGCATCTGCCTTTGTATGGTTTCTGCTCACCTTTTCTGTATTTTATCATTTAATTCCAAGAACATCAGCCATTGAATACAAGGCCGGTTTTTTATCGAGAAGCCATTGGGCAGCACGCAAGGCCCCTTTCGCAAATCCATCCCTGCTGTGCGCGGTATGATTCAGCGTAACAGTCTCGCCCCGTGTACTGAAGATAATTGAATGAATCCCCGCGATATCACCAGCCCGAACGGCGTGTATACCGATTTGACCCTCTTTTCTTAAAGCATTCTTACCCTCTCTGCCGTAAACAACAGACGCCTGCATATCCCTGTCAGTGGCCCTGCATATTCTTTCCGCAAGAGTCAGAGCAGAGCCGCTGGGGGCATCTTTTTTAAAACGGTGATGCTGCTCAACTATTTCTACGTCATAATCAGGGCCAAGCATTACAGCAGCGGCTTCTACAAGAGAAAACAGAATATTCATTCCTATGCTCATATTAGTTCCATAAACAATCGGGACTTTTTCTGAGGCCTCTTTAACTCTCTTGTGCTGCTCAACTGCTAATCCAGTAGTGCCAAGAACCAAGGCCGTCTCACTATCAACACAGTAATTTACAGTTTTATCAGCAGCTTCCGGCTGCGAAAAATCGATTACCACGTCTGCATTCTGCGGCCAGGTATAATCGATGTTTATATTCAACTGACCTATTGAGGCCGCCAAACCGGCATCCTTTCCCAAATCGGGGTGCCCTTTTTTCTCAATCGCACCGATGATTTCAAATCTTCCTGATTCCACTGCTAATGCGGTGATACGTTTGCCCATTCGGCCGGCACATCCGACAATTACAAGCTTAGTTTTCATTTTTCACTCCTCAAAATCAAACCAATAGGCCGATAAAAATATAACTACTATGGTTTTCGACTACAAGCGTAAAAGGATACAAAGGTTTGATTATCCATCCTTGACAGGTAAAGGATTTTTGCTCAAACTAATCATATAACAAGCAAGAAAGGAGTTTTTATGAGCAGAAAATTGTTAACAATTTTCTTAATGATTTCAATAGTTATCGGGGCATTTTTGATTTGCGGCTGTGAGAGCGATGCCCAGACCGGGGCCCTGATTGGCACCGGTGTCGGGGCCGCTGCAGGACAGGCTATCGGCGAGGATACAGAAGCGACGCTAATCGGAGCAGGAGTCGGGGCGGCAGCCGGCTACATGATAGGCAACGAAAGCGATAAAAATCAATAATAAACATCATTTTGGTGCGGCTGTCTGTTTTAAGAGTATTAACCGTTCCTGACGCACTTTTTGCACAAAATTCTTGTATTAAAGTGCTCTGAAGCTATGATATTATAGAAAAATCAGTATTTAGAATTTTTTCTTTTAAATGGAAGGAGTGCTTATGAACAACAGTAGATACCTGAGAATCACCATACAGATTATTTGTGCTGCCCTGATATTTCTGCAGGGCTGCGAATCCGTTGACCGCGGTTATGAGGGTCTTGTCGGAGCAACCGACCCTGACAAGGTAAAACTGCAAGCAGGTCTGAAATGGATGAGTCCTCAGCCGAGAATTCGGCCGGTATCATCAGACAAGATGGTTGTGTACTGCAGAGTAAGAAACAGCTCCGGCAGCGATATTGACATCTCAAATGCGGTGGCCAATGAGATTGAAAACCTCGGCTACAGATTGACACGGAATATCGATGAGGCACAATTTACAGTTAATGCGGATGTCCGCTATTTCGGCGAGGGCGCCAAAAAAGACCTTGGCCCGGTTGTAATTGGAGGAGTCGCAGGCGGCGTAACAGGCGGCGTCATCGGCCATAATGTCGGTGACGGTCATACTACCGAAGGTGCTGTTATTGGAGCCGCTGCAGGCGCACTGCTTGGTGATGTTGTTGCCAACCGCAATAAGATTCGCGATATAAATTTGGTGGTTGACGTCGTTATCGGCGAAAGAATCGAAGGCCAAAAAGTTACAACTACACGCGGCGGTCACGATGATGTTGCGGTGACGCACACAGATGCATTCAATAAAGGCGGCGGTACAGAGGGCGGCGACAGCTCCGCAGGCTCATCAGAATCACAGCAGGTTACCATCGAAGAGGACTTTCTCTATCACGCCAACAGGGCAACTGCAACTGCGAAAAGAATGAATCTGACCCTGGCAGAGGCTACACCTGCTTTAACTAACAAGCTTTCAAAAGCCATAGCGAATGCCTTGCCATAAATAAAACAGGTTAAATAACTGCTCGAGGCATTTTTTTGGTGTCACCTGGCGTGGTAGGTCAAGAGCCTGAGCGGCAGGTATTTTTTCCAAGCGGGGATTTGGTATATGCTTTGAGCTGTGAGAGTTTATGAGGTTTATCAGGCCAGTTTAACTCGTCAAACAAAAATTCGCAGGCTTGGCGTATCATAACCGCCGGCGTACAAGGACACATCTCAAGTGAGCCTATAATTTCATCATCATATTTGCTGAGAACCTCCAACAGATATTTCCAATCCTCACGAGGTATCCCTCCACGAAGGCCAGGCGGTTCATGGTCGTCAATTTGGCCGTAATTGTCAGTTAGATGAATATGTGCGATTCGGCCAGCAAGCCCGTCCACATACTGTCTGAAGCTAAACTCCTGGTCTAGATAAGCAAAGCCCGTATCGAGACAATACGAGACGGAGTCAAATTTTTCCCCCACTTCCTTAAGGATTCCCAAGCTGCCGGTTTCAAGGCACAGCTTCACCTTGTTTTCGTCGGCCATTTGAATTATCTTTTCTGAGAAATCGCAGCCGTCAATCTCCGAGTTTTCAGGAATACCAAAACTTTTCAGATCGGTTATAATATTGGCACCGAGCAGCTTTGCGCACTCTATCTGTTCTCTCCAATGATCCAACGTCGGCTCATCACTTCGCGAGCGCATTGAGACCAGCATACCTTGAGTAGCATTTGCAAGCCTGCTCCAGTTATATTTTGCATAACGGCACTCACTAATGCCACCGGCATTAGGCCACAGCTCTATGCCAAAACCGAGTGACTTCAGAAACTCACAATCCTGCTCAAAGGAGAGGTAATTTTCACGCCACCAGAACACCATTGAAGAAACAACGTACCTGATTTTCATTACGCTTGCCCCTATCCGATTAGGTTTTCAGTTACTTTTCATCCGAGGGTATTTCCTACAGGATAAGTATCGAGTAAAAACCTGTTACTCTTAAGATTGAACAAGGGAAGACAGCGGTTTCGACTTAGAAATTGAGCTTTTAAGCGTGATTCGGAAGTATTGCCGGCAATATTTTTGTTTTACGCTTGCCCCTTTGTCCAATAATAAAGACAAAACCGAAACAATCAGAATATCCTGCGCTGGATTTTGTCTCGAAAAAAGTTTTACTTTTTATTGAAATATATGATAAGATTACTATAATCAAGGGTTTAAGATTTTTGGAGCATGTTTATGAAAAAGGACATACATCCACCTTACAAGAAGGTAGTTGTGCACTGTGGTTGCGGCAACAGCTTCGAGACCTGCAGCACGGCGAAAGAGATTCACGCCGAAATATGCTCGGCGTGCCATCCTTTCTATACCGGCAAGCAAAAATTCGTCGATACTGCAGGCCGAATCGAAAGATTCCAGAAGAAATACGGCAAGGATTATTTCAAAAAGGGCAAAAAAGACCAGCAAAAGTAGCTGGTTTCCTGGATGATAATAAAGGCTCGGGTTTTGTATTGGTTGCAGAACCGGAGCCTTTTATTTATATTGTGCAATAACGAGTACATAATACAAGGCCCGATATATGGCTGATGCAAAAAAAACACTTCTGAAAAAACTTGAAGAAATCGAAGGTCGATACAAAAAACTCGAAACTCAAACCGCTGACCCGCAGGCGGCTTTCGATTCGGCTAGGCTCATTGCTATCTCTAAAGAGCAGAGCAGGCTAAAACCCATAGTTACAAAATATCGAGAGTACAAAAAAAATCTCGATGCCATCACAGATGCTGAACAGATTATAAACGACCGAACCACAGATGCTGAATTCAAGGCTCTGGCAAAAGAGGAGCTAAAGCATCTTCAGAGCCAGGCAGACGCCCTGCTCGAACATATAAAGAATACCGTAGTGATGGCTGACGATATGAGCATTGTTTCTGTCATAATGGAGATACGTGCAGGCACCGGCGGTGAAGAGGCGGCTTTGTTTGCTCGCGATTTGTACAATATGTACGTTAAATACGCCGACAACTGTAAATGGAAAATTGAGCATCTTGACTTTAGCACAACTGAGAAAGGCGGTTTTCGGGAAGTAATATTCAACATCAAAGGCCCGGGGGTCTGGTCTAAATTGGGTTATGAGGCCGGTGGTCATCGTGTCCAAAGGGTTCCAGAAACGGAATCACAGGGAAGAATTCACACATCGGCTGCAACAGTTGCAGTACTGCCCGAGCCGGAAGAGATTGATATTGAGATTAAAGCGGATGATGTAGTCGAGCACGTCAGCCGGGCAGGAGGCCCAGGCGGCCAAAACGTCAACAAGGTGAGCAGCGCAATAAGGATTGAGCATATTCCCACAGGAATCACCGTCAGCATGCGGGATGAGAAGAGCCAGCATAAAAACCGTGCCAAGGCCTGGCGCATTCTGAGAAGCAGGGTCTATGAACACTTCCAGAGCAAAGAAAGAGCCAAACGAGATTTGAAGCGGAAAACTATGATAGGCTCCGGAGACAGATCCCAAAAAATAAGAACATATAATTTCCCGCAAAATCGCGTGACCGACCACAGGATTAATCTTTCACTCCACAGCCTGGACAAGATAATGGCCGGCGATATGAACGAGTTGATTGAAGCGCTGCAAAATTATGACAGAGAACAGAGACTGAAAAATATGTAGTATACCCTAAAAGAGGCGACGGAATGGTCATTGTAGTAACAGGGATGGTTGGTCTTAACAAAAAAAGTTATCTTGAAAAGGTATGTCGTCTGGCAGGCTCAAAGGGCATAGAGCTTCTTTTGTGTAATGTCGGAGATATGATGTACGCCGAGGCCCCGGATATCAGGGAAGGCAGGATTCTCGATATTTCAATGAAAAGACTGAACTCACTACGGCGAAGCGTATTTAAGGACATCATCTCAAAGTCCTCGCAGGTTCCGAACCTTATAGTTAATACCCACGCCACCTTCCGCTGGAGGCATGGCCTGTTTCCGGCTGTCGATTTCGACCAGATGCGACATCTCAATGCGGATGTGTATATATGTCTGATTGACGGCGTCGCAGCCTTACATACGCGTCTAACCGATGAACACTCAGCCGAACACAGTCTCAAGGATTTAATTGTCTGGCGAGAAGAAGAGATTATCGGCACCGAGATGCTTTGCAAAGGCGTAAAAGAAAACGTACCTTTCTACTGTCTCGCCCGAGGTGAGGAAAAGGAAACCATCGAGACATTTTACGGTCTTATTTTCGAACCGCAGCGCAAAAAGACATATCTCAGCTTCCCAATGACCCAAGTTGTTGATATGGAAGATGTTAAATCGGAAATCAATAAGTTCCGCCAGCGTATAAAACAGTTTTTCACCTGCTTTGACCCAGCCGATTTGGAGGAGACATATCTGCCGATTTACGCCCAGAGAGCAAGCCAGGCAGGTGATGACTTCGTCGAGGTAGAAACTCTTGGCCGAAAAGTCCGGCTGGACCTAAAGCAGATTCAGCAGATTGAGCGTGACATTAACAGCCAGACCTATGCACGGGATTTTGTACTCATTGACCAGTCCGATATGATAATAAGCTTTATCCCAAAAACCGCCGATGGCCGAGCTGCAATCTCAAGCGGCGTAGAAAGAGAGCTACAGCACGCCCACGAGTCGGCAAAAGAAGTATATGTCATCTGGACAGCCAAACACAGCCCATCGGTCTTCGTGACACAAACCGCCACAAAAGTTTTCCCTGATACAGACAAAGCAATAGATTTTTTTGTAAAGCAGGGATATATCGAAAGGTAGCAAATTGTGAATAAAAAACAACTGGCAAGATATATCGACCATACACTGCTAAGCCCAACAGCGACAAGTGACGATATAAAAAGGCTTTGCGAGGAAGCCAAGAAATATGGTTTTTTCTCAGTTTCTGTAAATCAAAGATGGATAGGTTTAGCGGCTGAATTACTACACGGCAGCGTCATTAAGGTCGGCAGTGTAGTTAGTTTGCCTTTCGGCTCCGATTCCACAAAGGCGAAAGTCGAGGCTGCAAGAGATGCTATTTTCACTGGCGCCGACGAGATTGATATGGTAGCTGATTTGGCTGCGATAATAGAAGCCGACAATCACTATTTAGCCAGTCAGTTCCGCCAGGTTTTGAAAGTCTGTCGTTCTATGAGGCCAGCTGTTGTCTTAAAGGTAATTATCGAGGCGGCAGCGTTAACCGAGCAGCAAAAGCGATTTGCTTGCGAAATTGCCAACAGGTGCAAGGTCGATTTTGTCAAAACCAGCACCGGCTTCCATCCTGCCGGCGGTGCGACAATTAAAGATGTAAAGCTAATTAAGCAGTCAGCACCGCACTGCAAGGTAAAAGCGGCAGGTGGTATTAAAACAGTTCAACAGGCTATAGAAATGCTATCAGCCGGCGCTGACAGAATAGGTACCTCCTCGGGCGTGCAGATTATAGAGCAATTCAGGGCTGGGCAATCGCAATGACTACAGAGACACTAATAAAAAGGAGTGAAGAGGTTCTCTGCAAAGTCTTTTATAAAAAAATCTGCACATCCATCGACTTAGCCGCACTGAGCGAGGCTTTTGCACGTCAAAGGCTCGCATCAATTCTCGGAGGTAATCCCGCAAAAAAAGATGCTGGAAGATTTAGTTACTGGACAGCTGAACCGAAAGAGATTTTCGAATTCAGACCAAAACAAAAAGAGCCGTTCGCGAAATTACATAAAGTTCTGAATAAATATAAACTCAGTGACAATCCCAGTGATAAGCTGCCTCGAGGAATTTTCGCTGGCGGCTGGATAGGTTACTTCGGCTATGAGCTTGCCCGATACATTGAAAAGCTGCCGCAAGGTACCATCGACGACCTTCAGTTACCCTTAATTAGATTATGCTTTTATGACAGATTAATCGCCTACGACCATATCGAAAATGCCTTCTGGCTGATAGCTGTACAACTGCCGACAGATTCACAACAGCCGCAGGAAAAACTGGCTGAGCTCGAGGGCTTTTTAGCAAAGTCAAAGGGAGTTAATTCGACTAAACCAGAAGCTACTGATATTGATGATATTGACTTCTCGAAAATCCGGTGCAATATGGATAAGCACTATTATCTTCAAAGTGTCGAGAAGATAAAGCGCTACATATATGACGGCCAGGTTTACCAAGTCAATTTCTCACAGCGTTTCGAATGTGATTACACAGCCGAACCTATAGAGCTTTTCAACTGGCAGAACCGCTTCAACCCGAGCGGTTATGCTGCTTATATCGATGGCGGTGAATTTGCTATCGTCTGCGCATCACCGGAGATGTTCATTACAACCAGTAACGGGCTTATCAGCACAAAGCCTATTAAGGGCACCCGCCCGAGGATAAGTAACATGCCGGATAACAAAAAAATCAATACACAAAACTTTAATGAGCTGGCTTACAGTGAAAAAGAGCAGGCTGAATTAAATATGATAATCGATTTGGAACGCAATGACCTTGCCAGAATCTGTGTTCCGGGCACAAGACAGGTTGTTCAGCCGCGAACAATTGAAGCTTACCCGACAATTTTTCACGCCGTCGCCACAGTTGCCGGACAGCTTCGAGAGGATGTTTCTTTTTGCGATGTCCTTCGAGCAATCTTTCCCGGCGGCTCTATTACAGGTGCACCAAAAGTAAGCGCGATGGAAATAATCGACCAGACAGAGCCCACACACAGAAATATTTACACGGGCAGCATCGGTTTTTTAGGTCTTGATGGAAATGTCTGTTTGAATATTGCCATACGAACAATTATTATCAAGGCTGGGAGGGCCTATGTGCAGGCCGGTGGAGGCATTGTCGCAGATTCAGACCCACAGGCTGAATGGGACGAAACGATAACAAAGGCAAAAGCTCTGTTGGCAGGAATTAAAAACATAATGCACCGTGTACACTAAGTGTTGCGTGAGAAAACTAAACAGAAAATGGAAAAGGTTTTTTTAAACAACAAGCTGATTGATATTGATAAAGCCTGTATCTCCGTTAAAGATAGCGGTTTTTTGTACGGCTCAGGCCTGTTCGAAACGATGCGCTGCAATAACGGCGTCGTTTTTTGCCTCGATGAACATCTGGATAGATTATTTGCAAGCGCTGTAAGTCTTTCAATATCAAACACTTATGTCCGGCAGTTTATAATCGACGCTGTCTACAAAGTTCTTAAAGCAAACGAATTAACAGATGCGCGACTTCGGTTGACACTTACATCGGGTCCGATGTCTGCTTCAGATGACAAAAACAAATCAACACTGCTCATCACCGCCACCGATTTGCAGCCGTACCCGGCGGAGTATTATCAAAAAGGTGTGCTCGTAGTGCTGTGTCCTTTCAGGCAGAATGTCACCGAGCCGATTTTCGGCCATAAGACGACAAGCTATTTCTCGCGTATGCTCGCTCTCCAAATAGCTCACCAAAAAAAAGCTGCGGAAGCTCTGTGGTTTACAACAACAAATATTCTGGCTGAAGGCTGTATCAGCAATGTATTTCTGGTTAAAGATTCTGTTATTTACACACCGCTTCTGACAACACCTGTTCTCGCAGGCATCGCCCGCAAAGCCGTTTGCAAAATCTCTGCCGAAAACTCAATAAAACTGGTTGAAAAGAACCTTAGCATCGATGATATGCTGGCGGCGGATGAAGTCTTTCTGACAAATGTGATTGTGAAGATTATGCCGGTAAACAGCGTTGAAAAGCACACAGTCGGTAACGGCAAAGTCGGTCCCGTTACAAAAAAAATGCAAAAGCTGTTCGATAATTATGTCGAGGCCAAATGCAGTAAAAGCCAACCTGCCTCCTGATTTTTAAAAAACCACTGCCAATGTTTTCTTGCTAATCAAATCAAATTCGGTATACTTTTTGAATCAGGTTCAGCTGATATTTCGCTGGAGACTACGCAGGATGAAAGTAAAGGATATTGCTGAAAAAATTGAGAAGCTGGTCCCGCTCAGGCTCGCCCTCGATTGGGACAACGTGGGATTGCTCATCGGCGATGCCGAAAAAAAGGTTAAAAATGCATTACTGACTATTGATATCACCGGTGAAGTTCTGTCCGAAGCCCAAAAGATGAAAACGGATTTAATTATCAGCTATCATCCTGTCATCTGGGACGGCCTAAAAAAGATAACCTCTGTCGGCTCCAGCAGCGTAGCCTTTAAGTTAATACGTTCTAACATCGCCGTCTTTTCAGTACATACAGCTCTGGATATAGTCGAAGGTGGTGTAAACGATGCCCTTGCAGAAATTGTAGGAATGAGCGATAGCAAGCCTATAGGCGATTTTGTTGAGGCGGGCGGTGATATGTATAAGCTGGTCGTTTTCATACCTGTAGGTTCAGCCCAAAAGGTTGCCAACGCAATCTTCAAGGCAGGAGCGGGAGTAATGGGCAACTATAGCCATTGCGGATTCATAGCTCAGGGACAAGGAAGCTTTCTTCCCCTGGAGGGCTCCGAACCTGCGATCGGTAAAAAGGGAAGGCTTGAAAAGGTAACCGAAATGAGGTTCGAGACGATTGTACCTGCAGAGAAACTAAATGACGCAATAACAGCAATGAAAAAAGCACATCCATACGAAGTGCCCGCCTTCGATTGTTTCAGACTTTATAATGAGCGCAGCAAGTTTGGGCTGGGCAGGATCGGCAAGCTTACAAAACCTACACAGCTTGGCAAAATTATCACAAAGATTAAAAAACAGACTGGCGCGAAAGCAGTCAGCATTGTGGGAAGGGAAAAAAAGCTTGTGAGAACAGCCGCCGTTTGTGCAGGCTACTGCGGCAAAATAATCAATCAGGTCATCGCCGCAAAAGCCGACTTGTATCTGACCGGCGAACTAAAACACCACCAGGCTCTGGCTGCACAACAGGCAAATATTACCTGCCTGTGTCTCAGCCATAGCGTCTCGGAAAGATTTATACTGAGAAAATTTGCTAAACGGCTGCAAAAAATTCTCGGTGAGGTAAAAATCAGGATAAGCAAAAAAGATAAGGACCCTTTTAAGTGGATTCAGCTATGACAGAAGAGTATAAAGAGCAAATCGAAGATCAGGATATTTCACAAGACAAAAAGGAAATTCACCAGGAGAACGAGGAAACAAAAGAGCCTCCTGAAGAAAGAAAATATGAAAATATGCAGAGTTGCAACGAGGACGAAATAACACTCGAGTCGGTTGTAGAAGCGCTTCTTTTTGCTTCCGATGAGCCTTTAAGTGCTAACCGTCTTGCCGGCATTACCGAAACTTCAGTAAAGCAGGTCAACCGGCACATAGATAACCTGAACAAAAAATACACATCGAATAAAAACGCTTTCAGAATAGAGAAAATTGCCGGCGGATACCAGATGATGACGCTCAGTGACTACAATCACTGGCTCAAAAAGCTGCTTCGCGCCCGCAGTGACAGTAAACTAAGTGCGGCCGCTCTGGAAACACTTGCGATTATTGCATATAAGCAGCCCGTCATCCGCGCTGATATAGAGGCGATAAGAGGCGTTCAGGCGGGCGAGCTGATTCGCTCTCTTATGTACAAGGGACTGGTTAAAATCGTTGGCAGAGCCGAGGTCCTCGGAAGGCCGATGTTATACGGAACAACAAAGAAATTTTTGGAAGTATTCGGATTAAATTCATTAAAAGATTTGCCGAAAGTTGAGGAGCTCAAAAAACCCGAATAGTAAAGATTATTTGTGAGCCTTTCTTCGCCTTTACAGACAAAAACCTAACTTCTTTAATCATTGTCTAAGTGCAATGATAGGGTCAACCTTTGCAGCACGGATGGCAGGATAGATACCCGTTAGGATTAAAAATATGACTGCACTAAGACAAAGCCACCAGAGGAAGCTAAAATAGTCAATGCAAGGGATACCCCTCCCATGCCAACGGCCTTTATAATTCCAATCTCGGGATAAAGCACATAATCAAGATGGGAGTTTAGTCAAATATACACCTGCGGTTGATGCAGTAATGCGCACTTTGCCAACAAATTCGGCGAGGACGAATAAAATTGAGGGATAATTGGCTTGCTAAATGACTTTGATTATGGTATGGGAGAAGTGGCAATCGAAACTAGGCTTCAAGGCGACAATTCAAATGTATAAATCATTTTGGATAATAGTTTCGGCAATAGCAGCTGTAACTGTATTACTTGCCACTAACTTATCGCGAGATGCTAATCATAATAAGAAAGGACAAATGCAAGAAGTCGAACCAAACAATTCAATGGACGATGCAAATAATATCAATATAACAGTGATATTCGATAATAATCCTTATAAGGAAGGACTCGAGACTTTCTGGGGTTTTTCCTGCGTTATAAGCGGCACAGAGAACACTATTCTTTTCGATACAGGAGGTGATGGAAAGCTGCTACTTGAGAATATGTCAAAAATGGGGATTGATGCTAACAGTATTGAAACAGTCGTTCTCTCTCATATACATGGTGACCATACCGGCGGGCTGGAAGTGTTTCTTCAAAAGAACCCGAAAGTTTGTGTTTACCTGCCCAAGTCATTTCCAAAAAGGTTTAAAGAAATTGTTACCTCTTACGGAGCCAAATTTGTTGAAGTAGAAAAAAACGCAAAGATTTGCAAAAACGTCTATTCAACAGGACAACTGGGTACACTGATAAAAGAGCAGGGATTAGTTATACAAACGGCAAAAGGTTTGATAATAATTACCGGCTGCGCCCATCCTGGTATTGTCAAAATGGTGGAAGCATCAAAGGATTTATTTAATGAGCGGATTCTGTTAGTTATGGGCGGATTCCACCTGGAATGGGCAACAAGAGGTAAAGTCGAAAGAATTATAACAGCCTTTAAAAATCTAAACGTTAAATACGTCGGACCTTGTCATTGCACAGGCGATAAGGCAAGAATCCTTTTTGAAAAGCACTTTGCCAAGAACTATATAAATATTGGAGCCGGCAAGATTGTAGCAATCAAAGGCTTGCAATAAGTCCCGTGTTTTAACAGAAGGATTAATTCCGAGCTCACATTTTTTTAAGTTCAGTAAAACTATGTAATGGAAGCCATAAATTACAAACCAATCGGCGTAATCCATTCTCGATTTAAAGAAAGCACCGGTATTCCCCGCCAGGCTGTGGGCGCTTCAGATGAAAAAGGGCAAATCGAAATATTCGATGAGTTTTCTGAAGGGCTCAAAGATTTAGGTGGCTTTAGTCATATTGTAGTAGTTTTTCACATGCACCTCGTTTCGAAGCCCAGCCTTAAAGCCTGTCCGCCATGGGATGGCAAAGAACATGGCGTTTTTGCTACACGAAGCCCATATCGGCCAAATCCTATCGGGGTATCGGTTGTTCGCCTTGAAAGTATTGAGCAGAACATTTTGCATATATCGGGCGTCGATATGGCTGATGGTACTCCTGTTTTAGATATAAAATCCTACATTCCCGACTTGAATCCAAAAGATGACATTAGAATCGGCTGGTTGACCGATAAGGTCGAAGGAATGAATAAAAGCAAATCAGGCGATCGTTAACCTGCACAGTTGAATTTTCGAGATATTCCATGGCATGCAAATGGTATAGCTTGTATCCATTAAGAAAGTTCGAAAAAGAAGGGAAGTTAGGTAACTTCTGGGCGCAAAATTATTGTAAATCCGAAAATAACTGGAAAAACTGCATGAGACACCAATTAGAGGAGAAAGGAATTGCTCACCCTGATAATATGCTGCCTAATGGACGGATGAAAACCAGTTTTTAGTGGTCACAAATGTTATCTCCTGTTTCAAGCTTGTCTTGCAAATAAGCTGATACGAGGTTTTCCGGTGAATCACCTGACGCGCCAATAACGACTTTAATGTCATTCTGGGCAAATAATTGCTGCGCCCGCTGACCCATTCCACCGGCAATAATAACGCTGACATTATTTTCACTCAACCACTTCGGCAGCACACCAGGCGCATGAGGTGGAGAAGTTTCATCTTTTCTGTTTATCACTTTTCTGACGCTTTCATCGATATCAAAGATTGCAAACCGGTCACAATGGCCAAAATGAAGACTTAACTTTCCTTGTGCTAATGGGATTGCTACTCGCATAGTAAAATACTCCTAAAGTTTACTTTTTCAGTTTCTCTATTTACCCCAAATCCACAAAAGGCAAGATACTCTGATTAAAAGCGTGGGCCGTTTGGCTGTCTTTATATTTTTGAATGTAGGGCTTGCCGGAATCACAGGCATCAACAATCCCAGGGTCAATAGGTATTCGTCCAAGAAACGGCACCGCCATTTCTCCGGCCATTTTTTCTCCACCGCCTGACTTAAATATATCAGTTCTATGGCCACACTTGGGACAGATAAAACCGCTCATATTTTCCAGTACGCCTATAACCGGCAAATTCAAATTTCGGCAGAAGGTAATGCACTTGCGAACGTCAGACAGTGCCATCTCCTGAGGGGTGGTAACTATAACAGCGCCATCGGCTTTTTCCAAAAGCTGGACTACGGAAAGAGGCTCATCACCAGTACCAGGCGGACTGTCGACAATCAGAAAGTCCAGATTGCCCCACCGCACATCCTTGAGGAATTGTTTTATCATATGATATTTCATCGGCCCTCTCCATATCACAGCATCGTCACTACCTCGCAGCAGAAAACCTATACTCATTACCTTGAGATTTTCCGATACCTCTACAGGCAGCAGAGCTTCTCCGTCCGTTTGAAGAGCAGTTCCTTCCAGATTAAGCACCTTAGGAATACTCGGCCCATGAATATCAATGTCAAGAAGCCCAACTTTTTTACCCTCAAGAAACAGAGATATCGCCAAATTAACCGCGACGGTACTTTTGCCAACGCCGCCTTTGCCGGAAAGAATGAGTATCTTGTGTTTTATCTTCGCCATTTGCAGACGGATTTGAGTTTGTTCAATTTCCATCTGTTTTTTCATTTGCTCCTGCTGTGTCTGGGGTGTTTGTTCCGGCATATTCATTTCCTTTTAAAGTTTCTCTTTTTCAGCTCTGTTTGGGCAGGCATTTGATACTTTCATATCCATCGCAATGTCATATTTTTCAGCTACTTTCCCGAAAGCTTCTTGCACACATGCAAATACGAGCTCTGATTCTCCAACAACAAAACTACTCATTACTCCTATTTCAACCTTTATACCTTTGTTCTTTAATATTCTACAAAACTCGTCGATAGGCTCAGAAAGAGACTTAGTCTTCAAGGGATAAATACTTATTTCCGCCTGGATTTTCATAACCGTACCTCTGCTGCTATAAAAGCACCTCGCTTGCTACCGGTAAGTTGAGCTATAAACTCCAGTAAAGGAGATAAAGGTATCAACCAATCACTTTTAGGAACAAATCCTGCTATCTGAAGCCTGACTTTACCTAATGGTTTGAGCAGTTCTTGCAGTTGTTGAAAAGAAAATAAATTCGAACAGGCATAAACGCTTCCCTGCTGCTTTTTCTTTCTCTGGTTATAAGTGGATAAAGCATTTAATACCCCGAATAAAAGTGTGCCCGGACTATTTACACACCTGACCATCTCCGAGAGTATCTTTTCGGGATTTTCAGCAAACTCAATTGTCGTAATAGCTGCAGCAACATCGAAACTATTATCAGCGAAGGGAAGGCTCTGGCCATTAGCTATTTGAAAATGGCTATTAGGTATATTTTTCTTCTTGGCGATGTTTATCATTCCTTCTGATATGTCTATACCTGTTACTTCAAATCCTTTCCCACTGAAATACCCGCTCCAGTGCCCGGTGCCACATCCAATTTCCAAAAGACTTTTACCTTGATTGTCACCCACCAATAAACGGTCAAAAGCCTTCTTTTCAAGCCTGTCATACATTGCACCTCTGGCAGAGTCATACCACCTATCATAACTGCCTGCTGCCTTATCAAAATCAAAGCGTGTTGCACATTTTTGAGCCATCGCATCTTTACCCTTAACCAAGAGCATACGTAACTTCCCTCCACATTGCTTTTACTCTTTCTGTAATGTCACCACCGGTATATTCGATAAGCGTTGCCTTCATAACCTGTGCTTTCGTAAAGCTTTCGTCATAGGGGATCTTGCCGACGACTTTCAGACTACGTTGTCGAGCCATTTCGCCTATCCGGCCGGTCATTTCAGGATTTATGTCGGCTTTGTTAACACAAACCAAAGTCCGAATTCCAAAATTTGATGTCAACTCAGCTACCCTTTCCAAATCGTGTATTCCTGAAAGGGTTGGTTCTGTAACTATCAAAACCAAATTTGAGCCAGTGACCGATGCAATTACAGGACAGCCGATCCCCGGTGAGCCGTCAACAATTAGTAAGTCCTTTCCTTGTTCGCTACCGATTCTTTTTGCCTGCCTGCGCAGAAGAGTCACCAATTTACCGCTATTTTCTTCTGCAATCCCCAGCTTTGCATGTACCATTGGCCCAAACCGCGTATCTGATATATACCATTGACCATTAACCACATCCCTGAAATCGACTGCACCTACCGGACAAAACTCCACACATACCTTACACCCTTCACAGGATATGGGATCTACGATATATGTCTTTTCTATCATTTCATTGGCAGGACCACCCAACTGTATCGCACTAAATCGGCACATATCAACACATTTGCCACAGCCTATGCACTTGTCTGAATTGATAGCCGCTCGCTTGCCGCCGGAAAAGTCGGACTGCTGTTTTACGACCGGGGATAAAACCAGATGCAAATCAGCTGCATCCACATCACAATCCGCAAACACGGCGTTTTTCGCCAAATTCGCAAATGCTGCAACGATACTTGTCTTGCCCGTGCCGCCTTTACCGCTTATGACTACAAGCTCTTTCATTAATATTTCTTTCTGTTCTAAATAATCACGAGTTTTGTTTTCCTTTAATTTCAATTTCCAATTTATAATCAACAGGACAGGTTACCGAACGGGAAACAAGACAGTACTTTTCAGCTAACTGGCCAGCCTCACGAGTCTTCTCAGCAGTTTCTGTATTGGGCAGCTGAACCCTTGCCCGAACTTTTACGTTAGTAAATCGAAATCCATCTGATTGCTTCTCAAGCCGCCCTTCAGCTTCTGAAAAGTATGATGAAAACTCCACATTTAACTTTTCTGCAAAATAAAAGAACGTCGTCATTATACAACCGTTAATCGCAGCAACGAACATCTCTTCTGGATTTAAGGTTTCCGGACTTCCACCAAATTCCGAAGCAGAACCGATTTCCAGCTCTCCGGGACCGCTGAAGACAGTCTTTGCCGGCCCATTAGTTTCCTGAAATACTGTGTTTTTAAAAATATGTGTTCTTTTATGCTCCATAAGCCTTAACCTTTAATCTGTTCAATTTCCTGAGCCATTAACTTACACGGTATCCATTAATCCAAAGTTTCTATTTATTTTTTTGTTTTGCACGAACATCCCTAAATCCTGTCTGTCTTTTCAAATGCAAGAGCCGTCTTTGTTTTGCTTTGTGTTTTCATCACATTCAAAACCAAAATACTTCTCTCTCCACCACAAAAAATGGCCCCAGGGATTATCTATTTTGTACTTGCTGTCCTCAGGCACGCCGGGCCAGGAGTTAATTTCCTCGAGTATCTTATCGCAGGGCTTGTCTTCCGCTAACAACTCGTACGCACATTTTACAAGCACAAATTTTCTAACTGCATCGGCATCACCTTGATTACGGTCGGGGTGATACTTCATTGATGCCTTTCTATAGGCTTTTTTCAGCTTTCCCCTGTCAGCATCTTCAGAAACTCCGAGTACCTTACAAGCCGCCTTGCGGGCATTTAGGTCTTTGGTAATCCTCTCCATAAATTCAAAATCTTCTTTCATTTGACAGTCACCTGCTCAGTTATTTGCGCATAAAGATACAAGAACTTCTCTTTGTATTCTGGTAGTGCGTCAACTATCATTATTCCTCGTGAATAGGCCTCAGCTATCTTTCTATCATTGGGAATCTCAAGCAGCACTTCGATTTCTTCCTTTTGGCAATATTGCCGTACCCCATCGTCCCCTATATCACTTCTGTTTACCGCTACAGCAAAGGGTATTTTAAGCTCTCGCACCATCCCGACCGCTAATTCAAGGTCATTTAAGCCGAAAGGTGTCGGCTCAGTAACAAGCAAAATAAAATCACTTCCTTTTATTGACTCAACTACCGGGCATGACGTCCCTGGAGGCACATCCAATATAGTAATTGTTTCATCAACTGCTCTTTGTTTAACATACCTTATAACGGCAGGCGTCTGGATTGCTCCTATATTCAGTTTACCGTGACCAAAAGACATTCCGCCTGATTTACCAAACTCAACAACCCCTACCTTACGCTGTTTTTCCACGATCGCACCCTCCGGGCATACAGCCATACATCCGCCGCAGGAATGACAAAGCTCTTCAAAAACCAGAACCTTGCCTTTCACACAGGTGATAGCGCTGTATTGACAGAGCTGTCCACATCGGCCACAGCCAGTGCACTTTTTCTGGTCAACTTCAGGAATCCCAACAGTGACATCTTCCGAGCTCTCAATTTCAGGTTTTAAGAAAATATGACCATTAGGCTCTTCTGCGTCACAATCCAGGTACTGGACTTTTTGTCCAGTTCGATAAAGCGAAGCCGCCAGATTTGTGGCAACTGTTGTTTTGCCTGTGCCGCCTTTACCACTTGCAATTGCTATTTTCATATCAAAACTGTCCCACAGCCACACTAACCTCGTTCCAGTCGAATTTATCTTTGGCTATCCAACCTTTCTGTGGAAGAGAATCGAAGCAGACTGGTTTTGGATTACACCACCCTTTCCCAGATACAATCTCCCACTTGGTATATCTATTCATCGCAGAAGCCGTTTTATCTATCCTGTAACCAGCAGGGTGGAACCCCACGGCAACTTCCGTAACATCAAGTACTGAATCCATCATTTACATCTACTATGAGTTTTCACTAAACTGTTTTCGAATATACTGACAGTAAATAGCTGCTGCAGGATTATGAGCCAACATCCTATCCTTTGCTATGAGCGTTGTTACTGGAGCATCTGAGACCTTTGCAAAAATCGCATCATGGCCAACACAAAGCCCACATAAAATATTAAGCTGCGTTCCTGCATCATTTAGCATCTGGGCCTGGCCAGCCGGATTACACATAACCTCATTTTTTTCTGATATAATTTGCGGCAAATCAAATTCTTTCTTATCGATTCCACAGACCTTACAACACACAGACACTACCTCGAAATGTTTCGAGAGAATTTTTTCGATAACCTTTACCTCTTCGCTTAGACCAATGCAAAAAGAAAGTCCTATTTTTTTACATCCCAACTCACGTGCAAACAGTATCGTTTCACCCAATCGCGTCTCTTTGCCGTAATACCGAGCCTCAATTGCCGAGGCAGTCCTGTGCAATTCCGCTATTTGCTCATCCTGATATAATTGTTTATGATTACCAGCCTGTGAGAAACAATCCTTGCCTTCACGGCATTCTTTAATCTCACACTGCCCACATAGCGGCGAAATGCTCTTTTCCACTCGTCTATTCCTTTACTTTGTTTTCATCATCAACGAATATTATTTTTGCATTCAACTCTTTTGCTTTATCATCAGATATGTGACAATAAGATACGACTATAACTTTATCGCCAACCGCCCCCAACCTTGCTGCTGGCCCATTCAACACAATTTCACCTGTACCTCTGTTACCTGCAATTGTATAAGTGATAAATCGCTGTCCATTGTTGAAATTCAACACATGAACCTGCTCACCCGGCAGAATATCCGCCTTTTCAAGAAGTTGCTGGTCAATTGTTATGCTGCTTTCATAATCAAGCTCGGTCCGGGTTATCTTAGCTCCATGAATCTTGGACTTGAGGATCAATCTTTCCATTTAGAATCCCTTTTTAATACTTAATCGAATTACAAATAGTCCAATATGTACCGTTTAACTTGATTTGGATTATTGGCTACCGATTTTCTGCTGGGTAATAATAATCGCCTCACTCGGACACTCGGATACACAGGCGGCACAGGCAGTGCATAACTGAGGACTTACAACAGCATGTTTGTTTATCCTGATAG
Source organism: uncultured Pirellulales bacterium (assembly GCA_964493425.1). Lineage (GTDB taxonomy): Bacteria > Planctomycetota > Phycisphaerae > Sedimentisphaerales > Anaerobacaceae > CAYLMG01. The sequence goes on from CAZBMW010000013.1 coordinate 40,404, forward strand.
CATTGGCTGGACAAACATCAGCACAAATACCACAACCAGTACATTTATCAGTTTGAACAAAAGCCGCGGCCTTTCGCCCACTTTCAAGCTCGGCCATTCGCCTTTCAATCTGCTGTTTTTGTTGCTTTAGCATTTCGGCCTGCTGTTTTAATTCTTCCAGTTCCTGCCGGCCTCCTTTAGGTACATTAGATGGTTGACCAGCACCAAAGTCGCCCGTCAAACCTGTCATAGGCGCATACCTTCCCATGCCCATGCCTCTACCGCCTCCTCGACCCATACCACTTCCACCACCTACACCTAAGCCCATTCCACCACCTTGACCAAATGAACCGGTCATCGGCCGTCCTGTGTTCATACCAAAGCGACTGGCTACATTTGGCCCCGAAGCGGAAGAAAAACCTTGAGCCTTGAATTGCTCAACAGCAGCACGTACAGGCCCGCTGATGCCAACGATGACCTGTATTCCAGCCTGGCCAAAGACATTAAATGCGTTAGGGCCGCAATTGCCGGTCAGTACAATCGCTACGCCTCTTTCCGACATTAATCGAGCGGACTGAATCCCGGCACCACCGCCAAGGGCCATATTGGGATTTTCAATCGCCTCTACCTGCATTGTTTCAGTGTCAATAATCAAAAAATACTGACAGCGTCCGAACCTGGCTTCAACCTCGTCTTCTAAAGTAGGCCCTGTTGATGTTACTGCAATTTTCATAAAATTTCCTTTCTAAGAAAGTCCGCACGTTCCGGTTGGGCAGGAATTGCTTCCCTGATTACTTTGCCCAACGGAAAATCCTGAAAACAATTTCTGCATATCCGAACTACCACACTTTTCGCAACTGTGCTTCTTGGAGCTATTAGCTTTTTCCAAGAATTCGGTCTTATGTCCGCACTTTTTGCATTTATACTCAAATATTGGCATTGTCTTAACTCCTAATAAATCCGTTAAAGCCTTACCTCAAAATACAATGTTCTTAAACACTGTATGAAATACGCCTCTCTCTTGCCGTATGCAACCGAGCACAAAACTGCAGAAAAAACCAGGGACAGTGTTGAGTGTTATATAGACACACCACTGCCTTAGAAGCCCAGAAGCATCTAAGAAGATAAATCCTCAACTGTCTTTTTCTTAGTCCTTGCTGCTTTTCTGATTTTCGAGCTCCTCTATACGCTTTTTTATTCCGTCAAGGCTATCTTCAAGATATTCTGCCTGACCTTTCAGCCCTTCCAGTTCCTGCTGGGCTGTTAAGCCTGGAGCAAACGGTGTACCTCCATAAGCGTATGGGTTTACAGCACCACCATAAGCATAAGGACTCACAACACCTCCATAAGCAGGCATGCCATATCCGGCTCTGCCCCAACCAAAACCTCGACCAAAACCTCGACCAAAACCGCCACCTCGGAAACCTCGTCCCCAGCCACCGTAGCCACGGCCACCAACGGGATTCATATAACCCGGTACGGGAAAACCCGCACAAAAACCTGCAGCTCTACCTGTCATTGGTCCTATACCAGCAGGACCTGTTCTATCACCACCTGGCATAATCATTCCCCTTTCAAAAAATGTTAACCTCTTGTCATTTTCGTACCACACTTAGGACAACCTCTTGCATTACAGGGCTGTCCGGCAGTATGAGCAACCACTGCTCCGCAGTTTGGACAGACACAACTTCCACCTGGCCCTGCAGCAAATGGTCCACCCATCCTGCCTCTACCCTGATTCTGTCCTCGGCCCATACGCCGACCTGTTCCATCTCCTCTCGGCATAATAACCATCCTTTCTGAAATTAAGTGCTAATTTGAATCTATTACCAGTATCCAAATCTGCCTTTGCCTCGACCACGGCCCCAGCCTCGACCGAAACCTCGGCCAAAACCAAAGCCCCTGCGAAACCATGGATTGACTCGTCCGCCGTAAGGCATACCATAACTACCATAAGGCATTCCATATACAGCACCATAACCGTACAAACCTACACCATAGGAACCGAATGATGGCATGTCGGGCCAATAGAAACCAGCTCCACCCACAGAAGGATTCATATAACCTGGCGTCGGAAAGCCAGCGCAAAAACCAGCGGCTCTGCCTGTCATTGGTCCCATTCCAGCAGGACCTGTCCCATCTCCAAATGGCATATTAATCATCTCCCTTCCAATATTTTCAAAACTATTAACTTTTTGACCGATTGGTACACTCTGTAATCCCGCAAAACCTTTTACCTCGTACGGATTTTCTTCTGAACTCGCCAAAACACAAAAACCCTGACCTCGTCCTGTCATTGGCCCCTGACCCAACGGCCCTGTACCATCAAAACCCGGCATTTATTCAACCTGCCTAATCGTGTTAATAACCTTATTAAATGACTTATTCTTCTTCAAAATCATTTCGCCAACTTCACAGCCGATATCATCGGCAATAACAGGACATTTAGCTCTCAGTATGAAAAAAATGTTCTTGCCTACATCGCTGAGAGTTTCATAATTGCCCTGCCCCTTGGCGATAATCAAATCTGCATTATCAAAACGGCCCCTAAAAGTCTGAGAACAGCTTTCCAGAATTGTCCCAGGTGCATCTGAACCGTTATCGATTACCTCAACAATTTTAGGTAAACCGGCAAGTACCGCATCTTCCATTGTTGCATCATTTATTACAGGTGAGCCTTTCACGACAAGAGTAATCTTTTCTATCGGCATTTTCTCAATCAGCAAACGGTCAAAAACGATTTCACCAGCATTATCCGCAATATAAAGAATGTGCCGTGCTCTGTTTAGGGCTTCCCTGAAAGAGTCAAGCCCAACTGCAGAGAAACTTTTGTCCATACATTCACTGATTGCCGCATCAATATCTGCCTTTTTCAATTTACTGCTGACTCCAAAATCAATAATGTTCCCGGCAATAGCCAAGCGAATTGCTGTCTCAAGCGGTTTTTCAGATTCGGTAATCAATTTCCGCAGTTTGGGATATAACTTCAGCGCGAGTTCATTAAACTCACTTTTTACCTCGCGGTACGGATCCTCCACACCGACCAGCTTCCTAATCAACCGATGTATCTTCTGCCCCATCAACGGCGGGCTCTGACCCATATCCAATTTATTTACAAGAATAAGAACCTCTCGCACTACCTGCTCATGAATCTTCTTATCATCAGTTGACAATCTCGCAGCATCGAGTGCCTGGCGAATAAAACAGGGAATACAATCCAAAAACGTTTGCATTTTTCTACCCTATAGAAATACTCAAATCCAATGTCCCTCAACATTAGCTTTATCTACTTCTCTCAACTTTCCCGCCTTGAATAAATCAATCGCTCCCTGAACTGTCTGTTTTTCAGCTAAAAATATCTTTATCCCAGCTGCGTTTAGAGTCTTAAAAGCATTGGGGCCGACATTACCTGTTATCAGCGATTCGACGTTAAGATTGGCTATATTCCGGCCTGTCTGTATCCCCGCTCCCTGGGCAACATTCATATTCACTGCGTTATCATAGACCTCGAATTTGCCTGTTCCAGTATCAACAACAATAAGCCATTTTGCTCGCCCGAATCTCTGATCAATCTCGCTGGAAAGTTCTTTTCCCTGTGCGGTAACTGCTACTTTCATAATAATTTAGCTCCTCTACCTTAAACTACATATCCATCAGTTACACTTACCTTGATTTCGTTTACAAAAGCCAATAATTTTCTGTTACCATCTTCTGCCATGTCGACCTCTTCGTCTACCAAAGCCTCTGCGAGCACCTTTCCAACAACCGGGCAAAGCATATCGCGGCAAATTCAACTTACCTGCATTGTAAGCGGCGAGAACTTCATTTATTGAACCGGTTACAAACGGTAGTACAACAATTCCTGAACCGCCTAACATATAAGCCAATGGTCTTGAGATTGCTCCGCAGATAAGTAAATTTACACCAAGCTGTCGTAATTTAGCTGTTCTTTCAGGCCCACTCGGCGCGGTAAGCAGAATTTCGCTTCTTTTTCTCTCAATACCGTTTTCTAACTCAATAAGTAAAAGCTTGCTGGCAAAATCAAAAACGCTCGAAACTCTGCCTTGCCAAACTGGAATAGCTATCTTCATACGCAATCTCCATAATCTATTTTAGCAACTACTGTACCAAAAATGCAGCTTTGAGAATAAAATAGAATATAACCAATTGATAATAATAAACTTAAGTATTAGGAAGGAACCTCGAATCGTATATCCTTAGAAGTGTATGATATTGCACAATGCAATAGATGAAATTTGGCCAAATTGCAAAATGCAATAACCAAAAATTTCTCTAAAATCTTTTAGCACCTACTTACTTTGAATGTTTAGACTTTTTAGCTTCCTGAACAAAGTGCTGGCATCTATCCCCAATTCCTTAGCTGTTGCTGTACGGTTACCGTTATTACGGCGAAGAGCTTGTTCTATCATTACCACTTCCATTTGTTTTAGTGTTCTGAATGTGCTTACAGCTAATGCCTTGTCAGCTCTGTTTTGTCTCATAGTACCGGGTAAATGTCTGGCTTCTATAATATCACCCTGACAAATCACGAAACAATGTTCAAGAGCGTTCTCAAGCTCTCTGATGTTGCCTGGAAAATCATAGCTTAAAAGAACAGCCATTGCATTGTCACTAAGACAGCAAATATTTCTGTTATAAATCCTGTTGAAGCGATTTATAAAGTGGTCAACAAGCAGTGGAATATCTTCGCTTCTTTCCTTCAAAGGCGGTAAAGATAATTTAACCACATTAATACGATAATAAAGATCACTCCTAAACTTTCCCTGCTCGACTAATTTAGCCAAATCTTTGTTAGTAGCAGTAATAATTCTTACGTCGGCCTTTTCAGAAGAGATAGCCCCGACAGGTTCATAAGCTTTTTCCTGCAGGACACGTAACAGCTTGACCTGTACAGAGGAAGACATATCCCCAATCTCATCCAAAAATATGGTGCCGCCCTCAGCTAATCTGAAACGACCGGGTTTATCTTTTTTAGCATCCGTAAAGGCACCGGCTTTATAGCCAAATAGTTCAGACTCTAATAGCGTATCCGGAAGAGCACTACAATTAACCGCAATAAATGGTTTGTCTCTGCGGTGACTCAAATTATGAATAGCTCTGGCAAACAGCTCTTTTCCTGTACCGGTTTGGCCTTCAATCAGAACCGTGCAGTTACTTTCTGCAATTTGAGGCAGGATATCAAAAAGCTCCTGGATTTTGTGATTTCTGCTTATGATGTCTTCGCAGCTATATTGTTTCTGGACTTGCTTTCGCAATTCCTCAACGATGGTCATATCCCGAAATGTTTCAACGCCCCCTATGACTTGACCATCCTTATCTTTAAGCAGCGCCGTAGAAATGGTAATAGCCTTGCGTCTTCCCTGTGCGTCAATAATGTGGACAGGTTTATTAATAACCGTTTTGCCTGTATCCATCGTGTGTCGTAAGGCACAGTCGGTCTCACATACATTGGCTCGCAGTACATCCTTGCATATCTGACCTATAGCTTTCTCACGCGGTATCCCAGTTATCTGTTCAGCAGCTTTATTATAAGAAGTTATTCGCCACTCTTTATCAACGGTAAATACTCCATCAGCGATGCTGTCCAAAATAACATCTCTTTTTTCGTTAGATTTTAGATTCATCTCTACCAATATATTAGTTCAGCCGGCTTTTTCAACCTTTTTGTGATTTCGGTAATTAATACGAGTAGGTACTTACTGCTGTCCGGCAGATTTGCTCTATTGTTATAACTTTGCCACTTTCCGATAAAAAAGATATTATCGCGATGAGTCAACGTAAGGTATATTGGTTTCTCGTAGCTTAAGCCTCAGTGAAGCAATCCAATGCGCTCCAACGAGCATTTTCGATAATATCGCTTATTACCCTAGATTGCAGGTAGCTTAGATTATTTACATACTAAATATATGTTTACCAGCTCACGATGCGGCTGGCGACCTCGTGTTTGTTTTTAGAGCAGCCACTGCTCGGCAAATATTGCAAAGTCTATGAAATTAACGTCACCATCATTATTAAGGTCTGCACCGCCGCAAGAAGAATACAAGTGACAATTCGAGGTTAACCACCAATTAAGGAAATTCGATAATTCATACATTCCTATTTGGCCCTCGTAGAGCTGCATGATACCCTCAGGAGACAGAGCATGTTTGTAAATGCGAAAATCATCCACGCGTCCATTAAGGCAGGCATCCCAGCTGTATTGCGACTTGCCGATATAGTTTTGCGTCGTGACGCCGAGTGAATCCGGAGTGAGGCTCATCGAGCTGTTGCGTCCGACTTCGTCGCCGCCGACATAAAGAATGCCCGTATTGCCACTGAGAGTTACTGCCACGTGCGTCCAAGCGCCCGTTGGAAGCGGGTCACCGCCATTTATAACCTGTTCACCGCCATCGCTACTGGTAGTGATGGCGAAGCGTACTACGTCTGAGACGCCGTTGTTCGGTGTCAGGAACATATACACATCGGTGTCGTTTCCGAAGTCAAATATACGCGACCAGTCGCTGATAGCATCCAGATAAACCCAGGCGGAGATAGTAAAGTCGGTCAGGCCGTCAACCACGCCTGTCGGCAGGCTGACATAGTCGTTCGTGCCATCCAGATTCACGGCATTGTTGTATTTTCCCGTGGTCCAAGTGGGGCCGCCGACGAGTGTGCCTGTCCATCCATTTCCGGTGGAATCAAAAGCGGTTGTGCCGCTGGTTTCGTCGAACCTCAAGTGTGCTCCCGGCACCGACTGCGAGGTACTGAACGAGAAGACCGAACCCTGATTGCGGCTGGAGTAGGCGATTTCATCCACGCGCCAGTAATAGGCCGTCCAAGAAGTAAGCTCCGTCGGCGTAAAACTGCTGGGGTAAACGGTGTCTTGATATTCCGGCGAAGCCGGAGTGGCGGTGGCTACAGCATCGTAATCCGTTCCCAAATATATAGCGTGGGTCATTGCGTTTGTTCCCGGCGACCATGTCAGAATCGCATTGGGGGAGATTTGGGTCTCGCCGTTGACGGGCGATGGATTGGTCGCGGGACCGACTGTCACTTCTTTGTCCAGAAGGACAGTGGTAAGCGATGAGGCAGGCAGTGTTAATTGCGAGCCGGAGATTGGACCGAGTGACTCGAAGTGATTCGAGCCTGCGGTCTGGTAGACACTCGAGTAATCGTATGTAAAGGAACCGGCATCCAAAGTCACCGTGACAGGCGTGCTCGTTCTTCGGTTGATGAACACGGCGACCAGCCGGAGATCGTCAGGTGAAAGGTAGGCCGATGACAGGACCTCGGGATCGCTGGAGCTGGCTTGCACTCGCCTGAATCCGGGCGTGATGTAATAAGAAAAATGCTTCATAGACCAATAGGATGGATTGAGCCAATAGCCTTTCGGATCGGTCCAACTGGCTGGATCCCAAGGAAATTCTATCTCAACCAATCCGATCTCGCCAGGCCATATCAAGCTCCAGTGGTTATATCCACTCACCTGCCCTTCGGTCAGCGCATTGTGGATCAAATTCGCACACTCGATCATGTCAAAAAAATCACCATATTCGGTCATGAATTTGGGGGTTTCCGGGAACAGGCTTGTTGTGGCCTGAAGTGCCGGGATGTATCCATCCGGAGTTCCATCCGTGCTTCCGTGATAAAGGTGGTAGGCCAGCCCGTGGAAACTGTCGGGATTCATGGCCGCCGCAAAGTCTTGAATCACATTGTAGCCAATGCCGACCACCTCGGGCCCGAGCAGCTTGGGCGGCGACGGCAAATCAGCCTCCAGTCGCTGGTAGACCGCATCAAGCGCCAAGGCATAGCTCGCGTAGCTCGCTCCGTTCCAAGGAGCCTCGGTAGGATTGAATCTGCAGGAATCATATTCAGCCGTCCAGTCCGGTTCATTCTGGATACCGATCCAGGTTGGAGTAACACCGTTTGCAATGTAATCCTGAATCGAGTCGTACCAGTAGTCCGCAAATCCCTCATAGTCGTAGTTATCTGGACCTCCAATCAGCGTTCCACCATTGCCAACCTCGCCATTGCTCTTCAGATATGCGGGAGGCGACCATGAGCTAATCATAATAGGCACAGGACGGCCTAAGCTCTCGTTGGCGGCGGCAACGATATCATAAGCAGCGGTGTCCTCACCGTCGGTGCCGCGCCACCAGTTGCCCAGCCGCAGCATCGAAAGGTTCAGGCCCGCAAAGGCATAGTCATAGATTTCCTCACTGTAGGGATGCGCCGAAATCCAGCCGTTATAGAACGCAATCGCCCCGCCCAGACCTTCAATCGTCTGATAGGTCGTGGTGGAATCGATTGCAACCGTAGCTGCTGAAACCGGCAGTGACAATGCCAGGATAATTGCTACCAAAATTAAAATTGTTTTTCTCACTCTTGAGCTCTGTGTTTCCCTTGGGACGACGACCGAGACAGTAAAATACGGCTTGTCCAACCAGCCTCCTATAAGCAGTAAACCCTGCCGCATATCTTACTGCGGCTTCAGAGTATCTTCATTATAAGGAAAAAGGCATGTTTTGTCAATAGAATTTTATATATGTGTTTCACTTCAGCAAAAGTAAAATATGTTTCCTGAATGACTAATCTGCTATTTTGATGATTTTTCAGATTGGAGCAACTTAAGTTAGTCCAGCTGGGCACAAAATTATGCCCTGCCATTGAAGGCAGGGGCACTTTTATAACCATAGGAATTTTTTATAAAATTGGAAGATAATGAGATTTTCGGTTGTAGGTTCGAAAACGTCACCAATAGTTGTGTATGCTAAATACAATAACGATTCTGTTAACCGACTTCAACATAGCATCTTTAACTCTGCTTGAATTTGAACCCAACAGCGACAATGAGCAAACCGGTTTTGTGGCTCGACAGAACGATAAATACCATTATGAAACCGGCGTGACTCTTCGACAGAGCAAACGCTGGGTCTTTTTACACAATGCACTTAAAGATAAGACAGTAGAACCCACAAAATACTTGGATATCCAGCTTGGCCCTGTTATACTTTCAGTTAAGGCATCTCCATTGTCTTATGAGTTTTCCTGCACGCCCTCTACAGGGGCTCAGGAGTCGTTGGGCACGGCCCTGACAAAGGATTTGTCCGTTGAAGAGATAAGTTTTGACAACGGAATATGTTTTACCGGCGTTTACTTTGGCAGGTACACAATTGATAACGGCAAGAAATGCCCTTCACCGAAGAAGACCTTTGATACCAATCAGGTGATGGAAAAACTCGAGCCTTTAATCGATTAAAACTGAAAGAATATTATTTATGAAGTTGAATAAAAAAGCGTCTGGTTGGCTACTATTCTATTATATATTGTTGCTAATTACCCGGACAGCCTTTTGCCAAGTCAGACTTCCTGCTTTGATAAGCGATGGTATGATACTTCAAAGAGATGCCAACATAAAAGTTTGGGGCTGGGCCGACGAAGGTGAAAAGGTGACAATTGACTTTGTCAACAAAACATATAATGCAGTAGCGGGTGCGGACGGCAAATGGGAAGCGATTCTTTCTCGATTAAAAGCAGGTGGCCCTTATAGTATGGATATTAGAGCCAGTAATAATATCACTCTAAAAAATATCATGGTAGGCGACGTGTGGGTATGTTCAGGCCAGTCAAACATGGAACTGCCAATGGACAGAGTTAAATATAAGTACCCCGATGTAATCGCTCATTCAGATAATCCTAACATAAGACAGTTTATTGTCCCGCACGTATATAATTTTCAGGAACCACAGGAAGATTTGAAGTCAGGCCGCTGGGTATCGGCAAATCCCAAAAGTGTTCTTGAATTCACCGCCGTAGGTTATTTTTTTGCGAAAGAATTATATAAAAAATACCATGTTCCCATAGGTTTAATCAATGCCAGTGTCGGCGGTTCACCTGTGCAGGCATGGTTAAGCGAGGATGCCTTAAAAGCGTTTCCAGAATACCTTGAAACAGCGAAAAAGTTTCAGGACGACGCCTACCTTAACCAAATCATCGAAAAAGATAAAGCTGTCAACGATGCGTGGTACGGTTATATCCAGCAGTTTGATAAAGGTTTGGAAAAAGGTCAAAAGCCGTGGTTTGATGAAAATTACGATACCTCAGATTGGGCAATTATGAATGTGCCGGGCTACTGGGCAGACCATGAATTAGGGGCTGTGAACGGCGTTGTGTGGTTCAGAAAAGATTTTGATGTCCCGTCTTCTATGACCGGTCAGCCCACAAGGATTTGGCTGGGCAGGATTGTGGATGCCGATTCGACTTATATTAACGGCAAACTTGTGGGCACAGTTTCATATCAGTATCCCCCAAGAATATATGATATTTCTCCGAACCTGCTAAAGGAGGGCAGGAATACCATTGTAATAAGGATTATTAATACTTCAGGCCGTGGTGGTTTTGTTAAAGATAAACCATATCAAATATCAGCTGCAGGGCAGACAATCGACTTAAAGGGCAAGTGGCAATACAAATTAGGTATTGCAATGGATCCATTGCCGGCCAAAACGTTTATTGAATGGCAGCCATTAGGTTTATATAATGAAATGATAGCCCCCCTCTTAAACTATAAAATTAAAGGAGTCATTTGGTATCAAGGTGAGTCCAATACTGAAAAGCCGCTTGAATATCAGAAACTATTCCCCGCATTGATAGCTGACTGGAGAGAAAAATGGCAGCAGGGAGATTTACCCTTTTTGTATGTACAACTGGCCAATTTTATGGAGGCTAAAGACAAACCTTTAGACAGCAACTGGGCCGAGTTGAGAGAGGCGCAGCTTAAAACTCTCTCTGTCCGTAACACTGCGATGGCCGTTACCATCGATACAGGCGAATGGAACGATATTCATCCTTTAGATAAGAAAGACGTAGGCAAACGCCTTGCGCTCGCTGCTCAAAGAATAGCTTACGGAGACGAAGTTGTTTACTCAGGGCCGATTTATAAGTCGAGAGAAATCCAAGGCAACAAAATTATTATAACATTTACAAACATCGGGAGCGGATTAACCGCCAAAGGAGGTGGTGAGTTGATGCATTTCGCTATTGCCGGACCGGACAAGAAATTTGTCTGGGCAAAGGCGAAAATAGAAAGCGATAAGGCAATCGTCTGGAATGATGATATAACCAATCCCGTAGCTGTTCGCTATGCCTGGGCTGATAATCCGGAAGGCGCAAATTTATATAATAAAGAAGGCCTGCCAGCATCACCATTTAGCACAGAAGAATAAGGCAAAAAATGAATTTATTTCGTCCATACTGCATACAGTGGTTACTTTGTATTATAACATGGTTTTTTACAGGGACTATTCGAGCTGAGGATGGATATCAACTATGGCTTCGATATAATAAGATATTACAACCGAAGATTCTTTCGCATTATAGAGAGCACATAACGGAAATCGTAATCCAGGAATCCTCTCCAACATTTCAGGCCGTTCAGGAGGAACTTCGCAAAGGATTGTCCGGACTGCTGGGAAAGGAAATTCCTGTGGTTTCATCAGTTTCACAAGATGGGGCCATCGTAGTCGGCACTCTGGAACAATCCTCTTTTGTGCGAAAATTGGTCGGTGCTTCAGAACTGGAATCTGTCGGTGCAGATGGTTTCGTTATTCGCTCATTACGCCGGGACAATCGAACGGTTATAGTCATTGCGGCCAATCAACCAAAGGGTGCCCTGTATGGGGCATTTCATTTCTTGCGGCTTATTCAAACCCAACAGCCGCTTGACAAGCTGTCCATTCGGCAAAAACCGCGGATTCAGAAGCGTCTGTTGAACCATTGGGACAATCTGGATGGAAGTGTTGAACGGGGTTATGCCGGCAAATCAATATGGAAATGGAAGGAGCTGCCGGGAAAAGTTGATACAAGGTATAAGGACTATGCACGTACGAATGCATCTGTTGGTATTAATGGCACAGTCTTGAACAATGTGAATAGCCAGGCGGCAATTTTAACCAAAGAATATATCGAGAAAGCAGCCGTCATCGCGAACGTTTTAAGGCCTTACGGAATCCAGGTTTATTTCAGTATAAAATTTACTTCACCGATGGAAATCGGCGGCCTGACAACCGCTGACCCGCTAAACCCGTCCGTACGTCAATGGTGGAAAGAAAAGACCAAGGAAATTTATCAAGAGATTCCGGATTTTGGAGGATTCCTGGTCAAGGCCTATTCGGAAGGACAGCCGGGTCCTCAGATTTATGGACGCAGCCATGCGGATGGCGCCAATATGCTGGCTGAAGCATTGAGACCTTATGGCGGGATAGTGTCGTGGCGCTCTTTTGTTTATGATATCTCGATTGATAAGGACCGTGCCAAATGTGCGTATCTGGAGTTCGTGCCGCTGGATGGTAAATTTGCTTCCAACGTTTTTGTGCAGACCAAAAACGGCCCGATAGATTTTCAGCCGCGTGAACCATTTAATCCACTCTTCGGGGCAATGCCCAAAACAGCGTTAATGATGGAGCTTCAAATTACACAGGAATACACCGGTCAATCCAAACACCTGGTTTATCTGGCGCCGCAATGGAAAGAGGTATTGGATTCAGACACGTACGCTAATGGACCAGGAACACTGGTCGCCGAGGTCGTAGACGGAACCTCGGACAAACATACTATCAGCGGAATCGCCGGGGTTTCAGGAATCGGTTCTGACCGCAACTGGACAGGACACCATTTTTCGCAGGCGAATTGGTATGCCTTTGGGAGGTTGGCGTGGGACCCATCTTTGTCTTCTGAGCAGATTGCCGAGGAGTGGATTCGGATGACATGGTCCAATGACCCACAGGTGATTAATCTGATTCAAAAAATGATGGCGGGCTCCTGGGAAGCGTGCGTGGATTATATGACGCCGATGGGTCTACATCATCTGATGGCTGAAGGCCACCATTATGGCCCCCAGCCGGATTATGTACATCCCGGCAGAAAGGACTGGAGCTCAACTTATTATCATAAAGCTGACGCTAATGGTGTCGGCTTTGACCGAAGTGAAAAAGGCAGCAACGCCGTCAGTCAGTATCATCAGCCGCTCTGCCAAATTTGGAATTCCCCGAAGACCTGCCCGGAGAAATACCTGCTATGGTTTCATCATCTGCCCTGGGATTATCCTCTGGAATCAGGCTCGACTTTGTGGAAGCAGTTAAAGTTTCACTACCGGAAAGGCGTCGATTACGTTACATTAATGCAAAAAGAATGGGACTCGCTTCAGGGCAAAATCGACCCCGAGCGTTTTGAGGATGTTCAAGATCGTCTCAGAACGCAAAAAGAAAATGCTGTCCTATGGCGAGATACCTGTTTGGAATATTTCGGCCGGTTTGCTGAAAAACAGGAAAAATGCAAACCATAGGAAAAAAAACAAAAAGTAGGATTATAATGTTGTAAGGAAAACAGATATGCAGAATGAATCAAAAAAGATTTCTATTCGTGAAAAGATTGGCTATGGTTTGGGCGATACGGCCTCGAATCTTTTCTTTCAAACCTTCATGACATTCATGCCAATTTTCTATACAGATATATTCGGCTTAGCTGCTGGTACAATGGGATGGATGTTTTTAATCAGTAAACTCTGGGATGCGTTCAATGACCCGATGATGGGCATGATTGCCGACCGAACCAATACCCGATGGGGAAAATACAGACCATATATATTATTTGGGGCCATACCTTTTGGAGTAACAGGTATTTTGACGTTTACAACACCGAATTTTTCAGAGGGTTACAAGCTTCTTTATGCTTTTCTTACATATAACGCAGTGATGATGCTTTATACTTTTGTCAATGTGCCCTATTGTGCGCTTATGGGTGTTATGACATCAAATACAACAGACCGAACTGTGATTTCTTCTTTTCGTTTCGTTGGTGTCTTCATCGGGCAGTTTGTAGCTTTTTATTGTGTTGGAATGCTTCCTACAAAACTTGGTGGTAGTGATGTAGCAACAGCCAAAGGGTATCAAATTACAATGACGATGCTTTCCATTGTTGCAATTATTCTGCTTTATATAACCTTCTTTTCTACAAAAGAGCGCGTTCGCCCTCCAAAGGGCCAAAAAAATCCCATGGGTCAGGACCTGAAAGATTTGATTTCAAATAGCCCATGGCTGATGATAGGTATTGCAACTTTTTTCCAGCTAGTCTTCATAGCTATATTCAGCGGTGCCAGGACATATTATTTCCAGTATTATGTAACAAGCGGAAATGTGTCATTGTTTGGTATTGAACTTGAAAATGGCTGGTCATATCAAGGACTTTTAACTGTTTACTTGATATCCGGAACTGTTGTAACAATCATTGGTGTTATAGCAACCAAGATAATCAGTAGAATTTTTGGTAAGGCATTTTGTTATTGGGGTTCTTTAGCTATATGTGGTGTTACAACTATTCTCTATTATTTTTTGAAACCTGAAAACCTTAACCTCATTTTCGGTCTCAATCTCATCAGGTCTTTCGCAATAGGGCCGGTCTCGGCTATGCAGTGGGCTATGTTCGCAGATTGTGCAGACTATAATGAGTGGAAAACAGGCAGACGATCAACAGGACTAATGATGGCCGCTTCACTTTTTTTCCTGAAGTTTGGATTAGCTTTGGGCGCGGCCGCGATAGGTTGGACTCTTGCATGGTATGGTTATGAAAAAGGCGACGCACAAACACCAGAAGCTATTAAAGGCATTGTTTTACTGAACAGTGTTTATCCAGCGATTTTCACTTTGCTTGGAGTCACCGCCATGGTTTTTTATCCATTGAGTAGCAAGAAAATGTTGGAAATTGAGACTGATTTGATCGCGCGACGTAAAGCTACGGGCGAACAAGATGCAAGTTAATCAAAATAATATTTTTATGAGGAGACTATTGTGGAAACCAAAAAGCCAATTGTTGTGCTGTCAATGTGTATGTTAACATTATCTGCATGCACAGTAAATGCAGCAAATGACAAACTTGCCTTAAGAAACGTATTTAAAGATTACTTCCTTATAGGTGGTGCTTTTAACCGTGATTTGGTCTCGGGTGAGGATCCCAACGCCGCTGCTATTGCGATAAAGCACTTTAATACCGCAACATCAGAGGATGATATGAAGTGGTCGCTCATCCATCCTAAGCCTGATGAATACGATTTCGAGCAGTCCGACCGCTTTGTAGCCTTCGGAGAAAAAAACAATATGTTCATCATAGGCCATACTCTCATCTGGCATAACCAGATACCAGCAACAGCATTTCGGGGTGAAGACGGTAAACTTCTTGACCGTGAAGCTATGCTTGCGCGAATGAAAGACCACATCTTCACCGTAGTGGGCCGCTATAAAGGCCGTGTTAAGGGATGGGATGTCGTCAACGAAGCGCTTGATGACGGAGGATCGCTTCGCAAAACCAGATGGCTCGAAATTATTGGTGAGGATTTCATCGCCAAAGCCTTCGAATATGCCCATCAGGCCGACCCAAACGCCGAATTGTATTACAATGATTATTCCCTCTGGAAACCTTCCAAGCGTGATGCGGTCGTCCGACTTGTCAAAGACCTTCAAAGTAAAGGACTTCGCATCGATGGTGTCGGTGCCCAGGGACATTGGGGAATGGATTATCCGACGCGGGAAGACCTTGAGGCCTTCATCGATGCTATTGCAGCGCTAGGAGTCAAAGTGATGATAACCGAGCTGGATATCGATGTCCTGCCGTCCGCATTTAATTACAGGGGCGCCGACATCACCAGAAACGCCGAACTAAAAAAAGAACTGAATCCCTATCCCGACGGCCTGCCCAAAGAAATGCAGAAGAAACTTGCAGACCGCTATGCCGAGCTTTTTTCGATTTTTCTCAAACACAAAGCCGACATCTCCCGCGTTACTTTCTGGGGAGTTTACGACAAGACATCATGGCTTAATAACTGGCCCGTCATTGGACGTACCAGTTATCCCTTATTATTTGACCGTAATTACCAGCCCAAACCGGCCTTCAATGCTGTAATCAAAACCGCTCAATTGGAGACCAAATCGAGATGAAACGGTTTACTTTTGTATTATCAATTCCGGCCGTGTCACTGCTGTTGCTTGCAGGTTACGCTCGGCAATCAGAACGCACATTTTCCAATCCGATTATTTCCGGTTTTTATCCGGATCCGAGTATCTGCCGGGTTGGTGATGACTATTACTTAGTCAACAGTACCTTTGAGTATTTTCCGGGTGTGCCGATTTTCCATAGTAAAGACCTCGTGCATTGGCAGCAGATTGGATATTGCCTGACACGCAAGAGCCAGCTGCCACTCGATAATATAAGGGCCTCCGGCGGCATATATGCACCGACAATTCGCTATCACGACGGCACCTTTTATGTGATAACCACCAACGTCGGAGGGGGTGGCAACTTTTACGTTACCGCAAAAGACCCTGCGGGGCCCTGGTCGGAGCCGATTTGGATAAAGGACGGCGGCGGCATCGATCCATCGCTCTTTTTCGATGACGACGGAACGGTTTATTATCACCGGCAACAAGGCGGACGCCATGGCTGCACCGCTCAATCAACTATCAATCTCAAAACAGGCAAACTCGAAGGAGAACTGAAGGAAATATGGCGCGGCACCGGCGGCATCTGGCCCGAAGGTCCGCATCTTTATAAAATCAACGACAAATATTATCTGATGATTGCCGAAGGCGGCACCAGCTATGACCATATGGTCACCATCGCTCGTAGCGGCTCGCCGTTTGGACCATTTGAGGCAAATCCAAACAATCCCATTCTGACACACCGCAACCGTAAAGACCATCCGATTCAGGCTCTCGGACACGCCGACCTTGTCGAAACCCCCTCCGGCTGGTGGATGGTCTGTCTTGGAATTCGACCGCAGGGTGGTTTTATGCATCACCTTGGACGCGAAACCTTTCTGGCTCCGGTTGCCTGGAAAGATGGCTGGCCTGTGGTGAATGGTAATGGAACCTTGGCCGAAGAGCTTCCTGCCCCGAAACTTAAGCCACACATCTTTAAAGAACCTCCTGTAAGAGATAACTTTGATAGCAAAAAATTAGCTCTGCAATGGAATTATTTGCGGAATCCTTATGATGGCGATGTGTCTTTGACTGCACGTCCAGGCTACTTAAGACTTAACGGCTCTGCTGTGACGCTTAACGATCAGGACTCACCGGCTTTTGTAGGACGCCGGCAAACTGACTTGGCCTGTCGGTTCTCGGTCAAACTCGACTTTACCCCCACAGCACAAAATGAAGAGGCTGGTCTTGTGGTCCGAGGTAATGAAAAGAACCACTACGATCTTGGCCTGACAATAAAGGACGGCAGGAAAAAGGCCTTTTTCAGAGCAGTTCTCAATGGAAAAGTCATTCAACCTATACACTATATCGATGTTCCCGAAGGTGATATAGTAATGTCGGTAAAAGCGCTTCCATTAACCTATGAGTTTTTCTGTCAGTGGCCAAACGGGCCAGCGATAAGTCTTGGGAAAGCCTTGACAGGAGACTTGTCCTCTGAAAAAATCGGGGGTTTTACCGGCGTTTATTTCGGCATGTATGCCTCCGGAAACAGGCAGAAAAACACAAATCCGGCGGATTTTGACTATGCTGAGTACAACCCAAAAACAAAATAAATCAGGACAATATTAAATAGTGAAGCGGCACAATAAAAACAAACCAGCTTATCTGAACCCTAAGCTGTCTGCAGAGCAACGTGTCAAAGATTTACTTTCCCAAATGACATTGGAAGAGAAAGCTGCCCAGATGTCATGCATCTGGCAGGATAAGGACAAAACTTTGGTCAACGACAAAGGCGATTTTGACCTTGAAAAGGCTAAAACTTATTTTAAGGAGGGCTTAGGGCTCGGCCAGGTCGGCCGACCCAGCGATGCAGGCAGCGGCAGAAGTCCAAGACAAAATGCTGAATTGACAAACAATATCCAAAAATTCTTTTTGGAGAATAGTCGTCTGGGGATTCCTGTTATTTTCCATGAGGAGTGTTTGCATGGCCATGCGGCTGTGGGAGCAACCAGCTTTCCCCAGCCAATTGGTCTTGGTGCGACATTCGACCCGGAGTTAGTACAGCGTATCTTCGAGATAACTGCCGAGGAAGCACGTGTCCGAGGAACTCACCAGGCACTGACTCCGGTTATGGATGTGGCACGCGATCCGCGCTGGGGGCGTGTCGAGGAAACTTATGGCGAAGACCCTTATCTTGTGCGGCAGATGGGTATAGCCGCCGTAAAGGGCTTCCAAGGTGACGCAACTTTCAAAGATAAAAAACATATTATCGCGACACTTAAGCATTTCGCCGCCCATGGTCAACCAGAATCCGGTAACAATTGTGCACCAGCCAATGTCTCAACCCGCATTCTTCGTGAAATTTTTCTTTATCCGTTTAGAGGAGCTATTGAGCAAGGTGGTGCAATAAGTGTCATGGCTTCTTATAATGAGATAGACGGGGTTCCTTCCCACGCTAACAAATGGCTTTTACAGGATGTACTGCGTAAAGAATGGGGATTCAAGGGATACGTTGTATCGGACTACTTTGCCATTCGCGAGCTGCACGAACGGGCGGATTTATACGGCCACCATTTGGCTGAAAACGCAAAACAGGCCGCAGCACTAGCCGTCAAGGCAGGTATCAATATCGAACTGCCGGACCCAGACTGCTATAAACATATTGTCGAGCTTGTCCGAGAAGGCACATTACTTGAATCTGCGCTGGATGAGCTGATTGCTCCGATGCTAGAGTGGAAATTCAAACTCGGATTATTTGAAAATCCATTTGTGAATCCAGACAAGGCGGAAAAAATCGTCGGCTGTCAGGCACATAGCGATTTTGCTCTGGAAGCTGCGCGTAAAACTATTACTCTACTTAAAAACGACGGTTCCTTTGCACCGCTGGATATAAGGAAAATAAAAAAACTAGCTGTCATTGGTCCTAATGCCAACCGAGTTATACTGGGCGGTTATAGCGGCATCCCAAACCATTTTGTCACCGTGTTTAAGGGTATTCAGGACCGAGTCGGCAACACCGTTGAAGTCCTTTATCACGAAGGCTGCGAAATTACCACCGGCGGGTCATGGCAGCAGGACGAGATTACTCCCAGTGATCCTGCCCAAGACCGCAAATCTATCTCAGAGGCCGTCGAGGTCGCTCAAAAAGCGGATGTTATTATCCTCGCCATCGGTGGTAATGAACAAACTTCCAGAGAAGCCTGGGCTAAAAATCATATGGGTGACCGTGCAACACTGCAAATGGTTGGTCTGCAGGATGAGCTTGTGGATGCTATGGTCGCTACTGGAAAACCTGTAATTGCGGTTTTATTTAACGGCCGGCCATTATCTATTTGCAATCTTACCCAGAAGGTTCCTGTGATTTATGAGTGCTGGTATCTGGGCCAGGAGACCGGTAAGGGGATTGCTGAGGCAGTATTTGGAGATATCAATCCCGGCGGAAAGTTGCCGATTTCGATCCCACGTTCCGCCGGCCATATACCTGCTTATTATAACTACAAACCTTCAGCTCGTCGCGGTTATCTGTTTGATGATGTTAGTCCCCTTTATGCCTTTGGCTTCGGTTTGAGCTATACTCAATTTAAATTTTCCAAAGTTCGACTGGAAAAAGAATCCATCAAGCCCAATGAATCAACCCGACTATTGGTCGATGTCACCAACACAGGCAAGATGGCCGGCGATGAAGTGATTCAGATGTACATTCGCGATTGTGTCAGCTCTGTGACCCGGCCTGTAAAAGAGCTAAAAGGATTTCAGAGGATTACCCTGGAACCTAGACAGACGGAGACCTTCTCTCTTGAAATAAAGCCGGAACATCTGGCTTTTTATAACATTGATATGGAATACGTGGTCGAGCCCGGCGAATTTGAAATTATGGTTGGCAATTCCTCACGGGATTGCGACCTGCAGAAGGTCGTCCTGACCGTACAGAAATAACTGAACTTTTCAGTCCTGCTGAATTAATATAAGGATAATAGCTCAGTGAATAAAACAATAGGAGTTAGTGATGTCAGCAAAACGTAGAGTTCAAATTATAATACTCATTAGTTATTTATTCTGTATACTAATACAGCAGGCGCAGGCCCAAAACAGTCTTCCTCATCTGGCACGTCATGGCTTCTCAACACAGCTTATAGTAGATGATAAGCCATTCCTGATTCTGGGCGGAGAGCTTGGCAACTCCAGCGCCTCCAGCCTTGAATACATGAAACCTATCTGGCCTAAATTAGTACAGATGAATCTCAATACCGTACTAGTGCCGGTCTATTGGGAAATGATGGAGCCGCTGGAAGGAAAGTATGATTTTACGCTAGTGGATGGTCTTATTGACAATGCACGAGAGCATAATTTGCGTCTGGTTTTGCTGTGGTTCGGCAGTTGGAAAAACAGTATGTCCTGCTATGCTCCCGAGTGGATTAAAAAAGACCAGCAGCGTTTCCCGCGTGCCCGGCTTAAAACAGGAGAGGCGATGGAAATCATGTCGGTATTTTGCGAGGAAGGCCGCAATGCCGACGCGCATGCCTTTGCTGCTCTGATGAGGCATATTCGTCAAATAGACAGCGAAAAACATACCATCCTGATGATGCAGGTAGAAAACGAAGTCGGTATGCTCAAAGACGCCAGAGATTACAGCGATGCTGCAAATAATGCTTTTATTCAGCCGGTACCCAAAGAGCTAATCGACTATCTGGTAAAGCACAAGGATTTGTTAACACCCGAACTCCACGCAATCTGGGAGAAAGGCGGCTTTAAAACCGATGGCAATTGGGAAAAGGTATTTGGCAAAGGTCTTGCAACTGATGAAATTTTTATGGCCTGGCATTATGCACGTTATATTGAATTTGTCGCATCCGCGGGCAAGGCTGAATATTCTCTGCCGATGTATGTCAATGCCGCACTGATTCGTCCGGGATACAAACCTGGAAGATATCCCAGTGCCGGCCCGCTGCCGCATCTAATAGATATCTGGCGGGCCGGGGCACCGTCAATTGATTTTCTGTCACCCGATATTTACTTTGCAAATTTTGCCGAGTGGTGTCAGAAATATCATCAATCCACTAATCCGCTGTTTATCCCCGAAGCCCGTCGAAATCCGGATTGCGCCGCTAATGTATTTTATGCCATTGGTTCGCACGATGCGATAGGTTTCAGTCCATTTTCGATTGAATCGATTGAAAATCCCGAAAGTGCGCCGATAACCAAAAGTTATAACCTCCTCTCACAATTAAGTCCTTTAATTTTAGAACATCAGGGACAAGGAACGATGAACGGAATATTGCTGGATAAAGAAGCACCTGTACAGGAAATAACACTCGGTAATCATAAATTAACAGTGTCTCATGATTATACCTGGAAATACTCATCCGGTCCCAAAGATGCGGACTCCTGGTCAAAAGCCGGAGGATTACTAATTTTAACAGGACCAGACGAATATGTGATTGCGGGTACCGGCTTAATCGTAACCTTTGCGCCAGCCGAGCAAACCAAAGCAAAAACAGGCATTATTCGTATTGAGGAAGGGACCTATAGTGAGGGCAAATGGATTGTCGGCCGCAGGTTAAATGGCGATGAGAGTCATCAGGGCAGACACCTGCGCATTCCAATGGGCCAATTCGGCATTCAGCAAATTCAGCTTTACCGATATCAATAAGTATTTTCGATAAAAATTTTAATCCGACTTACAAAATCTCAATTCAGAATAAAGATTGCAAAAAGCTTCTGATTCGGAAAAGATTTATTACTATTGCTGGACAAAATCAAAGAAAATAGGATTTTTTAAAAACCTAAGTTTATAATTAATACATGCGAAATTTAACTTCTGTCTTTACAAAAGGGTAGCTAAATGGTATAAATTCTTTGCCAGAAAAAATTGAACTATGAGATTTAAAAAGAAGAAAATAAGGAAAATATTATTATTAGTGGAAAAGTCAAGAGCAGCAGGTACTCAGTTCATAAAAGGATTCTCCCGCTATGCCAACATCTATGGTCCCTGGCAAATTTATAGTTTGCCGCCGCTTTATCTGACAAAATCAACAATCCATCTATCAAGGCAGACCTATATTAACTGGTTTGCACAAATAAAAAAGTTAGATTTAGACGCTGTCGTGCTAAGAGATATGTATAGCCCCGGTGACTTCAAGAAAATGGGTATACCGATATTAGTATTTAGAGAAATTGTAAAACAAGTTCCGAAGGCACATTCACTTTCAACCGATTCCAGAAAAATCAGTTCACTGGCAGGTAAATATTTCTTGGCTCGCGGTTACAAAAATTTTATCTTCTGTGGTTT
This sequence comes from uncultured Pirellulales bacterium, assembly GCA_964493425.1. Lineage (GTDB taxonomy): Bacteria > Planctomycetota > Phycisphaerae > Sedimentisphaerales > Anaerobacaceae > CAYLMG01. The sequence continues at coordinate 62,637 of CAZBMW010000013.1, forward strand.
CTCTGGAATCCCGTGGTCTGAAGAGCGCAATAAGTATTTTATAAGGGAAATTGAGAAAGAAGGATTAAAGGCAAATAGTTTTAATTTTTCAGAATACAAGGAAACGATATATTTTGACAAGGAACTGAATAAGTTATCCAAACTTATAGAGTCGCTACCGAAGCCTTTAGCTATTTTTAGCTGCAATGATGACTGTAGCCATAAGGTTTTAGAAGCTTGCAGAAATGCGAACTTAAGGATACCAGAGGATGCAGCTATTTTAGGAGTCGACAACGATGAACTAATTTGTAATCTTGCCAATCCAACACTATCAAGTATTGTGCTAAATTTTGAAAAGGCTGGTTTTGAAGCTGCGGAAATCATTGATTTAGCATTGAACAGAAAGTTAAAAAAGTTCAGAAAATTGATCGTAGAGCCTACCGAAGTCGTAACACGGGCTTCAACCGATATAATTGCGATAGAGTCTTCCGATGTAAAAAAAGCTATAAAATTTATCCGTACTCATGGTGATGAAAATATTACTGTAAGCGATGTAATCTCAGCAACAACAGTTTCACGCCGTGTTTTAGAAAAGCTTTTTGCCAATGAATTGAATGAATCTATACATACTGTAATAAAACAAACACGTGTTTCTATAATTTGCAAGATGTTAACAGAAACAAATATGACAATAAAAGAAATTGCCCATAAATTAAATTTCACGAACATAAATCATATCTCAAGATATTTTAAAAGTGAAAAGGGTATCACGCTAACCGATTATCGAAGAAAGTACAAAATGTAATATTTCCCACATAATTATTCTAGTATACAATTAGAAATCCCGTTCGTAATTTCAATCCCAAAACACCATAATGCGAATATCTTTCATCATTTTGCGAAACATTAGCTCTTCATAAAGTAAGCTATAATAAACAGATAAATACCCTTCCTAAATATCAATATTAAAAGTTGTCCAATAAAAACACTTTTTCAAGAATAAATAACTACGCCTTAACTTACAATTTCGAGGAACGATTTTTACTGTAAAAATTCCAAAAACAACAAAAACCTCAACTAAAAACTGTTTTTGACAAATCTAGCTACTTCACGTGAAAGCAGCAAAGAAATGCATTTTTACCCAAATATTAACGATATTTTCTAAAATCGCGGATACTAGAGGATCATATCGAAACAATTCTATAAAACATCAGAAATAAAATTTAACTTGACCCCTTGCCAAAATTTCTCTGAGAACTTCCTAATGAATTTAGCTTATATAAATAAGTATGGTATTATTTTGACAACTCAGCAAACTGCATATCAAATCACGTATGCTACCTTAATAAATCCCGAAACTGAGCCAGAACAAGATCGACGATTAAGGTAAAAATTAACAAGTCAGCTTTCTTAGCAAATGCATGCATTATAATATACAGAAGAAAGCCAATTACTAAGATAATTAAAGATACGTATATAAGTAATGAAAAAGCTAAATGGTGACTTGATTTATTAGAAAAGATTAACAAATTGACTTTAAGAACAGAGTATATTCAATATTAAATAGATTAATTGCTTATTTGTGGGAAATTTCAAAATTTCTCACGAGAAGAGGTGTGATTTTTCATTTAGAGTACGGTTTTGTAGTACACATTCTGGGCTTTACAATTGTGGTCTGATATCTCATTATGAAAAGTTCATATCGAGCATTAGAGATACGAGGAATTAAAGTCGAGTTTTGAAAAGCCAAAAGGAGGGTCATCATCGATTATAACTATTACAATTTAAACAACAAGATGTCTTGGTATGCGGCCAAGGCAGGGTTACTTTATCATTTTTGGAGGATACTATAATGTTTAGAAAATATTTCATAAAGTTATTTGCCATATGGAAGGAGCGTGAAAGATGAAAAGAGTAGCATTTGTTTTAGTGTGTGTGTGTTTAGCGGCATCGATGCCAAGTTTTGCTGTTGAGACGATTGTGTAT
>CAZBMW010000014.1:0-58432 GCA_964493425.1 uncultured Pirellulales bacterium
CCATAAAGCCGAGCGCATTGAGATCGAGGTTAACAGCAAAGTTCCGCCAATTAGCGTCACCAGCAACCAGTACAGCAGCATCTGTGCCTTCCGAATAATACAGGTCGAAAGTCGGATCAACCGCGTCGTTGTTAACGACAATCCAAACATTGGTCCAAGTATCCATCGTCATAGGAGCCCACCATGGCGACGTCGGGGCATCCGCATTGATAAACGGAGTAGCCGGCGCGTTGTTGATGAAGGGCATGACGCTGAAGTCCTGCCAGGCATCGACTTGGTCGATGTTGCTGACGTCAGGGCTGAGGCCCATCATGCAGTCATAAGCCCAAGAATCGGTTACCCAGTCAGAGTGAACCTTAACCTGCCAGAAATAGGTCTGGGTTTCACCTACGGCCAGAGCCGCGGCGTTTCCGGTGAGGTCCGTATAAGAACCATCCCAGCCACCAGATCCTGCGAGCTTTGAGATCTGAAGCGTCCCGGAAGCAGTGATTTCAGTAGTGGAATCATCAGTATCACTGGACCAAACACCTCCGGTCACGGTCGCCGCGTCGCCGGCGGCGTAGCTGAAGTCATCAAGCAGCACCCAATCCGCCTGACTTGTTGCAGTAAGACCAACAAGGCATAAAATTAACATAATAGTCGTTACTCTCTTCATCTTCCAACTCCTCTAAAAATAAACGTTACTAGAAAAAATTCCTACTAATTGCTCATTAAAGCATATCTGAGGGTGGTAATAGATAGAAATGTAATCTACCAAACATCACCCTCTCTTCTCTTTTTTAACCGGCAAAATCTGCCAGAATCAATATTACTTTATCAAAACCTCTCCAATTAGTCAAGGAAAAAGTCTGATAATTTCTTAAATTTTAATAAAAATTTTAGCTGACATTTCCCGTTTAAATGGTTAAAAAACACGATTAACGCCTTAAAAATCGACCATTTTACAAAATAATCTTTCAAAGCTAAGAATTTTGAAATATTTACATTATTTTTGACAATTTTAAGATCAACAGGGTATAGGGAAATGGCAGTTCGATAATCGTCTACCCAACCGTGTTTCAACCACCCTGCCAGGGTTTACACACAATCGTTTTCAGCTCAAATGCCGGTCAGCAGATGTACGCAGGTTTTTATTCCATTTATAAAATTGTCGATTCCGAATTTTTCGTTTACCGAATGTGCGCCGTCGGAATCAAGACCGAAACCTATCAGCACAACAGGTCTGTCAAGCTGCTGAACAAAAGTATTAACAACGGGAATAGAACCGCCGCAGCGAATATAAACCGGCTCAGCACCGAAGCCAGCTTTTAGGGCATCGATACCGGCCTTGAGCATCGGATTTTTAATATCAAAAAGCACAGGCTCTGCTCCAGCAATCGGGCCGAGAATCTCAATGTCGGCATACTCGGGAGAAAGTGATTTTAAGTGCGCGGCTGTGACGTCAAAAACCTTTTGCGGCTTCTGGTCGGGGACAAGCCTGATTGTAATTTTCGCAGAGGCGGACGACGGTATAATGGTTTTCATACCCTCGGCAGAGTAGCCGCCGAAAATGCCGTTAATATCAAAAGTCGGCCTTGCCCAGAGCCGCTCAATAGTCGAAAAGGCAGGGTCACCAAAAATCTTTTTTGCACCGATTTGTTTAGCAAGAGCATTGTCATTGAAATTGAGCTTTTTGAAATTTTCCTTCTCCCATTCTTCAAGGTCTCTTACATCGTCATAAAAATTAGGAATTAAAACTTTGCCCTCGGGCGAAAAGCATTTCGAGATTATACCGGACAAAACGACCGCGGGATTGGCTGCCGCACCGCCGAAGACGCCTGAGTGCAAATCAGCAACGGCGGTCGTAACTTTTATTTCCAATGCGAGGATGCCTCTTAAGGCATAGGTTATAGCGGGCGTGTTTTCATCGTACATAGCGGTATCAGAAATTATTACAGCATCAGCCTTTAGACTATCTTTGTTGTCCTTGATATAATCGGTGAGGTTATCGCCGCCGCATTCCTCCTCGCCTTCGAACAAAAATTTAAGATTGCAAGGCAGCTTGCCGCTGGTTTCTTGCAGAGCTTCGACAGCCTTGAGGTGCGCGAAGAGCTGTCCCTTGTCGTCGGTCGCGCCGCGGGCATAGATGCAGCCGTCACGGATTGTCGGCTCGAAAGGCTTGCTTTGCCATTTGTCTAAGGGGTCAGGCGGCTGAACGTCATAGTGGCCGTAAATAAGAAGCGTTTTATCCGACCGGCCCTTCGCCTCTGCGTAAACTATAGGATGACCTGCGGTTTCAATCAGGCGAGAATCAAGGCCTAAACCTTTCAAATGATTTACCAGCCATTGAGCACATCTAATTAAATCATCTTTGTACTTCGAATCCGCACTGACTGATGGAATCTTCAAAAAGGTTTTGAGCTCATCGAGAAAACGACTCTTATTCTGCTCTACAAAGTCGAGTGTCTTATCACCCATAATTTTTGCCATTAAAAGATGTCAATAATTCGAAATATGTTTTGAACAAATTTCATTCACACAAACGCTTCGGTAATTGTACACGCATCATGCTCAGTTTCAAGCTTTTCCCCGAATCGCAGATTGTTTTGTTTATAATTGACTAATTTCGCTCATCCATTTACTATTTAGCCGTACAAAAGAAAAGAAGTGAGAGGCTCTATAATTGAATCAGCAATACTATCGTCAGGTGATTTCAGGGCAAAGGCGGGATTCTGCTGCAGCGATTCTGCGGTTTTTATTGTCAACAGCGGCTGTGCCCTATTCCGCAGCGGTAAGGGTCCGCAATTTCCTATACGAAAGAGGAGTGCTTAAGAGCCGCCGTTCACAAGCCGCCGTTATCAGCATAGGCAATATCACAGCGGGTGGAACGGGTAAAACTCCCCTGGTTATCTGGCTATACTACTTCCTGCGGGGAAAAAACATTAATTCCGCTATCCTGACACGAGGCTACAAAACAGGTACAAGCGATATTCAAACAGACGAGCCTGCACTGCTCGCTGCTAATTGTCCGGATGCAAAAATAATTGTAAATCCTGACCGCCTGAGCGGAGCAAAAAATGCCGTCAATACCTTCGGCAGCAAAGTGCTCATTCTCGATGACGGCTTTCAGCACAGAAGGCTCGCAAGGAACCTGGACATAGTAACAATCGATGCGACGCAGCCTTTTGGTTACGGCAAAATCCTGCCGGCAGGGCTGCTCCGGGAACCGATGAACTGCTTAAGGAGAGCCGACGCCGTCGTTATTACGCACTGTGAAAATATAGCCGACGAAAGAATCGAAAAAATAGAAAGCACAATCCGCAAGATAAAGCCGGACATCACAATCTCAAGGTCAATACATCAGCCGGTCGTAATTCAATACAAAGATGGAAACGAACAACCAGCCGAAAAACTGCAAAATAAAAAAGTCTATGCCTTCTGCGGTATCGCAAATCCCCAGTCTTTTATCAGATTAATCGAAAATCTCGGTGCAAAGCCGACAGGAACAAAATTCTTCAACGACCACCACTACTACAGCCGAAGCGATTTAGACCAAATCTGCAGGACTGCAGAATCTCTGAGCTCGGAAATTGTTCTTACAACCGAGAAAGACTGGACAAAAATCGCCGGTTTTGAAACACCCGCCTCTCTGCCCCTGGCATACCTAAAAATACAGATTCAATTCACATCAGGTAAAGGGCAGTTTATAGACTTGATAGAAAAGCTGCTTGCTGTTACAATCTTGAAGAAATAAATTGCAAAAGGAAAGGCTAATCGAAATTGTATGAGAAGCTGTTAAAAACCGTAACGAACCTCGGCTCGCCGCAGGTCCTGGTCGTCGGCGATTTTATGCTCGATATCTACACGTTCGGCGACGCCGAAAGAATCAGCCCAGAAGCACCCGTACCTGTTTTGAAGGTAAAGGATGTAAAAACAAGCTGCGGCGGAGCAGGCTCGGTCGCGGTCGATTTGGCAGCACTGGGAGCTAAAGTATTCTGCATAGGTATCGTCGGTGACGACGAAAATGCAAAGATATTAAAACATCTCTTATCGGATGCCGGCGTTGACACAACCGGTCTTGTAACAGCAGGTGACCGACCAACAATCTGCAAACAAAGGCTCATCGGTCTGGCGCAGCATCGGCACCAGCAGCAGCTCTTCAGAATTGACTCCGAATCCACCGAGCCCGTTACCGGGCGGCGGGCCGAACAACTGATTTCTCTTTTTAAAGAAAAAATTCAAGATTCTGATGTCGCGTGTCTGCAGGATTACAATAAAGGTCTTTTGACAGAAGGTCTCTGCCGCACTCTCATAGAGCAGGCAAAAAATGCCGGCAAAAAAATCGTCGTCGACCCATCACTGGCTGCCGATTATTCAAAATACAAAGGCGCTTCCGTCATCACACCCAACCGGCAGGAAACTTCGATTGCCGTCGGCTTCGAATTGAAAAATGAAAGCGACTACAAAAAGGCCGCCGGACAGCTCGCTGAAAGACTAAACCTCGATGCCGTCATAATCACACTCGATAAAGAAGGTTCATATCTGAAAACAAAAGATACAAGCGAGCTTGTCCCGACAAGGCCGCGAAACGTCTATGACGTTACCGGCGCGGGCGATATGGTTCTCGCAACGGTTGCAGCAGCGCTGGCCGGCGGATGTGATTACAAAACCGCCGTTCAGCTTGCCAATATAACCGGGGGCCTCGAAGTTGAAAAATTCGGCGTTGCTGCTGTTACCATTGAAGAAATCATCAATGAAATCATCGCACAGAACCGCGGCAAAAGCGGCAAGCTGCGAACAATCGAATCGCTTAAGGCCGAATTGAACCTGTGGCGAAAACAAAACGAAACCATCGTATTCACCAACGGCTGCTTCGATGTACTGCATTTAGGGCACATCGAATTTCTGAAATACTGCAGGGCAAACGGCAATGTCGTTATAGTCGGGCTTAACAGTGACAAGTCGGTAAGGATGATAAAAGGCAGTGACCGACCAATTAATAATCAGTATGACAGGGCCGCCGTGCTGGCGTCACTGGAGACGGTCGACTATATAATACTATTCGACGAGGCCGACCCGCTTAATTTAATTAAACGAATCAGGCCCGATGTCTTAATTAAAGGCAGGGACTGGAAAGAAAAAGGCGTCATTGGTGCAGAATTTGTAAAAAGTTACGGCGGCTCGGTGCTTTTCGCACCGCTCGTCGAGGGCAAAAGCACAACGGCCACGATTGAAAAGATGAAATCACTCTGCGAAGAAAAATGATGGAGCAAAAAACACGGGAAAAAATAGAAGCTGTCATCGGAAGGCACAAAGAGATGATCGCCGAGCTTGAGAAAAACGGTACCCAAGTGCTTGCTACTATAGCTGAGGAAATAGTAAAATCAATAAAGGCAGGCAGACGTGTTTATATCTGCGGCAACGGAGGCTCAGCAGCGGACGCCCAGCACATAGCCTCAGAGCTGGTCGGTCGCTTCGAGAAAGAACGCAAGGCACTGCCGGCGACGGCTTTGACAACGGATACATCGCTTATGACCGCGATTGCAAACGATTATAGTTATGAAAAGATATTCGCAAGGCAGGTTGAAGCTCTGGTTAAAGAAGGTGACATACTGTGGGCTATTTCGACGAGCGGCAGTTCGGCAAACGTCGTTGCGGCCGTCAAGCTCGCAAAAGAAAAAGGCGCAATAGTAATAGCCTTCACGGGCAGAGGCGGCAGTGAGCTTGAAAAAGCGGCAGATATATGCTTCTGCGCACAAGATGAATCCACGGCCCGCAGCCAGGAGATTCATAGTGTAGGTTATCATATAATATGTGGAATCGTAGAGGAAAGTTTTAGTTAAGTTAAGAAACTAAATAGATATTATGGCCGATAGAGCGATATTTTTAGACCGGGATGATACCCTGATAAAGGACACGGGCTACCTGAATCACCCCGACCAGGTCAGGGTGATAGAAGGAGTTGCCAGAAGCCTCGTCGAGATGAAAAATATGGGCTACAAACTTATCGTTGTGACGAATCAGTCGGCAGTTGCGCGGGGTATAATCACCGAAAAGATGCTCGACGACATTCACCAGAGGCTTCAAACGCTGTTAAGCGCCAAGGGAGCTCATCTGGATGGTATTTATTACTGCCCGTATCATCCGGACGGCGTGATACAAAAATATCGCGGCGAAAGCGATGAGAGAAAACCAAATCCCGGTATGATATTAAGGGCGGCGAAGGAAATGAATATTGACTTGAGCTTGTCGTGGCTTATCGGCAACAGCGATTGTGACATTGAAGCGGGTCAGCGAGCCGGCTGCAGGACGATACTTATCATCAAACGCTCTCGTCTAATCCAGATAAGAGCCAAGGGGCCGTATCCGGACTTCCAGGCGGTGAATATGAAAGAAGCAATAAATATCATAAAAAAGCACCGCCGCTTACCGGCCAGAAGCCAAATTAAAAGAGCTACTGCGATTGAGGCGAGCAAAATCGAAGAAAGCCACGAAGAGCCGGTCAGGAAAAAGATTACCCGACGCAGGCCCGTTGTCACCGAAGAAGCAACAGCAGAGCAGAGGCCGAGCACAAAACAAAAGCCGAACGCTAAGCAGAGGCTGAGCAACGAAGCCGGCGCACAGGAAAATCCTGAACAATTACTCGATGGAGTACTAAAGGAGCTTAAAACGATGCAGCGTATAGAAAGGTACGGTGAGTTTTCTCTGGCAAGACTAATAGCCGGTGTTCTTCAAATAGTTGTGGTGTTCTGCCTGCTGATAAGTATATGGCTGCTGATGGAGCCGAACAGGAACAACGAGCTTATCTTAATCACCCTCGGCTTTGCTGCGGTTATTCAACTGATGACCTTGTCGTTTTATATGATGCGGGAGCGAAAATAATCATCGGCAGCCGATGCAGCTGTTTCGACTCAGCCTCCTTCGTTTTACCATCTTGTCCTTAATAAAAATGTCCGAAAAAGAAAAACAAATTTTAGTCTGGCTTCCATCACCAATGGGCGACGCTATTTTGTGCACACCAGCATTAAGAGCCATCCGCAACAAATTCACCGATTCCGAAATTACATTTTTAGGCAATGAGGTTACCGAACAGATACTCTCGCCCTGCCGCTTCAATGATAGATGGATTGTCAGAAAAGATAAAAATATTTTCAAAACCATAAAGAAACTGAAGCGATACCGATTCACTCATTCGATACTCTTGAAAAATTCCTTTAGCTGCGCTCTTGCGTGCTTTCTTGCAGGGATACCTTTCAGGGCAGGCTATAACAGAGATGGTCGAGGTCTTTTGCTCTCGGAAAAGCTTGAGCCTGCAAAATTGCATAACGGCCGATACAAGCCAGCCCCGATGATAGACTACTATTTGGCACTTGCAGCCCGGCTCGGATGCGAATCGACCGACAGGCAATTAGAGCTTCATATAAAAGACGAAGACAAAAAAAAATTATTAGAGAAACTGCCCGAATTGAAAGATAACACAAAGCCTGTCATTATACTCGTTCCCGGCGGAGCGTTCGGGCCGAGCAAATGCTGGCCTGCCGAAAGATTTGCACAAACAGCAGATAGATTAGTTGATAAATACAACGCAAGGATTGTGGTTTCTGTTTCAGCAGATTCCGCCGAAAGAAGGATTGCAGAACAAATCTGCAAGCTCAGCAAACATAATTTGATAAATCTCGGCGAAAGGCCTGTAAATCTTGGTGAGCTTAAGGCACTTTTTTCGCTATCAAAGCTTGTAGTAACCAATGATACCGGTCCTCGTCATATAGCAATAGCATTAAAGAGTAAGGTTATTACGCTTTTCGGCCCGAACGACCCTGCCTGGACGGAAACAGGTTACAAAGACGAGATAAAAATCATCGGCCAGGCCGATTGCGCACCTTGTGCCAGACCCATATGCAAAAAAAAGCGGCATATATGTATGGAATCAATCTCGGTTAATATGGTATTTGAAGCTGCTGAGAGGTTACTTGCCAAAGACGGCTAAAATGAGAAGGCAAAATCTTAAAAAACGAACGGATTCTTTTCTCATCGGCCCGGAGTACGAACAGGTACTGCGGCGATTAGGACTCACAAATATCGAAGCTGTTTTTAGTTTCAGTGCCGGCAAAGAATTAAAAAAGAGCAATCTCGCAGATTATCGCAGCCGGGTACAGTTCGAGACGGCCTCACCTGCGAAAACGCTCTTTTTGAAACGCTTCAACAAACCACCGGTTTGGGTACAGCTCAAAAACTGGCTGGCTGGACGCGGACGGAAAAGCTGCGCATCCTTTGACTTCGAGACGGCAAATAAACTTTTAGCCAAAGGCATAAACACAGCTCGGCCTGTATGCTTCGGCGAGCAATTTGGGCTTCTGTTCGAGAAAAGGAGCTTCTGCATCACTGAAAAAATAGCTGATGCCGAATCGCTCGAACGAAGGCTGCCCGATTTTTTCCACGGCCAACAAAATGCTGCGAAACTGCGATTAAAAAGAAGCTTCATCGAGCAGCTTGCAAAATTCGTAAGAAAATTCCACGAGACCGGCTACCGCCATCGTGACCTTTATTTCAGCCACATATTTTATAACGACAGCGGCGAATTCTATCTTATCGACCTTTCACGGGCGTTCAGGCCGTTATTATTACGACAGCGGTATCGAATAAAAGATTTGGCACAGCTTCACTACTCGGCGCCGGGCAAATACTTTTCGAAAACAGACCGGCTTCGTTTCTTTCTGAGCCTTACCGGTAAAAAAAGACTGAACAGAAATGATAAGTCGGTTATAAAAAGGATAACGAAAAAAAGCAGGCGTATGGCAAAGCACGATAAAAAACACAATAGACCAGCCCCATTCGAGAACTGACCGAAAAAGAGCAAACACTATGAAGATTGCATTAATTATAGAGCGTGCTTATACCCGGCTCGGCGGGGCCGAGAAGAGCGTCTTCGAATTGCAAGCAGCTCTCAGAAGATTAAATCTCGATGTTGACATCCTTGCAGCCAAAGGTGCAAGTGAAAAAACAGAACATAGAAATATACATTTTCTTTGCGTAGACAAAACCGGCAAACGAACCAAGCTCAGCCGCTTCGAAAACGCCCTGAAGGATTTTCTACATCAAAAGCATTACGATATTATTCACAGCTTTCTACCATTCGAGTTTTCCGACATCTACCAGCCGCGAGGCGGCAGCTTTCCTGAAGCTATCAAGCGTAATGCCGAAAGCTACCAAAACAGATTGATTACAACTTACAAGAAGGTAACCGCATTTGCCAATTTTCGCAGGGCAGCTCTTTACAGGGCTGAGAAAAGATTGTGCGCTAATCACAATGGTCCAATCATCGCCGCCCTTTCCAGCTACGTAGCAGAGCAATTCAGACGGTATTATAACGTTCCAGATGAGCGGATAGTCATAATACCCAACGGCGTGAAAACAGATACAAAAATTGAAGAACATGCCGCTGATAATCTTCGCTCTCAGATACTCGCAAGCCTTCGAATCACCGAAGCAGATAACCCGATTCTTTTCTTATTTGCTGCGAATAATTTCAGGCTGAAAGGGCTGGAAGTTTTGTTAGAAGCATTTTCACTGGCGAATCAAAAAAGAGAATTCAAGCCTGTATACTTAATAGTTGCAGGCAAAGGCAAAATCCACAAGTTCAGACGTCTTGCGAAAAAGCTCGGCGTCTTTGAAAGGATAGTGTTTTTAGGGCAGGTCAGGCATATAGCGAATGTTTTTGCCATAACAGATGTGGCGGTTCTTTCGACATTTTACGACCCTTCAAGCAGGTTTACACTTGAGGCATTAGCGGCTGAAAAGCCGGTGATAACAACAAGGTTTAACGGAGCAAGTGAATTAATCACAAACGGCAGACACGGCAGAATTATAGAACAGCCGGAAGATACCGAAGCTCTGGCAGACGCACTTTTGTACTTTACGAATACCGAAACAATTAAAGAAGCGACTAAGGCAATAATTAAAGATAAACTGAAAGAACAGCTCTCTATCAATCGAGCGGCTAGACAACTACAGAAACTATACGAAAAGATATTGGAAGGTAAAGGCAAGAAATGAAATTTATAATTTTGATAATCGTTTCCTATTTTGTCGGTGCAATCCCTTTTGCCTGGATATTCGCTAGATTGCATGGCAAAAACCTTTACAATATCGGCTCAGGTAACATTGGAGCAAATAACTTATCAAGGGCATTGGGCAGAAGATGGGGATACTTTTGTTTCTCTCTTGATGTTCTGAAAGGGATGGTACCGACACTTCTCGCCACAATATTAGCTGGCCCGGATGCCGACGTTCTTCAGCTCACAGCCTGCATCGCAGCAGGTGCTGCAGCGATTCTGGGACATATATTTCCGGTATACCTGAAATTCAAAGGAGGCAAAGGCGTATCTACGAGTTTCGGCGCAGCCGTAGGATTATGGCCTTACTATACTATTTGTGCAGCGGTTGCAATCACAATCTGGCTAATCGTTGTCTTACTGTCACGCTATGTATCTTTAGCCTCGATTACCGCTGCGATATCTTTTCCGCTTTGCCTTGCCGCGATAATAATTTTCAATGATAGCTGGCAGCTTAACAAACTCTGGCCTTTACTGCTGGCGGCGACTGCGATAGCCGTGATGGTAATCTTTCGTCACCAGTCGAATATAAAAAGAATCATCGCTGGTACTGAGAACAAAATAGGCGAAAGCAAAAACAAAGTATAAAAATTATATCTTTAGAAAAAATTTTTGATTTAATTCGCCTGCGGTAGATAAAAATACAAAACTGTCCCCCTAACTGAAGGCTAACTCCCTTGCAGCGTCGTTACCCACATCCTCGCTTCGAAATCCCCGGCGAACCGAACCATCAGAACTTCTTGTTTATCATTCCTCTGGTTCGGCAAAGGCAACTCAGACAACAACCTTAAGCGGCTTCACTCTCTTTAAAATACAAGTATCGCCCCCAAGGCCACTTTCCCTTTGGCCGACAATATGTCTGCCCTGTCATTCAGACAAGTTTATTCTTAACTTATAGTTAAAATTATCGGGTGTTCACTCGATTTTTATTAATTTTTAAACAAATTTCAGTTGTTCCCTCCACCCACGTCAACCAATTATCCCTACTTCAAATACACAATTTTATACATCAGACTACATATCAGGCAAGATTTTCCTCCAAAATCTGAGAAACAAGTTTCGGATTCGCTCTGCCCTTTGTTTTTTGCATAACCTGCCCTAACAAAAAACCCTTCGCTTTTTTACTCTTTTTGGGGTTTTTCTTCACATCTTCAACTGCCTTAGAGTTCTCAGCTATGACCTGCAGAACCACCGCTTTTATTTCACCGACGTCGCTTTTTTGAAGAAGGTTAAGCTCCTCAGCCAGTTTTTGGGCAGATTTGCCGGTTTTTAGCATCTGTTCAAGGATATTATTCGCTGCGGTAGCGTTCACCTGTCCTGATTCCACCAGTTTTGCCAGCTCAGCTACCTGCCCTGCTTCCAATCCCAGTTCTCCAAGCGGACGTCCTGCTTCTTTGGCGAGTTTCAGGCCGACTTGCGTAATCAGGTTGCAGGCCCTTTTCGGGTCCGCTCCTTTTCGCACAACTTCATCAAAAAATTGCGCCGTAGAACGCTCAGCCGTCAAAACCTCAGCGTCATAATTAGTTAGCTGGTATTGACTTACGAATCTTAGCTGCATCTGCAGAGGAAGCTCACAAAGCCGAGATTTAATTTTCCCAAGCCACTCATCATCAAGCCTTACAGCCAATAGGTCCGGCTCAGGAAAATACCTGTAATCATGGGCTTCTTCCTTTTCCCTCTGCAAAACGGTAACCTGTCTCTGGTCATCCCAGCCGCGAGTCGTCTTATTCCCCATTTCCATTACCTGTCCGGTCTCTAAAAATCTATCAATTTGCCTGTGAATTTCGTATTCGATGCTTCTTTCAAGCGCCCGGAAACTATTTAGGTTTTTTATTTCTGTTATTGGCGTTTTATATTCTCCGCCCTTTGTGATAATAAGGTTAACGTTCGGCTCGAAACGCATATGGCCTTTCTGCATATCCGCTTCCGATACACCCAGGTACCTGACAATCCGCTGCAGCTCGACAGCCAGCACCTTTACCTCTTCAGCGCTGTTCATATCCGGCTGGGTAACGATTTCCAAAAGAGGTGTACCGGTCCTGTTTAGGTCAACCTGCGAGAAGCCTTTAGCTGTATGCAGATTTTTCCCTGCATCTTCCTCCAAATGTGCCCTGATAATCCTGATTTTCTTTGTCGTTCCATCCTTGAGCGGTATCTCGATAAATCCATCACTGGCAAGCGGTAAATCATACTGGCTTATCTGATAATTTTTCGGCAAATCCGGATAGTAGTAGCTTTTTCTGTCCCACTTGGTAAATCTTGCGATTTTGCAGTTAAGAGCAAGACCGGTCAGCACAGCATATTCATACGCCTTTTTGTTCATTACCGGCAGCACACCCGGCATACCAATACAGACAGGACAGACCCTGCTGTTCGCCGGCTCACCGAAGCTCAGCGCACAACCGCAAAACATCTTGCTCTCCGTGCACAACTGTACATGAATCTCAAGACCAACAATAACTTTATACTTTAAGTCACTCATAATACTTTACTGCACAATCGAAGGCCTCATCTTATGCCACTCTGTCTTCAATTCGTACATTCGCGCAATACGCAACAGCTTATCTTCTGTAAAAGTCGGCGAAAGAATCTGCAGACCTATCGGCAAATTCTTACCATCAAAACCACACGGGATGCTTATGCCCGGTATGCCCGCCAGGTTTACTGCAATTGTGTAGATATCTTCAAGATACATTTGCAGAGGGTCGGTTGTTTTCTCGCCGAGCTTAAAGGCTGTAGCAGGTGAGACCGGCATCATAACGCAATCGCACTTTTCGAAAGCCCGCGTAAAATCACTCCGGATTAGATTTCGCACCTTCAATGCCTTCAGATAATACGCATCATAGTAGCCGCTCGAAAGAGCGTAAGTGCCGAGCATAATCCTTCTTTTAACTTCCTGCCCGAAACCTTCGGCACGCGACTTCGTATAAACTTCTATATAATCACCCGGATTCGGCGTTCTATGACCGTAGTGAACACCATCATAACGAGCAAGGTTGCTGGATGCTTCTGCTGTTGCTATTACGTAATACGCAGCGATGGCGTAATCGAGGTGCGGCATCTCAAGCTCGACGATTTCAGCACCGCTGGATTTATATAATTCAACCGCTACCTCAATCGCTTTTCCGACCCGCGGCTCAGCACCGCAGGTAAATTGCGGCGTTACACCAATCTTCAGTTTTTCTACCGGTTCATTGAGTTTTTCAAGATAGTCGGGCAGGCGAGCTGTCTTCTCATCAACGCTTGTGCTGTCCTTGTCATCGAATCCGGCGATAATATTCATCATTAAGGCGCAATCCTCTACCGTTTTTGCGATAGGGCCTATCTGGTCAAGGCTTGAGCCGAACGCCACAAGGCCGTAACGGGATACTCGGCCGTAAGTTGGCTTCAATCCTACTACCCCACAAAAGTTAGCCGGCAATCGTATCGAGCCGCCGGTATCCGAACCCAGAGCAGCAAAACACAACCCCGCCGCAACTGCCGCAGCCGAGCCGCCGCTGCTTCCGCCGGGAACACGGTTCGTATCCCAGGGATTGACGGTCAGCTTTAAGCCGGAATTCTCCGTACTCGAGCCCATAGCAAACTCGTCCAGATTTGTCTTGCCGATTATAACTGCATCCGCAGCAAGCAGCTTATCCACAACAGTCGCATTATACGGCGATTTGAAATTCTCTAATATCTTCGACGCACAGGTGGTAGCGCCGAAGGTCGTGCACATATTATCTTTAATTGCGACAGGAACACCGGCTAACTGCCCTACACTTTGGCCGTCAGCAATTTTCTTATCGACTCTCTCTGCCTGCTCGATGGCCTGTTCTTTGAATGTACTGATATACGCTCCTATTGTCGGCTCATATTTTTCAATATCCGCAAAAACTCTCTCAGTGACCTCAGAGCTTCTCAAACGCCCTGCTGCTATTTCGTCTCTTAACTGTTTTGCAGTAAAGTCGCTACCCATTTTTCTCATTTACACTTTTTAAAACGATTTTTGCTAAGGCCTTATGCCCCTGAAGCATCATCGAGTATCTTAGGCACCTTGAAAAACTCACCGTCACTTTCAGGAGCGTTTGCCAGCGATTTTTGAACACCGAGCGATTCTTTGACCTCGTCCTCTCTGAAACAATTAGTGATTGGCAGACAGTGAGCTAACGGCTCGACGTCTTCGGTATCGAGCTGATTCATCTTTTCCATATATTGAAGTATCGACTCTAACTGGGCCGTGAATTCTTTTACCTCTTGCCCTGTAAGCTCTAGCCGGGCCAGTTTTGCCACCTTTTTGACCTGTTCTTCGGTGATTTTCTTTTCCATAAAGAAACCTAATATAAAAGGCGAGGCAGCAACCCAGCCTCGCCGCAGGTTAATACTTTGGAATAGTAACTTTTACTTCGACTTCGCCTCAGCGGGCTTATAGTTTCGTTTGGGCGGTTTTTGTACCAGCCCCATTCGGATAGCCTTTGCGGAAACCTTTACTCTGCACACCTTGCCGTCGATAACAGCCCTGACCTTTTGAATGTTCGGCTTGAATTTCCTTTTTGAAATACCGGTTATCTTTCGACCAACACCGCCAAGGTATTTTGCCTTGCCTCGTCTCGATATTTTCCTGCCCGAAACAGTACGCTTACCCGTAAAGTAACACACTCTCGACATATACACAACTCCAGCTTATAGATTCTCTTTCAAACTACATAAAAATCTCAATTTTATAGATTCCATTCAAAATTGCAAGAGCAAAGCGTAATTTTATTAAAAACAGTCCTTATCATTAAAAAACGGCTGAAGGCACATTTTTCTTGACATTAGAGCCAAAATTGATATATTGTTTAAAAAAGACGGAGGATTGATGAGCAGATAATAGGGCATTATCTTCAAACCTTTCGCCTAAACAACTTTTACAAAATCAATAAAGGAAGGGGAATTATGTTTAGAAAAGTATCATTATTAACGATTATTGCGCTACTATCCGCGGCTCCGAACCTACATGGTGTACAAATTAGTTCGAGCTGGGATGGAGGTGGCGACGGGCATTCATGGGCAGACCCTTACAACTGGAACCCGAACGTCGTCCCGGACAACAACGCTACTAATACATATGCCGTCACCATAAACGCCGGTGGTCATATATGGCTTGGCCTGCAGCAATCACGGACTATCGATCGACTGGACTGTTATGGCGAATTTGAGTTGCACAAGTGGACGAGTAATCAGGTTGTACTTACCCTGGTAGACCCAAGCGGCCTGATAAACCACGGCTACCTGGTGATTGTAAGGTTGTGGATTGACGGCAACGTAACAAATACTGCCGGAGAAACGCTTGAGTTGGAGGACACGGAAATTGAAGGAGACTTATACAACCAGGCAGGAGCAACGATAGAAGTTTTCGAAGTTTCCGACGAAGTCTGCATCGATGGAACTGTGGAAAATGCCGGGTCAATGACAATCACACCAGTCAGTAAACTGAACATAGAGGGAGGCACATTACACAATACCGGCCAGATTAACATTTATGGCGGCAGCTGCTCAGTTTATGATGGCATCATCGATAATAACGACACCGGCCTGATTAAGGGTTTTGGCATCCTTTACACAGACCAACTGCTGCGAAATAAAGGCCAAATTTATGCATATGGCGGCTCATTTGCTGTTTTAAGCGAAGGGTCGTTCTTAAATACCGGCGTTTTATGTAACAAGCCTTCGGCATCGCTATACGTTAAGCCAGAAGAGGATGTGAATAATAACGGCACAATAGAAATCAATGCAGGTGGTGGTATAACTTTTGACTGTAACCTAGTTAATGACACCAATGGAGTAATTGAATTACTTAATGGGACTCTGGCGGCGACAACGATTACACAAACAGCAGATGCCAATTTTTCAGGCTTCGGGGCAATAACAGGTGATGTTGTAACCGACCCTAACGGAATAATAGAGCTGACCGGCACAACAAATATTGTCGGCGACGTTAATATATCACCGAATGCGACTCTTCAGATAAGTGACGGCGCAACGCTGATTACAGGCCAGACTATTTGCAACGGCACAATACATATCAAAGGCGGCTATCTTATTCCACAAGGCGGCTTATCGGGCGGCTGCAATATCATCTGGGAGCCGGGACTTTTTACAAATCCCGCTGATTTCAATCTTGATGGCGAAGTAAACTTCGGCGACTTCGCATATTTCGCCGAGACCTGGCTGTGGCAGACAAGCTGGAACTGATTATTAAATATTAAAACCGGTAATCTTCTTTAGGTACGACACCTCTGTTTTTGAAAGCATTCTGAATTTGCCTGTACCCAGCCCTCTGTCGGTTATGTTGCCTATCTTTGTTCTTTTCAACGATATTGCTTTAAGCCCGACTTTTGCGAGCATTCTCCGTATCTGCCTGTTGATACCCTGTCTGATGGTTATCTCAAGCAGCGACGTTTCACGTCCTCTCTTTAGAATTTTTACAGCAGCCGATGCTGTCTTTCCCTCAGCCAGCCAGATACCTTTTTTTAATTTCTCGATTTTTTCTACTTCCATTTCTCCCCGAATCTTAACAACATACGTCTTTGGGCAGGTGTATCTCGGATGCGTTAATTTATTTGTCAGTTCCGTATCATTTGTAAGAATAATCAGGCCCGTCGTATCGATATCGAGTCTTCCCACGCAAAATATTCTCTGCCTGCAATTAACTAAGTCAATCGCTTTAGGCCTGCCGAGCGGGTCTGAATTCGTGCAGACAACTCCTTTGGGTTTATTTAACAGGTAATAGACCTTTTTTCCGAAACCTATTTTATGTCCATCGACCGTTATAACGTCATTCTCAGTCTCGACAAAGGCTGGCAGCCGGTCAACAACCTTGCCGTTTACACGCACCCTTCCGTCAATAATCATCTGCTCGCATTTCCTGCGGGAATCAACTCCCGCAGCAGCCAGAACCTTTTGTAATCTCTCTTTCGCCATACATTTAATCAGCCTTTGAATCAGGACATTGGCAGTTATAAAAATTTTAAAGAAATTCGTAAAATTTTGTCATTTTTTTGTTGACAAAGCACATCTGTTGTTTTAATATCATAATAGAGACAGACGGGTTTTATAAAATTTATTTATTATAACCTAAAAAGTCATCATAATTTAACTTTTTTCATATCACAAACCCATCTGCCGAAAAATTTACTTTTTCGTTTAGTTTCGGCTGATTAAAGGCCTCATTTGCAGATTAGTTTCGGCACATAGCCTTGCAGCCAGAGCTGCCTTTACACGGCCGCAGAGGTTACAAAAGGGCAAAGATGTACGGAATGTATGTCATAATAAATCATAAATTCATAATTTTTTGAAAGGAGACAGCTATGAAAACAAAAATGAGTGTGAGGTATATTTTTTGGGCTGTAATATTTCTTATTTCATCCAGCGTATTTGGTGAAGGTAACGGCTATTCCGGCGGTACGGGCGAGCCCAATGACCCTTATCAGATTAGTGACGTTTTGCAACTAAAATACCTTTCCGAGAATTTTTCCGACTGGGATAAATGCTTTGTTCTTACCAGGGATATAGAGATTCCACCGGGTTTGACTTTAAACCCTATCGGTGAAGCGCATAATAAATTTACTGGCAGCTTTGACGGAAAAGGGCATGTTATAAAAGGACTTATAAATAAATATTTGGAATTTCCATTTCATCCAATGACTTCATACCGTATCAGCAGAACCGGTCTGTTCGGTCATACGGGGCCGACTGCCAAAATCAGTAATCTCGGCCTGACTTGTGCGAATATAGATTATATCTATGATTTGTTCACAGCTGGTCTTCTTGTTGGACAGAACGAGGGCACAATAACCAACTGTTATTCTACCGGAGCTATTTCAGGTTTAGGGGAATATGCATCTATTCTCGGAGGGCTGGTGGGATTTAACAAAGGTACAATAAACAATTGTTACTCAAGTGCGTTTGTTTCGATCACCAAAGGCGGGAGTGGAATTGGTGGACTTGTAGGCTTCAACTATAGAGGTACAATAACAAACTGCTATTCGACTGGTTTTATTTCTGTTTTAGGAGAATCTGAAAACTCTTGGTCGGAACGTATCGGCGGGCTGGTGGGAAGAAACAGCGGTTCTATAAGAAATTGCTGCTCATGTGCTACTGTATCCGTTTTAACACAGGGCGGTTTATATCTCGGCGGTTTGGCTGGTTCAAACAAGGGCACAATAGAAGATTGCTACTCGAGCGGAACCATTTCCGGTTCAGCTGAGCCTGAAGACTCTATTATGTTATATTTCGGTGGTCTGGTTGGTGAAAATACAGGTGCCATATCCACATCCTATTCAAGCGGTGCTATTTCATGTTCCGCGGAATATGTGTATCTTCTCGGCGGTCTTGTTGGATTTAATGACGGTAAATTAACTAATTGTTACTCGCATAATCCGATATCAGGAACCGGAGATAATGTGTGGTATCTTGGAGGTCTTGTCGGGCAAAATGAAAATACAATAAGTAACTGCTACTCGAGCGGAGCTGTTTCAGCAGTTGGGGAATCGGTGGATTATATCGGTGGCCTGGTTGGAGAAAATCTGAATGGTCTTGTGGAAAACTCGTTCTGGGATATTCAAAAAAGTTGGCAGTCTTCAAGCGCTGGCGGGACAGGACTGGATACGAACTTAATGAAGACTGTTAGGCCTTTTTACTATGCCGGATGGGATTTTAACGAAATTTGGAGGATTGAAAATGAGCTGTCTTATCCTTATCTGAACATCAGAGCAGGGTTAGAACAACAGATTTCCGGTGACATCGATTTGGATAGAGACGTTGATTTTTATGACTTTGCAATGCTGGCCGACAACTGGCTTGTAGGAACGGAATAAGACTTTCGGACACAGATTAACGCAGGATTAACACTGTTTTAGATATATTTATTTTGATTATATCTCTGTGAGCTTTGGCTAAGATTAGAAAAGTCTAGGGACTCTGTGGCTGAGATTTTTATTGAATTAAGGATTTGTTTTTGATATAATATCTTTTAAGACTTCGAGAGAGTTTGTTATGAGGATTGATGGTTACAAAGAAATGAGGGAGGCAGACAACACGAGCGGAATAATCCCTATCTGTAAAATAAAGGCTGAAATACGTAATAATCTCATATTTTTTAATCTCACAAAATTTGAAAGGAGAAAAAAATGAAAACTAAAGTAATTATAACATTTCTGGCAATCTTTATTCTGTGCGGAGGAAAGCCGGTTCAGGCAGGAATTGTAAATCCTAATTCTGTTGTCGTAGACGATATTGAATATTATATACAAACGGATAAGTTAGTTTATAACTTGGGAGAAAACGTTGAAATACTTTATAAAGTCACAAATTTGAGAGATGTAAGCGTAACATTCGACTTTCCACGTGACCCTGTTTATCAATTTGAGGTTGAACAGGGCGTAGAGCAAATTTGGAACGTACCAAAATTAGTATATTTTATTGAGACTTCGATAACGTTATTGCCCGGTGAATATAAAGTATTTCCCCTTAGTCCACCCTTAATATGGAATATGCGAGATAACGAGGATAATTTGGTGGATGTAGGAAATTATAACGTTATAGGTAGACTATATGGATATGATTTCACTGAAGTTTCTGTACCAATAAATATTGTTCCTGAACCCGCAACTATTATAGTTCTTGGTCTAGGCATTCTCGGAATGAGGATAAAAGAATAAAAAAAACTAATAGAAATTTTTTATATTCGTGGAGGAAACAAAAATGTCCCGGAAAGTTCTTATAGGAAAAATGTTCGTATTTATAGCAATCTTTATCCAGTTTAATCACTCTTTATATGCTGCGCCGCAAGAGGAATCCAGACTCGCTTATGTAGAGGGTGAAATGCTTGTTCGTTTTGCTCCAAAACCGAATGGTAAACAGCAAAGTTTAACAGAAAAAAATCAGATTATAAGTTCTCTCAGTGGTGGTTATTTAGAGCGTAATTATAGACTTGTTCCAGGTTTGACTCTTGTTAAACTACCAGAGGATTTAAAGGTTAAAGATATTTTGGGAACATTCAATAGAGATGATAGAATTCTATATGCAGAACCGTCTTATAAGATGCAATGGTTCTCGAATGTACCTAATGACCCCTGTTTTCCCTGGCAGTGGGGATTGCATAATACAGGTCAGTTGCATCCATCAGGGCCTTTAGGACAAGGTGAATTTTCTTCAGGGACTCCCAATGCCGATATAGATGCACCGCAGGCCTGGGATATTCATACATCAACAGAGGTAATTGTAGCCGTTATTGATTCAGGTGTAGATTATACACATCCGGATTTGGCTGAAAATATGTGGATAAATCAGTCCGAATATTCAGGGTCCCCTAGTATTGATGATGACAACAATGGCTATGTTGATGATATTTATGGTTACGACTTCTTTAATAACGATGGAGACCCTATCGATGATCGTTTTCATGGCACACATTGTGCAGGAATAATAGGTTCGGTCGGTAATAATAGTGTGGGTGTTACAGGCGTTTGCTGGAATGTGAAAATTATGGCTTTAAAATGTGGCGATTCGAGTGGACCAGATGTGTCTGCTGCGATTGATGCTATTGAGTATGCTGTTGAAAATGATGCAAAGGTCTTGAGTAATTCCTGGGGTAGTTATAGTTATACACCTCAATCATTAGAAGATGCAATAGAGGCAGCTAATGCAGCAGGAGTTCTTTTTGTCGCTGCTGCGGGTAATGAAAACGTTCAGTGGCCGGCTTATCCTGCCTTGTATGATTGTGAAAATATTATTTCAGTTCTTGCTACAGACCATAACGACCAAAAATGTAGTTTTTCAAGCTGGAGTGAAAACAGTGTTGACCTTGGTGCACCAGGTGAAGACATCCTTAGCACCTTTCCAACTTATAAAACTCAGGCGATGAATGAATACGGTCTCTCTAAATATTATGAGGTAGCGAGCGGTACATCAATGGCTACACCTTGTGTTGCGGGGGCCTGTGCGCTTGCCTGGTCGATGAATCCGCAGCTCAGCCATTTACAGGTAAAACAGATTATTCTCGATTCGGTCGATAAGCTTGATTCTTTGGAAAACGACCCCCAGTATTGTCAGCTTTGCGTAACAGGCGGCAGGCTTAACCTTCACAAAGCGCTTATCGAGGCAGCAAAGGGAAGGCAATCTCTTAGCGTAGTTGCCGACGTTAATAACGGATGTGTTGCACCGTTTGACGTGAACGAACAGAATTACCTCGTGTATGATATTTACTGGGATGCAAATGGTTTTGCTGATACTAATTCCTTTATTACAGATTACCTTCCCGATGACCTTGATTATTATTCATCAGATCCTCCAGTTGATTATAACCAGACTGATCATACTGTAACATGGTCTCTGGGTAATATAATCGGTACGGATTCAGGCTCTGTTCAGATTACGACAAAAGTCAATAAATTGCTCTGTCCCTGCAGTAAGATAGAGAACACCGTAATATTCAAGGGTGATAGCTGCTACAACCAACAATTAGAAGAAGTAATGGTTTGCCATTGGGGGCCGGATATTATCTATATTAATGATGATGTTAATGACCCTAACAGTTCATATCGGGGCACGAACTGGGAAGATGCTTATAAAAGTATTCAGGATGCATTCGATATAGTATCTAACTGTCCGAACTCATTTAATAAAATATGGGTTGCATCTGGTACATATAAGCCTGTAAACGAAGCCGATTGTCACCAATATTATAAAGACAAATCATTCGAATTATTAAGCAATTTTGCCCTTATAGGCCATTTCGCAGGCTCCGAGACAAACCCGTATCAGAGAGACCTCGCAGATGCCAATAACGAAACTATTCTTGACAGCCTTATCGAAACCGGCAAAAAGGTCGAAAAAGTAGTAACAGCAGAAGGTATTGACAATTCTCTCATAGACGGCTTTACAATTAAATCAGCCAAAGGTGTTTATGTCAATGACAGTAACCTCGCAATTGTAAACTGTAAATTCTTGTATAACAGCAATGGGATTTATTGCGAAAACTCCTCCGAGCTGGATATACACAACTGCCTGTTTATTGAAAACTCATTTAGTGGTTTATATGTCAAAGACAACGACAGTAATACCATAGTATCGAACTGCATCTTTGAAGGTTCTGAATCTGCAAACGAAGGTGTATTCCTTGAAAATTCTTATGTGGAATTGAACCATTGCCGCTTTAAAAACCTATATCAATACGGTATCCACGGAATAAATTGTAATTTGACAATAAAAGACTGCAACGTCCAGTCAACTCACGGCGACTATTATCCATACGGAATTTATTCCGACGATTGCAATCTCCTAATAGAGCGAAGCATTATTCATAATAATGGTGGAGGCGGAGACTTGAGTGGTGGACTGTATTCTAATCAAAATCTGATTTTAAAGGAGAACATCTTCAGAAATAATAACGGTAACGGAATAAAAATTCCATTCGATTATCCGGTTACAATAGTAAACAACTGGATTCACAACAATACCGAATCCGGCATACATTTTATATATCCGATTTCTGATCTTACTCTTCGTAATAATACCATCTTCGCAAATGAAAAATATGGAATTTATCTCAACATGGGTTCGATGAGTTCAGAAATACTTAACTGCATTATTTACGATAACAATAATGGTGATTTCAGCGGCTCTTTCACAAACGTCAAGTATTGTTGCCTGGAAGACGGCGATTTGGGAGAAACAAGTAACATCACAGCTAACCCTGATTTTATGAATATCGGAACAGACCCCAACGATTTACACATAAGCGAAAACTCACCCTGCAAAGACACCGGTGATTCCAATAGTATTCCTACTGATGAGATTGATATTGACGGTGAAGGCAGAATCAAATACGGCGAAGTTGATATGGGTGCCGATGAATACTACTGGAGCCCCGCCGATTTCGATTTCAGCGGTTTTGTTGACTTTATAGACTATGCAATCCTCGCAAATGCATTCAGATGTACATCAGAGGAACCAAACTACGTTGAAAAATGCGACCTCGAGGATAATAACTGTATCGATTGTAACGATTTGAAGTCTTTCTGTGAAGACTGGCTGTGGGAGAAAGCCTGGGAAACCGGTTGGATGATGTGTATGGGAGGCGGCGGTGACGGCAAGGGTAGCGGTCTGATGCTTGATTTACAGCAAAGCCTTATCGCAAGACCCGAAAGACTTGCTGCCCGCAGTGACAAATTCTATGCCGTTAATGTTTATAAGACGACAGCAGAAAAAACTCTCCTTTACATTGATGAAAATGTTATTGAAGAGATTCTCGCCTGGTTTGATAAAATCTGGTTAGAAACTGACGAGTTTAGAAAGGTTATGACTGAAAAGGAATTCCTTGAGTTCAGAAAAGCTGTCGAGCAAGATTTATTAAGATTCCTAAAAGGCTACTGATTAGTTCTTAAATTCGGATTTAGTACTTCGGGTTTTTTTGTCTTCTCGTCTTGGCACTTTGATGGTTAATAAATCCCGCTTGAAGATAAACTGCCTGAAAAAACCGTTACTACTGTCTCATAATAACTGCTAATATCACAAAAAACTGATTTCTGGTGCTTCTTAAAACAGGCTTATCTGAGTTGTTTATAATGTCTATATTTACATTTATACCTTTTTCTATATACTCTATAATACCATTATAATGGCAAAATGGGGCTTTGGGCCGTTTTTTGGTTGACTTAGGCAGGTCTTTCGACGATAATATTATGGTCTAAGCACCATAATTGATTGAGTTTTCGGTATTTCTAAGGAGTTTTTACTATGGTGGCAGCCAAAAGGCAGCAAACCAGCACAATACTATACACCCTTGTTACATTCATTGCCCTTTTTATAATATCGATTACCTTTGCAGTGGTCTACTACGTAAAATTCGAGGAGCAAAGGAAGCTCGCAACCGAAGCGAAAGAGAACCTCGACAGTGTTGCAAGCGAAGCCCAAATGCGAAGAGGTTTAGCGCAGATAATAGGTTCGATTCCCCCCCGTACAAGCGGTCTTCAGGTAATGGTCGATTTTCTCGACCAGTTGGTAACAACAATAATAGGCGGCCCTGTATCGGATATATCAGCCGAGCTTAAAGTCGAAAGTGTAAAGAGCAAAGTTAATGACGCACTTAGACCTCTTTACGGCGGCTACCTTGACAGCTCTTTCAACGACCCCAACTCAACCGGACTCGTTCGAATTATCGATTTAATCAGAATTCGGCTTGAAGACACGCAAAGCAGCTTACTTGATTTGCAGGACAGATATACACAGCTTAACAATCAATTCAACGATGCAATATCAACATTTGCTCAAACCGAACAGAGATTGAATTCAGAAGTAGAACAATACAAGCAGCAGGCTGATGAAACACTCGCCAAATACGCCTATCTCGAGGACCTGTTTCGGCAAACCGCGGAGCAGCAGGTTCAAAACCTGAGAGATGACCTCAAAGCCGCAAACACAGAAAATGAAAACTTGAGAGACGAGCTTCTGAAAAAAGATGCAGAGCTTGAACTAACAAAACAGATGATGAAACGTGCCCAGGCTGAAATCGAAGGCATCAAGCCGTTGCCTGACAGCAATGCACCCGCTTATGTCCCGGACGGTAAAATAATTTTAGTGGATACGCAAACGGGCATAGTTCATATAAATATCGGCAGCAACGACAAAGTATATCGCGGTTTAACCTTCGCTGTTTATGACAAGAACCTTCCCATTCCCAAAACCGGTGAAGGCAAAGCCGAGATCGAAGTCTTCGACGTAGGCCAAACGATTTCTGCAGCAAGAATCACTACTGCAATCGACCCCAGAAATCCCATCATTCAGGACGATATCATAGCGAACCTCATCTGGGATACTAAAATAGTCAACACGTTTGTTGTCGCCGGTGACTTCGAATACGGCGACGAAGAAAAAATAAAAGAGCTTATTGAAAAATGGGGCGGCAAAGTTGACAGCAGTATCACGATAGAAACAGATTACGTCGTTTTGGGCCGGCCTCCAAGAGTAGAGCCCAGACCAAGCGCCGAAGATATGGGAATTTATCCGACCGCACTCGAGAAATACGAGAAGTCGAGAAAAAGATACGAGGAATACCAAAAGATACTGACGCAAGCCCAGGCATTATCAATTCCTATCTTCAATACTGAAAGATTCCTTTACTTTACCGGCTACAAGGAAAAGGCGGGCAGAGCCGGTGCATTCTAAGAATTTTTTCTGCCGGCAGGCTCAACACCAATCGAAGCAATAAAAATCCGGCCTGTATAATTCTGCGCGGAATCCGTATTTGTAAATCCCTTTTTCACAGCAGCAAAGGTTACCGTATAAGCGGCCTTTACAGCCTGGCCGTGAACTTCGCCCGTATCACAATCCAGACCCGAAGGAATATCAACAGCCAGAACAGGCAATCCCAAATCATTAATCGCATTTATCAGCCTTTGGTACTTTTCGTTAAGCGAACCTTGTAAACCGGTGCCGAATAAAGCATCAACAAGCACATCAGCATCGGCGGCAAAATCCTTAACAGCCTGCTCAATATCAGCTTTGTCTAAATCAAGCTGCTCTATCGGCTTATCTATTTCTTGCAGAATATCGAGATTGGTTTTCGCATCGCCTTTGACTTTGCCGGGCTCGCCGCATAAAACGACGGTAACCTTGAAGCCGGCATTTAATAAATGCCTGGCGATGACGTAACCGTCGCCGCCGTTATTGCCCGTGCCGCAGAAGATGCAGATTTTCGGCTCTTTGATGCTCGCGAGCTTTTCCTTTATAAGCTCTGCACAGCTTCTGCCTGCATTTTCCATTAAAACGACGCCCGGAATACCGAGCTGGTTTATCGCCCAAGCATCAAAGCTGCGAACCTCATCACGAGTCATAATAAGCTGATTTTTATTCGGCTCATACTGTTCCATAATTTTCGCCACAGGGAAACAATGTTTTGGTGAGGCATTTTATAGCAATTTTTGGTGAAAAACAAAGCCAATATCGGGAAAACGAACCCAATTTTGGCTCAAAATTGGGTTCGTTTGGCTTCGTTTTTGGGGTGGCTTTCAAGCCACAAAAATTCATAATAGCCTTTAATAAAAGGGCTTACGGACATTTGATCATTTTTAAAATTGGGTTCGTTTTGCATATTTTTGTTTTTTTTGCGCGCTCTGCTCCCGCCGCAAGCGGCGAGACTACCACGCCAACAAGTGGCGGGGCTAAATGAGGTCGAACTAAGGATTTGTAAATTGTTGGACATCTATAAATCCTTAATATAAATGGACTTAATTTTGACTTGGCCATCGGGCCGATGCGTGAGGAACTTTCCTCCCTACGTGTGTTTGCTAACACACAAAAGCTTTATACCATATAGGAGCAATATGTTCAAGAGAAAAAACAATTAGTGTATCAGTGTATGAGTGTATCGGTATATGGGATGAAAATCCGAAATCTGAAACAAATTCAAATTATCAAAATTCCAATTACCAAAAACAACCACAAATAAACACGAAAAAACACAAATTTATTTAACCACGGATTAACGCGGATTTGCACGGATTGAAATTGGTTATATTTATAAGTCAGCAAAATATGCGGTTTGTGCCGGAGGCCGCGATGAGCGTCCTAAAGTGGGACGCAGGGGCACCCGAAGTGCATAGAAAAGATGCGAACCGCAGGCAGAAACCACATAAAAAAAACGAATATCAAACATTCAGCAAGGAGTAAGGAATTACGAAGTATATTCGAAACCCAGAGATATCATAAATACAATATATAAAAAATTCGCTTGCCTTTGATGAGAATTTGGGGATAAAATTTGGTGAGCAACAAGAGAAGACATCTTGAATTGTTAATCCAGAGTCAGATATATAATATTGGAATCACATAAACAAAAGTTAAGCGATGAAAGTTGGTTAAGTATGAGATGCTTTTCTTCGGGCTGGGAAACAGAATGCTCTTGAAAAGTACACCACAAGGCTGAGTAAGGAGCTAAGAAATGTCAAAAGGTGACCCCAAGGATGAGTATCTGGACGTAAGCGAGAACATACGGCATTGGGAGAATATGCGGTTCGCTCAACTAACCGTATTCATTGCTACTATGGCATGCTTAGCAGGCGCAATATTCCAAGCGATTGGCTCATTGACTGACATGGCACGCATTTTTCTAAAAGTTGCAGGTGTCCTTATCGTTATCATATTCTGGGCCATGGATGAGCGAGTTGTGCAGTATTGGAAGAGTTATAGACGTCGTGCGACAGCATTGGAAAAGGAACTTGACTTCCAGCAACACTCAACGGCCCCACCGAGACGGTTCATTACTTCGAGGAATGCAGTCCGTTTGTTCTTCATGCTATTGCTTGTTTTTTGGATAAGCACCTTAGTTTTGCACTCACAGTTTTGAAAGTGTATTCTGAGGCAGAAAGCATTCTAACATCCGCTGGAAATAACCGGGTTATCGCGCTCCAAAATTAAAGTTGATTTCATAGTTAAGGCTTGCCTTTGGTGAGAAATGGGAGGATAATAATGTATCAAGCATTTTGTTCCTTTGGCCATACAAATAATGAAACAAGAATCAGCGGGGAAAAGTAAAAAAGTATGGAGTCGCTTTGCAGGAATGTGAGTTTCCGGCGGAGGCCACAGAGAACATAAGAGCACAAGTTACAGGTCACAAGAAAAAATATAACCACGAAATGTTCAACCGCGGATAATCTGCGGGTGATTACGAATTCTCTTGCGGCTGTTCCGGGCCCGGGCCGTCTTTTGGAAAGCCCGGCAAATCCCTGCTAAGGTACGCCCACGGCACAGCACATTGCGTCCAGGTCTGATGGGTCGGCTTAATCAATTCCGGCTCATCGAGACTTCCGGCCTTAATCCAAACCAGACCGGGATGCTTTTGCGCCCTTGTAAAGAGAGGCGAGCCGCATTGGGGGCAAAACTCGCGAGTAATTTTGTTGCCGCTGTCTGCGATACCTGTGTAGGCCTTTGTTTGGCCGGATACGATGCGAAGGTTGGCCGCCCGGGCGAGCACACCAACGGTGTAAGGGCCGCCGGTAGCCCTTCGGCAGTCATCGCAGTGGCAATAGGTTGCTCCTTCCGGCTGGCCATCATACTCGTATCGCACAGAGCCGCACATACATCTGCCAGTTAAAACCTTTTTCATATTTTTCCCTTCCGCCATAGTCTCAAAGAGACTACGGCGAGACAAGCCGCGTTACGTGTGTTTTCTAATACACACGTATATTATAACGAAAAGAGGCGATTATTCAATAAAAATTAATTTTTTTCAACCACAAAGGTACAAAGATGCTTCTAGTCCTTTTGTTTAAACAAAAGGACTACGAACCTTTTATAAAGTCAGCGAAAAAATTATTCACCACAGAGTTCGCCGAGAACACAGAGAGAAAAAAGTAAAAGGAAAAAGATTATTAGCGATGTATCGCAAGTCACTTATTTATTGCGAAATTATCTTTAAGCTATCTTAAACTTAAGGAACAGAGCCTTCAAGCCAATGGGTGATTAACTCGGCAAGGTCCAGTATGTTTACAATGCCGTCTTTAATCTCAGGGGCAATGTCCGCAGATGGTAAACCCGGCGGCTGAAGCCACTGTTTGGCAAGAACAGTGTAGTCGGCAAAATCTACATCACCATCTATATCAATGTCAGCAGGTATTTTTTCCCACAGCCAATCCTCAACAAAAATATCCAAGTCGTTAACGTCAATAAAACCGCTGTAGTCAAGGTCGGTTCCTTGGCACCAATTAGGATAGTTACAAGCAACACTCATCCACTGCGAAGCGAATATAGTATAGTCAGCAAAGTCAACATCGCCGTCGCTGTCAAAATCAGACTGGTTTAACTTTGATTCAATTTGATATGGTTCCGCTGGGATACCTTGAATTTGAACATCTTGAGCCAGAACCATTGTTTGGCCGTTAATTACCACTTCTAAACTATAAGTATCGGTAGGCATAGCATTTGGTTCAGGGGTAACTTCGATTGAATATCCTCCCATTTTTCGTTTTGGAATCATGAATGCATCGTCTAAGTCACCATCATGGTCAAAATCAAGCTCTTTATAGATAGCACCTGAAATGGCGTTTACCGACTTACTTAACACGAGACCATCTGGGTCATTTATCACGAGGTCAACTGGGCAAAGCGCTTGTCCAAAAAGTATACCCCCTCCTTGGTAAACCGTCTCTGGTGGCTCAGTCTCCATATGTTCACCGACCACTTTCTCAATCCAACTACTATCAGCAATCTCCTGTGGGCTAACAGCAAAGGCGTCCATATCTAGGTTGACAGAACCATTGCTGCCCCATAGATATGCGCCCCATACTAATTCTGAACAGTACCAACCAAGCCCGTCCGAATTATCTTGGTTCTTCATACCCAATAAAGGGAAAGGAACAAGTAAGCTGAACGCGTCGTAGGGAGACCAAGAGTCTGTTTGTGCCGAAGCAAAGGCTACTGCTGCATTCTTGACGGCCTGACTCGTGTTGATTCGCAGAGCCTTGACATAGGTTTTACTCGGGAAAAACCAATCAGAAAGAGGATAAGGCCATACTCCACCCTCTATTGGTCGAGACTCTATCACTGTATTGGATGTTTTGTCATATATCCCAATGTGGGACCAAAAGGACCAATAATCTGGAACCAAGCTCGCAAAATCCCTGCAAAGTAACAGGTCTCCATTCTCCAGCGTCAGATTTATTTCAATTGATTTAGTATTCGTAAGACCATCATTATCCGTAACGATAAGAGTAACGGTGTATATACTTGGTGTTGTGAACATGTGCATTATATTCGGAATAGGACGCGGGGGATCCGAGGTTCCATCCCCCCAATCCCATTGATAGCTTACGATATTACCGTCTGGGTCGTTTGAACCAGAAGCATTGAATATTATATTTCCACCAACCATCGGATTTTCTGGAGAGTACGAGAATGAAGCAATCGGTTGACCTGGTTCGGACAGTTTTTCAACGGAAACATACATCCCACCACGGTTTGCGGTATAATAACCTTTATGGTCCGGCGCAAGAAGGATTACTATTTGACCTGCATCCAAATTTACATCAGTAAACATCCCTATACTTGCCGCTTCGGCTTTTTGTAATGTCATCCAATAGCAACCATCTCCAAAAGCGAAATCAAACGCAGGCCCTTCAAACGGACAGTCTTCGGGTAGGCAATTTGACCAAGGTGATCGATCAATGCAACCATAGATTCCTACGTGCCATCCCCAACATACTTTTGACCCAGGGTCACCGCAGTAAGGCTCTGGAAATTGAGCATCGCAACCCCAAGGAGAAAAAGCTCCTCCTGTAATAGTAAATCTATAGATTCCAGTTATTGGAGTAGTCCAAGTCACCCCGTTGATCTCATTACCTGGCACATATATATCTGCTTGAGCAATTGAAAAAGGCGGGATAAGTAAGGTTAAGCTCAGCAAAATCACTGCAAATGCCCTGACTTTTGGTGTCTGGCATTT
This sequence comes from uncultured Pirellulales bacterium, assembly GCA_964493425.1. GTDB lineage: Bacteria > Planctomycetota > Phycisphaerae > Sedimentisphaerales > Anaerobacaceae > CAYLMG01. The sequence continues at coordinate 30,553 of CAZBMW010000014.1, forward strand.
CACATTTAAACGCTTAAAAAACATAATTTACTCCGTACGACCTCAATGATTTTACAAAAATCACTTTATTTCTCATATCTCTACCTCCTCAAAAAATTATTAATTATTAAGACCAGACCACTAACACGAACATTTAAACTCTTGTCCCATAATAATATATGAATACCGTTAAAACAAGCAAAATATGCCTGTTTTTTATGTTTTTCCGGCCAGTCCAATAGACCTGCGGTAAAACCGCAAGCTAAATATAAAAGAATCTGTGAAAACCTGTGTTAATCAGGGGGTTTAGTTTTTCAGTCACCGAGGATGATTTTTTTGAATTCATCGAAATCCATTTTTTCGAGCATTGCACCGAGCCTTTGATGCGGTTTTGCATTGGCCTTGTAGTAATTTATGATTTTGTCGATAAGCTCAAGCGCCTGTTCGGCAGACAATTCGGTCGCCAGCTCTCGCGACAGTCTCGGCTTCGCCCCGCCGTTGCCGCCGACAAGCAGTTTAAAACCTTTTGGTGTGCCGACCAGACCTATATCCTTTATGCAGGTCTCCGCACACTGGTTGGGACAGCCGCTGACACCGATTTTCAATTTTCCGGGCAGCATAAGGCCGTGATACTTTTTATCGAGAGCCAGGCCGAGAGATAACGAATCCTGCTGGCCTCGCTTGCAAAACGTCGTTCCCGGGCAGGCCTTTATGCTTCGCACACACAGCCCGATTGCTGCACCGGCGTCCATCTGCAAATCCTTCCAGACATTGTCGATTTCGTCTTCCTGCAGGCCTACAATTGCGATTCTCGCGGCACTTGTTATTTTCAGGGCGGCAGCATTGTATTTTTCAGCCGTATCGGCAATTTTACGCAGCGTATCGGGTTTTATAACGCCGCAGGGGATGTGCGGAGCGACCGCATAAGTTTTTTTATCCCTTTGAATAATCACACCTTTATCACCATCGGTAAGCATAATTTTAACTCCAAAAATAATTCGTAATTTTTAAGCGAATGATAGCAGGAGCAATAAAAAGGTCAACTATAATTTACTTAAGATAAACAAGCGTAAGGAATTGTTGACAAAGAGAGATTCTGAGGATAATTTTTAGCCTAAGTTTAAGAAGATTTGATTTAACTGGTTGATAAGGTACCCGGATTCAGGCTAAAAGCGTCGGGAGGTGATAATTATGAAGACCAGGAACAGGCTGATACTTGCGTCGGTGCTGTCGTTGTGCCTGATTGGAGCTTTGACATTGGGAACAGCGTCTAAAACTAATACAGACAAAGAAGTGGCAAGGCTTGAAGCCGAAAGGACCATATTTGCTCCGGAAGCAAGTGAGGCAGAGTTATCTATTCTGCGTGGACTGAAGGGTGTTTCTATATCTGTAGATGAGTTATGTAAGGATATAAAAGAGGCCGGCTTAACGGAGAAGAACGTCTTAGAGCTTGTTCAAAGCCGGCTTCAAAAAGAGAATGTTACGGTGTTGAGCAGAGAAGAAGTCTTACAAACAAAGGGTCGGCCTACTCTTTCCGCCGTTGTCAAGGTTAATAAGGACAGAGCAAGCGATTTGTACGCTGTAAACATCTCTTTGCAACTAAGAGAGGATGTTTTTTTAGAGAGAGAAAACCAGGGACAAAGAATAAGCTGTGTGAGCTGGCAGGTGAGCGAATTAGGGCTCTGCGGAGCGAAAGAGCTTAAAGAAAGAATTAAAAATGATATTGAAAAATGCGTTGAGAAGTTTGCGAAAGAGTTCGTTTCAGCCAATTATGCATTAGAAAAAAGTGAAACAGAAGAGCCGATGATTAGCGGCACGGTCCGTTATATGGAAATCGAAGGCGGCTTTTACGGGCTGGTTGCGGATGACGGCACGAAATATGACCCGATTAATCTGCCGGCAGAATACAAAAAGAATGGTCTGCGTGTTAAATTTACAGTTCGTGAGAAAAAGGATGTTATGAGTTTTCATATGTGGGGAAAAATCGTCGAGGTCGTTAAGATAAAAAAACTTATCGAATGAGTTTGGCAGGGAGTTTAAAAAATTAAGTGACGGATTTCGAGTTTGAGGAGTTTAGAGATGACAGAGAAGGTGCCGAGCCGGCAAGAGGCTTTCGAATTGCTGAAAGAATTTAATCAAAACGATGCACTGATTAAGCATGCGCTGGCGGTCGAGGCGGTTATGAGGTATTGCGGCCGCAAGCGCGGTAAGGATGAGGAAAAATGGGCGGTTATCGGGCTAATACATGATTTGGATTATGAAAAGTACCCGGAGGAGCACTGCAAAAAAACCGAGCAGATACTCCACGAGCGCGGCTGGCCCGAAGAGTATGTGCGAGCAGTGATAAGTCACGGCTGGGGATTGTGCAGCGACGTTGAGCCGAAAAGCGATCTGGAGAAGACGTTGTACGCAATTGATGAGTTGACTGGTCTGGTGACGGCGACGGCACTGGTGCGGCCGAGCAAAAGCGTTCTGGATATGACAGCTAAATCGGTAAAGAAGAAATGGAAGGATAAAAGATTCGCAGCGGGAGTAAACAGGGAGGTTATCGAAAAAGGAGCACAGATGCTCGGCGTGGAACTAAGCGAGCTTATAAGCGATACAATAGAGGGGATGAAAGAGGTCGCCGAGCAGATAGGTCTGGGCGGGGAGGCTTCGTAAAGCATTAGCTTTTTCAGTGAATGATAATTTTTCATTTCAGATTTCCCATATGAAGTGGTGAATGGGGAGCAACTCCTACAGGTTTTAACCTCCTCTTATCAGCATTTTTCTGTTATCCGCAATAGTCATTTTTTTCTTGACATTTTGACTAATAAGAGATACAATTCTACTATAAAATATTTTTCATGCGCATTTATCCCAATGTTTCGTAGGTGTGAGAGGAAATTTTTTGAAAATAGGGTTGGTAATTCTGTTTTCCGCCCTGCTTTGTATGGATGCCCTGGGTGCGATTTTGACGGGTGAGTTTCTGCTTAATGAAAAGGCGTCTGACAGCTTGCTTGTGAATTCACACGGAGATATCGACGGTGCATTTGTAAGCGATTACGGCTCTGCATATACGATGTATAACAAGTCCGCCGACAGGTTCGGCAAAGCTAATAAGGCTATACTGCTGAGCGGAAGCGATTTCGACAGAATTAAAATTATGGATGCCAATCTTGCGGGGATTATTCCTTCAGGTGATTTTTCAATTTCATTCTGGTTCAGCGCAGAGTCTTTTAATAATAAAAACGTGTTAATCTCTCAGTATAGTGATGAAGCGGCAGGCAGGTTTTCTATTTATACTTGCGGCACAGAAACGCCGGTCGCGGCAATCGAGCTCGATACAATGACAACACAAACGGGTTCCACAATCCTTGGTCCCGGTATATGGTATTTTTGCTGCGTGGTCAGGGATTCGGAATCGATAAGGCTTTATATGAGTGAGTTCGGCTCGGTCTTCAATAACACCGCTGAGATAGATTATAACGGTCCAGGTTTTGAGCAGCAGCTCTGCAGCGAACCGACCGTGATAGGAATGGCTTCTGACAGCCCCTGGGACGGTTCCCTGGATAGCATTAGAATATGGAGTGGTGCCCTGCATATCCAAGAGATAGAAGCCCTGTATAACGAGGAACCCTATTGGATTTATGATGGGGGGACGAAGGCTCTGAACTGCTTTGACATTACCGCCTTAGACAACTGGGATGTTGCAGAAGATGCAAACAACGCAAAGGCAGGTGAAATCGTATGGCAAGAGCTGTTTGACGGTGAGCCGGAGAACGAGTGGACGGGCCTGTATTGCGACATCTCCCAGTACTGTGCCTGTACCCCCATTAACTTCAGCATGAAAGGTGGTTATGGACTTAGGGTGGAGAGGACAAGCGGCTGTGGCTATTGTTTGGTAGAGGGGGTTTTTGAGGACATCCCGGACGTGAATACGTGCTATATGAGGGTGTATTATTACATACCTGAGTGGTCGGAGAACATCAGCAGCATTGAATTGACACTTTCGGATTCAATCAACAACAAAAGACGCAGGATAAACACCCTGCCGGTCACGCCAGGCCACCACTTTGTGGAGCTTGCACATGGGGGCATGGAGATAAAAGACAGCTCGTGCTACGCCTTCGATTACACCAAAATCAACAGGATACAATTTTATATACACGGCGATATAGGAGCAATCGTTTACCTGGATGCAATCGCCTTTGTAAAGAATTATCACAGACCCCGGATTCTGCTGACCTGGGACAACGGGCTTCCAAAAATGTATTCGTATGTCTTTGGGGAGCTGGAGCAGAGGCAGATAAAGGGAAACTTCTTTGTGAATCGCCAACGTGAGGTTGAGGGGGAATACTACGGTGTCTGCGGAAATATGATGACGGCCGAGCAGCTTTTAGAGATGCAGGCTGCAGGAAATCTAATCGGCAATCACACAAGCGAGCACAAAAGACAGGTTCACGATAGCTCTACCAGATACTCAGGCAGGTTTCCAACCTTTGAGATGCACGAAGACATCATACAGAATGCTGCGTATCTGAAAGATATAGGTATAGGTGCAGGAAGGTTTTTCTTCGCGGTTCCGTCATCAAATGGCGTGCCCAGCGCATATTCCGATTACAGGGCGCGAGAAGAGCTATACAGATTCTGGCTGCAGCATGCATACTGCGTCGTAATGGGTAGATTCCATAGGGGCGCCGACGGTATTATATGCGGGACAACCAGTAGGGAGCACCACACGTTCCCTAATGCCGGAACTGCGGTGAGAATTATGTACAGAGATTGTTTCGTATATACATTCGACTCTAATTATGTAACCGTCGGCTTCAGTGATTTGACAAGCGTTCCTTCACAAGGAGCTGTGCTGACAGGTAGCGGCGGCGGCGAACTTATCATCAAAGAATACAACACTACTGCGAATACAATCGATGGTTATCTGGCAGGTAACTGGTCGGTAGGCGACACAGTAACGAAGGAAAGCGGCAGCGGGACATTGAGCCCGTCACCTGCGGTGGTCAGTTCAGTAACATCAAAAGGATACAAGAAAGCCAGAGATATACTTGATGAATGCAAGAGACACAATGAGATTTTTGCTCCTGCATGGCATTCCGTTGGGCCGGGAGAATATACCTTCGATATGACCGAGGATGAATTCGAGCGAATGCTGGATTATGCGATTGAGCAGGGCTTCGAGTTCGTGACTTATGATGATTTGATGCCGTGGAATCACGACAGGTACCTGAAGCTTGCTGAAAACTGCACAAGGCCCATAGATATGGATTTCAACAACGACTGCAAGGTAGATTTTGAAGACCTATACTTATTTTCACAGAGCTGGCTGATGTCCAACCTTGAGCCGTAACAATTCATTTATTCCTGATTTTTCATATAGAATCGTGCAAAAAGTTTGAGATTTGATAAAATAGAATCCGCAGAAATATTTTCTATGAACTTTCGTTTATTGCAGATTGATAAGAGAGGTTTCAGGAATTATTAAAATGAAGAATACAAAGCTGATATTGGTGTTTTGTGTTGCGATTTTTTCGGCCACATCTTTTACTTTAGCAGAAAAGGCCGAAGTCTCTATGACGTTTACCGTTTCGATGGAAGAGCCGAATACACATCATTATCACGTGGTCTTTTGCTGCGAGGGGATAAAAAACGAGAATATAGATTTCAAGATGTCGGCGTGGACGCCGGGCTATTACCGGATAATGGATTTTGCGGAAAACGTCAGCGAATTCAGGGCTGAAGACGCAAACGGCAAAGAGCTTTCGTGGGAAAAGACAGCGAAAAATACCTGGCAGGTCAAAAGCAACGATGCGGAAAGCATAACAATAAGTTACAATGTATATGCGTTCGGCAGAAGTGTTGCGGATAGTTTCCTTAACGAGAGCAAGGCTTATATATCGCCTGCAGGAGCTTTTATGCATGTTGCCGGCAGGCTGGATAATCCGGTGACAGTCGCTATTAAACCTTATAAGAATTTCAAGAAGGTATCAACCGGTCTGGACCCAGTCGAGGGAAAAGAAAACACATTTCAGGCTGCGAATTTCGATGTTCTCTATGACTGCCCGATTTTTATAAACAACCAGGAGATAATTTCCTTTGAGGTTCAAGGAATACCGCACAGGGTAGCAATCTATGAGCCGAACGAACCGGACCGTGACAAGCTCGTCTCTGTACTTACGCGAATGATAGAATCGGCTGCATCGGTAGTCGGTGAGATTCCTTATAAGCACTATACGTTCATTATGATGGGTGAAGGCTTGGGCGGGCTGGAACATCAGAATTCGATGGCGGTTTTTTCAAATGTCCCCGACCTTGATGACGCTAAGGAATATAAGCGGTGGCTGAGCTTTATCGCTCATGAGTTTTTCCACCTTTATAACGTCAAGCGCATCCGGCCTATAGAACTTGGGCCGTTCGATTACAATAAGGGCAGTAAAACCGAAATGCTGTGGTTTGCCGAGGGAGGGACGGTTTATTACGAATATATTATCCTGAATCGCGCAGGATTTATGAGCAGAAGCGAGGTTCTCGAGGAGTTTAGCGGCTGCATTAAAAGCTATGAGAATTCGGAGGGTAACCGGCTTCAATCCGTTGCGGAGTCGAGCTATAAGGCTTTTACTCAGCCGTTCTTCGGCGGCGAGGGCACGGTTTCGTATTACGATAAGGGAACCGGGCTCTGTATGCTGCTGGATTTGAAGATTCGCGGTGAGACGAGAAACGAAAAAAGCTTCGACGATGTGATGCAGACGCTGTACCGGAAATACCACAAAGGGCTTAAAAGAGGTTTTACAGACAAAGAACTGCAACAGGTCTGCGAAGAGATTGCGGGGACCAGCCTTTCAGAATTTTTCGAGTATGTCACGACGGTGAAAGAAATAGATTATTCACAATACCTCGATTTCGCGGGACTTCAGTTCGAGGATGATTTCAGTCTTAAGCCGATAGCGAATCCGAATGAGCTTCAATCGGAGATTCTCAATGACTGGTTAAAGAACTGAAGACGGTCCTGCTTATCTTTCGATTAGTGTTTCTTCTACTTTTATTCCGAAGTGCCGGCCGGCTTTTTCAATGTGGGCGAGGACCTTGTCGCCTTTTTTCAGCTCTGTAATTGAAACCGCCCCGCCGTCAGGAGCAACGAGGCGAATCGTCTCGGCGTTCTGCATAACCAGGCTTATGGGCTGAGCTTCGGCTTCGGCTTCGATTAGCATCATAGGGCGCTTTTCGATTTTGTTTCTGCCAAGATAGGCGGTCTGGGATTTGCCCTGAAAATTGACGAGCATAACCTGGTCACCAGCTTTGAGGTCTGCGAGATATTTGGTTTTGCCGCCGGGAGCAAGTGTGTATGCGTGGACGGCACCGGCATTTACCCTGAAGGGTCTCGATGCGACATAAGGATTATCGATTGATTCCGAATGCACTAAAAAAAATCCTGATGCGGTGTTGCCGACAAGCATACCCTCGCCGAGTGACATTTGCGTGCAGGTATCCAGGCAGGAGCGGTCGCCCATACCGAGCTGCTTGATGTTTGTTACGGTTGCGGTTACAAGCTGAATCTTTTCGCCGATGCTGTGAATCAGCTCGGCGCATTTTTTGATTTCGTTTACGTCAGTGGTGCTCAGGACAACGCCGTCGACACCTTTTTCGAGGATTTCGGTCATCAGCTTTGCCTGCCCGGTGTTTTCGACCTGCACCAAAATATTTTTACCTCTTCTTGCGAGCAGGTTCTCAATAGGAATGATAGTCCAGTCGAGCATTCGCAGGACAACTATTCTATCAGCCGGCACTGCAGCAGCTTTATCCTCGTCGGCTTTGCTCTTTATGTCGATGAACTCGACGTCTTTGCCGGGTACGATGTCACCGTCTTTTTCGACGGTCTTGATTTTGCCGAACTCGCGCACGGTCTTGCTCTGGCCGTCGGGCAGGATGACGGCTTCTGCGCCGCTCTCCAGCGCAGCTATAGCAATTTCTTTTTTATATGGAACGGCATTTACCCAGAGCTTTTTCATTAAACAACCTTTTTTCAATATCAGCTTTTCAGGAATTTAACAGCATCTTCGACGGTTGCGTTTTCGTGGACCATTTTGCAGAGGGTGGCGACCATTTTTTCGGGCGTTTTGTGCTGAAAGGCATTTCTGCCGATAGACAGGCCTGCAGCTCCGGCTTTTAATGCACCTTCGACCATTTTGAAGATTTCTTCGTCGCTATTCATTTTGGGTCCGCCCGCAATAACAACGGGGACGGGACAGCCTTTGACGACTTCGGAAAAACTTTGCACGCTACCTGTATAAACGACCTTAACGATGTCTGCGCCCAATTCCGCACCGACCCTTGCGGCGTGTTTGACGTTCTTTACATTGTATTCGTCCTTAATTTTGGGGCCTCTGGTATACATCATAGCGACAAGCGGCATCTGCCATTCGAGACAACTTTCGCTGACGAAGCCGAGCTGGCCCAGCATCTGGCTTTCGGTTTCAGCGCCGAGGTTGATGTGTACGGACACGGCATCGGCACCGAGTTTTATAGCTTCCTCGACAGAGCAGGCAAGCTCTTTTGCATTTGGGTCGGGGCCAAGAGAGGTGCTGGCTGATAAATGTACAATCAGGCCGACATCTTTGCCTGCGCCCCTGTGGCCTGCACGTACAATGCCCTTGTGCATAAGGATAGCGTTGGCACCGCCGGCAACGACCTTGCTGATGGTCGAGCGCATATCTTCAAGGCCTTCAACCGGGCCAACTGTCACGCCGTGGTCCATCGGAATAATTACCGTCTTGTGCGTCTGTCGGTCTATTATCCTTTCGAGCCTTATCTTTTTGCCTATCATAAAAGGTTCTCTCCAAAAAACCAAATATTCGTTTAACTGTAAATCAGTAATGTACTTAAAAAAAACCAAAAGGCAAGTGAAAAAAGCCTGAATCCCGATTTTCACTTCGTGAGGCCGAGAGAATAAAGTAACCAAAAATATCGATTCCTTTCGGCTTCATAGATATTTTTACGTCATTTTTTGGCCTTGTCTTTAGCTTAAAACGCTGCTATATATGTCAGCTATGACATATTTGACAGTACCAATATCAGCAAACAGTTTAGATGGAGCGGTCGAACTGATAAAAAGAGCCCAAAGGGCAGGTGCTGAGGCGATAGAGCTGCGCACTGATTATCTCGAGGAATTAAAACCTGAACCGGCCAAGCGATTGATTTCTAAGACGAGGGGGAACAGCAGCCTGCCTTTGATAGCAACCTGCAGAGATAAGAGACAAGGCGGCTGCTTCGACTATCCGAACGACTTAAGAGTAGATGTTCTGACGGCGGCGATAGAGGCAGGAGCCGATTTTATTGACTTCGAGTATGATAATTTCCTGGTACCGGAAAACCGGACAAGGATACAAGCGGCACTTGAGAAAAATAAGAAAACGAGGCTGATACTATCGGCTCATAATTTCGAAAAAAAATTTGAAGATATCGGCAAGCTATATAGTGACGTAAAAGGAAATTTCGCGTCGGCGATACCGAAACTCGTCTATACGGCTGAACATATTAATGATTGTTTCGAAGTGTTCGACGTTTTGCATACAGCAAAGAGTGACTCGATTGTTTTCTGTATGGGCGAGGCGGGGCTGATAAGCAGGATTATTGCAAAAAAGCTCGGCAGCCTTGTCACATTTGCGAGCCTTGATGAAAAAACTGCGACGGCGCCGGGTCAGATAACTATAGAAAAATTAAAAAAGCTATACCGATATGACACTATCGATAGTGAGACGGAGCTTTATGGTATAATCGGCTCGCCGGTAGTACATTCAATGTCACCGGCAGTGCACAACGGGTTGTTTGCCGAGATTGGTGCTAATAAATTGTATTTGCCGCTGCTCGTCGAAGGCGACAAGAGTAAGTTTAGCGAATTTATTGAAAGCATACTGAAAAGAGGCTGGCTCGATTTTAAGGGATTCAGTGTTACGATACCGCACAAGCAAAATGCACTTGGGTTCGTTAAGTCAAAAGGCGGTTTCGTTGAGCCGTTGGCGGAAAGAATCGGCGCTGCTAACACGATAATAATTAAGTCACAAGATACCAAGCTTGCAGCTTATAATACGGATTACATCGGTGCTCTGGATGCGATTACAAATGGAATGAAAATCAGCAGAACTGATTTCAAAGATATGCCTGTCGCGGTGATTGGGGCTGGAGGAGCAGCAAGGGCTATAGTGGCGGGGTTGAGTGACGCAGGTGGGAAAGTTAAGATTTATAATCGAACTATCGAAAAGGCTGAAAAACTGGCTTGCGAATTCGGCGGTGAGTGGGCTGGTCTTGATGATTTGCCGAATCTGCGAGCGAGACTCGTCATAAACTGCACCAGTATCGGGATGCACCCGGATGCCGAAGCAACGGTATTGGCGAAAGAGTATATCAAAAAGGACATGGTGGTCTTCGATACGGTTTATAACCCGGCTGAGACGCTACTATTAAAACAGGCAAAGCAAGCCGGCGCAAAAATTATCAGCGGTGTCGATATGTTCATCAACCAGGCAGCAGAACAATTAAAGCTATTTACAGGCGAAAATAAGAAACAAGAAATCATCGAAAAAATTCGTAGAATTTTTGAAATGAAAAAACAGTAATAGTGTCTATAATAGTAGATGCTCGTTTTTAACATTAAAAACTAATTTGTGAGGAAAAATTATGTGTAGGATAAATTGCAAAAAAATTATCGTGTGTGCGGTGGTTTTATTCGCAGGTTTGGCTGGACCAACAGCTTTTTCAGCCCAATCAGGTGTAGAACGGCTGAGCGTTTTATTGCCTGATGATACAGTGGGGTTTATCGCAGCAAGCGGCTGTGATGAACTCAAGCCTGCATTCGAGAAGACTATTTTAGGCCAGATGTGGTACGATGCCTCGACACAGAACTTCTACCAGGCAATAAAGACCGAACTTTTAAACAAGTTAAAACAGGAAATTCCTGACGCGAACGGAGCGAAGATACCTGAAAAGATTCTCAACTTAGCTCAGACGTTGCTGAAGCGTCCGATTATTGCAGGAGCGGCGATAGACAAAAACAATGAAGACTTCCCGCTCTACGGATTTGTAATCGTCGACACAGGCACAAGGAAATCCGAAATAGCGGATAAGATTGCCGAGTTCGAGGGAATGGCTGATAAGGGAGATATCGTCGACGTAGATGTAGCCGGCCTGAAGCTGCATGGGCCGAGTGACGTGGATGAGGTTCGAGTTTACTGGGGCATGGTCGGCAATTACCTTGTCTTCGCGGTAGATGACAAAGATGGATTAACGGTAAAATATCTGAAAGGCGGCCAAAGCAGAGTTACGCAGGATTACCTGGCAAATGTACCGGGCAGCGGTGACGCGCTCGCGATGTATGTTGATTTCCAAAAGATTTCAGGGCTTATCAAGTCCGAAAGTGAGAAGGCTGGTGAAGAGGAGCTGCAAAAGGTTACAGCTCTTCTGGATGCTCTCGGAGTGAGCGATATAAAGGCTGCTAAATCGAGGCTGGGATTTTCAGGGCCTGATTTGGTTTGCGATGAGATTATCGAGCTGGGTTCTCAGCGCAAAGGTCTGTTCAGATATATAAGGCCGATAAATGCAGGGATGCTGGATATGGTCGATTCAAGGGCAGTCGATGCAACAGTACTTAATATAGAAATGATCGGAATCTACGATACAGTAGTGAGTGCGATTCAAGCCGTAGCGCCAGCCGAAGATTATATAGAAGTACAGGATGCTATCAAGAAAGCTGAATCGGAGATTGGTTTCAGCATTCGTAATGAATTGCTAGCAAGCCTTTCAGGGCCGGCGGTTGTTTATTCAATGCCGGCGGGCGTTATAACAGAAGCTCCCACCGGTGGTGCGATTTTTATTATAGGTTTGAAAAATAAACAAAGCTTCGAAAAGGTAATGGAAGCAATCGGCAGTTATGCGTCGGCAAAAAGCGAGGGAATGGTGCAGGTAAGCTCGCAGGTTCAGGACGGCAGAACGGTACATACATTCGCGATAATGCCGCTTGCGATGATGCAGGTGGTGCCGACCTGGACTGTTGTTGATGATTATGCGGTTATTGGGACGAACGGTGCTATGTGCAGCGCCGCGATTAAACAGATAACAGCACAGAACCGCAAGGCAAGCTCAATACGAGAGACCGCCGGATATAAAAAGGCGACAAAAGGACTGCCCAGCAATCTGGTGTTTCTCAGCTATACCGACTCGAAGGCACAATTCAACGATATGATGATGGGTGCACAGCAGTTCTGGCCTATGGTTACAATGCTCGCTGCGAATGCAGGTATTAAGCTGCCGTTTATGCTTCCATCTCTATCGCATATAGCGGAGAAGATGGGGCCATCGTGCGAGTATTGCTGGTTCGACGAGGACGGGCTGCGTTCGAGATATAAAGGTATCGGAGTCGAGCAGACCATTGGCGCTACCGCAGGAGCAGCGGTTGGTATGGGAGTACTTATGCCAGCATTGAGCGGCGCAAGGGAACAAGCTAAAAGAGCGGCCTCGGCTGGTAACATTCGTCAAATTCAGATCGGTCTGATTATTTATGCAGATGAGCACGAGGGGAAATTGCCGGAAAGTATGGATGATGAGGAAGTGACAAAGTGTATGGGTTTCGCTTCTAAAAAAGACGCATCGAAGATATTTGAAAGCCCTCGTAAGCCTAAAAATTTTGTTGGGCCGAGCTATATTATGGTGCCTGTTGAGAGAGCTGATATTCCAGAGACTGGTAAAATTATACTATTGTATGAGAATCCACAATTCTGCAGGGGCGGCTTAAATGTCGGCTTTGTTGACGGTCATGTCGAGTTTATAAAGCAGAATGAATTTATTGAAGCTCTTAAAAAGACATACGAGCGTCTCGGCAGAGAGATGCCAGAGATAAAATTCGGGAACTGACTGTAGTATAACGGAATTCAAGACCGGCAGGACCCGAAGCAAATTTGGACGGCCTGCCGGTTTTTTTCTTTTCAGTTGGTCTTGTTTTTGAGACAGTGTTAATTTATAATCCTGTTTTTAACCGAGTTAAATTTGTTTTGAAGGGCCAAAAAAATGGCTAAGAAAGAAAAAGTGGTGCTGGCGTATAGCGGCGGGCTCGATACGAGCGTAATTCTGCCTTGGCTTAAAGAGACGTACGGTTACGATGTAATCGCTTTTGCGGCAGAGCTCGGCCAGGGCAATGAGCTTGAAGGTATTAAAAACAAAGCTCTTGCAACAGGGGCAGTAAAGTGCATCGTTAAAGATTTGCGAAAAGAGCTCGTCGAGGATTATATCTGGCCGATGCTGAAATCCGGTGCGGTCTATGAAAATGACTACCTGCTGGGGACAAGCATTGCAAGGCCTTTAATCGCCAAGCACCAGGTCGATATCGCTCAGAAGGAAGGTGCGACGGCTGTTGCACACGGTGCGACAGGTAAGGGCAACGACCAGGTCAGGTTCGAACTAACGTTTATGGCACTTGACCCGGCGCTAAAGATTATTGCGCCGTGGAAGGACCCTAACTTTAAGCTTACCAGCAGAGAGGCTGCGGTTGAATATGCCAAAAAACATAATATCCCAATCGAGCAGAGTAAGAAGAAGCTTTACTCAAGGGACCGAAACCTGTGGCATATAAGTCACGAAGGTGCAGACCTTGAGAACCCTGCGAACGAGCCGAAGGACAGTCTTTTCGTGATATCGAATCCTGTTTCAAAGGCCCCTGAAAAGGCAGCTTACGTCGAGATTGGTTTTGAAGAAGGGATTCCGGTAAAGCTTAACGGCAAAAGGATTGACGGAGTTAAACTGATTGAGCAGTTGAACTCGATAGGCGGTGAGCATTCAATCGGCCAGACGGATATTGTGGAAAACCGGCTGGTAGGGATAAAGTCGCGCGGTGTATATGAGACACCGGGCGGGACGATACTCGTTACTGCACATCGAGCGCTTGAGACGCTCACGCTCGACAGGGAAACGATGCACTACAAACAGCAGGTTGCGCTCAAATATGCAGAGCTTGTTTATTACGGCCAATGGTTTACACAGCTTCGCGAGGCAATTGATGCATTTGTGGATGTCACTCAGCGCAATGTCACGGGCAGTGTGCGTTTGAAATTATATAAAGGCAAGTGCAGCCTGGCGGGTATCAAGAGTCCGAAGAGCCTGTACCGGCCAGACCTGGCAAGCTTTAAGATGGGAGCAGAATACGACCCGACGGATGCGACCGGATTTATCCGTCTGTTCGGTTTGCAGATGAAAGTCAGTGGTATTGTAAACAGGGAGAAAGAATAAATAACAGGCAAGGGAAGTGCTGTGGGTGGACCGCTCTGGATTTGGTTGGTTTTTATTTTCGCACTCGGCTGTTGTGTCGGCAGCTTCTTGAACGTGGTGATTTACCGGTTGCCGCGCGATAAGTCATTAATAAGACCGGCATCTGCGTGTCCTGAGTGCAGCAAGCCTATTCGCTTTTACGATAATATTCCGCTTGTTTCGTGGCTTATCCTGCGGGCCAGATGCAGGTACTGCAAGGCGCCTATATCTGCCAGATATTTTTTTGTGGAGCTGCTGACAGGGATTGTTTTTGTTTTGCTTTTTGTTTTGTATTTTGTTTTCGAGGTTCGTGTTTTTGATATAAACGGACACAGAGGACTGTCGGCATTCTGGCAGGGAGGCTGGTTCGTGTATCTTCTGCATATAATTCTGCTTTCAGCTCTTATAGCATCATCAGCGATAGATTTGGAGCTGTGGGTCATACCGATAGTCATCTGCTGGTTCGCAGCAGTTGTAGGTGTGCTTGGCAGCGGCATTGGTGTCTTTGTTATTTCACGAGCCCAATCTGGCGGTTTTTATCCTCTGCCGAGCGCCGGTTCAGGGACAGCAGCTCTGGCGGCAGGCGCCCTGATAGGTCTTGTTATTTCTCTGATACTGCTCGGAATGGGCTTGATTAAAAGAAGTTATGAAACTGAGCAGGCTCAGGAAGGTAAAAATGAGGCAGAGCAGGCTGAGCCGACGTTTAACCACCGTGCCGAGATGCTTAAGGAGGTTATTTTTTTAGCGCCGGTTGTTATTTGCTCAATTGGTTCTTATTGGATTATTAAGTTAACAAATCCGGCCTGGTGGGCGGGATTTGCCGGTAATCCGTTAGTATCAGGGATTTTGGGCAGCCTGTTTGGGTTTTTTGTCGGGGGAGGCATCATCTGGGCGACGCGTATTTTCGGTACGCTCGGATTTGGAAAAGAGGCAATGGGGCTGGGGGATGTGCATTTGATGGCGGCTGCAGGGGCGATTATCGGGCCGTTAGCGGTGGTGGCAGCTTTTTTTGTCGCACCGTTCTTCGGGCTCATCTGGGCAGGCAGTCAAATGTTTTTTAAAAAAATTCGACAAATTCCTTATGGTCCGTTCTTGTCAATGGGAGTATTTGCTGTTATGATTCTAAATGATATTATTATTGAATACTGGCAAGCGATTACGCTATCATCATATAAGTGAAAACGGATTTTTGGTATAATCATTAGTGAGGTAGAAAAAGGAGGTTTCAAATGGAGGCCGTCAGCAAAAAAACAATGGTGATTATTATTTGTCTCGTATGTGTTACTCTCTTGTCCGGCTGCACCAACTGGAAGAAAAAATATGAAAATCTTTATGTAAAGTATCAAAATGCGCTGGGTTTGCTGGAACATGAAAAGGCAGAAAAGGGACAGCTCGCACAACAGCTCACAGAGGAACAGCAAACTATCGACGAGCTTCAAAGACAAATTGCCGAGTTTAATAAAACACCGGCCGAAGCCAGCGGATTTGGAAAGGGTTACGATGTCGCTTTCGACGCGTCAACGGGCACGATAACAGTGACATTGGAAACCGCGATACTGTTCGATTCAGGCAAAGCGGACTTGAAAAAGACAACCAGTACCGAGCTTGACCATATTGCCTCAGTTATCAACAGCAAATATGCAGGAAAACAAATCGATGTTGTGGGTCATACGGATAACGACCCAATTAAGAAATCGAAGTGGAAAGACAACTGGGAATTGTCTACTCAGAGGGCCCTGAGTGTCGCCAGATACTTAATGCAGCGCGGGATACCAACGGATAGAATACGCGCCAGCGGCTGCGGCGAATACAGACCTAAAGCGTCAAATTCCACCGCGGCAGGCAAGGCAAGAAACCGAAGGGTAGAAGTCGTTGTGCATATGATGTGAGATAAATTTTAGTAAATTAAACTTCGTTTTGCTAAAGCAGCCTCTATTCTAACGGAGGCTGCTTTTGTTTTATAAACGAGCTGTGTTCTATCCGGCCTTGCGGGTCTATAGAAATCCTTACCGAACCATCGCGCACGGTGTAAAATTTTGCACCTTTCATTGACGAAAGAGGTCTGGTTTCATAGTGACTGCGGCTGCAAGAGCATATTAGTATTGAAGCCTGAAGCTTTTGAAGAAAGTTCAAATCGAGTGTGTTAATTGAGCCGTGATGGGGAACGAACACCACGTCAGCTTTAAGATTCGGGTAGAGTTGAAGGAGCATTTGCTGCGCGGGCTTTTCGATATCCGAGCACAAAAGGATTTTCCTGCCGGCAAATTCGAGCAGATAAACGGTGGATTTATCGTTGTCACTTAACTTCTGATAATCTTTAATTTTCGTGTCGGGCCATAATATTTTTATTCTCGCAGGGCTTTCTATTGTCAGGTTATGGCTTAATTTCTCGATATAGCGATTGTTCTTGGCGAGAGTGTCGATGAGAAAGTTTACTGTATCCTGCTGGTCGTTGCTGTCGAAAAAGACTTCATTTACGAATAAAGAGCCGACGTTGCAGGTTTCGACGATCTCGGGGATTGCGTTTATATGGTCGATATCGAAGTGGCTTATCTGGATAGCGTCGATTCTGTTTATGCCGGCAAAATTTAAAAACGGCAGAATCATTCTTCTGCCGGGGTCGGATTTGTAAAGTGAGCCTGCGTCAAAAAGAAGATTTGCTTTGCCCGGAAGCTGTGCAAGGATTGACTGGCCGTGACCTACATCAAGACAGGTCAAAATGAGATTACGGCGGTGAGTCCTGTTCCATCTTACGGTAAAAACCGTTGTGAGCAAAGCGACGACTAAAGCGGTGGAAACAATACGCTTGAATACGGGGCGGCGGAAACGGAAAAAGGCAATGAATACAACGGAGACATAATAAAAAACTATGAATACGATTGACATATGCCCTATGAGTATTTCGGATATGCCAATTCTTGCGAAAAGTTTTACGAGATTAATTAACATAAAAGACAGGGCACTTATAAGTAATGCCAAAAATAAACCGAGAGTCGGCAAAAGCAATGAAATAAAAATTTTCAGAAAACCGATTGTCAAAATCAAGGCGACAAATGGAAACGTGATAACGGTCCATATACTCGCAAAAGGTGTGATTGTGTGAAAGTGATAGAGCAGGATACCTGCGCCGCCGAGCCAAGCTGCAAGACCGACAGAGAAGAGCTTTAAAGAGTCAAAGAGAATTTCTGCGGATGTCCTAAATAGAAAACTTCTTTCTGATATTGCGTCAAAATTTATAAAGTGATTTATTTTTTCATATAAGAAAAAATGGATGCGCTCATAAAAAAGTAAAATGCCGAGCAATGTTGCAAAAGAGAGCTGAAAGCCTGCTTGGAATAATTGGTTCGGCCTGACAAGCAAGATTATAATCGCGGCCAGTGACAGGCTGTTAAATGGATTCGGCCTGCGACGAAAGAAAGAAGAGGCGCAGAAAACAATGCTTATAACGGCAGCCCTTACGGCAGGTGCCCTGGGCGGGATAATCAGCAAAAAAAGAACAGATGCGATTATACAAACCGCCGAGCGCGGCCGTTTAAGCATACCTGCCGTTTTACACAGCCACCAGATAACTGCAATCAGAATACCAAAATGCATACCCGACAGGCTGAGAAAATGCAATAGTCCGGTTTTTTTAAAGGCCAGATATGTCTCGCTGTCGATGTTTCTTCGATATCCCAGAAACAGAGCCTCGAGCAGCGCCCTGCTCGAACGCCCGGCCCAGACGTCCAAAAGAAGGGCCTGTGATACTTTTTGCCGAAGGATTCTTTTGAGCTTCGTAAAATTGTCTTTGGGATGGCTTTGCAGCAGCTTGATAGCTTTACGGGACTTTACGGAGGCGGCGACATAGATATTTTCCCGAGCGAGATATTTTTTCAGATTAAACTGGCCGGGATTTGTCGGCGGGCCGAACCTATCGAGCCAGCAATAAAGCCGGACGTAATCACCGGCTTTCAAATCAAAAACAGGCTCTTCAACCCGAACGCGGACGGTGCCTGTCACCTTTTGCCAGCCTTCAGTGGTTTGTGCTTCGGTAAGTTCGAGATAAAAGCTTGTCGCAGGGTCGGTGAATTTGTAGCGAGCAAATTTCCAGTTGTCGTATCTATTTATATAAGGTTCGGTAACGATTACGCCCTTTATCGTTGCGAGTGCTTCTTTGTCGCCGACGAAATTTGTTACATCGTTAGGTTCCGGCTTTGAAAGGCTTGCCAGCCGGATAGCACCAAGACAAATAAAGCAGAGCAAAGCTGTAAAAGCGATTGTGTACGTGGATGCCGATGATTTGCCAACAGCGAAAACTACTACAGCTAACAGTAATGAAATCCCCAATACTATAAGCCATATTGTAAAAGGTACAGCCAAAAAATTCTGCAGCCCTGTTCCGATTATCAAGCCGAGTGCTAAAAAAACAAGCGGTGCTTTGCGAATGATTTGCTGAATGATGTATCGGGGACTAAGAGCAAGTTTTTTATCGATAAGCTCCAGCTTCTTTTGGATTATGTCCATATACAAATAGACTACAGATTACAAACTCAGGATGCAAGAGGAAATCAAGGCACAGAATTCGGGGAAATATGTCAGGAACTCGGTGATACTTTTTCTTTGCCGTTCATATAGGGACGCAGGACTTTGGGGATAGTCACTGAGCCGTCTTTGTTTTGATAGAGTTCAAGGATTGGGATTAATATTCTCGGTGAAGCGATTACTGTGTTGTTTAATGTGTGGCAGAAGATATTTTTCTTTGTCTTCGGGTCCTTGTAGCGCAGGTTCAATCGCCTTGCCTGAAAATCGTAGAATTTGCTTGCACTGTGCGTCTCGCAATAGCTGTTTCGCGAGGGCATCCAGACTTCAATATCGAATTTTTTGGCCTGTCCGCGACCTAAATCACCGGTGCAGACATTAACAATGCGATAAGGCAGCTCCAGCGCCTGCACTACAGCCTCGGCGTTGGCGAGGATTTCTTCGTGAAATTTATTGCTTGTTTCAACATCGTTCTCGCAGACGACGACTTGTTCAACCTTATCGAACTGATGGACACGATACAGGCCGTAAGTATCTTTGCCCGCTGCGCCGGCCTCCCTTCTGAAACAGCTTGACAGTGCAACGTATTTTAAGGGTAGCTGCTCTGCCTTTAATATTTCGCCGCTGTGATAGGCGGTCAATGGCACCTCGGCGGTGCCGATGAGATTGAGCTGGTCTTTCGGAAGCTGATAGGTTTGGTCTTCCGAGCCGGGGAAAAAGCCCGTACCGACCATAGGTTCATCCCTGACGAGAACAGGAGCAGTTAAGGGGACATAGCCTTTGCCGACCATAAGGTCCATAGCAAAACGCAGGAGAGCCTGGTGCAGAAGCACACCGTCACCTTTGAGAATATAATTTCTCGTTCCGGCAAGCTTTACGCCACGCTCGATATCGATAATATCAAGGGCAAGACCAAGCTGTACGTGGTCTTTAGGCTCGAAGTCGAATTTGCGAATAGTGCCCTCTTTTCGGATTTCTTTATTCTCGGTATCGTCTTTGCCGGGCGGGACATCTTTGTCCGGCGGCTGAGGGACCAATAGCATAAGCCGGTCAAATTCCGGCTGATAGTTTTTGATATTTTCGTTAAATTCTTCCTCCTGCTGTTTAAGTTTTGCCAAGTCGTCCAGGGCTTTTTGTTTTTCATTGCCGGACAGTTTCGGGATGTCTTTGCCTAATTTATTTTTTTCAGTAGCGATTTGCTGCAAATTCTGTTTTGCTTCTTTCAAGGCTGAGTCTACTTCGAGCAGTCTATCGATATCGACATCAAAATATTTATCAGCCGCCGCCTTTTTGAACTTATCCGGATTTTCTCTTATTTGCTTAATGTCTATCATAATTATTCTTCGTATCTTTTGATTATAACGACATTATTCTGTCCGCCAAAGCCAAAAGATTCGTTCATTACGATATTGACGGTCATTTCCCTTGGCTCGTTGGGGACGTAGTCGAGGTCGAGCTCAGGGTCAGGGTCGTTCAGGTTCATCGTCGGTGGGACGATATTATCGCGTATCGCCAGAACGCAGGTTATCAGCTCGGCGGCGCCGGCAGCACCGATTAAATGGCCCAGCATACTCTTAACGCTGCTGGCAGGGACCTGTTTTGCCCTTTCTTTGAATACAGCTTTAATCGCCTTTGTCTCTACTGAATCGTTCTCGACGGTGCTTGTGCCGTGTGTGTTAATGTAATCTATATCCTTGTAGGTTATACCGGCATCTTCAAGGGCGGCTGTCATTGCCTGTATTGCCCCCCTGCCGGTCTCGTGCATATCAGTGACACGAAAGGCGTCCGAGCTGCTGCCGAAACCAATGACCTCTGCGAGGATTTGAACGCCTCTTTTTTTTGCTGAGCTTAGCGATTCCAAAATCAGGATTGCGGAGCCTTCACCGAGTATGAAACCATCCCTGGTTGCCGAGAATGGTCTTGATGCGGTTTGCGGGCTGTCGTTTCTTGTCGAAAGCGCGGTCAGACGGTTAAAGCCGGTAAGGCCGAGCGGGTGTATCATCGAGTGAGCACCGCCAGCAACCACCACGTCTGCTTTGCCGTTTCTTATCAGCATCGTAGCTTCACCAGCGGCCTGTGTACTTGCTGCACAGGCTGTAAGGCAGCTAAAGACCGGGCCTCGAGCACCGGTAAGAAGTGCTATATGTGCCGCGGGCATATTCGGCTCCTGCTGAAGCTCACCGGCAGGTGACATATCGCTGAAAGCGACCTGTGCCCATCTGCCCCAGTCCATAACATTTTTCTCGTTGTCCCAGGCCTTTACGATGCAGTCGAAAAATACATCGTTATTAACCGAGCCTTCACCGGCACCGAGATATATGCCCAGCCTTTTTCGGTCGATACCGTCTTTCGGTTCGTCGGTTTCGATATCGATGCCTGCCTGTCTGCAGGCCTGAGCGGCTGCGCCTAAAGCAAAAGAGCAACCGCGATTGCAGTCTCTGTGCAGGTCTATGTTTTTTATAAATTTCGAAAGGTGATAGTCCTTGACTTCTGCGCTGAAGGTTGAAGGAAAAGTGGATGCATCAAAAATAGTTGTATAATCCATGCCGCTTTTTCCCTGCATTATCGCAGCCCAGAGCGTTTCCACATCGTGGCCCAAGGGACAAACGATGCCCATTGCAGTTATTACAACTTTTTCAGCCATAATTCAATCAATCTTCTTTAATACCACTGCGGCGGTCTGGCCGCCATAAGTGTAGCTGCAGCATAGTACATATTTAATTACTTTTTCAATCGGCTCGGTGACAATATTCAGGTTGCAGCCATCAGCTTTCTTAAGGTAATTTTTAGCAGCGGGTATTATACCTTCCGTGACAGCGAATGCGGCAGCGATAACATCGAGAGCACCAGATGCTGCGCCGGTATTGCTGAGCATACTCTTTGTCGGCCAGACTGGAACGGTTTTTACTGCGTCACCGAGTACTTTTTCAATTGCCCTTGCTTCTGCGAGGTCGTCGGCGGGTATAGCTGTACCGTGCGGTATGAGCAAATCCAAATCGGCAGGTTCAATACCTGCGTCATTGAGTGCGTTTTCAACTGCAATTGCAATGCCCCGACCGTCGGGCTCGATATGTTCGAAGGCCTTATTTGGACTGCTGGCCTGGCCTGTACCAGCAATTTCGGCGTAGATTTTCGCGCCTCTCTTTTGGGCGTGTTCGCGATTTTCGATAGTAATGATACCAGCAGCCTCGCCGAAAACAGAGCCTCTTGCATCGGCATCGAACGGCCGACAGGCGGTTTCGGGAGATTCATTTGCCTCCGCCGTCGCCCTGCCGGTAAGGCACTGCCTTATCATTACTATCGGATTTACCTTCGCCTCGGCGCCGCCAACAAGAGCAATATCACACATTCCGCGCTCTATAAAAGAAGTCGCCTCACTTATCGCAAGCAGAGCCGATGTCTCGGCACAAGTGATGGTGTTGCTCGGGCCCTGAATATCGTGGATGATTCCGATATGGCAGGCGAGCATATTCGGCAGGTACTTGAGAAGCCATAATGGCGTTACAAGCTCGAGCCCTTCCTTGCCCCACTTTCGTATATCAAATTTTCCCTCGGTGATGCTTTGAGCGACAGCAGGTGCGAGCTCGACAAGGTCACAGCTTATAAGCCCGGCACCAAGATTGATACCGAAACGGGCAGGATTGACATTTACTTTTTCGGGGTCAATGGCTTTTGTTACCAGGCCGCTATTAGTTACAGCTTCGTAAGCTGCAACGACGGAGAGCTCAATGTCTCTCGACATCAGCTTCGCAGCCTTGCGGTAAGTTTTTGGCAGGAATTGACCGACCTTGAAATCCGGGCACTGGCCTGCAATTTTGCAGTTAAAGCCGACAGGGTCAAAAGCTGTGATTCTACCGATGCCGCATTTGCCAGCCTTTAAGGCGCTGAACATTTCGGCTGATGTCAGTCCGAGCGGGCTTACGGCACCCAGGCCTGTAATAACGGCGGCCGATGTGTTCATTTAATCAGGCTCCGAAAAAACAACGCCTCGCATAAGCGATTTGAAGGTGTCGGTGAAGACAAAGTTTTCGTCGGGAAATTCTTTTCCGCCGATATTGCGGTCGATGTGGCTGAACATTAAATCGATTTCAGCAATTGTTTTTTCTCCACAGGTAATTTTTCCGGTGGTTGATGCGGCTTCGGTGGTGATTGATTCGATTTTTGCTTCAAGATTTATAGTATCGCCGGGCTTGACGTAATCGAAAAAAACGGCCTTTTTGATTTTTGCCAGTATCACTTTCTCCTGAAAGTTTTTTGCTTCGCCTACAAGTATGCCCGCGGTCTGCGCCATCGCCTCGATACACAGGCATTCGGGCATAACCGGATAACCGGGGAAGTGGTCGTGCAGATGCTCTTCGGCAAGAGTGACATTTTTGACGGCAACTGCACGTTTACCGCTTTCAAACTCTGTGAATTTATCTATCCATATCCAGCGCATTTATATTTTTACGGACTAAACGTTACTCGCCATTTTGCTTTCGACGTAGTTTACGATGGAATTGACTGTAAACAGATTGCCGAGCTTGTTTATATCGGGGTCATTGGCGAAATCGGCAAAGTCGGTGTGAGGCATTTTCTTTTCGAGCTCAGCCAGGCCGGTCTCCGTGAGTTTGCCGTCTTTTACGAACTCAGGATTGCTCATCATATTTTCGATGGGGAACAACTCCTCTCTCGGTATCTTAAAACCAAAAGCCTTTTCGAGCCGAAACACAATGTCGAGAAAGTCAATGCTTTCGGCGCCAAGGTCTCCCATTAAAGTAGCTTCTGCTGTAACCTCATCTTCGTCGAGGCCCAATGCGTCAACCAGAACTTCCTGTACTTTATTGAAAATCTCATCCCGACTCATTGCCATACTTTTTTACCTCCGGTAAATTATTCGTCTCAATATTTTTTAATATCTTTTCGAGGCCTAATCCTTAAGGGCCCGTTAATAGTTTCCATCTTTGTTTCAGGCTTTCGATTATACGGCTATCCAGCTCAGCCATAGCTGAATCTTTATCAGCAAGGTTGAAATGCCTGAGAGCGAACTTCGCTTCAACTATTTTTTCGCCGTTTGAGACGCCTTCACCTGTAAAACTGCTGAGGTTTTCCTCAATTGTTTTGGCCTCTACGTTATACTCAATCAGGCCGCCCGGCGCCAGAAAGCTTTTATACTTAACATTCCTTGCCTGTTCAAGCAATATCATACTGTGAGCGAAATTTTCCGTCTCACGCACCAGCCAGGACGCGGACTCTATCATTCCCTGCAATAGAAGCACTCCCGGCAGGACCGGAAAGGCCGGAAAATGGTCGGCTAAATACTCTTCGGCCAGAGAAACACTCTTGACGGCTTTTATCAGCTTTGCCTTTTCAAGCGATATAACTTTATCAATCAGGATAAATCTCATAATGGCGGTCATTTTAGCGATATGTAGCCTTTTTGCCAGCTTTTTTTCGTTTTTTAACATCGACTCGATCGAATTTTTTCGGTATTGAAATTAGTATAGATATTGGAAATTATCAGCCGATTGTTTATACTTGCCGGCTATGAACGTACGCAGTGCGAAAATTCCGGATGCAGAGGCTATATATGCTCTAATCAGTGACTATGCCGAGCAGGATAAGATGCTGTTTCGCTCGAAGGCAGATATCTATGAGAATCTTCGCAGCTTTATCATAACTGAAGCCGATGGGAGAATTGTCGGCTGCTGCGCTTTGCATATCATATGGGAAGATTTGGCTGAGATTAAATCACTTGCAGTTGACGATGGTCATAAAGGTACAGGCGTCGGCACCTCTCTTGTGACAGAAGCCCTCAAGCAAGCTGCTGGACTTGGTCTGAAACGTGTTTTTGCACTAACATTAGAGCCGGCCTTTTTCCAGAAATTGGGCTTCGAGACAGTCGATAAAGACGAATTACCTATGAAGGTCTGGAGCGACTGTGCCCGCTGCCCCAAGCAGGACCATTGTGACGAAATCGCGGTAATAAAAAACCTTTCGGACGCATCATAACATATCTCGCAACCAGTATTTCAAACCGACGTGAAGACTCAGCGCCTCTTTTTTGTTCCAGCAGACGACTTGCCTGCCCACCGGCAGGCATAGGCAAGTCGGCTGCAGTACCTTTATTAGTCTCTGTATTAGTATATGTATTAGTAGTGGCGCATTTCTGAGCCGGTGGAAATGCAGGTTTTGAACCACTCACCGGCTCACTTTCGACCCTGTTAGCGGCGCATTTCTGAGCCTGTTGGTGGTTCATTTTTGAGCCTAGCCTTTGCACTGCCCTACTGAGATTATTAATTCTTTTGTTGTGCATAAGCCACTGCTTTCAACTTTTCACTTATGAAGTGTGATTTAATTTTAGATCTTGACTATCAATAACTAGACTTTTTTTAACAAGCTCAAAAAGGGCAAAAACGTATCATTTCCGGTTACTTTTGGTTAAAGAAGCGCAAATTTTTGTAATTTTTCGCACATTTTCGGCTATTTCCAGCAAGGCTATAAAATCGCTACATCTTATTACAAAATAAGGAGTTATATCATTCCAGGCTAAATTTGATTTTTAATCTGAAACAAGAATGAATTTTTCCACAAATTCTCTTGACTCAAAGAAAAATAACTATAAAATAACTTTGTGATTGTGAACACAAATTCAAAGTCAAGGGTAAAATAATAAAGTGAACTATGCCTTATCGCAAGATACCGGATGAAACTATAAGGCGGCTGCCAATTTATCTAAGGGACCTGACGGGCTTCCTTAAGCAGGGATATAAGAACATATCCAGCAAGGAGTTATCAGGTCATTTGGGAATTAACCCCTGGCAGATAAGAAAGGATTTATCGAATTTTGGGGCGTTCGGCACCTGCGGCGTGGGCTATGACGTTGAAAAGCTAATAAGGCAAATAAAGAAAATACTAAAACTCGATACTACCCACAAGGCCGCACTCGTCGGCGTGGGCAATTTAGGCTCTGCTGTCTTGGCCTATCCGGGTTTTGCGATTTACGGGTTTGAAATTGTGGCAGCTTTCGACAACGACCAAAAAAAAATCGGTAAAAAAATTAATAATATAACCGTTCAGGACGTCTCTAAAATTTCCAGCCTGAAAAACAAAGATATAAAAATAGGTATCATAACTGTCCCCCGGCAGGCGAGCCAGCAGACTGCAGATACTCTTGTAAGCGCAGGCATTACAGGGATTTTGAACTTTTCGCCCTGCCGGATTAAGGTGCCGAAAAAAGTTAAGGTTATAACAATCAATATCGCCCTGGACCTTGCGAGACTACCCTACTATATGCCTGCAAGATAGGAAAAAATAAAAACTGAAGCAAAAAAGAATAGCAAAAATTAAGGGAATATGTTTTTATCTAAGTTTTTTACAACATAAGAAAACCCAATGATTAATAAACCAAAATAGAGATATAAATGAAAACAGCTTTTACAAGAGAACTAAAACCGTTTCTGGATGCCGTTAACGCTCAAATGCAGCTTTATGTCCCCAAAAAAAGCGGTGAATACTATGTATTTGTAAAATACAATCCCGAATCGGACAGAGAAATGGAATTCAACAACATACGCTGCTGTATGCCGGTGAAGGATTTTCTTTTTCCGTTTCGCGAGCTCGCGGCAGTTTACCCTGAGCCGGTAGAGCCGCAAAAAATAAAGGAATTTGCCGTCTTCGGGCTTAAGGACTGCGATTTGCGTTCGCTGGAAGCGCTCGATAAGGTCTTCATCGAGGAGCCGGAATTCGTCGACCCCTACTATAAAGCAAGGCGAGAGAAGATGTTCGTGATATCCGGTGACTGTTTCGAGCCGGCACAGAGCTGCTGCTGCACGCTTTTCGAGGGCAAGCCCTACTCGGATAAAGGCTTTGATTTGAACCTTTCCAAGGTGAAGGACGGCTTTATAGTAGAGGCAGGTTCAGACAGAGGCGAGCGATTTATCAACAAATACAAAGAGCTACTTACAGAAGTACCCGGTGGTGCGATTGACGAAAGAGACGCCATTCGCGCTGAGACGATAGAACAACTGAAAAAACAAAATGCCGAATTCGAGCTTGACGCCCGGCCTAACGAGGTAATTGAGAACAATGCGGATTCTGATGTTTTTGACATTGAGTCGCAAAAGTGCGTTGAATGCCAGGCATGCACAAGGGTCTGCCCGACGTGTCATTGTTTTTATCTTTACGATGTAAAGCAGAAAAACTATTTCGCAAAGATGAAGATGGTTGACAGCTGTATGCGAATGGCTTATGCACGTGTTGCGGGCGGGGAGAACCCAAGAAAGGCTGTCGGTGACAGAATCAAGCACCGGTTGCTACATAAGTTTTCGTTTTTCCTTGACAGGTACGGGATTTATATGTGCGTCGGGTGCGGCAGATGCATCGATGCAGACTTGCATAAGATGGATATTCGTGAAGTGCTAAAAAAACTTAACGAGGAATTAAAAAGCAGACCAAAGGCTAAAGTTAAAAAATGAAACCGACTCTATACCAGCCGATAAACAGTGAAATTGTGGATATCATTGACGAATCGCCCACGATAAAGACATTCGTGGTTGTGCCGGAAGAGCAATTCACGTTCGATACAGGCCAGTTCGTACAGCTTACCCTTCCCGGTGAAGGCGAAGCACCTTTTACTCCGTCGTCGTCACCATCGCTGAAAGAGAAGATGGATATAACGATTATGAAGGCAGGCAGGGTTACAGGGTTGCTGCACGAGTGCAAAAAAGGACAGAAGATCGGCCTCCGCGGGCCCTACGGCAACGGCTATCCGGTTGATGATTTTGTCGGTAAAGAGGTTTATATAGTCGGCGGCGGTGTGGGACTGGCTCCAATCAGGTCGCTTTTTCTCACGCTGACAGAAAGAATAAAGGATTTCAAAAAGGTCGTATGCCGGTACGGAGCAAGGACGCCGGAGGACTTTATCTACAAAGATGCAATGTTCAGCAAATGGATGAAGCTCGACGGAGTGGATATGAAGCTGACCGTCGATAAGGCTAACGGCAAATGGAAGCACAACGAAGGTGTGGTGACAACGATATGCGATAAGAAGGATGTGAACATAAAGAACGCTGTCGCGGCGATATGCGGGCCTCCAATAATGATGAAGTTCGCAACGCTGAAG
>CAZBMW010000014.1:58442-63562 GCA_964493425.1 uncultured Pirellulales bacterium
GTGGAGTTCGGCTTTAAGCCGAAAGACATTTACCTTTCGATGGAAAAGAATATGAGCTGCGGGTTCGGCAAGTGCGGTCACTGTATGATAGGCAAATATTACGTTTGCAAGGATGGGCCTGTATTCACATATGAGCAGATAAAAGGTTATCCGAATATATGGGATTGATTTAATTTATTATTTATTACTTATTATTTATTATTTAGTAATGCTAAGCTCAGTTGAGGACTGCTATGGGTAAGAAGTTGGTAATAGATTTAGCGAATGTGACGACTCAGGCCGAATCGAATGTGAGGTGCTCCTACAAGCATCATCCCGACAACAAGGGGATTGATGAGCTTTTAGAGAAGATACGATTCGCTCTGATATGCCGCCGCTGCGAGCAGGCTCCGTGCGTTGCAGCCTGTCCGCGGGATGCACTTGAGAAGATACCCAAAGAAGGATTGAGAGAAGGCAAAATACTGAAGAGATACAATATGCTATGCACCGGCTGCGGCACGTGCGCTGTGGCGTGTCCCTTCGGGACGATTTATACCGACCTAGTACCGTTCGTTGACAGTGTATGCGACGTCTGCAGGGGCAGGCTTGCACCAAACGAGAAACCTTTATGTGTTCAGAGCTGCAGTGACGGCAGCATAGATTACAGGGAGGTCGATTTGAAAAAGGAAACCGACCTTTTAGAGGTTTTCGATGATATTGTTGTGAAAGTTGCCGGAGGCGTACTCTGGGAGCCGTTCGTGCGAAAAGTGGAGAAGACATAAGCGATGTTCGGAAGTTTTATGCAAAATTTGTTCTGGATACTGGTTTTCCCGGGTTTTGTTTTTACGACGATTATAGGCTTTATCGCTTACTGGATAGTTCGCAAGGTAAGCGCCCTTGTTCAGTGGCGCGTGGGGCCGCCGCTGCTGCAGCCGTTCTACGACGTTGTAAAACTTATAGGCAAGGAGACACTGATACCAGAGGACTCACAGCAGGGTATTTTCATCGGTGCGCCGGTTGTGGGTTTTGCAGGAATATTACTGCTTTCCACGATGCTATGGTTAATCACACTCAAGCAGGTGGCTTTTATCGGTGACATTATCGTCGCTATTTATCTGCTGGTTCTGCCGTCACTGGCATTGATTTTAGGTGCAAGTGCGAGCGCATCGCCGCACTCGGCAATCGGGACGAGCAGGGAAATGAAAATGGTAATGGGCTATGAGCTGCCTTTGGTACTGGCAATAATAGTTGTCATTATAAAAAGCGGCGGCGAACTCAATATCGCCAGATTAGCAGAGCAGGCACCGGTACTGAGCATATCGGGCTTTTTAGCTTTCGCGGTTAGTCTGTTATGCGTACAGGCAAAGCTGGGATTTGTGCCGTTCGATATAGCGGAATCGGAAACCGAGATTGCAAGCGGTGTATTGATTGAATATTCCGGGCCTTTGCTTGCGGTCTGGAAACTGATGCAAACGATTATGATTGTGGCACTGCCGCTGTTTCTAGTTATGGTATTCATGGGCGGATTCGGGATTAGCGGCTGGCCTCTTGTCTGGGGAATCGGTAAATATGTGCTTCTGCTTGTCCTGATAATATTGATAAAAAATACCAATCCACGACTTCGAATAGATCAGGCGATGAGGTTCTTCTGGGTATGGTGCGGCTTGATTATGGTTTTGGCAATATCTTTAGCGATTGTCGGTAATAGTACACAGATAAGCTGGTTATAAGGTGAATTATGGGCTGGAGAATATGGTCATTAAAGAAATCGCCGTGGGTATTTCACGTTAACGCCGGCGCTTGCAACAACTGTGACATTGAGGTAGTGAATTTGCTAGCGCCGAAGTTCGACGTAGAGAGGTTCGGCGTTAAATTAGTAGGCTCACCCCGGCACGCTGACGCCCTTCTGGTAACAGGAGTGGGCACAGCTCAGGCGGCGAAGAGAGTACAGGAGGTATACCGCCAGACACCCAAGCCCTGCGTTGTATTTTGTATCGGTACCTGTGCGTGCGATACGGGAATATTCCACAGCGGATACCATGTTGTCGGTCCAGTAGATAAGATAATCAAAGAGGTGGACCCGAATGCGATAATAGCATACGTGCCGGGATGCCCGCCGAAACCGGAGGCGATGATATCAGGGATAGTCAAGGCATTGTCGGCACTGTAAAAATAAAGCGAGATTCAAAAGATGGACGCACAAGAGCTTAAAAACAAATTAGAGAAGATAAAAGATAAAGTCGCGAAGATTGAGCAGACGACTGATAACAGAATTTTTCTGGACTGCGAGGCTGAGAATAGTTACGCATTAAACAAGTATCTGTTCGAAGAGGTGCCGCTTCGATTTGTAATTGCGA
The DNA here is from genome assembly GCA_964493425.1 of uncultured Pirellulales bacterium. Classification (GTDB taxonomy): domain Bacteria; phylum Planctomycetota; class Phycisphaerae; order Sedimentisphaerales; family Anaerobacaceae; genus CAYLMG01. Next base: position 60,779 of record CAZBMW010000014.1, read on the forward strand.
CGGGAATAGACTCAACAGATTGTTTCGAGATTCTTTATCATTATAGCTGTGACGAAATCGGCTGGGTAGTGACATTGAAGACATTCATTCGGAACCGCCAAAAACCGACAGTCGATTCAATCGCACCGTTTCTGCCCGGCGCGGAATGGATAGAAAGGGAGATACACGACGAGCTGGGTATCGAGTTCAAAGGACACCCGAATATGAGACGGCTTATTCTGTCCGACGACTGGCCTGAGGGAGTGTATCCACTGAGAAAAGAGGTACCAAAATGACGAAGAAAGTCAATATGCACAAACCTGTTCTTGCGGTCGGGCCTTTTCATCCTCTCCAAGAGGAGATGGAGTATTACCAACTGACCGTTGACGGCGAAATCGTAACGGATATAGATGTGCGGATATCGTATAATCATCGCGGTATGGAGGGCATTTCAGAAACTTTGCAGTTCGACCAGGTGCCTTACCTTGTCTCGCGGATATGCGGTATATGCTCTGCGTCACATCCGCTTGCATACGTACAAGCGGTAGAAGAGATATGCGGTGTAAAGCCGCCGGAGCGAGCATTATACGTTCGGACAATCATCAACGAGATGGAACGACTTCACAGTCACATCTTGTGGGCGGGTTTAGCAGGACACTTTATCGGTTACGATACGGTTTTTATGTGGGCGTGGAAATATCGCGAGCCGATTCTCGATTTGCTCGAAGAGATAACAGGCAACAGGAACAATTACGGCAATGTTAAAGTAGGCGGGTGCAGAGAAGATATCCAGGACGAGCTGAAGCCGAAGATATTAGACGAGATGGACAAGCTCGAAAAGAAGATTGAAATGCTGATCAAGGCGGTTCTGGACGACCCGATTCTACACGCAAGGCTGAAAGGCGTGGGCATTTTAACGAAAGACGATGGCATCAAGATGGCAGTTACCGGCCCGACAGCGAGGGCCAGCGGTATAGCTATAGACGTACGTCGTGATGACCCGTACGCAACATACGCAGAACACGACTGGAAGGTGATAACAGCACCAGAAGGAGACGTGTTTGCGAAGGTAGTTGTGCGTCTTCTGGAGGTGCTCGAGGCTATTAAGATAATTCGACAGGCAGTGAAGAAATTACCAAAGGGTCCTATCACAACAGAGGTTAAGGAGATACCACCAGGCGAGGGCTGCGGCCGCGCAGAGGCGCCGCGCGGCGAGACGTTCCATTATGTACGAAGCGACGGCGGCAACCGGCCTGTGAGACACAAGATGCGGGCACCGAGCTATGTTAACGTGCCGTCATTCAAGGCGTCGTGCATCGGTGAGCATATAGCAGATGTTACGATTACGCTGGCATCTGTCGACCCGTGCTATAGCTGTACGGAAAGGCTGGCAGTCGTGGACGGGCAAAAAAATGTGATTCATAATTATGAGGCACTTTTGAAGATGAGTAGGGACAGGACAGCGAAGATGAAAAAGGAACTCGGTCTGCAAGGACTTACGATGGAGGATTTAAGAGTTGAATAACTTTTTTGAGAACTCGTTAACTTTACTGGTTTTCGTACCGTTGATAGCGGGCTTCGTGTGTTTGTTTCTGCCGAGAAGGTTAAGCTTTATCTCGAAGGCGGCGACACTGGTTATATCTATCGCTGCCCTTATCCTTTCGATATCCATCTTCAGGGGGCAGGCAGAGGACTTTAGGTGGTCGCTGCTAAAGATAGGTGATTTTGACTTAGAGCTCTTACTCAATGCCCGGCCTTTAGGAACGTTTATACTGATGTTCGCAATGGGATTCGGGGTTTTGATAACGCTCTATTCGCTAAAATCGGTGACCGAGGCAAAAGGAATCAATATATATTTCGGCTCGCTCCTTTTGACGATAGGCGGCTCGGCGGGGATACTGCTTTCGGGACATCTCTTGTTTCTGCTTATATTCTGGGAGATAGTGACGGCGTCGTTATATCTATTGATAACAACAGGCGGTAAAAACAGCAACTTTGCGGCGACGAAAAGCTTTGCAATGATAGGCGCATCAGATGCGGCGTTTCTGCTGGGAATAGGCCTGGTCTGGGCGGCGTCAGGGACATTCGAGATATCGAAGATTGCGCTATCGACGACAAATGCGATGTCGATAACGGCGTTTCTACTGCTTATGGTAGCGGCAATAACCAAAGCTGGTGCGATGCCCCTGCATACGTGGCTGCCGACAAGCGGTGAATTTGCTCCGCCTTCGGTGATGGCACTATTGCCAGCGGCTGTCGATAAGCTGCTTGGAATTTACCTGCTGGTGATACTGGTGAAAAAAGGCGGAATGTTCAGTCTTGAGGCGGGAGTATTAAGTGTCATTCTGGCAATCATTGGTGCGGCTACGATAATCATTGCCGTGATGATAGCGATGGTTCAGCACAATCTCAAGAAGCTATTGAGCTTTCACGCTATCAGTCAGGTCGGCTATATGGTTCTCGGTATAGCAACAGGGACAACGGTAGGTATAGCGGGCGGTGTGTTTCATATGCTGAACCACTCGATATACAAGAGCTGTCTGTTTTTGTGCGGCGGAGCGGTCGAACAGCAAAGCGGGACGGCAGAGCTCGACAGGCTCGGCGGGCTCGGCAAAAATATGTCATTCACTTTCGGCTGCTGTCTGATTGCAGCTTTGAGTATTTCGGGGATACCGCCGTTCAACGGCTTCGTCTCGAAGTGGATGGTCTACCAGGGTGTAATTCAATTAGGGACAACGAGTATGTCCGCGACGGCGAGATTATGGCCTGTATGGCTTGTTGCGGCGATGTTCGGCAGCGCTCTGA
>CAZBMW010000015.1:0-10460 GCA_964493425.1 uncultured Pirellulales bacterium
GGTTTTACCGCCTATTTTTGCGGCTGCAAAACCAGCCTCGACGCCTGCATGCCCTGCACCTATAACGATACAGTCGAAGTCATTTTTTTTCATTTTTATTTGCCAGAGCAACAGCCGAAGCTATTGCGAAGTTGGCGGTATGTGTAATGCTGATACTAATCTGATTTATGCCGAGTTTCTTTGCTATTTTTTCGACTTCGCCGGTGAGCTTCACCCCGGGCTGACCGGCGGGATTGTTTATTATTTCTATGTCTGTCCAGGCGATTTTTCCTATCCAGCCGGTGCCCATCATTTTCAGAACTGCTTCCTTTGCGGCGAAGCGGCCGGCAAGCTTTTCAATTTTGTTTTTGTTCTTTTGGGCGTATTGCTGCTCGGCTTTTGTGAAGATGCGGCTTATAAATCGTTTACCGTGACGGCTGAGCATATCTTCAATTCTCGGGCAATCGACAAGGTCGATGCCGTGGGAGATGATTTTTAAGTTGTCATTAGAATTAGTCTTTGTTTTTTTCATAGATTTTCTGCAAACAGAAGTCAATAAACTCGTCCATATTGGCGATGTCGGCCTGCTGAATGAGTTTTAGTACAATCTGGTCGATAGCCTGCTTTCGGCGTTCGACGAGTATTTGCCTTTTAATTTCTTTTTGCACATCATCGAAAGCTGCTGCTTGTTGTTTTTCTTTCTCGAGCAGTTTCATTATGAAGATATGCTCATCCGTATTGATTGGTCCGATGACCTGTCCCGGCTCGGCATTCTGTGTGTATTTTGCGAGTATGTCGTAAGGCGGGGCCAGAGAGTCCGGATTGAGTGGTTTCCAGAGTCCGCCGAGCGGCGCCCAGGGGCCGTGCGAGAATTCTTTTGCGAGCTTTTCGAAATCTTCGCCGGCCTGGATACGTTTTAGAATGGCGCTTGCTCGCTGTTCTGCAGCTTGCCGTCTGGTAGTATTTGGGTCAGCAGGACTTAGTTTGGCCAACTGAATATCGATAAGCTGAAAAGATATTTTGGGCGGACGTATAAAGAGTTTATCTTTGACGGCGTTATAGTAGTTCATCATTTCACTGAAGGTTACAGGTTTTTCTTCGGGCATTTTGTTCGCGAGGTAAGACTGGCTGAGAATCATCTTTTTCTGGTACTCCCTGAAGTCCTGCCAGCCGGTGAAGCCATCATTTTTCAGCGATTCTTCGGCTTTTGCGTAGTCGCCGCCAAATTCTGCAATAAACTTTCTTACTTCGCTTTCGACTGCTTTTTTGAGCTGTTCGTCGATTTGCTCGGAGGAATCAATCTTTGCCTGCTGATAGAGAAGCAGATTCGATATTTTGTTTATGACGAAGTTCTCGACCTGAGGTTTTGCCTGCTTTTTGAAATTGGCAAGCGATGTTTTTTTTACAAGGTCTGCGTAATATACTGTGAGCGGCTCGACGATTTCCGTGCTGGTTATAGTCTCGGTTCCAACGGCGAGGACAAAACCGCCGGTGGGTTCAGGCAGGTTTTCTCTTTGCGGCTGAGGCATAAGTTCGAGCTCAATATCGGTAAACTGGGGCTTATCCTTCTTGCAGCCGCTGCTGAGGGCGAGCATTATGATTAAGAAAGGAACGAATTTACGCATATTTCAAAACTCCGATTAATTATAATAGTTGTTTTAGGCGTATGATTGTATCCGATAAGGGCATTAAAATCCATAGAAACATTTTTCGAGGAGCATTCACGTGGTTTTCAGGTTTAGAAATATTTTCATTTGTCCTCAGGATGTTTCAATCTTTTTGTTTTTTCGTATTCGAGCAGGTCGAAAATCAGGATTCCCCTTCCAATACCGGCCCAGTCACCGAGTTTGGCATATTGAAAAGCCATATATTTTCCATCATCGCTTATGACGGGATTGGAGGCTTTATATCCCGGATAGTCGGCGAAAAAGGTCAACCTTTCTGTTTTTCCGGAACCATCGAGAGTCAGTTTGTAAATATCGTCATATTGATATCCTCTCGGATAGTGCTTGTCGCATTCAACGGTTGTGTATTTTCCGTCGGGGAAGATTCCTTCAGGCTCGTCGTATTGATTTGGGGCGTTTGAATGATTTATTACTTTGCCGGTTTCGATATTAAGGCCGAAAACCTCGGTTCCCTGATATCCATAAGCAGTGAAGGTAAGCTCTTTTTCATCGGGGGGCCTGAAGTTCTGGGTTTCGAGAGAACATCTGAAAGGCAAATTGTTGGCGTCGAATATTTTTTTCTTGTTTGCGATTTCCGGTTTTCCGTTTTCATAAACGATATCAGCCAAATAAAAGCAGTTGTTTCGTGTCCAGGCGATTTTCAAATTTCTCCGCGAGACGGCGGGACCTTCCGAGCAGTGCTCACCGAGCGGTACCGGCGGTCCGGAGAGGTCTTTTTTTAATACCCAAAGTTGGGCGTTTTTTTCGCTTCGGCCGTCCGGTGGGTTATCGGGGTCAAGACGCTTCGGGCCGGAAAGAAGTATGTCGCCATTGCTCAGATACAATGCCCGTGTGTAGCCTGTATGATAATAATGGTGTGTCATCGGCTTGAGCTTGCCGCTTGCCAGCTCGACTTCATACACATCGCCGAAGGTTTTTTCGAGGAACAGTATTTTTTTGCCGTCGTGCGAGAAGTCCGCTCTCTGCCCGAATGGTGTAACCTGCTTTATGTACGGCGGCAGTTCATCGAGCGGTGATTTGCCGTTCTTGTCGTTTGCTCTGAGATTGTTTGCCGATAGAATCGCCGCAATAATTAATAGCATAATTTTATTTATTCTTTGTATCATAATTGTTTCTCCTTGATTTTTTATCAGGTACAGCGAGGATTTTTTTCAGTATGTTAATCAGCGTTTGCGGTTCGAGATAATTTTTTGGCAGGTGTAGGTAAACGGTTTTATCATCAGAGACTATGATTTTTCCTGCAATGTTTTTGAATAGTTTTTTTTCTTTATTATTTATTTTTTGTGCAAATGAAAAAATCAGGCTTTTACCTGAAGCAACAATTGCTTTTATACTGAGCTGCGCAGCTTTGATTTTCAACTCCGTTAAATCGAGCAGCAATTTGACCTCGTCCGGGACAGGGCCGTAAAGGTCGTTTAATTCTGCGGCCAGGTCTTTTATTTGCTGCAGTGTCTTGGCGACGGCAAGCTTGCGGTAGACTTCCATTCGGTGCCTGTCGGCTGGTATGTAATTCTTCGGTATATAGGTCGTGATACCGACATCGAGGACAGCAGCAGGGATTTTTTCATCAGGCTGATTTTTTAGTCTTCTGACGGCTGCAGCGAGAAGCTCGCAATACATCTGGTAGCCGACGAGCTGAATATGGCCGGATTGCTCGGCACCGAGTATGTTGCCTGCGCCGCGAATCTCAAGGTCACGCAGGGCGATGCGAAAGCCTGCGCCGAGATGTGAATAGTCCTCAATAGCCTTTAGCCTTCTGGCGGCAAGTGGAGTAATGGTTCTTTTTTGCGGCAGGAGCATATAGGCATAAGCTTTGTGCTTGTACCTTCCGACGCGCCCGCGGAGCTGGTGCAATTCTGCCAGGCCGAAGCGGTCAGCGTTGTCGATGAAAATTGTGTTGGCGTTCGGGATGTCGAGTCCGGATTCGATAATAGTTGTGCAGACGAGGACGTCAATTTTGCCTTCGACAAAATCAATCATAGTTTTTTCGAGCTGCTCTTTTTTCATTCGGCCGTGGGCTATTGCAATTTGGGCTTTCGTCTGTTCGAGCAGTTTGAAGATTTCAAATGCTTTTTTATCTATGGTTTTTACCCTGTTATGCAGAAAGAACACCTGGCCTGAGCGGTTGATTTCACGGATGACGGCTTTTTTGATTAGCTCTTTATTATAGCCGGTGACATTGGTTACTATGCTTCTTCTGTCGAGAGGCGGCGTTGCCAGCGAGCTTATGTCGCGCAGGCCTAATAGTGACATATGAAGGGTCCTGGGTATCGGTGTCGCGGTCATTGTTAAGATATCGACGTTGACCCTCATTTTTTTAAGTTTCTCTTTCTGTTTGACGCCGAACCGCTGCTCCTCGTCGATAATCAACAGGCCGAGGTTTTTGAAGCCGACATCGCCGCTCAGCAGGCGATGTGTTCCTATCAGGATATCGACCTTTCCTTCCTTTGTGCGTTTGATTATGTCTGCTGTTTGCTTCGAGGTTTTGAAGCGGTTGAGTATTTCGATGCAGACGGGGAAGTCAGCGAATCTTTCGGTGAAGGTTCTGCCGTGCTGTACGCATAGCACTGTGGTCGGCACTAGTACGGCGACCTGCTTATTGTTCTCGACAGTTTTGAAAGTAGCCCGCATAGCAAGCTCGGTTTTTCCGTAGCCGACGTCGCCACAAAGGAGCCTGTCCATAGCAACCGGCTGCTGCATATCGTTTTTGATATCTTCGGCAGCGGTTATCTGGTCGGGCGTCTCCTGGTAGGGAAAAGATTCTTCGAATTCTCTCTGCCAGTTCGAATCGGCGAAAAAGGCAAAGCCTCCTGCAAGCTGTCTTTTTGCCTGGACATCAAGCAGCTCGACAGCGAGATCCTCAATTGCTTTTGCTACTTTACTTTTTTGCTTCTGCCATTTTTTCGAGCCGATTTTGCTGAGGTTCGGTCTTTTGGGAGAGGTGCCGATGTATTTTTGGATGAGGTTGATATTGCTGACGGCGACGTGAACCTTGACGTCATCCGCGTATTTGATAGTCAAGTGCTCGCTGGTGCCGGTTTTTTGTTTTATTGTCTCTACGCCGGTGAATTTACCGATGCCGTATGAGGCGTGGACGACATAATCGCCGGGCACAAGGTCTGCAAGGGTATCTATCGGTGCGCTCGGCCGCATCGGACGTTGCAATCTTCGAAGAGCGAACTGGCCGAATAATTCGTGGTGGCTGATTACGATTGTGCTCAGTGAGCTTATGACAAAGCCCTGATGAATAAAGCCTTTTAAAAGATTGAAATTTGTCGGCAGTTTTTTGTTCGTCTGCTTTATAATTTCACTGACTCTCTGGATTTCAGCAGAGCTTTCACAGTACAGATATACTTTTTTTGCCTGTTTTGCTTCGTTTATCAACTGTTCAAGAGCAGCCTTGTGAGATGCCCAGGCGCCGGTTGCCTTGTGCTGATAGGGCTGGGTGCTCTTGATGTTGAGTTTTATGAAATCTTTTTCAGCAGCTGCGAATCTGCATATATGCAGTTGAGGAAAATTCTGTACGGCTTTGTAAATATCCTGCCATTTATGAAGCTTTGATGGGTTTTCCACTCTTGCAAGATACAGCTCTGCAACCTCTTCGATTTCAATTGGTTCATCTAAAATGATAAGCGTCTGAGGTGGCAAGAGATTAATGAAAAGCTCCTTTTCTTTTTGGTCGGTTCCGGATGCGGCTGATATTATGTCGATGGCCTCGATTTGTTCGAGAGAACGCTGCGTGTCGAGATTTATTATTCTGATGCTCTCGATAATATCAGCGAAAAACTCGATTCTGATTGCAGCCTCGGTTTTTGTGAAGTCCTGCAGTTTAGATTTTTCAGTGAAGGCTAAATTTGCAGCGACGGGAGCGAAGATATCAATAATGCCTCCTCTGCGGGCGAACTGGCCGGGCAGGTCGATTTTATCGACGTTTTCAAAATTGTTATCCACGAGCCATTGAATAATATCTTCCGGAGATAACTGCTTATTGACGGACAATTTCAGGCTCTCAGCTTCGAGTGCGCCTTTTTTCGGTACCGGCTGGCAAACGGCCTGTATCGATGCGGGAATTAAAAAGTCCTTATTATTGTTGATAAGTCTGAGGATTAGTTTCAGTCTTTGTGCTCTTATTTCGTCGGTTGCGTCCGGGGCTTGCTCCTCGTCTTCCCAAGCGGGCAAGGATTCGATGTTTTTTGCACCGAAGGTCTGCAGGTCGTCGACGGCATTGTCGGCGTCATCGATATGCGGGCGGATATAAAGGATAGGGATTTTAAGCTGTTCTGATATGTAAGCTGTCAATAAAGGCGCAAAGGACCCCCAGCTTCCCTCAACTTTTACCTGCCCCTTTGATTTCAGGGCTTGCTTTAGTCGGGAGAGTATTGTTGCAACTGCCTTATCTTTTCCAATGTCCACCGGCTTGTATTTTAATCGAAATCGCGTAAGCAAACAATCTTTGAATTTTTGCGGATAATCAAAAAGGCGAGCTTGGGGCTCGCCTTTGATATAGATTCGTTTAAGTAAATATTTTTATCTTCCTAATGATTTTTTTGCGGCGGCGATGGCGTCTTCGGCTGTTATGCCGAATTTTTCGAAGCAGATTTTGCAAGGTGCAGATGCACCAAAAGACGACATACCAATGAAGATGCCTTTATCGCCCAGCCACTTATGCCAGCCTAATTCTACACCAGCTTCAATGCCGACCCTTGCTTTTGTTTGCGGCGGCAAGACTGAGTTTTTATAGGCATTGTCCTGTTTTTCAAAAAGCTCCCAGCAGGGCATACTTACGATTTGAGCTTTTATGTTTTCAGCGGCGAGTTTTTGTGCGGCTTCGATTACGATGCCGACCTCCGAACCGGTTGCCAAAAGAAGGACGTCAGGATTCTCTGCCTTTTTGAGGACATAGGCGCCTCTGTAGAGATTTGCTGCTGAGCCGTACTGCTGCTGGTCGAGGACAGTTAAGCCCTGCCTTGTCAGGCAGATTGCGACAGGGCCGTCTTTATACCCAAGAATAAACTTCCAGGCCTGTGCGGTCTCGTTGGCGTCGGCTGGCCGGAAAACGAGCAGATTCGGTATAGCCCGAAGAGCAGCTACGTGCTCGACAGGCTGATGTGTCGGGCCGTCCTCGCCTACGCCGATACTGTCGTGAGTAAAGACAAAGATGGACGGATAGCCCGACATAGCCGCTACCCTGATTGCCGCTCTCATATAGTCACTGAAGACAAGAAACGTTCCGCCATAAGCTCTTAAAGTCCCGCTGACGGATATACCGTTCAGGATAGCACCCATTGCATGCTCTCTTATGCCGAAATGGATATATCTTCCTGCGTTATTGTCTTTTTGGAAATCATCGGCACCTTCGAAACGGGTGATGTTCGAAGGCGTAAGGTCTGCTGAGCCGCCAAGTATCGTCGGCAGATGAGGCATAAGAGCATTGAGTGTCGCCCCCGAGGCCTTTCGAGTGGCAACTGAGCCACCTGCCTCGAATTTTGGCAGAAGCTGGTCTATATCGACAGGAAGTTTTCCTCCCGAGGCGTCTTCTAATTGTTTTGCGAGGTCAGGATAAGCTTTGGAGTATTTTTTTATCAGCCTGTTCCATTTGGCCTCTGCGCGTTTGCCTTTACTAACAGCCTGGAGCATAAATTCATTTACCTGCTCCGGGATAAAGAAGGTTTTTTCGCTGTCCCAGCCGAAATTTTTCTTTGTGAGCTTAATCTCGTCCTCGCCCAGCGGTGAGCCGTGAGACGAAGCGGTATCCTGCTTGTTGGGGCTGCCGTAGGCGATGTGCGTGCGTAGCTTTATGATTGCCGGTTTGCCTTTAGAACGTTTTGCTTTTTTGATTGCTTTTTCTATTCGCTCGAGGTCATTGCCGTCACCATCGACAACAATGACATTCCAGCCGTAAGCTTTGTAACGTTTAGTGACATCCTCGGTGAATGCAAGTGAGGTGTTGCCGTCGATAGTGATGTGATTGTCGTCGTATATTACAATGAGGTTGTCGAGGCCAAGATGTCCCGCGAGTGAGCTTGCCTCTGCTGTAACGCCTTCCTGCAGGCATCCGTCACTTGCTATTGCGAAGATTTTATAGTCGAAGATGGCAAAGCCGTCCCTGTTAAATTGATTAGTCAGATACTTTTGAGCTATAGCCATACCGACGGCGTTTGCCAGACCCTGTCCGAGCGGCCCTGTGGTAACTTCAATACCGAGATTCGGCTCATATTCGGGATGGCCGGGAGTCTTACTTGCCCATTGCCTGAAGTTTTTTAAATCATCGAGGCTCATATCGTAGCCTGTCAGATGCAGCAAAGAATACAGCAGCATACTGCCATGGCCGGCTGAAAGGACGAAGCGGTCGCGATTGAGCCATTTTGGATTGGCGGGGTTGTGGCGCATCAGTCTTGTCCAGAGGACATACGCAGCAGGTGCCATGCCCATAGGCATCCCGGGATGGCCGGATTTGGCCTTCTGGACGGCATCGGCAGCGAGAAAACGAATCGTTTGAATACACAGTTCGTCGATTGCTGATTCATTCATTGGGTATTTTCCTTTCTTAGATGAATAATATTTTTAGCTGTAGAGTCCAAAAACGAATCAAGAATAATAACGGCAAAAGAGGTTTTCTGCAAGTGTTTTTATATTGGGAAAAAAAGAACAGCAGCTTTGAGTTCACGGCTTTTGTTGCGGCTTGAGTATGAATTCTGTTGAGAGTCTCTTGTTGTCAGGTAAAAGACAGGTTGCCTGTAGTATATAGTCCTGATTTGAAGCGGCTTCGAATTCAAGGTTGAATTCGTATGCCCGCAAAAAATCCAGCCAGTGAATATTGTTGACTGCTGGCTCTGTGAGGTAGATATTCGGCTGGATAAAGAGTCTTTTGCCTTTCGGCTCTGCTGACCTCAGAACTCTCTGGTATAATTCGAAGCGAAAGATGCCGGGCCATTTCTTCTGACAATTGAACGAGTCAAGCAGGCTGACATAAACTTTTATTGTTGCATTTTGCCTGCTGTCAATAGTCATTTTAGTCAGAGGCATAATTTCGATTTTATCGGGAGCGAAGCCGCTGTCGATGCAGCTTTGCGATTCGTCCCGAATAATTTGCTTTTGCGCTGTTTTTCCTGGCGACTGTGGCTCACAGCCGATGATTGAAGCCAGAGTGCAGCAGATAATTATTTTTAGTGCAAAGGTTGTTTTTTCTATTTTTATTAAAATCATTTTTTCCTTTGTCTTTTTACCTTTTTTAGAGGTCTTCGTCAAGCATATGTCCGAGACGATACTTTTTTGCTCTCAGATAGTCAATATTATGTTCGGATGGTTTGGCTCTTAACGGGATCTGTTCGACTATTTTTATTCCGTAAACTTCAAGCCGGCTTATTTTTTTGGGATTGTTAGTTAGTATCCTTATGTTTTTAAGGCCGAGGTCGCGGCAGATTTGTGCGCCGATTCCATAGTCTCGCTTGTCGGGCATAAAGCCGAGTTTTATATTTGCATCGACGGTGTCGAGACCCTGCTCCTGTAGCTTATATGCCCGCAGCTTGTTTGTCAGACCAATTCCTCTGCCTTCCTGCCGAAGGTATATTAAGGCACCTTCACCCTGTTTTTCTATCATCTTTAGGGATTCAATGAGCTGGTATCCGCATTCGCATCTCCGCGAATGGAATAAATCGCCGGTCATACATTCCGAGTGTACCCGAACAAGCACGGGCTCGTTGTGTTCGATTGGTTTGCCGTTGCTGTCGAGCTCGCCGATACTTCCTTTGCATAATGCAAGATGAGGCTCGGTGCTTGTTATGCTTCCGTAGGCTATCAGCTTGAACCGACCGTAATCCGTGGGAAGATTGACGGTCTCGAGACGTTTTATCTGGCTTTCCCGCTGCAGGCGGTATTCAATGAGTTTTGCTATTGATGAGATTTTAAGATTGTGTTTTTCGCAGAATTTTAATAGCTGTGGGACCCTTGCCATTGTGCCGTCTTCATTCATAATCTCGCAGATGACGGCTGCAGGTTTCAGCCTTGCCAGTCTTGCCAAGTCGACTGCACCTTCGGTCTGGCCTGCCCGAACGAGGACACCGCCTTTGCGTGCCCTGAGTGGAAAGATATGCCCCGGTCTGACGAGGTCAGCCGGTTTTGCGTCGTCTGCTATCGCGGTCTGGGTGGTTCTTGCCCTGTCGTGTGCGCTTATGCCCGTTGAGATTCCTTTGGCGGCATCAATGCTGATGGTAAAGGCGGTTTCGAAACGAGCTGTATTTTCTGTTGTTTGCGGATGCAGTGCAAGCTGGTCGCATTTTTCGGCTGTTAAGGGAAGGCATATAAGGCCCCTGCCGAATTTGGCCATGAAATTTATTACTTCGGGCGTAACTTTTTCGGCGGCGCAGACGAGGTCTCCTTCGTTCTCGCGGTCTTCATCATCGACGAGGACGATTATTCTGCCCTTTCGCAGCTCTTCAAGAACTTGTTGTATTTCTGAAAATTTCATTAATTTTAACGGTGAATTATTTATTTTTAAGCTTGCTGTTTTCGTTTTTACTTTCGTGTTCAGAAATATAACGGCTTCCGTTTCGAATGTAAATAAGCGTGGCGAGAATCGCCGTACCCGCAGCCGACCACCAGAGAACGTTTAGCGGCCACTTCCAGGCCGGAATGATACGTGACATTTCCGGTGAAATAAGCGTCGCAAGGACCATTATTAACTGCAGGGCGGTTGCAATCTTGCCTATCAGAATAGGAGTAATGAATATTTCGAAGGTAATAAAATAGACGATTACAAATCCTATCAGCAAAAACAAATCTTTACCGATTATAAGC
>CAZBMW010000015.1:10470-60066 GCA_964493425.1 uncultured Pirellulales bacterium
GAAGTTCTCGATATGGCCTCGATTGGAAGCGAGCAGTAAACAGGCACAGGTCATCAGCAGTTTATCAGCCATAGGGTCTAAAAATGCGCCGAGCCTTGTGATCTGCCTGATTTTGCGGGCGAGAAAGCCGTCGAGGGCGTCACTTAATGCCATAAATAAAAAAATGACCGTAGCCAAGTAACGCATCAGGTTACGCATTGATTCGTCAAGCTCCTGCTCATTTATCTTGAGCATAAGGATGACAAAAGGCGCAATTAAAAGCACTCTTATAATCGTGATTCGATTAGCCCAGTTCAGTTTCATAAATTATTCTCTAAAATTTTTTCTCTACATTCTAAACGCTATCAAATGCTTCTTCCGCCGTCAACACAAAGGACCTGCCCTGTAATATAATCGTTTTCGAGTAGAAATTTGACGGCATTTGTTATCTCTTCGGCCCGTGCGGTTCTTTTTACGGGTATAAATGAGAGCTGCCTTTCTTTCTGCTGCTCGTCAAAATCTTCAGGCCAGGTTACTATTCCAGGCGCTATTGCATTTACACAAACGGCTGGTGCGAGCTCTTTTGCGAGTGCTTTTGTTGCTCCTATCAGGCCTGCCTTTGAGGAGCAATAAAGGACGTAACTAGCCCAGGGCCGCAGCGCTCCGGCATCGGCGATATTAATTATCTTTCCCGCGATGGTGGTGCTGTTTGGGGATTTTTCGTTTATGGATTTGGCAAAGCATCGGCTTGTAAGAATGGCGGCTGTCAAATTTATACTTAGAACCTGTTGTGCCTCACCAAAGCTCACTTCTTCCAGCGGCCGTCTGAAAAAAACTGCTGCCGAGTTTATCAGAATTCGTGGTGTGCCGAGCTGGCTGGACTGTTCGAATAAATTTTCTATCTGTTTTTCGTCGGTAAGCTCTGCCTGGACTGCCTCGGCTTCAACTTTGTGAAATTGAATCTTTTCGACGATTGATTTTGCCTTTTCATGATTTTTGTTGTAATGGCAGATGCAATCGCAGCCTGCCTCGGCCAGTGCGATGGCAATTGCAGAGCCTAATCGGCCGGTCGAGCCGGTAATTACAGCTAAACTTTTACGCAGTTCCATAACATCTTATGTTAAACCATAAATCCATTTATGGCAAGAGGATAAAGGCCGCAAGCAATACTAGGGCTGGCAGAATTTGTTCGCTTTTTCGACGCTGGAGTGTATTATAATTCACTTATGGCTGTTAATAATGAATTGTTTTATCACAATCTTGCAACGATGCTCGATGCGGGCCTGCCCATTTCAAGAGCTTTAACAGTAGCTGCTCAAAGCTCGGCTCGCGGAATGCAAGAAACACTCAGTGAAATTCCAAGAATTATAAAAGAAGGAAAAACGCTCACAGAAGCGATGCAAAGATTTCCCAAGTTTTTCGGCCAGTTGGATGTTCTGGCCATAGAAGCCGCGGAGAATTCCGGCAGCCTGCCCCAGGTTTTAAAAATACTTTCACAGTGGCATAACCTGAAAAAAACGGTTAAGGGCAAGCTTATTTCCGGCCTGCTCTTTCCTGCGGTGATACTTTTTTTTGCGGCTCTGGTTATTCCCCTGCCCAGCCTTATCTTGGGTAAAACCACGATGTCTGAAGCTGTTCGTCAATCGATTTTTTTAATGGGTATTTTTTATGTTCCGGCATTAATCATTTGTCTGATTATCGTTTTAACGCCCAGGACGGGCCCCTTGCGATATGCGCTTGATACTGTGTCGCTGTTTATACCGATATTGGGGAAGGCTTTGGAGCATCTTGCACTGAGCCGTTATTGTTATAGTTTTTACATTCTCTTAAGCGCGGGCGTTCCCATAACCAACTGCACGAGAATAGCGACACAGACCACAACCAACCTCGTCATAGCCGGCAGATTGAAAGGAGCCGAGTTAAGTGTGCAGCAGGGCAAGGAAGCGTCCAAGGGTTTCGAGGGACCGCTGCCCGACGGCTTTGTCGATATATGGAAATCCGGCGAGGAGTCCGGTCAGCTCGATAGTTCCGTAAAAAGACTTGCAGATACGAATTCTGAAACCGCTGTCTTTTATTTCCAGCAGTTCAGTTACTGGCTGCCGAAGCTTGTTTATCTGCTCGTTTGTATATTGATGATATATTACATTTTTAAGGGATACGGTTTATTGTACTCATCTGTTCTGTAACATTTTGTGTGCACGAAGAGATGAGAATATCTTTTTATGTAATTGTTACTAAAAATTAAATTTGGCAGGTTGAATATGTATTTGCTTGGATTAGACATCGGAAGCTCGTTTGTTAAGGCATCTTTGCTGGATGCCGACAGCGGTAAAGTAGCTGCATCCGCATCCAGTCCCGATAAGGAGCTTGAGATTGTAGCCGAGCGGGCTGGCTGGGCAGAGCAGAATCCATCCGTTTGGTGGGAAAATTTAAAGGCGGTGATTGCCGGGCTTAAAAAACAGATGGGGGATGAGCTTCAGGATATATCAGCAATAGGAATATCATATCAGATGCACGGTCTTGTACTGGTTGATAAGAATTTCGAAGTTCTTCGGCCGGCGATAATATGGTGCGACAGCAGAGCTGTGCAAATCGGGCAACAGGGAGCGAAAAAAATCGGCGAAAAAAAATGTTTTGAGCACTGCCTGAATCTGCCGGGCAATTTTACTGCATCAAAACTAAAGTGGGTCAAAGATAATGAACCGGATATTTATCGAAAAATATACAAGATAATGTTGCCCGGTGATTTTATAGCGATGAAATTGGGCGGGGAGATTAAAACCACATATTCAGGATTATCTGAAGGGGTACTTTGGGATTTTAAAAAAGGCGGAATTGCTGATATTGTTCTGGATTGTTATGGCATTGACAAGGAATTGATACCGCAAGCTCTGCCCGCATTTTCGACGCAGGGCGAATTGACAGGACAGGCTGCAGAGGAAATTGGACTTAAAGCAGGCGTACCGATAACGTACCGCGCCGGCGACCAGCCGAATAATGCTCTTTCATTGAAAGTGTTAAACTCAGGGGAAGCGGCAACGACCGCGGGGACGAGCGGTGTGATTTATGGTGTTACTGGACAGACAGGCTACGATTCCAAATCGAGAGTGAACATCTTTGCTCACGTCAATTACAGTATCGATAAGCCTGTGTACGGCGTGCTTATGTGTATCAACGGCACGGGAATATGTAACAGGTGGCTTAAAAATACCATCGCATCGGGATTAAGCTACGAGCAGATGAATGAGGCGGCTCAAATGGTGGGTATCGGTTCTGATGGTATTATTGTTCTGCCTTATGGGAACGGTGCCGAAAGGACGCTTGAGAACAAAGATATCGGCGCTTCAGTTCACGGCTTGAATTTCAACAGGCACAGCAGAGAGCATCTTTTACGGGCGGCTCAGGAAGGAATCGTTTTTGCAATGAAGTACGGCCTGGATATAATAGGCCAGATGAAAGTCGAGACTAAAACTATTTGTGCGGGCTGTACTAATATGTTTTTAAGCGACGTTTTCTGCGAAACCTTTGCTTCAGTAACCGGTGCAATAGTAGAATTATATAATACCGACGGCGCCCAGGGGGCCGCAAGAGGGGCAGGTATAGGAGCTGGGATATATAAAGATTACGAAGAGGCTTTTGTGGGATTTGAGTGCGTAAAAAGAATTGACCCTGACGTAAAGATGCAGCCGGCTTATAAAAACGCTTACGAAAACTGGCGAAGCAAATTAGAAAGTATTTTAAGCAGGAGTTAAAAGCTATGGCAGAAGATAAATCATTTCACAGTATATGCAGATGGACGTTCAACCCGGGCAAGGGCGGATTTACACCGGCTGACATCAGGCCGCAATGGAGCAGTGACAATCTCGACGAGGTTGGGGTGATAAAACTTATAAAGGGAAAGATTGCTCCGCGACTGCCGAAAAATGTAGTCCTTGGTTTAGAGATGCATTACGACGCGGAAGTGGATGACACGAACGCAGCGGATGTAGCTGATGCTTTGGTCGATACAGGCTTGTATCTGGCGATGATTACTCCAGGCGCTCACTGCCACTTCGCCTATGGTGGGATATGCTCGCTCGACCCTAATGAGCGAAAGGCCGCCGAAGATTTAGGCACAAAAACAGTTGACTTGGCATACAGCACTTTGAAAAAGGCGTGGCACCCGGAAAAAGCACCAGCTTTTGTTATCTGGAATGGCTCTTTCGGCTATGATATCGCCACGATTGGAATTAAACAAATGTATCAAAACCTTAAAGAAAGTGTCGCGGAATTGTGCAAATATGAACAGAAAAAAGGCGGCAATCTCTATATAGCGTTTGAACCAAAGCCGAACGAAGGACACCCGGCAATGCTGATACCAACAGTCGCAAGTGCACTGTTGTTCTGGAGAAGAATTGAGGAGGAATTCGGCGTTTCCAGAGAAAAGAAAGGCGTAAACAAGGAGTTTGGTCACTCAGAAATGATAGGGCTGGACCATGTTTACGATTCGGTTGAAGAGCTCGATAACAATGCGATGGTTCATATGCACCTGAACAGCCAAGGCTATAACGATGGTATAATTCTCGGCGGGCCGGGAAAATTCGATATCGACCACGGCACAAGAGTAAACGGAATGAACATCGCAATAGCGGGTCTTGTTCAGCAGGCAGGTTACAGCCGCTGGTTCGGACATGATATGCAGCCGAGAGCCTATGACAATGAGGATCAGGCAATTGAAAGAGTTATACGAAGCATCTTAAGCTGGGAGGCCTGCAAAAAAGCTTCTAAAAGACTCGACAATAAAAACCTAATGAAACATTTGTCAAAAAGAGACACCGCCAAAGCAGAAGATATGATGCGCTCAGCCGTCGTTGCAGCCAATAAATTCTTCGACGAAATATATGGTTAAAAAACAGGTTTTGCTCAGGGCAGGGTGGATTTAATTTTCCAGTTTACTTTTCCCTTCAACGGGTCGTTATCAAGGATGAACTTGCCTCTTCTTTTAGTCAGAGACAAGCTGTGCAGTTTATTATCTGACGGCAGACAAATCAGGCCCTTCGCGGTTTTTTGAGTATCAGTCGCATAAACAACAAGCCCGATTTTTGAAAAATCCATTTGCATTGTTGATTGCGCAAGCTCGATATGCGGCAAAACTGCCCCGTCACGCACAAGAGAAACTATTGGGATTTTGCCGGCTTCGATACGGTGCCAGCCGCCTGTATAAACCTTTGCCGATTGGTAATCAATCCATTTGCCTGCTGGCAGATATACGTCCCGGCTGGCAGTGTCAGCGTGCAGCAGTGGTGCAACCAGTATGTCCGAGCCGAAAAGGTACTCATCCTCGATCAGCCAGCTTCCCGCATCGTCGGGATACTCGATGAACAGCGCCCGCAGCATAGGCAGGCCCTGCTTGCAGCAGTGTTTGGCCTGTGCATAGACATACGGCATCAGTTTATATTTCATTTCCGCAGCCAGCCTGAAATCGTTCATAAATTCTTCGCCGTATTCCCAGGGCTCTTTCGGCGGGGCACCGTGACATCGGCTGTGCGATGTGAGCATACCGAACGGCATCCAGCGGCGGTAAAGCTCCGCCGGCGGCCGGATTACGAAACCGCCTATATCGTGACTCCAGAATGAAAAGCCGCTCAGCCCGAACGATAATCCGCTGCGAAGCTGGCCGGCCATTCCGGTATCGGTGTTTTCGGCGTCACCGCCCCAGTGCAAAGGATATCGCTGAGAACCTGCCCAGGCGCTGCGTGCCCAGATAATATTTTCACCGTTGACCTCGCGCGTAATGTCGGCAGCAGCTTTGTTATATCGCAGCGGGTAAAGGTTGTGTTCGTAGAATCCGGTTCGTCCGGAGGCGTACAGGCCTTTGAATGGAGCTGCCTCACCAAAGTCAACCTTGATAGCGCCGACACCCATGCGGAGCAGGCCGGCAATTTTGTCCTGATACCATTTGACTGCTTGGGGATTTGAAAAATCAAGAACGGCGTCCTCATACGGTAAATTACCCTTGGCATTTTTGACAACGAGTTTGTTTTCCACAAGCTCCTTAAAGTACCGATTCTTGGGCACGAAGTAGGGAAGCTGCCAGAGAGAGATGTGGAAGCCGTCCTCTTTCAAATCCGCTATCATTTTTTCAGGGTCTTTGAAACGTGACTTTGAGAATTCATAGTCGCACCGCCAGTCGGTTTCGAACCAGCCGGTATCAATGTGAATTACATCGCAGGGTATTCTGTTTTCACGCAGCTTTTTGGCGACTGAGCGCACCTGTTCTTCTGAGATATAGGTAATTCTGCTCATCCACAGGCCGAACGACCACAAGGGCGGCATCGCAGCTTTGCCGGTAAGATTCGTATATTCATTAAGTATTTCTTTTGGACTGCCTAAGAAAACAAACAAATCGAGCTCGTCGTCGCCGAGCATAAGGGAATATACACCGCTGAAATTTTTTCCGAAGTCGCAGGTAATCGGTGTTGATGTATGCATAAACACACCATATCCGCGGCTGCTCATAAAGAAAGGAATCGGTTTGTACATTTTTTCGGTCTCGGCGCCCCGTGCATCGCAGGTCCAGAGGACGATTTTCTGGCCCCTTTTGTCGAGGCGGGTGAATGATTCACCGCAGCCGAAAATCTTTTCACCCGGTGACAGCGAGAAGACAGCATTGAAACTGCGGGAATAATCCGAAGCCCTGCGGACGAAACAGAACGGCATAATCGACGTGATGGACGTGTTATTGTCCCTGCTGTGATTTGTTCGGGTAAGTAATCGACCCTGTGCATCTCGCAATTCGATATGCCAGGGGTTTTCCAGAATCGTTATCGAGCCGTATTCGCCGGTGTAGCGGTGACCGCCCTCGATTTTGCTGTACTTCCACGAGCTCTTATCCTGCGGTGCCTTGCCGCCGGCCAGCATAATGGACTGGCCGTTGGATTTCGCATCGGCCTCGCTTTGGGCGCGGATACGAATTGTCCGGGCGGATATGAATTCGATGCAAAAGGGCAGGGCCGGTGACTCTGCGTATTCACCGCTGGGAAATTCATTGGCACGTGCGCATCTGAGAGATGCAAGAATATCGTTGAAGGCTAAAGCCGTTGCGTAGTTGTATCGACGATAACTGATTTTTCCGGTCGCCGTTTCGGGTTTGAATTCAGACAGACTATCAGCCAAGTAATATGTGTTGGTAAAACTGCGAAAATCACCACTGATGTCGACCGGCTCATTGAGCAGCGTAAAGTTCTGGCCGAATGACAGGCAGGGTAAAACGAATATAAACAATACTAATCCTAAGATTGTACTAAAGAACTTGCGAATCATAACGGAATCTCCTTTCACTTATTCTCTTTCATAATCTGACTTAAGACTGAAATTGCTGTCTCTATATCTTCGGATTCGATGCCGTAATGTGTCACCATTCGAAAAGTTTTAGCTCCAAGGTTTAATAGTAATACTCCTTCTTGTTTTGCCTTTTCGACGACCTGCTGAGCTGTGATATCTTCACTGTCGAGCTCAAAGTAAACGATATTTGTCTGTGCGGTATCGAGATTGATTGAAAAGCCTTTTATCTGAGCGATTGCCCGGGCAAGTTTGTTTGCATTGTTATGGTCTTCTGCCAGTCGGTCAATCATTTGTTCGAGAGCGACAATGCCGGCTGCTGCGATGATGCCTGCCTGTCTCATACCGCCGCCGACCATTTTGCGGATTTTGTGCGCCCTTTTTACAAATTCTGCAGAGCCGCAAATGACCGAGCCCACTGGAGCGGCAAGGCCTTTCGACAAGCAGAACATAACTGAATCGGCGTCTTTAGCCAGTTCTTTGACTTCGATGCCGAGGGCGACTGCGGCGTTGAAAATCCTTGCGCCGTCGAGATGAATTTTGAGATTATTTTGTTTTGCAAGTTTTGCGACGGAATTCATATATTCGGGTTTAAGGGTTACTCCACCGCAACGGTTCTGAGTGTTTTCGAGGCAGATAAGCTTTGTCGGCGGAAAGTGTGAGCCGGCAGGTCTTATAGCTGCAGCGATGTCGGATAGTTTCAATGTGCCGTCCGGCTGATTAGGTATCGTATGAGCTTGGATTCCGCCGAGTGCCGATATTCCGCCGACCTCGTAATAAAATGTATGTGACTGGTCGCCGAGGATGACCTCGTCGCCGCGGCTGCAATGGGTCAGGATGCTTACAAGATTGCCCATAGTTCCGCTTGCGACCAGCAGGGCTGCATCTTTGCACGTAATTTCGGCAGCCATTTGCTGGAGTTTATTTATCGTGGGGTCTTCGCCAAAAACGTCATCGCCAAGTTCAGCAGCGGCGATGGCCTGGCGCATTGCAGGGCTCGGCAGGGTAACCGTATCGCTTCGCAAATCGATGGTCTTCATATTTACACTCCTGAAAAAGCGATTAGTGAACAGTTAGATTATAAGACAATTCGCTCGCTGCTCAATGAAAAAGCTGTCGTTCTAAAGCAGCATGGCAGACTGCGGCAGAATTTATCTTTTTTTTTGCCAAACGACTCTGCCGTGATATAATTTCGATTTTGGATGGTAAGAAAAATGACTGAACTGAGTGTCAATGTGAATAAAATAGCCCTGCTTAGAAACGCCCGCAGCCTTGAATTAAATCTGCCGGACGTCTGTGAGGCTGCGCGTGTTATCGTTCGGGCTGGTGCTTACGGTATAACCGTTCATCCCCGGCCGGACGAGCGGCATATCCGCTATGACGATGCTTACAGGATTTCTGAGATGCTGAGAAGTGAGTTTGCTGGCACTGAATATAATATCGAGGGCAATCCGTTTACCGGCAGGTATATGGAAATCGTAAGTGAGCTCAGGCCGGACCAGGCGACGCTCGTGCCGGACGAGGTTGGTGCGAATACCTCCGACCACGGCTGGGATTTGAATAAGAAAAATCAGGACAGGCTTAAACCGGTTGTTGAGAAGTTAAAGAAGTTGGGTATCAGGGTCAGTATTTTTATGGATGCTGTCGCCGGGAATATGATGGCGGCTGCAGAGGTTGGCGCCGACAGGATTGAGCTGTATACTGAGCCTTATGCAGCGGCTTTCAGAAAGAACGGGAATATCGAAACAACGATTGAAAGGTATGCACAAGCAGCTCAGTCGGCTGTGGGTGCAGGCCTTGGTGTAAATGCCGGCCACGATTTGAATTTAAAGAATCTTGGCAGATTTATAGAGCAAGTTAGTGGTGTGCTCGAGGTTTCTATCGGCCATGCGCTTGTTGCTGAGGCTTTGTATGAAGGGATCGAGGCGGTAGTGAAAAAATATTTGGCAATTTTATCAAAGTTAGCAGGAGGTTGAGATGTTTAACGGCGCAATGGTGGCGTTAATAACGCCTTTTCAGGATGGCGAGGTGGATTTTCAAACGCTTGAAGAGCTGGTTGATTTCCAGATTGAAAGCGGTATCGATGCGATAGTTCCCGTCGGCACGACGGGCGAGTGCCCAACTTTGAGTCACGATGAGCATAAGAAGGTGGTTGAGTGCGTTGTTAAAGCTGCCGGCGGCCAGGTCCCTGTAATTGCAGGCGCCGGCTCGAACTCGACCGAAGAGGCAATCGAGCTGACGGCTTTTGCAAAAAAGGTTGGTGCTGATGCGACATTGCAGGTCTGCCCCTATTACAATAAGCCGATGCAGGAGGGTTTCTATCAGCACTTCAAGACCATTGCAGAAGAGGTGGATTTGCCGATAGTGCTTTATAATATACCAGGCCGATGCGGCGGGACGGGACTCGCAGTTGAGACGGTTGCACGCTTGGCAGAGGTGGAAAATATTGTTGCAATCAAAGAGGCCACCGGCAAGCTCGATATGGCAAGCTCGATTGCCAATGCGTGCGATATTACGATAATCTCCGGTGATGATTCGCTGACACTGCCGATATGTGCTGTCGGGGGCAAGGGAGTCATCAGCGTTGTCGCAAACATTGTTCCTCAGGATGTCAAGGCGATGACCGATTTGATTCTGGAAGGCGACTTTGTGCAGGCCCGCAAGTGGCATAATAAGCTGTTCGCGCTCAGCAAAAATATGCTCAGCCTGGCGACGAACCCGATACCTATTAAAGCTGCGGTGGCTATGCTGGAAATGGCGGATGAAGAGATGCGTTTGCCTTTAACGCCGCTGGAAGAAGATAAAAAGAAAATCTTACAGCAGACACTGAAGGATTACGGCCTGCTCGAATAAGCGGCGATGGTATGGTAGGGGATGTTTACCTATTTAGTAACGTTTTCCCCCTCTTCTAAAAAGCTTTCAAGCGGCTCTCGAATTTGCGGTCAAGCGTTATTATACCATTGGACAGCTTCGTTATATAGCTGCAGGATTTCGTCAATCATTTTGCTGACAGAGTGATTTTGCTTCACGTACTGCTGAGCTTGTCGTGCGATTTTTCTTGCCTTTTCGCGGCTGTTGAGCAGTTCCTGCAGGCAATTATGTATGCTCAGCTCATCGTCGGGATTGAAGACAACGGCTGTTTTACCTTCGATTATAAAGTCATCAATTCCTCCTTTGCAGGCCGCAACAACTGTGCCTACACTCATTGCCTCCAGTAATATAAGGTTGAATGAATTGCTTGGCCAGGCTTGCACGAAGATATCGCCCGCAGCGACGAGTTTCCTCCAGGGCTCGATTCTTGGAACAATAATCACATTTTGAGTCAATCCCAAAGCTGATATCAGGCCCCTGAGATGTTTTTCCGTTTTGTTGTTGCTTATGATAGTCAGAATAAACTCGTATCCTTCAATTGCCAGATGTCTTGCCGCACTGAGCAGATTTGAAAATTTTGAATCTTCCTTTAAGGGACTTAAGGTTATGATGTTGGGTAGCTGTGTACTTTTGCTGAAACATTCTGTGGTCTCCGGCACGAATGTCCCTATGTTTATATGCTTTAGGCGCCCTGAAAATCTCCGATGCATTTTAGCAATATCGGCTATGAGACTCTCTGTGGGGGCGATGATTTGTGCAAGCCTTTTCGAGGAGAGAGAGATTTGAGCGAACCTTTTGTGCAGGCGGTTGATTGTCAAAAGATACGGGATGTTTAATTGCTTCGACAGCAGCCGTACGATTGTTGCCTGGTCTTCGCCGAGGCAGTGCAGAACGGTAGGATTAAAATTCTTGAGTTCTTCTATGAGAAGATTTTTGTTGTAACGGCCTAAAAAGGGAAGCTTATAAAACGGATATCTGATAATCTCAACTCCCGGAGAAGTAATTAAGTCGATGTTGGTCTCAGGCGGACAAACAATGTTTGAGCAGATTGACCGGTCGGTTAAACCGACAAGCAGCCGTTGTAGCGGAATGTAATATTCACTCAGAGTGTGTTTTGAGGCGAGCAAAGTTACACGAACAGGATTCTGCTTTTCTGCCTTAGACCCCGCCTTGTTTTGTGTATCATTCATTTGTCACTCTTTTATACAATGGTAATTACAAAGGTGCATATATTATCCCGGAAATGATATTTTTTCCAGTTGAAAAGATTCTATGCTCAGATGATAAGGCGAAGTAGTATAGTCGTTCTTAAGTTTCAGCTATTTGGGTTGTTTTTTTTGCCGGGCAACTGGATTTTTCTGCATACGATTCTTCTTTCACCGATAAGCTGATTATCAGTGAGAAGCTGAAAACGGTACTCGCCCGGCTCAGGGAAAACAACGCCCTGAAGATTCACAGCCAGTGTGACGACCTGCCGAACGTCCTTGAATTCGACTTTGCCTTTTTGTTCGAATAATGCCTTATCTTCTTTTTGAGAGCTGATAAGACGTATGGTTGTTTCGGTTATGCCGTGCCCGTTTGTCAGCTCGCAGAAGAAAACAAGGACATTACGAATAGGGTACTTCGGAGCATTGATAGACTGGATGATATTTATAAGGCTCGGCATGCCGGTGATTTTATCAAATATAACCCTGTCACAAATTACTGATGAAAGTAAAATAGGCGGTACTGAATTCATATTTATATCCTTTATGTTTCTGTTTATCTTTTAATAACGCTACTATTGTTTTTATACCCATTGGCTTATATTCTTTTTATAGGGTAACCGAAACGATAGCCGCAATCAATCTTAAAAAAATTCAGCGATGTTGTTGATTTCGTAGTTGCACTCTTTTGCGGCTTGTGTTTTTGGCTTTGATTGTATATAATACCGCGCAATAGTTTAGCGGCGTTTTTGGATGTAACATTATTGGCAGGATATTTTTCAGGCCGCGATTCGATAGCGAGTCTATAATCATAGAGTTGGATTATAAATACTAATGCAAGAATTAGCTATCAGTTTTTTAGGCAGGATTTTTCGGAAAACTATCAAGGGTTTTGTCTTTTTTGCTTTATTTTATTTTTATCTGTGGTTGGTAGTTGAGCCGAAGCTGATTTATCACGGCGGGGGGGAAATAACAGACTTTCCTGTTTTTTATACCGGCTGGGCCTTTTTTAATGAGATTTTTTGGGTACCGGGCGGTATTATCAAGTACCTCGGTGCGTTTCTTTCACAATTTTTGTATATCTCCTGGGCAGGCTCGCTTGTCCTTACACTGCATGCTTTGGCCTTTTACGTGTGTACCGATTTTATCTTGCAAACTATAGGGGCGAAGAGATTGCGTATTATAAGTTTTTTTGTGCCTATACTTCTGCTTATAACTTACAATAAATACACATATCATTTCACTACCACCACAGCTTTGTTGGCAGGGTTGGCTTTTACGGTTTGTTATTTAAAATTAAGACCGGAAAAAACTTTTCTTCATGGTCTTTTATTATTTTTGGTATTGTCTGCGCTTCTGTATTTTATTGCGGGCGGAGCATATCTCGTTTTTGCACTTATTTGCGGTGTCTATGAGATGTTTTACAGGAGCAGATGGTTAACTGGTATTACGTATTTTTTATCGGTTGTTGTGCTGGGATATGTTTTAGGGGTTCTTTTCTTCGGGGTTAGTCTTGTTGATGTTTATAGTGATTTGTTACCGTTTTCGTGGAAGATTCTTTATTTTCCGGAGAGAAAGCTGCTGATAGAATATATCTATGCTCTGTATTTGTTTCTGCCTCTGATTGTATTTGTCGGCGGTCTGCACTATCTTTTTGCCGGAAGAAGACGTTCGTCAGTAGAAAATAGAAGCAGTAAGAAAAAACCATCTGAGAAACTGCCCGGGCTGGATGAGAAGAAGCTTTCCTGTCGGTTGAAATCACCGCTGATTCTTGAAACCGTTTTGTTATTTGTGATAACCTTTCTTGTGGCATTTTTTAGCATTGACAGAAAGAGAAAGGTTTTATTCGAAGTGGATTACTACGCTTATACGAGACAGTGGGATAAGATATTGCAGGTCGCTCCGCCTTTTTCGACGAATTCTTACATAGGACATAATTTAATTCTGGCTTTGCAGCATCTCGGCCGGTTACCTTCCGAACTGTTTAGCTATCACCAGCATCCAAGGAATCTTGTTCTTACCGGCAAGGAAAATATGCGGCAGTATTGGCGGAAGATAAGTGTCTTCTATGAATTGGGGGCTGTCAATAGTGCCGAATGCGAGCTTGTCGAAGCGATGGAGGTATATGGGGCTCGGCCGCAGATTCTTAAAAGACTAGCCCTGGTAAGATTGGCGAAGGGGGATTTGAATAGTGCCAGGACGTATCTCGGGACTTTAAGCAGGACTCTTATTTATTCAAAATGGGCTGAGACCTATCTTGAGTTAATCGATTCCGACCCCAACTTAACTTCTGATAAAGAAGTGCAGCGGCTTCGAAACTCTATGCCTCTCGAAGATGATGCTTCTGTTACTATGCCTGTCGAGAGCATTTTTTATAATTGTCTGAAGAGGAACCGAAGTAATAAGATGGCTTTTGAGTATCTTATGGTCTGGTATATGTTTACTAAGAAACTTGAAAAATTTGTCGAGAATATCGGGCGTTTGAATGATTTTAATTATCCCGGGATTCCCCGATATTATGAAGAAGCGCTGTTGGCTTATATGTATGTTAACAAAAAGCGAGTGAAAATAGCTGGTTATGAAATAAGTAGCCAGTCACAGAACCTTTTCAATCGGTTTCTTATGACGGCTGATAAGTACGGAACAAACGAAAGAGCGGCCTTTGCAGAGCTTTCACAAAAGTTTGGTGATACGTACTTTTTTTATTATGTATATGCTTTTTCGGGGATTACACAATGAATCGGTCGGTGCGGATCTTTATATATCTTCTTTTGGTTCTTGTTGTTTTGGCTGTTATATTAACGGCATTGCATCGGCGCTTCTCGAAATCCTCGATAGAGCAATTTGATGTTGTTGACAGGTTGCCGCGGATTTATCCTGATTACAGTGACATTGTTATTCCTCCTAATATTGCACCTTTGAATTTTTTAATTAAGGAAGAAGGTAGCTATTATTTCGTCAGGATACATTCACAGAAAGGCGAGCCTATCGAGATTTTCAGCCGGAAACCGAAGGTCCTAATTCCTCAAAAGGCCTGGAGAAATCTTTTGAAAGACAATGGCGGGCGCGAATTATATTTCGATATTTTTGTAAGAGATGAAGAAAAGCAGTGGCACGGTTTTCAAGCTGTGACAAACCGTATCGCGAACGAAAGTATCGACAAATTCGTTGTATATAGAAAAATTCATCCTGCTCACTCAATGTGGAGGCAGATAGGTATTTATCAGCGGAATCTCGAAAATTTTGACGAAAGAACTGTTTTGACGAATAAGTATTTTCAAAGCGGCTGTCTTAACTGCCACGCTTTTAACAATAATCGAACTGATCATGCGTTATTAGCTATACGTAGTGAGGTTTATGGTACCGATACTTTATTGATTTATGACGATAGAGTTCGAAAGGTTGGTACAAAGGTTACATACTCTTGCTGGCATCCGAGCGGCAAATTGTTTGTTTTTTCTGTGAACAAAGTTCGGCAGTTTTTTCACACGCACAGAGAGGAGGTACGAGATGTAATTGACTTGGATTCGCTTTTGGCTTACTACGTTGTTGATGCACAGTCGGTGAAGTCCTCTTCCAAATTTTCAAGAAAGGACTATCTGGAGACGTATCCTACCTGGTCGCCTGAAGGCGATTTTTTGTATTTTTGTTCCGCACCGATACTGTGGGCACAGGAGGACGAAATACCTCCACCTCAGTATAAACAGATTAAGTATGACTTGCTGAGAATAAGCTATGATGTCGAAAGTGACCAGTGGGGTGAGCTCGAAACTGTTATTTCGTCCGCTGATACGGGCCTGAGTGTTTCTATGCCGAGAGTTAGTCCTGACGGCAGATGGTTGCTGTTATGTATGGCCGATTACGGCTGCTTCAATGTTTACAGTAAGAGCAGTGATTTATACATTGTTGACCTTGCAGATGCCGACCAAAGCGGCGAGTTTATACCTGGAAGGCTTGAGGCCAACAGTGACCAAAGCGAGTCCTGGCACTGCTGGTCCGGTAACAGTCGATGGATAGTATTCAGCAGTAAAAGGGATTACGGCGTGTTTACACGGCTTTATTTTTGTTATATTGATGAAGAGGGAAATACATATAAGCCTTTTGTTCTTCCTCAGAAAGACCCAACCTTTTATGATTCGTCTCTGCTGGCGTTCAATACACCTGAATTGGTTGTCGAGCCTGTATCTTTCAGCGGAGAGAAGCTGGCGCGCGTTGTTCGCGGCTCACGCAAAATCTCGCCGGAAATGCCTGTTACTATGGCAACGCCAAAAGCTGGGGGAAAGGAGATCAGCGGCTGGGAGGGGCAGCGCGAGTAAAGTTTGTTTGAATTTACCTCTTTGATGAGACATCGAGCCGTTTGTCGGTCCAGACCTGATATCGAAATCGCTATGTATTTGTAAGTTGTATTTCTGGTTTAATTATATATAATGCTGCTCGTTTGTCTGATGATGTTTTTTGCTTATATATAAGCTAAGTATCCTTCAGACATCAGAGTGAGAGCAGGTCTATAATTGCAATGTTTGATGATGAATGCTGATGAAAGAGTCGGCCATTACTGTTACGGGCAGGAATTTTTGGGAAACTTTCAGAGGAAGTATTTTCTTTGTTTTATTTTATTTTTACCTGTGGTTTGGGGTTAAACCTCACCTTATTTATCATGGCGCAGGTGAGATTACAAACTTCCCTGTTTTTTATAAGGGCTGGTCTTTTTTCGAAAGTGTGGCCTGGCATCCGGGAGGGCTGCTCGAATATTTAAGTGCTTTTCTATCTCAGTTCTTATACTATTCCTGGGCGGGTGCGGTGGTTCTAACGGTGCATGCAATGTTGACTTGTGTGTTTACCGGCTGTTTTTTGAAAAAGATCGGAATTACGCGTTTTGGTATCATAAGCTTTATTCCAGCGGTCCTGTTGCTTATAACATATAATAGGTATATATATTACTTCACTACTGCGCTTGCATTTCTGACGGCGTTGATGTTTGCTTATTTTTACATCAGGATAGTATCTAAGAGGAGTATTCCTCCCGTGCTTTTGTTTCTGACATTATGTGTCGCGCTATATTTAATTACTGCGGGGGCGTGTTTGTACTTTACGTTACTTTGTGCTATTTATGAGATATTTCTTAGGCGTCGGTGGTTAATGGGCATTTTGGAAATCGCTGTTACTGCACTTGTTGTATATGTTTTAGGTATTTTGGTTTTTAATATCAGCCTTCTTGATGTTTACAGTAAATTGCTTCCGTTCTCCTGGGAGATTACCGATTATGTGGAGCGCAAGATAATGATACAGGCTGTTTATGCCCTGTATCTGTTATTGCCGTTCGTTATGGTTATGTTTGCATTATGTCGGTTTCTTGCACGAAATAAAACCGCTGTAGCTGAAAGTAAAAATGATGATGAAACCAAATCAGGTAAAGCAAAAGCAGTCCGGGCGACGGATCCATATAAGCTGAAGAGGAATATATGCTTTGAATCTTTTTTCCTTTTTATTATGGCGGCAGGTGCGGTTTTTTACTTTTCCGATTCGGAAAGAAAAGCAGTTTTTAAGGTTGATTATCATCTTAACAGAGGGGAGTGGGAGAAGGTTCTTGAGATAGGTCGGCATTACCAGAGTAATGATCATATAAGTCATGCTTTGAATCGGGCTTTATATCATCTCGGTCTACTGGCTTCGGATATGTTTTGTTACGAGCAGAACCTGCGATGTTTAATGCTGACCTCCGAAAAGGAGATGCTTTCGCCGTGGAATAGGTTCGGTGTTCTTTACGACCTTGGAACGATTAATCAATGTGAAAGCAGGCTCGGCGAATCGGTGGATATGTATGGCGAGCGCCCTGAGCTTCTCCAAAAGCTGGCTATTATCAGGATAGCCAAGAAGGACATTGATACGGCGCTTGTGTATCTTGGGGCGCTCGGAAAGACTTTGTTTTATTCCGGCTGGGCGGAAGATTATCTTCGAAGACTTCAGGCTGACCCCGATATGTCAACAGATGAGCAGGTCCAGCGCTTGCGCAGCCTGATGCCCGAAAATGATGTTAGTGTAACCGGTTTTTCGGTGGAAAAAACGTTCCTCGACCTCCTGGCGAAGAATCCGGGAAATCGAATGGCTTTCGAATATCTTATGGCCAGGCATATGCTTACCAAGGAGCTTGAAAAATTTGTCGGCAATATCGGGCGTTTGAAGGGTTTTGATTATCCGCAGATTCCCCGGTGTTATGAAGAAGCGCTGCTGGCTTTTATGTACACCCGTAAAAAAGAGGTTAGGATAGCCGGCTACCAGATAAGTGTTCAGTCGCAGGAGCGTTTCAGCCGGTTTATTTCTACCGCTGATAAATATGGAGCAGATGAGAAGGCGGCTTTTGCGGAGCTTTCACAAAAGTTTGGCGATACGTACTTTCTTTATTATGTTTATGCTTTTTCAGGAATTACAGAATGAGTAAGCCGGTGCGGAAATTTATTTATCTGATTCTGACTCTTGCTGTCTTAGCTGTTTTAGCAGTTGGCTTGTATCAGCGTTTCTCGAAACCATCGATAGAACAGTTTGATATTATTGACAGATTGCCCGTGATTTATCCTGATTACAGCGGCATAGTTATACCTCCAAATATCGCGCCTTTGAATTTTCTGGTTAAGGAAAAAGGTGATTATTATTTTGTCAGGATACATTCGCAGAATGGTGAGCCGGTCGAGATTTTCAGCCGAGGGCCGAAGGTCATAATTCCCCGAAAGGCATGGAGAAACCTTTTGAGTAGCAACAGGGGACAGCAATCATATTTTGATATTTTTGTAAGAAACGGCAAAAACCGATGGGCCCGTTTCAGCCGTATTACGAATAAGATTGCTAATGAGGATATAGACAACTTTGTTGTGTATAGGAAAATGAATCCGACACATGCTCTCTTTTCAGGACCTATAGGTGTTTACCAACGTGATTTGAGAAATTATGATGAAAAACTGATACTTAACAAGAGTTATTTGGGAAAGGAGGGTTGTACTAACTGCCATGCGTTTAGGTGTAATAAAACTGACACTTGCTTATTAGGAATTCGGGGTGCTTCTTATGGCATAAGCACCCTGATTATTCAGAATGGGAAAATTGATAAGATAGATGCCAAATTTGGATTTAGCAGCTGGCATCCGAGTGGCAAATTAGTCGTTTATTCGGTAGATGATTTACCGATGTTTTTTCATTCGACCCGAAGTGAAATTCGCGATACTGTTGATATGGATTCTTATCTCGCCTATTACCTCGTTGATTCCAGGATATTAAAGACAAGCCCTGAGCTTTCGGGAAAAGAGCAGCTTGAAACCTGGCCTGCATGGTCGGCGGATGGTAAATATCTGTACTTTTGCAGGGCATCAAAGTTATGGTCTGGAAGGAATAAAATTCCCCCCGTCCGGTATAAGGATATTAAGTATGACCTGGTTCGAATAAGTTATGATGTTAACAGCGACCAGTGGGAACAGCTTGAAACAATAGTTTCCGGTGTTAATATGGACAAAAGTATTGTTATGCCGAGGGCGAGCCCTGATGGACGATGGCTGTCTTGCTGTATTTTCGATTACGGGTTTTTCCCTGCTTGGCAGGAAGACAGCGATTTGTTTCTCATCGACCTCGAAGCCGGCAAAAAGACAGGACAATATACGCCGAGACGGCTGCAAAGCAGTGCTGATGGAAGTGAATCCTGGCATAGCTGGTCGAGTAATAGTCGATGGATAGTTTTCGGCAGTAAAAGAGAGTACGGTGTCTTCACTAAGCTTTATATCAGTTACATTGGTGAAGATGGGACAGGTTCTAAAGCCTTATTGCTGCCTCAGAAGGACCCTCTCTTTTATAACTCGTGTTTGCTCTCTTATAATACGCCCGAGTTTGTTAACGAATCTATTCCGTATAGGTGTGAAGAATTGGCGAGAGTTGTTCGCAGCCCGGAGAAGATTTCAGTTGATTTGCCGGTCACAATGGCGACACCAAAGGCTGAAAGGACAGCCGAACATCATTAGTGCAGGCAGCGTGAATAATGATTTTAATCTGCCTGTGTTTGATGTAAGATATCGGGATGTTTATCGGTCTCAACTTTCGGAAATCGCTTGATTTTTCTATTAAAAAATGTTAAAATAAGTTTTTTAGGGTATCCAGAAAGAAGAGCAGTGTAGTAGATACGTGATTTAATTTGTTCTTGAGGGTAGATGAAATTAAAGTGTCCGTGAATATAGATGTACGAAAAGTAGGGTCATCCGAGGCGGAGGAGATTTATATTACTGCGACACCGGTCGGAAAGGCACCGGTTAAAGACCAGTGGCAGGAGGTTTTCGTGGGTATTAGAAATGTCCTGGTTTCCGGTGGAGGGCACATTCTTCGGGAGCGGATTTTTGCTGCAGAAAGTGCAATCGATTCTGCTTATGAACAACGTTTAAAAGAGTATGGCGATATGGATGACGGCGTGTCACCGAGTTTTTTGATTTGTAAAGAGGGGCTTCAAGGCCCCGTTGAGGGTGTGCAGGTTCACGCTGTTAGATGCGAAAATAAACCAGATTTGATTAATTTAGAGGGAAGCCTTTGTGGAAGAGTTTTTGAGGTGCCCGGACGCAGATATTTGACGCTTTCGAATGTTTCAGGCGCTCAGAGCGGAAATGAAGATGAACAGGCAAAAGAGATGCTTGAAAATTCGGAGGCCATACTTAAGCAATATAATTCTGATTTTCACAGTGTGCCTAGGACGTGGATGTGGTTAGGGGATATACTTGGCTGGTATGATAGGTTCAATCGGGTCAGGAACGAATTTTTTACCGGGCGCGGCATTATCACCTCCGGCGAAGTTCAAAAGCTGCCTGCAAGCACCGGAATTGGACTTGCACCGGCTGGCAAGGGCAGTTGTGCTATGGATTTGGTTGCGGTTCTTGAGCCGGCTGACTCTATAAAATATCTTCCTTCGGCGGGCAAACAGCATTGCGCGTTTGAATACGGCTCAGCTTTCTCGAGGGCGACAGAAGCGATTACGCCGGCGGCAAAGACGGTTTTCGTTTCCGGCACGGCTTCAATCGATATCAACGGAAGAACGACAAATGTCGGTAATCCCTTGGGCCAGATAAAAGATACGATAGAAAATGTTCATGCGGTTTTAAGGGATATGCATTGTACGGATAATGATGTTGTGCAGGCAATTGCGTACTGCAAGACAGCGGAAGTTCGAAAGGTGTTCGAGGAATATAAAAGTCGTTTGAGCTGGCCTTGGATAACGGTTGTTTGTGATATTTGCCGGCCTGAGCTGCTGTTCGAAGTTGAAATTACAGCAGCATCTTCGGCCTGAGAGTATGCAGGATTTTTGATGGGAATATTTTTTTATACCAGCCGTTTGTTAATGGTTTTCCATACCTTTTAGCAATTCCGTCAGCCGCTTGAATTCACCTTCTTTCATATGGTAGCTGTGTTTGCTGTCAGGATATTTTTTTTCTGTTACTTCTTTGCTGTAGTTGTTGACAGCTTCTATTATAGTTTTCCTGAGGTTAGTGTAGTTTTTGGCAAATTTTGGTTTACTTTGTGCTAGGCCGAGTATATCCGGTGCAATCAGGATTTGGCCGTCACAGCCCGGTCCGGACCCGCAGCCGATGACCGGCACTTCAGTGCGTTTGGTTATAATCTCTGCTACCTCTGCCGCGGTTCCTTCCAGCAGCAGCGAGCAGGCGCCTGCGTTGACCATTTGTTCTGCGAGGTTGATGAGTTCAGCAGCCATTTCTGCAGTAGTCGCTTCGGCTTTGAATCGGCCGATTTTGCTTATGCTCTGAGGTCTTATACCAATATGTGCCATAACGGCCATACCTGCATCACTAACGGCTTTAATGACGTCAAGATAGACACTAGTCGCCTCGATTTTCACCATTTGGGCACCGCATTGAGTAAAGAATCTGCCAGCGTTTTCGACGGCCTTTTCTATCGTGAGTTGATATGATAAAAAAGGCATATCGGCAACAAGATAGACGTTCGGGGCGGCGCGACGGACAGCGGCGGTAATTGCTGCCATAAAGTCCATCGTTGCAGGAAGTGTTGAATCAAAGCCGAGCACTATCTGGGCGGCGGAATCGCCTACGAGTATCATTTGCACATTTGTTTGGGATATCAGCTTTGCTGTTGTGTAATCATAGCAGCTTACAGCTATAGTCTTTTTCCCTTGGCGTTTGGCCTCTATTAAATCAGATAAAGTCACTTTTGTTTCCATTAACTCGGTCCTGGAAAAAATAACAAATTATTGGTTAAAAATATGAGAACAAGACCTTACTTTCAAGCGTAAAAAACCCTGATTTTAGGCTGTAATTGAATTATCTCTAAAAAAAATTGAAAAAATTAGGGTTTTTTAAAAATAATTCTTGATTATTGGGGACAAAAGTACAATTTACAATTGTTTTTGATATTTTTCTTAAAGATTTTTTTTGTTTTTGCTCGATTATTAAGGGAAGAGGGATTGTTGTATAAACGTAATAATGTAGCAATTATACATCTTTGAGCTTTTCATCACCCTCCTCCGAAGCCAGGTTCTGTTTATAGAATCTGGCTTTTTTTATTGTATTGAAGTCGTGTTAATGTGGGTAATGTTTCAACGGCAACTGATGTTAATGCGGGAAAGAAAATAAATACTTTTCGGAATCAGAGAGGAGTAAAAAACTTTCCTTTTAGTACACTCTTTTTCAATTTGACTTCATATCATCCTTTATAATAAGAACTAAGATATTGATTATTTTCTTAGTTGCCACATTTAGCTATTAAATCTTCTTTGAAGTCGGAGATTAGTTGTGCATAATTAATCGGCAGCTTGGTTGCTTTATCTTTTCTGACTTGAAACTGGAAGTGATATTGTGTCTGAATTGAAAAAAGAGCTTGGTTTAAGCGGTGTTTTTGCAGTTGCATCGGGTGCAATGATAAGTTCAGGACTTTTTGTTTTGCCTGCAATCGCATATATGAAAGCGGGGCCTGCTCTAATCCTGTCTTATCTGCTGGCATCTATTTTAATGGTTCCGAGTGTTTTGAGCCAGGCTGAACTGGGCAGTGCTATGCCAAGAGCTGGTGGTATGTATTTTTATGTCGAGCGAAGTTTGGGACCAATACTCGGCCTTTTCACCGGATTGGCAGACTGGTTTTCACTCGCCTTGAAAAGTGCTTTTGCTGTACTGGGAGTAGCTATTTTTTGTGACTATCTCTTAGGGGAATTTCTAAATGTAAATATGAATGCAGTTTCCCTGAAGTCAATAGCAATCTTTTGCTGTGCTTTTTTTACATTCCTGAATATTATCAGCGTAAAGCATACAAGCAGATTTCAGATTATCCTGGTTTTTATACTGCTCTCAATATTAGCTATTTTTATTTTTGCCGGTACATCATCCCTCGAGCCGACAAGGTTCAAAAACTTCTTTGCAAAAGGACCCCGAGCTATAATTGCTACAGCGGGTCTGGTCTTTATAAGTTTCGGCGGGCTTAATAAGGTCGTGAATATCGCAGAAGAAGTCAAAGAGCCGGGCCGAAACCTGCCGATAGGAGTTCTTGTCGCCTGGTTTGTTGTCACTCTTTTTTATATCGGCGTCGTCATAATTACAGTCGGTGTTGTTGACGGCAACGAGCTTGAAGGAAATCTTATGCCGCTTTCGCTGGCTGCATCAAAGTTTATATCGGTACCGGGTCTTGTTTTGCTCGGTATTGCGGCTCTTGCGGCCTTTATAACCACGGCAAATGCGGGAATCCTCGCCTCATCGAGATGTCCGATGGCGATGAGCAGAGACCAGTTGTTGCCTCGCGCATTTTCACGCGTCAATAAACGATTTAAAACTCCGCATGTCAGCATACTGATTACCAGCAGTTTTATGATTATCGCTGTTGTTTTTCTCGATGTTGAAATGCTCGCGAAGACTGCTTCAACACTTCTGATAATCCTTTATATATTCGCCAATGCCAGCGTAATCGTGATGCGCGAAAGCAGGATACAGAGCTACAGGCCGAAATTCAAAGCTCCGCTGTATCCGTATCTGCCTGCCGCTGCAATAATCATTTATACTATTTTAATTATCGATATGGGAGCCGTTCCTTTGCTGATTTGCTTGGCCTTTATCAGCCTCAGCGCAGTATGGTACTTCTTTTATGCATCTGATAGAGCGAGCAGAGCCTCCGCTGTTATGCATATTGTAGAACGAGTTACCGACCGCGAAATCAAAACAGTAACCCTTGAAAATGAGCTCAGGGATATTCTAATCGAACGCGATGATATTATCGAAGACCGCTTTGACAAGCTCATAAAACGGTGCGAGGTTATCGATATTGAAGGAAGACAGCCGGCCGAGGATATTTTCCGTCAGCTTTCTTCAATCCTGGCAGAGAAAATGGACGTCAATGAATATGTACTTTTTGAAAAGTTCCTCCTCCGCGAATCTCAGGGCTCGACGATTGTTCAGCCTGGCCTTGCGATACCACACATAATAGTTGATGGCCAGAACAAGTTCGATATTGTCGTTGTCCGCGCGGTCGATGGTATCGATTTTCCACACGCCGACGTCCCGATTAAGATAATGTTTGTACTAGCTGGCAGTAAAGATGAGAGGAATTATCACCTAAGGGCTCTGATGGCAATAGCGCAGATTGCGCAGGAAAAGGATTTTGAAAAGCAGTGGTTAACCGCGCGGGATACAGCAGGCATAAGAAATTTGATACTTCTTTCGAAACGCCAGAGGGACATCAACCTCAGCTAACCTGAATAAATTATTCGAGCATTTCAAGGACAATTCGGGCCGCATTCCCGGAAGCGTTGCCTTTGAGCGGTTTTGCCAGCTCAATAAGCTCGCCGCTGAGTTTTCCAAGTTTGTTTCTATCTTCCAGGAGCTGCTCGATGCTTTGCACAATCGGGTCAATGGATGCAAAACAGGGCATAAATTCGGGGACAAGCTCTTTTCTTGCGAGGATATTAACTAAGGATAGATATTTTGTTTTTACCAGCCACCTGCCGGCAAGCTGCCACAGAATTCTGCTGGACTGATACATAATCACCATAGGACAGGCTGCTGCTGCGACCTGCAATGTGGCAGAGCCGCTCGCAGCTATCGAGAAGTCAGCCCATTTTGCTGTTTCGGTTACGCTGCCAATAGTGTACTGACATTCAAAACCTGGAATTTGACCGGCTTTTAATATTGCCTCTTTTTCTTTATCAACTGCAACGGTCTTAACGATGATATGCGGATATTTGGTCGTCAGGCGAGAGGCGATTTGCTGCATCGGTTGCCATAGTGATTTTATTTCAGCCGGACGCGAACCCGGCATAATGGCGATTCTGGCTGTGGCTGGCTCGAAATTATCGTAGCTTTTTATGTGAGTTGTCAGCTCGGTTTTTAATCCGTCGAACAGAGGATTTGAGACGAAAGTTGTGTCAATGCCTCGTTCTCTGAACCAGTTTTCTTCGAAAGGAAGGATGCAGCAGAGCTTGTCGCAGTATCGCCTGAGTTTGCCTATACGCCAGGCTGCCCAGGCCCATAACTGAGGTGCTACATAGAACAAGGTTTTGATGCCCATTTTTTTCGCAGCTTTGGCTACGTGAAAGTTGAAAGCGGGTGAATCGCAGACGATGACAAGGTCGATTTTCTCATCCTTAAAAAAGCGTTTGATCTTGTTTATCAGCCTTAAGTACTTGCCGACCTTGCTGAAGGCCTTGTAGGTCATAGCCGCCTCGGCAACGGTGGTTTCCAGCAGTTTACAACCGGCGTCGGCCATCTTATCGCCGCCGACTCCGAAAAATTCAATATTGCCTTGTTTTTGCTGCAGGGCCTCTATTAAAGACGCACAATGAGAGTCGGCGCTGTGTTCAGCGGCGCTTAAAAAGATGCGATACTTTTTATTTACCTGTTCCATAATAAATAAGTTAGTAATAATACCTAAACCGGACAGCAACAGCAACCGCTATTTATCAGGATTGGCTGAAGCGAATTTGTAGGTTTATAGGTTTATATTTTATCGGACGAAAATATAAAAGCCCGGATTAGAAGCTTTGAGGGTATAAATTAGTTTGACCTGAAAGGCTTAATTTGCGATGATGTATTTTTGTTTGGTTTTTTACTGATGTCAGGAACTTTTTAGGCTTGTTTTTGTCCAAGACGGGAGAACGCAAGTGTCAGAAGCATTGAGTCCGGATATATATGCCTCCAATAGCTCAATCAAAGTAGACGATAGCACGCTTGTTGAGCTGAGTAAACGTAGGGACTCTGCAGCTCTGGAAAAGCTTATTCTTAGGTATCAGAACCGCATTTATAACGTTATTTTGAAAATTTGTGCAAATCCTGATGATGCGGCGGAACTTACACAGCAGACGTTTGTCAAAATAATAGAGAATCTAAAAGATTTTAAGCAGAGAAGCGGCTTTTATACCTGGGCGTTCAGGATAGCTGTTAATCTGACTTTGAGCTACTGCAAAAGAAAGGGTAAAATTGGACTTTATTCTTTGGATGAACAGGCTCAGGCAAATAATCCGGGAGCCGGGAAGGCGCTGAAGCAGTTTCTTGAGGATGAAGCTTCGCCCGACCCGGCAGCGGTTGCTCAAAATAAAGAGCTTTGCGAGCTTGTTGTCAGGCAGTTGAGTAAATTGACCGATGAGCACAGGATTGTGCTTATCCTCAGGGATGTCGAAGGAATGGAGTATAATCAGATAGCCAGGATTCTGGGAGTAGAGCTGGGAACGGTCAAGAGCAGAATAAGCAGGGCAAGAGGCGCTCTAAAGCAGATTTTGGAGGGGTTTTTGAAATGAAAGAAGATTCACATATTGACGGATTGCTTAATGGCTATATTGACGGAGTGCTTACGTCCAGGCAGCATACCGAGCTTCAGCGCCTTAAGGCAAATGACCCGGAGATTGAACAACGGCTGAGTGAGTTGCAGAAATGCAAAATGCTTATCAGCTCACTGCCCGTCGCCGAGGCACCTGCTGATATGCTTGAGCGGGTAAAGGCATCTTTGCAAACAGAAAGTCCAGTTGAGGCTGAGCAGCCTGTCAGCGATAATCACCTCGGAGCTAGGCAGTTGATGTATCGCAGGGTTCTTGCGGCTGCTGCTATGATTGTTTTGGTAGCGGCACTGACTATTATTGTTTATTCCATTGTAGCACCGCCGAAAACAACTGATAGTTTCATTGCACGTGATAGTAAAGCAGATTTGGTGGGAGATGAACAGCCGGGCCCTCAGGAAATTCTTACAGCTGACTCAGGCGCAACCGCCTCGAAGGCTTCAGCGGGGATTGAAAATCAGCGGACGACGGCAGGGCTTACTCCTGCTGCGAACCTGTTCAGCGCTACTCTTGAGCTGAAGACAAGTAAATTGCTTGCTGCGGATGTAGCTGTTAAAAAGGTGCTTGAAAAAAATGGTGCCGGAGATTTTGTTACTCTGCCGAGCGAAGCCGATGAGTATGCGTATTCTTTGGATTGTGGAGTACCAGAACTTAATGCAGTTTTAAGCGGTCTCGAGAACATATGGACTGACTTTTCATCAGCTACGTTAATTTTTGATACTGCACAGACTGAGCAGCCTGTAGTTATTGATGAGATTACGACGTGGCAAATCGCTGAAATTGCCGCCCAATACAATCCCCAAAGGCGCCTCAAAGCGGCTCAATATTATGCCGTGATGAATAATGCTCAGCAATTCTTGCCGCAGCGGCAGGCGTTTAATGTCAGCGATGAGGATGTTCTCGATTTGGTTGATATGCCTAAACCCAAACCCGTGCTGACTAAGGATGAGGCAGCTTCACAGGATTTTGCTGAAAGGCAGCAGCAGGTTAACCTGATAGTTTTATTAAAATCCGAATAAGGGATTATTATTTCGGAATGGGAGCCGTAAAAGGCGATGCTTGATGTGCAGAATTGTTGTCTGGTTGTCGTTGATGTGCAGGGTCGGCTTGCCGAGCTTATGTATGAAAGGGATGTTTTATTTAAGAACATTCAGATTCTTATCAAAGCTGCAAATCTCCTGTCTATCCCCGTTTTATGGACTCAGCAGCAACCCCAATCCATAGGTGAAACTATCCCGCAGATTAGCGAGCTCTTGACGGATAATGAGCCGATTAACAAGGCCTGTTTTAGCTGCTGCGGACTGGAGGAGTTCAACGATAAAATTAATGCTCTCGGTCGTAAACAGGTTTTGCTTTGCGGAATAGAAGCCCACGTCTGCATTTATCAGACTGCAATAGAGCTTATCGCTTCAGGCAAAGAAGTGCACGTGATTGCAGATGCTGTCTCTTCGAGAACTAAGGGGAACAAGGCAATTGCCATACAGCGAATGACCGCCGAAGGTGCAAAAATAAGTTCGACTGAGATGGCTGTTTTTGAACTTCTTAAAACCTCAGAACATCCTCAGTTCAAGCAGGTTATTCAACTTGTAAAATAGTTTTTCTTATTTGCTTTTTTCAATTATCTTTCATCGGCTAACAGCTTGTCTTTATGCCGGTCTCTTTTTACAATCCTTGTTTTTCCGAGTGCAAAGGTTTAAGAGAGATAAACAGATGACTGATTTTGACGAAATTATCGACAGGCGCAGCACAGGCTCGCTTAAGTGGGATAGATACAAAGACGCAGATATTATTCCTATGTGGGTTGCCGATATGGATTTTCGAGCACCTGAACCGGTCAGGAGAGCCTTGCAAAAGCGCATCGAGCACGGTGTTTACGGCTATTCGGTGCCGACAGAAAAGCTCAATCAAACGGTTTTAAACAGATTAAAAAAACTATACGACTGGCGGATCGAATCTTCCTGGATAGTCTGGCTGCCCGGAATTGTAGAGGGGCTGAATGTTGTTTCAAGATATGTTCAAGAAGATGAAGAGCTGATAATCTTTGTGCCTGCTTATCCACCTTTTCTCGATGCGCCGGCTTACGCGAACAGAAAGCTTAGAACCGCCCCTTTGCTTTTTGAAAACGGCAGGTACAGCCTTGACCTGAAAGGATTTGAAAAGTCGATTTCTCCTCAGACAAGGCTTTTTATCCTGTGCAATCCTCACAATCCGGCTGGTAAAGTCTTCGACAGAGATGAATTGCAAGCCGTTGCGGATATCTGTCTGAAAAATGATATTATAATATGTTCCGACGAAGTGCATTGTGAGCTTATTTTGTGTGACAAAAAGCATATACCTATTGCGACACTGAGCAAAGAAATTCAGGACAGAACGATAACTTTGATGTCACCTGCAAAGACATTCAATCTTGCCGGACTTAATTGCGGTTTTGCCGTTATACCTAATCAAAGTATAAGAAAGCGGTTTATTAATATTATGCGAGGCATTGCTCCACCCTGCATCAATGCACTGGGTTTCACCGCTGCTCAGGCTGCGTACAGCGAATGCGAGCAGTGGAGGAGCTCTTTGCTTAAGTACCTGGCCGAAAACAAAAATATCGTTTATGATTTTGTCAATAACCGGATTCCGCTTCTTTCAATGGCTGACGTAGAGGCGACATATCTGGCCTGGGTTGATGCCAGAGGGCTAAATGTCCCCGACCCAGCCTCGTTTTTTGAGCAGGCAGGAGTCGGTTTATCTGATGGTAGAGAGTTCGCCGAAGAAGGTTTCGTCAGGCTGAATTTCGGATGTCCCCGAAAGGTACTGCTGCAGGGCCTTGAAAGAATGAAATCTGCAGTTATAAAAAATATTACCTCGTCCGGATGAGTTTTACTTTTTGGCTTTGGGCGGTTTTTTTATTTCTGCCTTGGTGCCTGCAGCGGATTTTTCCTGTTCTTTTTTGCTTTCGGATTTGCTTTTTGTTTTCTCAGGTGAGCTTTTTTCTTCTTTCTCAGCCTTTTTGTAGCTTTCGCTTCTATAGTCGGTTTGGTAAAAGCCGTTGCCTTTGAAAATTACACCTGCGCCGCTCCCAATCAGCCTTTTTAAGCTCGGCTTTTTGCAGGTAGGGCATTTGCGCAGCGGAGGAGAGGTAATACTCTGAAACTTCTCGAATTCATAGCCGCAATTTTCACACTTGTACTCATAAGTCGGCATTTTATTGCTCCGAATCAGTTTCAATATCCGCCTCGATTGATTGCTGCTCGTCTTCTTTCTCTTCAGTTTTTTCTGAGGGCAGTTGATTAACAACAACTTTGCTCGGCCGGATAACTTTGCCGTTCAGTTTGTATCCGGTTTGAAATTCTTCGAGCACTATGTGGTTTTCCTTGTCCGGCTCTTCTTTTTGCATCATTGCCTGGTGAAGGGCAGGGTCAAATTTTTCGCCCACAGCTTTTATCTGTTCTACATTGTGTGATTTAAGAATGTCGAGTATCTGGTCATATACTATCTGAACGCCTTTGATAAGCACGTCGGTATTGTCGGCCGAGCTGGCGTTTTGCAGAGTATGCTCGAAATTGTCCATCGCAGGCAGAAGTGATTTTATTATCTTTTCCTTCTCGTAGCTCACGGTGTCGGCAATTTGTTTGAGAACGCGTTTTTGAAAATTTGCGTAATCGGCGCTGACTCGCTGCAGTTTCTCAAAAAGCTCATCTTTCTGCCGCACCAGCTCCTCAGCTAGTTTTGCATCGGCTGGTTTTGCTTCTTTCTCTTTTTTGTGTTTCATCTGTTGCTACCAAAATATCTTTTCAATCTTTCAACAAAACTCTTGGCTTTTGGAAAAATGCTGTTATTTTCTGTTTTTGCAAATTCTCTCAATAGCTCTTGCTGTTTTGAATTTAACCTGACCGGAGTCTCTATTACAACCTGTACCATCTCGTCGCCTTTGCGTCCTGTT
Organism: uncultured Pirellulales bacterium; assembly: GCA_964493425.1. Taxonomy (GTDB): domain Bacteria; phylum Planctomycetota; class Phycisphaerae; order Sedimentisphaerales; family Anaerobacaceae; genus CAYLMG01. The sequence continues at coordinate 40,577 of CAZBMW010000015.1, forward strand.
CGCAAATCCGGCAGACCTTCGGCCTTAATCCTGAAGACACTGCCGTATTGTGTCCCTGCGGGTATCTTGAGCTGTCTGGTACCGTTAAGGCTGGGCACGTCAATCGTCGCTCCGAGGGCAGCCTGTGTAAAGCTCAGCGGCACCACGGTAATTAAATTGTTGCCGTCGCGCTCGAAAAATTCATGAGGTTTTATTCTTACATAGCAGTATAAATCGCCTCTCGGCCCGCCGTTTCTGCCCGGTTCGCCTTCGTTTGCGATTCTGACCGACTGGCCTTCGTGAACGCCCGCCGGTATTTTGACTGAGACCTCTCTTTTTTTGGGTACTCGTCCCGTGCCCCGGCATTTTTTGCACGGATTGGTGATAACCTCACCTGTGCCCCTGCACCGCCTGCACGTGGATATCATCTGAAAAAAGCCTCCGCCTTTGGCTACCTGTCCTGTACCGCCGCAGGCGGGACATTTTCCGGGCTTGCTGCCCTTTGCACTGCCGCCGCCATTGCATTCGCCGCATATATCCTGGCGCGTAAATTCAATGGTTTTTTCGGTTCCTCTTGCGACCTCGTCGAGTGACAGCAAAACCGAAGTTTCAAGGTCATAGCCGCGGCTCGGCCCCCTGTGAGCGGCGCTTCTTCGGCCTCCCATTCCAAATATGTCACCGAAACCACCGAAGCCACCCAGTATATCCTCGAAAATGCTGCTGATGTCCTGCCATCGCATATGGCTGTAATCACGCATCCCCATCCCGCGAAGTCCTTCGTGTCCGAACTGGTCGTATCTCTGGCGCTTTTCAGAGTCACTGAGAACTTCATAGGCCTCGGCACATTCTTTGAATTTGGCTTCGGCCTCTTTGTCACCGGGATTTTTATCAGGGTGATATTTCATCGCCATCCGGCGATATGCGCGTTTTATATCGTCGGCTGATGCATTCTTGCCGACTCCCAAAACTTCGTAGTAATCACGTTTTGCCATTTTTTGTTATGGTTCGTTCTGTTGTACTAAATTCTGCAGGGCGAATTATGCAATCTTATCTTACCGAGCCTGCAATCGGTTCCTTGTCTTTGTCTTCGTCTTTTAAATCGGTTATTAGAACGTTAGTCGTTAGCATAAGTCCCGCCACGGAAGCTGCCGTCTCTATCGCGGTCCTCGCCACCTTTGCAGGGTCGATTATGCCGGCCTTGAACATATCAACGAATTCAGCCTTGTTTGCGTCGTAACCGGTATTTTTTTCTTTTTGAAGCTTTTCGAGAAGTTGAGCCGTTACCACGTCACCGCTCTGACCGCAATTGTTAACAATCTGCTCTGTCGGTGCCGTAAGGGCCTTTTTAATAATATCGAAGCCAATCTTCTCGTCACCTTTTGCCTTTGCTCTCGCTTTATCAATCTGCTGCATGGCTCGCAAAAAGATAACACCGCCGCCCGGAACAACACCCTCCTCGGTGGCTGCTCTTGTCGCGTGTAGCGCGTCTTCGAGCAGGTCCTTTCGTTCTTTCATCTCGGTTTCGGTTGCAGCACCCGCCTTGATTACCGCAACGCCGCCGGTAAGCTTCGCCAGTCTTTCCTGAAGCTTCTCTTTGTCATAATCGCTGGTTGATTTTTCTATCTGTTTGCGAATCTGCTCACACCTGTCATCGATATCTTTTTTCTTGCCGGCACCTTCAATGATTGTGGTGGTGTCCTTGTCGATAACAACTTTTTTGGCCTGACCGAGCTGTGAGAGTTCGACGCTTTCGAGCTTTATTCCTAAATCTTCTGTCAGTACCGTTCCGCCTGTCAGTGTTGCGATATCAGCGAGCATGGCTTTTCTGCGGTCACCGAAGCCCGGTGCCTTGACCGCGCAGACCTTCAAAATACCTTGAAGCCGGTTAATAACCAGTGCGGCGAGAGCCTCACCCTCAACGTCTTCGGCGACTATTACCAATGGCTTGGCGACCTGAGCAATCTTTTCGAGAAGCGGAATAATCTCCCGAACATTCGATAATTTCTTTTCGTGAAGCAGGATATAAGCATCCTCGAAAATCGCATCCATCGAAGCTGTGCTGGTAATAAAGTACGGCGAGATATACCCTCTGTCGAACTGCATACCTTCGACGACATTCATTTCATTTTCCATTCCCTTGCCCTCCTCGACCTCGATGACACCCTCTTTGCCGACCTTGTCAATCGCTTCTGCAAGAATCTCACCGACCTTCTCGTCGCCGTTGGCGCTTATAGTGGCAACCTTGGCGATATCGGGGTGTCCTTTGACCGGCACAGAAGCGTCTTTTATAAAGTCAGAGACGACTGCAGCCGCATTGTTTATGCCCCGCTGAAGTGAAATCGGATTTGCACCTGCTGTCAGATGTTTCACACCTTCTGTATATATCGCCTCTGCCAGCACTGTGGCGGTTGTTGTACCGTCACCGACGGCATCACCGGTTTTGCTGGCTACCTCGTTAATCATCTTTGCACCCATATTTTTGAATGGTTCCGGCAGCTCTATTTCCTTGCTTACGGTTACGCCGTCCTTTGTAACTTTTGGTGAGCCCCAGCTCTTGTGCAGTATTACATTTTTACCGGTCGGCCCGAGTGTAACCTTGACAGCAGCCGCCAGCTGGCTCAGGCCGTCTTTAAGCTGTGCACGTGCATCATTATCAAACATTAATTGCTTTGCCATTTCTGTTACCTCTTCAAATCCTTAAATTTTCAGTCGAAACTGTTTTTCGCTTCTGTTTATTTTTCCACTATCCCGAGAATGTCACGCTCTTTCAGGATTACATATTTTTCTCCGTCCATCTCGATGTCGCTGCCGAGGTACTTAGGGTAAATCACCTCGTCGTTTTTCTTGATATGCATAGGGCTTCGCTTGCCGTTATCGAGCATCCTGCCGGGCCCCGTGGCAATGACCTTTCCTGTCTGCGGTTTTTCTTTTGCCGTGTCCGGCAGAAAGATGCCACCGGCTGTTTTTTCCTGAGCTTCTGTCGGTTTTATAACAACACCGTCATCCAATGGTCTCAGCTTCATATTAGCTTCTCCTTATAAATTTTTTAATCCGTGCAATCCGTGGTTTCATTTAATTTACCTTTTAATCCGTGGTTGCATTTACATCATACCCATACCGCCGCCCATGCCTGGCATCCCGCCCATACCGCCACCGTAGCCGCCTCCCGGTGGCATACCGGCGGGGACTTCTGGTTTTTCTTTGGGCTTTTCTGTAACAAGGCAGTCGGTTGTAAGCAGAAGGCCGGCTATGCTAACCGCATTCTGAAGCGCTATACGTGTCACCTTAACGGGGTCAATCACGCCCGCTTCAAGCAGGTCTTCATAGCTGTCCGTATTCGCATTGTAGCCGAAGCTGTCTTTGCCTTCGGCCACCTTATTAACCACTAAATTGGGTGTTGCTCCGGCGTTTTCAGCGATGTAATAGCAAGGTGTCGTCAGGGCCTTGGCGACAATGTCGGCCCCGATTTTCTCATCGCCTTCGAGCTTGAGTTTTTTGACTGCGTCGATGCAGCGAATCAGTGCAACACCGCCGCCGGGGACAGTGCCCTCTTCGATAGCCGCCCTTGTGGCGTGAAGTGCGTCTTCGATTCTGGCCTTGATTTCCTTCATTTCTGCCTCGCTTGCCGCCCCGACGTTAATCTGTGCAACACCGCCGGAAAGCTTTGCCAGCCTCTCCTGCAGCTTCTCTTTGTCATAGTCGCTTGTGGTTGTTTCAATCTCGCTCTGGATTTGTTTGATTCTGCCCTGAATTTCTTGGCTGCTGCCCGCTCCTTCGATGATGATTGTATTGTCATTATCAATCGTAACCTTTTTAGCCTGCCCGAGCTGGGCGGTGCTGATATTTTCCATATCTATTCCGAGGTCTTTGAAAATCGCTTCCGCGCCGGTCAGCATTGCAATGTCACCGAGCATCGCTTTTCGCCTGTCCCCGTAACCGGGAGCCTTCACCGCGGCTACCTGCAGAACTCCTTTTAATTTGTTTATGACAAGGGTCGCAAGTGCCTCGCTCTCGACGTCTTCGGCGATAATCAGAAGTGCTCTTTTCATCTTCGCAACTTTTTCCAGCAGGCCGACAAGTTTTGCCACACTGCTGATTTTATCTTCATAGACGAGAATGTAGGGTTTCTCAAGCTCGCATACCATATTCTCAGGGTCGGTAACGAAGTGCGGCGACAGATAGCCTCTGTCGAACTGCATACCTTCAACGAATTCAACTTCGGTCTTCAGCCCTTTGCCTTCTTCTACTGTTATCACACCGTCTTTGCCCACCTTCTGGAAAGCGTCAGCCATAATTTTTCCTATTTCAAAATCATTGTTGGCTGAGACCGCAGCGATGTTCACGATGTCACCGGTTTTGGTGATATCAACAGGTTTAGCGAGCTTTGCAAGCTTATCGGTTACCGCCTTGGCGGCACTTTGTATTCCGCGATTCAATGCCATAGCATCGGCGCCTGCTGCCAGGTTACGGTAGGCTTCTTTGAAGATTGCTTCTGTCAGGACAGTTGCGGTTGTCGTCCCGTCGCCGGCGATTTTTGAAGTTTTACTTGCAGCTTCCCTTACAAGTTTTGCGCCGAGGTTTTCGTTTTTATCGATGAACTCGATTTCTTCTGCAACGGTAACGCCGTCCTTTGTTACATTCGGGCCGCCCCAGGATTTGTCAATAATTGCGTTTCTGCCTCGCGGGCCAAGAGTTGATTTTACTGCCGCTGATAGTTTTTTAACGCCGGCTAACAGCGCGGCTCGTGCTTCTGTTTCGAAAGCCAATTTTTTAACTGCCATTGTCATTTTTCTCCTTAAATTAGGTCAGGTTCTTTTTTATAATCTAATACTAATCGAGCAAAAAATATACCAGTATCGTAGCAGAGGGATGCTTATTTGCACAGCATCTTCATAAGTCCTTATATGTAAAGATGCTATGGAAAATATAAATATAATAATGTAAAATCAGAACGGTTTTTTAGATATTGAAAATGCAATTTTTGGCATACCAGGCCAGCTTTTAATTGCCAAGTTGACAGTTAGGGTTTCTATGCAGGCTGGTCGAAGCTGAACTTAGCCGAAACAAAAATGGTTTTGGTTGACTGATTCTTGTGATTTGGTTATCTTTTTGATGGATTTTGGATTTGTGTGGAGTTGTTTATGTATATTTTGGCTGTGCAGATACCTTATACGGCTTTGACGATAATTTTTATTGTTTTAGCGACGCTGGTGGCGGCTTTTGTAAGAAGAGTGACAAGAGATAAATGCCTGAAAGATTTTCAGGGCAATATGATAACGCTCGAAAGAGATGATGGTAAAATTGCCTGGGGAAGGCTTGCGGTAGAAAATACAGGGCTTGAACTTCTGTATCCTTCGACGCACCAAGATTCTGACGGCCATATAGAGAAAAGCTATATTTTATATAAGTATGAATTTCCTCATATATTGATTTTGGCCCGCTATCATCATCAGCTTAGCGAAAAAAATAAAAAGAAAAGACAAACCCAGCTTAAAAAAACCTATCATCCGGGATTTTTCAGAAGGACGAAGCGAAAGATTAAAAACTTTTTTAAGACGATAAGAGATTCTGTGATGGAGGTGATAAATATTTTAATCAGCCAGGCCAAAAAGGTTTCACCGGCAGGACAGGTGATCGCTTCACAGGATAAGTACGTAAGCCGGATGAAAACCGACCTTGTAGGTACTGTCGGCACGTCTTTTGAGCCGCTGCTGGAAAAATATGTAGGTCATAAGGTAGTTCTTGAAATGGTCAGGGCTGATACTGTGGTTGAATATTGCGGTGTCCTTAAGGATTATACCGCCGATTTCATTGAGATGATGGACGTTGATTACAAAGCCAAGCCTCAGGACCAAGCACAAAAAGCCGACCTTATCGTGCCCCGAAAATATGGCCTTGTAAGGCATTATGCCGAATAACGGCCCTCTTTTTTTGATGCGCTTCTTTTAATGTGCAAAGACTTTTGCCTTATAATTGTGATGGATTCTGACCGCTGTTGCGATTAGCCCGGAAATAAATTGCGAAACGCAGGCGGCATAGGCAGGTGCAATTCCGCCTTTTTGTAAAAAATACTGGAATGGTATTCTAAAGGCGTACATCGCGATAATGCCGTGCAGATTGGCCTTTGCAATGGATTTCATATCGTAAACGAGGTTTCTCTTTTTCGATTTATATTCAGGTATATGCAATATTGCGAAGATAGCAAGCGCGCTGATAACAAAACCGGCTGTACCTCCCACCGCTGAGACGACGGAAATAACTATATCATAACCGGTAAGTCCGTCTGTGATAACAGCCGAGGCCGTCGACGTCACAAGGGCGACAAGAGAAGCTGTAATCTCGGAAAAGTAGTATTTCCAGCTTTGCTTCGAGACGATTTTATTTTTTAATTTGGTCATAATTAGTAAATATTTTTACTGTTTTTGTTCGATTAATTTTATAATACGGCGGATATATATGGATGTAAACGAATAAAAAAACAGTTTATTTTTTTGGAGGAAACAATTATGGGCAAGTTCTCAAGAACCTGGTCGATGATGAAGCAATCTTGGCAGGTGCTCAGAGCCGACAGGGAAATGCTTATATTTCCGCTAATATCGGGTATCTGCTGTCTGATTCTTTTCGCATCTTTCATGTATCCGGTTTTCAAATCCATCGACTTTCACGCTCCTGAAGGACAGAAAGTTGTCTTCGAGCAGGACTTCAGGTATTACATCTTTTTGTTTTTGTTTTATTTAAGCACTTACTTTGTGGGTATTTTTTTCAATTCCGCTATGGTAGCCTGTGCGTATATCAGGATGAGCGGCGGCGACCCGACGGTTGGCGATGGTTTTCGGGCTGCTTTTTCAAGAATAGCGGCGATTTTCGGCTGGGCCATTGTCAGTGCAACTGTTGGTATGATATTGCAGGCGATAGAGAACAGGTCGAAATTGCTGGGCAGGATTGTCATAGCTTTCCTGGGAATGGCTTGGACGCTGACAAGTTTTTTGGTGGTTCCGATTCTTGTGATTGAGAAAGATGGTCCCCTTCAGGCATTGAAGAAATCGGCTGTCCTGTTGAAAAAGACCTGGGGCGAGCGAATTATTGGCGGTTTTAGTTTCGGCCTTATTTTCTTTGTTCTGATGCTGCCTGCTTTGTTTGTGATATTGATTAGTGTGTTTACCGCAAATATTATCGTAATATTGGCAGCGGTGGCAATTGCGATAGTATATATAATTGCGTTGTCACTGGTTCAGTCGGCGTTGGCGGCAATATTCAAAACGGCCGTCTATCTTTATGCCCGGGATGGTAATGGACCTGCCGGTTTTGACGAAGAGCTTCTAAGCTCTGCAATGATGCCGAAAGGATAGTAGAAATTTATTAAAGCTGTGGTTTACTTCCAGCCCGGTTTGATGGAAAACCGGGCTGGAAATTTTTTTGTTTTCTGTTAGCTGGCTTTTATAAAATGATGAAAAAGATATTATCTTTTTATACAAAATATTTTTTTGTCTGGGTGGTGCTGTTTGGTATCGCTGCTTACTTTTGGCCGAGACCTTTCGAAAGGGCGGGAAACTTTAATCTGGCGCATCTTACCGGAATCGAGAAACTTTTTGAAAATAGAAGCTTCGTTCAGCGGGCTCTCGTTAGAAATTTGAGCGGCAATAACCTGTTTTTCTTCCTGACTATGTTCGGGATAGGAGCAGTCTTGCAGACAGAGGATTTTAAGCGGATTGCCCGAAAGCCTGCAATCGTTGCTGTGGGCAGCTTTTCGCAGTTTTTAGTTATGCCCTTTGGAGCTTTTTTGATTGCGAAGCTTTTCGGCCTCGGGCCTCTTTTGACAGCCGGTCTGGTTTTAACGGGTGCTGCGCCGGGCGCAATGGCAAGTAATGTGATGTGTTATATATCGAAGGCCGATACCGCCTACTCGGTGTCACTGACGACGGTCTCGACGCTGCTTTGCCCCGTATTGACGCCTGCGCTCACACTCTTTCTTGCGGGAACACAGGTGCCGGTCGAGTTCTGGGCGATGTTTATTGATATTATGTGGATGGTAATCGTGCCCGTAATAATAGGTTTTGCTGTAAGACATTATTTCGACACAGCCATTGAAAAAATCGAGCCGGTATTTCCGGCAATTTCAGTGACATTCATAATATTTATATGTTCTGTTGTGATTGCACTGAACAGACAGAGACTTTACGAGCTGACAATCGGTATCCTGGCGGCTGTTCTGATTTTGAATGTTTATGGGATGACAGCCGGTTACGGTATAGGAAGGCTTTTTAGATTGCCTATGCCTCAGAGACGGACGCTTTCGATTGAGATAGGGATGCAGAATGCAGGTTTGGGAGTAACACTGGCCAGGAGTCACCTCGGCCCCGAGGCGATGATACCAGCTGCTATTTTTGTTTTTGTATGCATTCTTACTGCGGCTTTGATGTCTGAAATCTGGCAGAGAAAGGCACTAAATAAATAATTATATATATTAGAAATAACTATTGCATTGTTTCGAAAAAAACGATAGTATGATTGGTTCGTATTTGTGTTCTTTATGTAAATATCGCAGGCAGCCGAAAGCTTGGCTGCCTCTTGTTTGTGTATTAGAAAGGACAGAGGTGTAGAAAGATGGGTTGTAATCTGGCAATAGCAGGTGTGACCGGAGCAGTCGGGCAGGAGTTTTTGAAAATTCTCGAAGAGAGGGATTTTCCTTTCGATGCCTGCAGAATGCTTGCCAGCAGCAGAAGCAAGGGCAAGAAAATCAAATTCAAAAACAAAGAATATATCGTTGAAGAGCTGACAAAGAAAAGTTTCGACGGAATTGATATTGCCCTGTTCAGCGCAGGCGGCACAAGGAGCAGGGAATTTGCGCCTGCTGCGGTAAAGGCCGGCGCGGTGGTCGTGGATAATTCATCGGCTTTTAGAATGGACCCCGATGTACCGCTGGTTATTCCCGAGATAAATCCGCAGAAGATTAAAGAGCATAAGGGCATCATCGCCAATCCGAACTGTACGACGATGGTCGCTATAGTGCCGGTCTGGCCGTTACATAAGGCAAACCCTGTTAAGAGAATGGTTGTCAGCACATACCAGGCGGCGAGCGGTGCCGGTATGTCGGCTATGCTCGAATTGGAAAACCAGACAAGGGAAATCCTCGACGGCAAAAAGCCGACAATGAAAGCTCTTCCATACCAGATAGCCTTTAACGTATTCTGCCATAATTCAAAGCTGGCTCCTAACGGCTACAACGAGGAAGAGATAAAAATGGTCAATGAGACCCGCAAGATTTTCGATTGTCCTGACATTGCAATTACCTGCACCTGCATCCGCGTCCCGGTTTTCAGGGCGCATTGCGCAAGTGTAAATCTTGAGTTCACAGACCCCATCACGCCGGACCAGATCAGGGATTTATTGAGCACGGCCCCCGGTGTTTCGCTGATTGATGACCGCGAGAACAACCGTTTTCCGATGCCTATAGATGCAGACGGAAAAGACGATGTTTTTGTCGGCCATATCAGGCAGGATGAATCTATACCCGATAATCGCGGTATCAATATCTGGGTTGCTGGTGACCAGCTTAGAAAAGGTGCTGCGCTTAACGCTGTACAAATAGCCGAAAAATTGCTTTAATCTGCCTTGATGGCAGCACGCAAAATAAAACTTACTATTCAGTACGACGGCAGCGGGTATTCTGGCTGGCAGACTCAGCCGGGCTACAAAACCATCCAGCAAACGCTCAATGAAGCTGTATCATCGCTTGTAGGCAGAAAAGTAACCGTCCACGGCGCCAGCAGAACCGATGCCGGCGTCAGCGCATTGGGCCAGGCTGGCCTGATAGAGATTGTCAATTGTCCCATCCCGACCGAGAATTTCCCCAAAGCCATAACCGACCGCCTGCCGCCTGAAATTGTTGTCACCGACGCCGCCGAGGTGGATAGAAAGTTTGACCTTATTGGTAACGTCAAAAGCAAGCTCTACCGTTATACGATTTTCAACGGACAGCACAGGCCGGTCCTGCACGTAAACCGCTGCTGGCATATATCGGCAGAGCTTGATACACAGGCAATGAACACTGCTGCAAAACTTCTCGAAGGCACGAAGGATTTTAAATCTTTCGCTTCAGCAAAAGATAATCGCGAGAATTTTGTACGGACAATTTTTCGTTGTGAAGTGACAAGCGATAGCGACTGGATTTATATTGATATTGAAGGTGACGGTTTCTTATATAATATGGTGCGAAATATTGTAGGAACACTTATTGAAGTCGGATTGGGTCGTCTGAAACCGGAGAAAATGACTGAGATACTAAACGCTAAAGACCGCACCGCCGCCGGCCCCATAGCACCGCCCCAAGGCCTTTGCCTTATGTGGATAAAATATTGAAATGAAAATCGTTCATATAATAACAAGACTTATTCTCGGCGGGGCGCAGGAAAATACCCTTATTACTTGCAAACTGCTCGCCGAGCGCGGTCATGATGTCACCCTTATTACCGGCCCGGCTATCGGCCCTGAAGGTGAGCTTTTCAACCAGACAAAAGATGCCGCCTACAAAACCGTTGTTATTGACCGGATGATTCGCCCGATTAGTCTTTTCAATGACTTTATCGCTTACAGAAAGATTAAAAAAATCCTCAAAAGAATCCAGCCGGACATCGTCCATACGCACTCAGCCAAAGCCGGAATACTCGGCAGATACGCAGCATACCGTCTGAGGGGTAAATGGAGTGAAGGTAAGCCCGCTGTAGTGCATACCATTCACGGCCTTGCCTTTCATCCTTATCAGAGCAACAGGCTTAATAAATTTTATATCGCAATAGAAAAAAGGGCAGCCAAGCGAACGGATTGTTTTATCACCGTCGCCAACGCGATGGCACAGCAGGCCGGGGCCGCTGGTATTGGAACAGAAAAAAGATTTGTCACTGCATATTCAGCCATTGAAGAAGAAGATTTTCTAAACGCAATAGATGAAGACCAGATACGGGAGTTCAGGGTAAAATACGGTATCAGCAGGGCTGCTATTATATTTGTTACCATTGCAAGGCTCTTCGAGCTAAAAGGCCACGATTACATAATCGAATCCGCCACGGAACTTGCAAAAAAATACGAAAATGCAATGTGGCTTTTCGTCGGCGATGGTAATTTGTCAGACAAATACAAGAGTCAGGTTTACGAGCTCGGCCTTGCAGACCGCATAAAATTTACAGGCCTTTTGCCGCCAAGCCAGATGCCCTTGGCTATACAGTCCTCGGATATACTTGTGCATTGTTCTCTTCGCGAAGGCCTTGCCAGAGCTCTTCCGCAGGCGATGCTCTGTGGCAAACCTGTTATCAGCTTTGACGTTGACGGCGCAAAAGAAGTGGTCAACGAAGATACCGGCCGGCTCATTGAGCCCAGAAACGTCGAACAGTTAATAGCCGCCTGTGCCGAGCTTATCGAGGATGCGGACCTGAGAAAAAATTTGGGCGAGTTCGGAAGAGAATCTGTAAAAGAAAAATTCGCACCGAAAACAATGGTCGATACAATCGAAGCGGTGTACAAAGAGCTTACAGATAACAAAGAACTATGAGGACTGGATATGAAAAGTTACAGAAAAGAATTGTGGTTTAATACGCCGCATAGAAGGGATTTTATAAATATCACGCCCGATGTTGAAAACTGCCTTGCGGAAAGCAGCATCCGTGAAGGTCTTGTTCTTGTCAATGCGATGCACATTACAGCCAGTGTCTTCATCAACGACGACGAATCAGGTCTGCATCAGGATTTCGAGACCTGGCTGGAAAAACTCGCGCCCGAAAAACCATACTCGCAGTACAAGCACAATGGCTTCGAGGATAACGCGGATGCGCATCTGAAAAGAACGATTATGGGCAGAGAGGTTGTGGTCGCTGTTACGGACGGCAAACTCGATTTCGGGCCGTGGGAGCAGATTTTTTACGGCGAATTCGACGGCAAAAGGAAAAAACGCGTCCTCGTAAAAATAATCGGAGACTGATTCGACATTTGCACAACACTACTTGATTATTAGCAGATTATAGTATTTTGCTTGATTTTTAGTACAAAGGCGCGGTAAATAAAGAATATATTCATAGAGTGCTGTTTTACTGAGAGATATAAAGTGGATTAAAAAAAGAGGGAGGATTTAGGGGGTTTTGAAATTAGAAGTAAAATTATATTAGGGGTGTAATTATGAATCTGGCTGCGTATTTTGAGAACATTAAGGGCACGGGTATTTTGTCCACATCGGATTCCGAAGGCAACGTAGATGCTGCAATTTATACAAAACCTTATATAATTGATGAGCAGACGATAGCCTTCAGTATGATGGAGCATCTCAGCTATATGAACATAAAATCCAATCCCAAAGCCTGTTATATGTTCATCGAAAAAACCGAAGGTTTTAAAGGGCTCAGGATGTACTTAACAATGGCAGGTGAGGAAGCCGACGAGCAGAGAATCAGGGAAATAAAACAAATGCACTCGATAAATTATAAGCCGGATGAACAAAAGCATCTTGTATATTTCAGGGTTGAAAATACCTGGCCGCTGGTCGGCAATAAGGCAGATGTAAGGTAGTAAAATATTTATTTCTTGAACAATTTCGATAATACGGAACTTGCTTGAAATACCGTAGTACGTTTTAAAACCTGATTTTAGGGAGGAAAAGACAATGAGAATTATGGATTTTCTCAAAGAAGCGGCTGTTAAATATGAAGTGCTGGAGCACAAGCCCGTTTTTACTGCCCAGCGAATGGCAGCCGTCGAGCACGAGCCGGGCAAATTTGTCGCAAAGCCGGTTATCGTCAAAGCTGATGGCAAATTCGTGATGTGCGTGCTTGCCGCCTGTTATAAAATCGACCTGCAAAACCTGAAAAAACAGCTCGGCGCAAAAAAAGTGCAATTGGCCGCTGAAGATGAGATGTCAGGAATATTTGACGATTGTGAGATTGGTGCCGAGCCGCCTTTCGGCAATCTTTATGATTTGCAGACGATTATGGATAAAGCTCTGGAGTCCGATGAGCATATTCTTTTCCAGGCCGGCTCACATCAGAAGGCAATACGGATGGCTATGGCTGATTACATTAAACTGGTCAAGCCGAAAGTTATGGAATTTAGCTATCAAAGCACATAAAAAAAGAATTAAAAAAAGTAACGTCCCTAATATTTAACAATGGCAGCTTACCTTATTGCTCGCTTAGAAGTTGAAGATGTGTCCTTGCTCAAGGACTACCTGCTTGCTACGCCGCCCATCGTTAAAAAATATAAGGGCAAGTTCATCGCTCGTGGCGGTTCAACCGTAACGCTTGAGGGACCCCAGGAATCGCGTCGAATTGTTCTTATCGAGTTTCCTTCCCTTTCGGATGCCGAAGCGTTTTACCACTCCCCGGAGTACTCGCAGGCTCGATTGCTCCGCGAGGGAATTGCCGTAGCGGAGTTCATTGCCGTGGATGGAGTTTCTGACAGTAGGTAGCGTGGCTTTAGAAGCCCGCCTTCGTCAATGGATTAAAAGTATAATTTGCAGTGAATGATAAAATTCTTGAGCGTTCTCCGCGCACTCTGTGGCTAATACATATCTTTTCTTTTTTATTTGATTTTTTGCCTCCTCGTGGTACATTACTTTTGCATCTGCCGGTCAAGGGACGATAAAAATCAGGGCAGTACGAAAGACAAAAGGCCGATATGGACGGTTCCGAAACTAAAACAAAAAATCCTGCTTTGAAAAGCGGTGCTGCAGCGGTAGCGGCGGGTACAAAGTATCATTTCATCGGTGCAGGCGGTATCGGTATGAGCGGATTAGCTAAAATCCTGCTCAAACAAAATGCAATCGTTACCGGCTCAGACGAGGTGCAAAGCCCTGTTACGGATGGTCTTAACAAATCGGGTGCGAAAATAGAAATTCAGCATTGCGAGGACAATTTCAAGCCCGATACCAATGTTGTCGTTTTCTCGGCGGCGGTAAAAGAAGACAATCCGGAGCTAGTCGCAGCCCGGCGCAAAGGCTGCCCTATCTATAAGTACGCCGAAATGCTCGGCATATTGATGGACAGCTTCGATGGCATCGCAATAGCAGGCACTCACGGCAAAAGTACTACCGGCGGATGGCTTGTGTGTCTGTTGAAAAAAGCCGGCCTGGACGTCAACTTCGTAATCGGTGCCGATATCATTCAGCTCGGTACCAACAGCGGCACGGGCGACAGCGATTTGTTTATCGCCGAAGCCTGCGAATACGACCGAAGCTTCTGGAATCTGCATCCGCGAATCGCAGCAATCCTTAATGTCGAGCCTGACCATCTCGACATCTACGAGAATGAGCAAAATGTCATCGAAGCGTTCAGGCACTTTGCAGCCGGTATCAGGGACGACGGCTTGGTCATAGCCAACTATATGGACCCGAATGTGCAAAAGATTATGAGCCAATTGCCGCAGCTTCGGTTTGTAACGTTCGGCCTCAGCCAGAATTGCGATTTTTATGCCGAAAACATCGAGCTTAATGACGGCCTTTACCGCTTTGACGTATTTCATAAAGGCCGCTGCCTCGGAAAGGCCCGAATAAGCCAGCCGGGCAAACACAATATACTCAATGCACTTGCTGTTGTGGCGCTCGCTGTTAATTGCGGTGCCGATGGCAGGCAGATTGTCGAGATGCTCGGCGATTTTACCGGAGTGGACAGGCGGCTGACCTTCAGGGAGAAAATCGGCGGAATCACGGTTATTGACGATTACGCACACCACCCAACCGAAATTAAGGCAAGCCTCGAAGCGATACGGCAGAGGTACCGCTTCAAACGCCTTTTGTGCGTGTATCAGCCGCATCAGTACAGCAGAACAAGATTTTTACTTGATGATTTCGCAGAAAGCTTTAAGCTTTCTGATATTACTATTGTGCCTGAAATCTATTTTGTACGGGATGAGCAGGCGACGAAAAAGGTAATCAACGCAGAGTTGCTGGTCGAGCGTATCTGCCAGGCCGGCTCGAATGCATTGTTTATTGATGGTTTCAGCCGGACGCTGGATTACCTTAAACAAAATGTAAAGGCCGACGATTTGGTTGTAATAATGGGTGCGGGAGATATTTGGAAGCTGTCTTATGAATATATTCAGTGGCTTAGAGAAAATCGTTGAAACCAATTACCCGATGGCAAAGCACACCTGGTATCAGCTTGGCGGCTCCGCCGATTATTTTATCAGGCCGGCAAACGTCGAGCAGCTCAAACAGGTCATCACGCGATGCAGAGAGAATAGTATCCCCATCAGGGTCATAGGTTTCGGCTCGAACCTGCTTATCGCCGATGAGGGCCTGCGGGCGGCGGTGATAAAGCTCGACTCGGAAGATTTTTCGAAATGCGAATTTAACGGCCAGGAAATTCAGGCCGGTGCCGGTATGGAGCTGAGCAGACTCGTACTGACCTGTGTCCAGAAGGGACTCTCTGGTATGGAGGCCCTTACAGGCATACCCGGCTCGGTCGGCGGGGCGGTAAAAATGAATGCCGGTGGAAACTTCGGTGACATAGGTGCTGTCGTCGAGGCTGTCAGCCTGATGGATAACGATGGCAACATTTTCGAAAAGACCAAGCCGGAGCTTGTCTTTGATTACCGCCGAACGAACATCACCGCTAACTTCATCCTCGGCGCTAAGCTGAGTCTGGTAGAGGCTGAGCCGGAAAGTATTATGCGGACGGTGAAGGAGATCTGGATTTACAAAAAGAATACTCAGCCGCTGAACGCCAGGAATTCCGGCTGTGTGTTCAAGAACCCGCGAGCCGTCTCTGCCGGCGCTTTGATAGACCGGGCCGGCCTTAAGGGCCTGAGGGTGGGAAACGCCGTCGTCAGCGAAAAGCATGCTAATTTCATAATCGCAGAAAAGGATTGCACCAGCAGGGACGTTATCAGATTGATAGATATCGTAAAGGAAAAAGTCAAAGAGAAGTTCGACATCGAGCTCGAGCTCGAACTCGAAATCTGGAAGTAAAAACGGGACTTCGTTTTTCTCGAAATTGGCTTTGTTTTTTGCAATTAAAACCAAAAATCACCTCAACAAAAACCGCTTGCATTGCAGGGGCTCAAAAGCTAAATATATATTTGACTGCGATGCAGAGAACAAAAATATAAACAGTTTTAACTTAAAAAGCGTTGAAGGAGCGGCAATGAAGAAACCGGCTGAAACTGCGAAAGGCTTAAAGATAGCGGTTTTGTGCGGAGGCATCGGCGATGAACGCGAAATCAGCCTGCAGAGCGGAAGGAACGTATACGACGCGCTTAAACAGGCTGGTTTCGAGACTATTTTAGCTGATTTTCGGCCTGACGATATGGGGATTCTTGATGAAAGAAGCATCGATGTTTTCTTTATCGCAATGCACGGCCGATTCGGAGAAGACGGCCAGCTTCAGCAGATACTTGAAGATAAATTGCTCTGCTATACGGGAAGCGCTCCCGAAGCGTGCAGGCTCGCATTCGACAAGATGGCGAGCAAGAAGCTTTTTAACGGCTGTGGTATAAAAACGCCGAAGGCGGTTACAATAGATGAATATACAGACGTTCAGCTCTTCGAAACGGAGCTGGAACAATTCGCACACAGGCTTGTAATAAAGCCCCTCAGGCAGGGCAGCAGTGTCGGCGTTAGTATTGTCGATGCAGCCCGGGATGCTGTTATTGCCGCTGAAAAAACGGTAGCGGAATTCGGGGCCTGTATGATAGAGGAATTTATACCGGGCAGAGAGGTTACACAGGGTATTGTTTGCGGGCGGGCTCTGCCGATAATAGAAATCAGGCCGACAGAAAAGTTCTATAACTATCATGCAAAGTACTTGGACGAGAAAACACAGTTTCTTTTTGACACTATTGAAGATGAAAACTTAAAAGAAACGGTTCGAAGCACGGCGTTGAAGTGTTTTGAGGTGCTCGGGATGAGGGATTTTGCGCGTGTTGATTTTATTTTAGGAGGTGACGGGCAGCTTTATGTCCTTGAGGTCAATACCATTCCCGGCCTTACCGCTCATTCGCTTGTGCCGATGGCGGCGGCAAAGGAGGGCCTTTCTATGAGCGAGTTGTGCACGCAAATTATCAATTCAGCAATGGAAAATAAAAAGGTGAGCACCGTCGGCTGATAGCTGACGGCTAAAAAAGATGACAAAGAGAAGAAGAAAAAAACGCAAAGTTAATTTGACGCCTTTTACCTGGGGCTTGCCCAGAAAACGCAAATCGAAAAGTAAAGTTTTCAATTTATCGAACTGGACGACGACAATCTTAGTGACATTTATTATTTTTATTGTGGCTGGCATTGTTATCGGTTTTGTATATCTGGAGAAATATGTAAAAAAAGCGGTTTCAATCTCGGAGAATCCAGCCGCTTTGGAGCTGGTGAATCCTCCCTATTGGGTCAATGAACAGGTGAAACAGCAGATTTACGCTGCTGCTACTGCCGGCGGTGAAGACCTCACAATCGATGAATACCTTGCAAGGTCGGTTCAGAAAAATATCGAGACCTTCACAAGCTGGCTCGATAAGGTCAGTGTCCAGACAACGAGCGATGCCGTCAGGGTAAAGGGCGATTGGCGAAAACCTTTGGCACTGGTTATCCAGGGCACGCGTAAATTCTATGTGGATAAAGAGCTTGTCGTGCTTGACTTTGTAACGATTGAGACTTTACCGATTGTGGAAATTACGGGGATTTTGCCTTCTTCGCATGTGCCGCCTGCTGGTAAAGTCTGGGAAAAAGATGACCTTGCTGCGGCTGTTGAAATCCTGCAGCGGCTCAACGATAGAGATGAGCTTAAAACGCAAGAGAAAAGCCTGCTTTTTGAAATCGGCAAGATTGATGTCAGTAATTTTAATGGTCGTCAAAATAGCGGTTCACCTCATATCATCCTGTACACAACCGATGACAGGCTGATTATCTGGGGCGCTGAAATCGGAAAGACCCAGAGATATATGGAAGCTACTGACGAGCAGAAGATTGCAAGACTGTTCAGCTATTATAAACAGAAAGGCACACTGAAGGGCGGTGTGAAGTATATCGACCTTAAAGAGCCTCAGCAGACGATACCTCTGCCGATAGACAGGTATTGAGTGTAATCGCTGCGCATATTGCGGATAGCGAGGACGGTTGAAAACGAAAAGTATAAAAACAAAAACCACAGCATAAAATGGAGGTTGGCGATACTATGAAGAAAAAATTACTTCGAGTTGCACTTATTACTTTTGTTTTATCAGAATGTTTTTTTACGCCCGCGTATGCGCAGAAAATCACCGTGACGGTTCAGGCCGGCTCGGCGGGCAAACCTATCAGCCCGGATCTCTTCGGTATTTTCTTCGAAGACCTCAACTACGCCGCCGACGGTGGGCTTTACGCAGAGTTGGTCCAGAACCGTTCGTTCGAGTATAGCGCGCTGGACAGAGCGAGCTGGAATGCTTTAACCTGCTGGGATATGACAACGCGCGGAGGGGGTAGAGGGTCGGTGGCAATCGATGCAGCAATTCCGCTCCACGCAAACAATCCCAAGTATGTTGTTTTGGAAATTAGTAATCCGGGTGACGGCGTGGGTTTGGTTAATCCCGGTTTTGACGGCATCGCGGTCAAGGGCGGTGAGAAATATGACTTCTCGGTTTTCGCACGTCAGCTTTATACGGGAAGCCGCTGGGGCAATCCCGAGCTGACAGGTCCGATGCCTTTGGACGTTCGCCTGGAAACCGAAGACGGTGAGATTCTGGCTGAATCGTCACTGGAAATTTCCGGGCGGCAATGGAAACAAATTTCTACGGTTTTAACACCTAAGCGGACAGAAGATAATGCTCGTTTGGTTCTGCTCGCAAAAAAACAGGGCGGGATTGCAATGGATGTTATATCGTTGTTCCCCCGGCGAACCTTCCGCAACCGTAAAAACGGTCTGCGTGCCGACCTGGCGCAGGTGATTGCAGACTTGAAGCCCAGGTTCGTTCGTTTTCCGGGTGGGTGTCTTGTGCATGGCAACGGTGTGGGCAATATGTATCGCTGGAAAGACACTATCGGGCCGGTGCAGGAGCGTCGCGAACAGCACAACTTGTGGGGTTATCACCAGAGTGTGGGTCTGGGATACTTCGAGTATTTCCAGTTTTGTGAGGATATAGGTGCTAAGCCGCTGCCGGTAGTGCCAGCTGCTGTATCGTGTCAGAATTCGAGCTATATGGGCGGAGTAGGCCAGAGGCCCATCCCGATGGAGGATATGCCTGCTTATATCCAGGACGTGCTGGACCTTATCGAGTGGGCGAACGGGCCGGTTGATTCAAAATGGGGTTCCAAACGCGCTGCAGCCGGCCATCCTGAGCCGTTCAACCTGAAATATCTCGGTGTTGGTAACGAGGATGTCATCTCGCCCGAATTCAAGGTACGTTACAAGATGATTAATGACGCAATTCAGGCAAAGTATCCGGATATTATTGTAATCGGCACAACGGGCCCATTTACCGACGGGCGGGATTATGAGGAAGGCTGGAAATTTGCCAAAGAGCAAAATCTGCCGATGGTGGACGAACACGGGTATAAATCACCGGCGTGGTTC
>CAZBMW010000016.1:0-57730 GCA_964493425.1 uncultured Pirellulales bacterium
CGAATCCCGCCCTCTCCGTTGAAACTTCCCCTTTGAGGCCGGCGGGATGAGAACACGCGCAGTGCGAAGCACTGCTACGCGGGTTCGACACCGAAGGAGCCGCGAAGCGAATCCCGCCCTCTCCGTTGAAACCGCTGCCTTAAATGCGGCGGTATGCAGAAAGATGAACAAAAAAGGGCCTGTCCTTTATCGGGACAGGCCCAATATCTATGAACACTAACCGCTTATAGCGGCCAGTCTCAATCGACTTAATAATCCTCACCAAACAAATATGGGTCCTGCATCCAGTTATTGCCCATCACGGCAAGGTCACCAAAGTCAATCTTACTGTCAGGCTTCACGTCAGCCTCTGCATTCGACAGGCCGGCCAATCCTGCAGTCAATATTGCCAAGTCTCCCGGCGGAATCGCCTCGCCGTAAACCTTGATCGACGCAACAGAACCTGTGTACGGATAATCACCATACGTCGGCACAAATCCACCACGTATATAGGCGTCGTTAGAATCAGCAGGTACTTCAAAAGGAGCACCTATGGTTACAGGCTGGTCTGCATAGACAGCAAGGTTCTTGTCTTCAAGGTTGTGTATGGCGCCATCGGTTACAAGCGCTTCAGTCGTGCCGTCATAAGTAACAGCGATAATATGCCACTGTCCGGCAACAGGTACACCACGGTCAAAGCCCATATCAGGCAACTGGTCTCCCTCGTTCCAGTGAACGACCGCTGCCCAGGCAGCGTCGGAACCGTAGCCAAAGCCTGCGGTAGTGCCGGCGGGACCGCCACGCTGTGCCCATGTTAACAGCCATTCTTCAGCGGTTATTTCCGGGTTGTAAACCTCATAAATCACCGTAAAGTCATTGGGCGCGTTAGTATCGCTCGTCAGTGTCGCAGGGGCGTTCTGGTCCCAGACCAACATATCAGTAGCATCGAAGGTCACACACTTCTTGCTGGCGATTGTCTCGACTACCGGTTTGTTAGGATCGTTAGTGTTGGCATCAGTAAATACGCCGCCGCCGGAACCGCTGCTGTTCGACCAGCTTGAAAGTGGTCCGGTTGAAAGACCGGCTGCGCTTAGATTGATTATCGGCGTCGGTAAGACGGGCGTCTCACCGGGGAAGCTGTATGTGAAAATCTCAAGGTCTGCGTTATTAATCACACAATTAGCATCAAAGTCTCCTGCAACGCTGCCGGGTAAACATATACCCGGGGATAGCTGAATATCATCAAAGAATACTAATCCGGTGCCGCCCGGCTGCTGGTCGTCTTTTATACCGAAACCAATATATATCTTGGCAATATTCTCTGTGTCAAGATCGGTGTCCTTGTCAGTAAAATCACTCAGCTTTATGTACCAGTCCTGCCACTGCTGAACTTTCACATGCGGGTCAGGATGCTGTATGGCAACTAAAGTGCCGTCACCGTCCTCAAGGCCGACATACATAGGTTCTGCATCATTATCATTGTTCGGGTCGCCAAAAAATGACAGCTGCAGTACCTTATAACCGCTCCAGTCACGCATCAAATCCAGACTGTCAAGATCGGGGTCAGTCTGCGCCGCATCATCTATAGCTGCGTACGCCTCGGAAAGATACGCGTCAGGAACCGGAACATAGGAGTAAATATCCGGCGGGGAACCGTTGTACAAATCGACCAGCCAGCTGACATAGCCGTCATTGTCATAATAGAACTTCATCGATTGAGCACCGGATTGGGCAAAATCACCAGGCTGATAATGTTCATAATCTTCTGTAAAAGTACCGTCGCAAGGATCCGTGTTGAGCTGGACAAGTGAGCCGGATGTACCAGGTACCTGTGGCGGGTTAAACACGAATGCATAATTGCCGTCAACCCAGACACTCTTCAAAGTACCTTCCGGCGGCGAAGAAGACTTGCCCGTATCGGTGTAATCATCAAAGTCGTCAATAGACGAGTAATCTTTAATCGTAAACTGCCAGACATCACCCGGCCATATCTGGTCGGCATGAGCATTATTAACCTCATCTACGACCCAGTATACATCTTGCTCCGACCCATATGGAGCATTCGGGCCGGGAATCACATAGCACGGGTCGCTCAGTACAATCGGGGCTCCTATGCGGTCGTTCACGTCGTCGTAGTCGGTGCCATAATACAGCTTGTGCCCATTCGCACTGGCAGCATATTTTCCCGGCTGCCACGATAGAACTGGATAACGGTCTACACCTGTCGCATTATCAGGCGGGTCCGGCAGCCAAGCCTTCTTGGAGGTTATTATAGTTTTCAGGTCCTCCTGTGTCATCGCATAATTATAGATGCGGAAATCATCCAAAAGGCCGACAAAATATGCATCAGCTTCGAACTGCGACCTGCCGAGCCAGTTATTGGTAGTAGTACCAAGAGCGCTTGGAAGCACTTCCGTGTACTCGTTAGCCACTTCCACACCGTCAACAAATAATGTCATTTCCTCCCGATCTCCATCTATTGCTACAGCTACATGATGCCATTCGGGCGTAAGTACGGGACCGGTTAGCTGAGACTCTCCGCCGCTGCCTGTTGTCGTAATACCGAATACCATAGGAGCACCGGGAGCTCCGTTGCAAGCCGACAGGCGCATATAATCATTCACGTCTTGCCCGAAATCGAAGATACGCTGCTGACTGTTGCCGATACCGGGG
The DNA here is from genome assembly GCA_964493425.1 of uncultured Pirellulales bacterium. Taxonomy (GTDB): domain Bacteria; phylum Planctomycetota; class Phycisphaerae; order Sedimentisphaerales; family Anaerobacaceae; genus CAYLMG01. Next base: position 2,653 of record CAZBMW010000016.1, read on the forward strand.
AATTTCACCCAGGTCACAACGGTGCAGCTGTTCAGCGTACTAATGGTATCGCCGATGGGCAAATCCACATAGTCGTTGTAACCGTCAAATCTTACTGCACCTTCTACCTGGCCTTCTTCTGTCCAGTGGGGGCCGTTAACCAGAGTTCCGTGATGTTCATGGCCGGACCAGTCAAGTGCCGTTGTGCGCGTACCCTCATCAAAAGTCCAATAGCCAAGAAGGTTGGAGTCTTCAATATTTATGATGGGCCAGGTCTCGAAACTCCAGACATTGCCTTTGTATATGGGTGAGCCGCCGGTACTGACCTCATCAATCCTCCAGTAGTAGGTTGTACCACGGTCGAGTGTTCCAAGCGTATAAGAATTAGCGTCCTGATCTATAGAGAAGTACAGCAGGCCTGGATGGGAGGCCCTCGTAGCGTTATTTACATCAGCATAATCGGTGTCTAAATATACATCGTGCTTGTCAGCATCGGACCCTGCCTCCCAATAAATGTCCTCATCGACATCTACGTATTGAGCCTCATCAGCTGGGCTGGGACCGTATGCTTTTAAAGGCTGGATCATAAAGCTCCATATGTGACCTTTATCTATCGTATAACCATCAGACCTGACACCGTCAATCCGCCAGTAATAAGTTACGCCGGGTGTTAAACCATTAGCGGAGAAATTATTGGCATCCTGTGCCTCACTGTAATACGTCATTCCGGGATGGCTGGCTCTGGTAGCGTCATTGACATCATCAAAATCGGTGCCGACATACACATCGTGTTTGTCTGCGTATATTCCCGGCTGCCACTGAAGCTCGGGGTCTGTGGTATATACAACGCTTCCGTCCGTCGGATTCGGTTTAAGAGCCTGAGGTATCACAACCAATTTAAAGCTGCTGATAGTACCGGTCACAATTGAGTAATAACCGTTGGAGCCGAAAGCAACGTATTGGATATCGATCCCGTAAGTACCGGGATTTATGGTTTGCTGGAATTCAAGAGAACCATCGAAATACCAGCTAACCATCCATTCTGTTGCACTATTCATTTCAATGCGCACCTTCATTATCTCAGCACTGCTGGTAGAAGAGTCTCCAAGCGCGCCTCCGGTACCCGGGCCTATAAAGGCCTGGTCTCCAGTACCAGCGCCGCTGCCTCGCACCAACGACCATAGTACCGGGCTGTTATCCAGGATTCGGTTTCCTACATTGGGTGTGGCAGTATTAATGAAGCCAATACCCATCCAATCACCGGTGTTATCAATTGAGGCGGAAAGCTCATAGACTGCGCCAATTATCGGTGTGAACGGCAAAACTGCCGTAAACATTGTGCCCGAAGAGCCCAAAGCAGAATAATAGCCGTCAGCATCCACGGAAAGTCCTGCATCCCAGACGTTTCCGCCCGTGGTGATATCGGGTGTCGTTCCATCCAAATCCGTACCAGATGCGCCGTCGAAATTATCATAATAAAGGGTAACAACGCCGGCCTCAAGTTCTGTCGAGAAATTCCAGACCTGACCTTTGGTCGGGGAGCCCCCGTCGACCTCGTCAATCCGCCAGTAGTAAGTCGTAAAATAGTCAAGTAGGCCAGCAGGGTCATAGCTGTTAGCATCCTGTGCCTCGTTGTAATAAAGCACGCCGGAGTGACTTGCTCTGGTAGCGTTATTTACATCATCAAAATCGGTGCCAACATATACATCATGTTTATCAGCACCAACTCCCGGCGTCCAGCCGAAAACTACATCTCGCGGCACACCGACCTGTCCATTTACCGGGTCGGGGTCCGCTGCATAAGAGCCTAACTGACGTGTCAATTCAAATTCACTAATGAGCGCATCGCATCTATTCGTGGAAATCGCAACATAATCGAAGTTCGACTTCTGTGCTTCAGCAACATCTACAGTACGTTTCAAAACACTGTTGTAATACCACTGTACCACCCAGGGAGATAACGTCGTATCGAGAACAATATCAATGTTATTCTCGCTTATGGTATCGCTATCTTCGCCGCCGGTCGCATTTGGGCCGGTAAAGGTCTGGTCATTCTGATCAGCCGATGCTGTGCGGCTCAATGCCCAGTAAATAGGGTTACGGTTCCCGGCATCGTTGAAAAACCGAGCGTCCGGGACAGCATTGGACGGCGTAAAACCCACAGCAACCCAGTTATTGTCAGGTACGTTAGGCCCGGAGTAAACATCAATAGTAGCGGACAAAGTATAGATATAACCGTCCGCCGGACTGAAAGGCAGATAAGCGCTATCACCGAACCCATTACCATCCCAAACAATTGCTCCATTCGCGTCAAAATCAGCACCCGCGACCCAGACATTGCTGCCTATGGTGATATCGGGTGCTAAACCGTTGAGGTTTACATCAGCCGGGCCGTCAAAGTTATCGTAATAGAGGGTATCTGCCGCCGACCGATCACCAACTGCCAGAGCTATCACCAAAGCAAAAAAGATTAAAAAATAAAATTTTCTACACATAATATTCCTCCTTTAATAAAAGTTATTGATCACTTTGCATATAAACACATTTGCTCTCAACGAACATCTATAAATCGGTATTACCGCAATAAACCAACGCTTTTACACCTGAGAAAATTATGCTTCTCTCATAAATATATACTTCTGTATAGATATAGTTGTTTGCCGGCAATGAATAAGAAAAAAACAAAAATCCTACAAATTTTGTGCTGCCTTGGGCGAGTGCCGTGCCACAACCTCCTTTCTTTTGAAAACCCTCTTCAAGCTGCTGGTCAAGATAAAAATTATTGCTGCGAAAGTTATGCGTGTACGAGTGAATTTCGCATAGGATTATCCCTCCCCTATTCCTAAACTTTCCAAAAAGCTAAAAACCAGCACCCTATTTATACCACACTAGCCTGCTCTACGTCAAGGAAAAAACACCATTTTTCGTTTCAAAAACAACTATTAAAAACGTCTCTAACAACCTCTAACATCAGAAAATGGTCAAGAAATCCAGAACTGAAATGAACTGATAAAATGCTGAAGACAAACATATTGCTTAATTGCCGAAAATTCGGCAAAAACTCCTTTCCTGTCGCATTAATTCCTTTTTCCATTCTCCGTCCGAGTAAGGTAAATCTCTTGAAGTACAAAGCTTTTAAGCTATAATCCTCGCAATGAATACAATAATTGCTGCTTTATTTTTAGCCGGCGGGCTTTGGGTGCTGTGGAAATCTGCCGGGCTGCTGGTTGAAGGCGCGGTTTCTCTGGCACAAAGGCTGGGTATAAGCAGTCTCGTCATCGGCCTTACGGTTGTTGCGATGGGAACATCAGCACCGGAGGTTGCTGCGAGCATAGCGGCGGCAGTCCGAGGTGCAGGTGACATCGCAATCGGAAACGTTTACGGCTCAAACATTGCGAACCTTGCACTCGTCGGTGGCCTGGCTGCACTCATCAATCCCATCACCGTTAAGAAAACAACGCTGCTGCGCGAGATACCCGCAATGCTTTTGGTAGCTTTGATATTATGGCCGATTCTTAAAGACTTGAGGCTGTCCCGGCCGGAAGGTGCCCTGCTGCTGCTTATATTCCTGCTGATGCTTATTTTGATTATCCTTTCAGCAAAGCAAAAAAACAGAAATACAATAATCAAACAAACCAGCCCTGGTTCACAAAAAATCTTAAGTTTACGCAAGAACATTATATTTATTGTCGCAGGTTTCATCGGCCTTGCATTAGGTGCAGAAGTAACTGTACGCGGTGCGGTTTTTATCGGCGAGCAAATCGGTTTGAGCCAGGCTGTAATCGGTCTGACAATTATAGCCGTCGGTACTTCACTGCCGGAGCTTCTTACCTGTATAGTAGCTTCCATCAAAAAGCAGAGCGACATTTCCATCGGAAACCTTGTCGGCAGCAATATATTCAATACACTTCTTGTTACCGGCATTGCCGGCACTGTCAGCCCCTTCGGCATCGGAGCAAGACTGATAGGGGCTGACTACTGGATTATGGTTGGTATAAGCGCAGGCTTTGCGTTAGCAATAATCATCGGCAGACGTGCTATAAACAGGATAGAGGCCTTGCTGCTTACCGGCTGCTACTTCGGATATATCGCATATCTGCTTGTCTTTAACAGATAAAACCGCACAGGATGACTCAAGTATTATTTGAGGCGAGGTTTGCAGTAACAGTTTCATAGACCATATCTACAGAAACATTTTTGATATTATGTTTAGGGTTAAGGCTGTCAGCCTTTAATCCCCTATCAAAAGGCTCAATAGCAACAATAGAATGCGGCTTTTTGTAGGGAGCTACCCTTGCCGGATTTGAGCGGCCGAAAATTATAACCACAGGCACACCAAGTGCAGAGGCGATATGGCTCGGGCCTGTATCGTTGCCGATGACAATCTTTGCAGATTTTAACAAAGCTTTTAACTGATTTAAATCAGTTTGTCCCGCCAGGTCAATGACAGGCACTTTGGCTGACCGCTTTAATCTTTCGTTAATAATTTTTTCGCAAGCACTGCCTGATGTAACGATTTTCAGGCCGAACTGAGTGTAAATCTTTTCCGCGAGACTTGCGAAACGCTCTATTGGCCAGCATTTGTCGGCGTGTGCCGAGCCGACGACAAGGCAGGCGTACTTTTTAGGCTCGGTATTATAGGAGGCTAATAGCTTATTCACAAAATCAAATGCCCTCTCATCCGTAGGCACAGTAAATTCCGGCTTAACACCTTCGGCACCGGCAAGCCGGACGATTTTAAGATAGAAATCAACAAGGTGGATACAGCTATTATCCTGCTCGACTTTATGAGTATAAAAGAGATGAGCAAATTCTCTGGCGTTATCCATTCCGAAGCGCTTTTTACAGCCGCAAAGCCAGCCTAAAGCAGCGGTCCTGAAAAGGCCCTGGAAATCAAAGACAGCGTCGAATTTTTCTTTTCGCAGTTTTTTTATTAAAGCTAACAGAGCGTTGAGGGCTTTCGGGTTATACCAGGCCTGTCCGAGGAATCTGCGGTCGAAAGTAATCAACTCATTTATATGGGGGTGATTTTCGATCAGGGGTGCAAACTCAGGGCGGATTAGCCAGCATATTTTTGCGTTAATAAAGCTCTTGCGCAAAGCCGACAGGGCCGGCAAGGCCTGTATTATGTCACCAAGCGAGCTGGGCTTGACTATTAAAATTTTTTTGAAACCTTCAGCCATATGTGGATAATTGTAAGAAATAGACGCTTATTGAGCAATCGAATAATGAACAGGGCTCTTTATGTCAGAGAAGGCAAAATTCACATACGATTGGCCCAGGCCGATGGTGACAGTAGATATCGCAGTTTTTCGGCTTTTCGAGGATAAATTACACATCCTGCTTATACAACGAGGCAAAGAGCCGTTTAAGGGCTTCTGGGCACTTCCAGGCGGATTTGTGGAAATGAATGAGGAGCTTGACGATGCAGCCGCAAGAGAGCTTTCAGAGGAAACAGGGCTTTGCAACATCAAGCTGAAGCAGATTCAAGCTTTTGGGGGAATTGGCAGAGACCCGCGAGGCAGGGTCATTTCGATATTATATATGGGCCTAATTAGAGCTGATGCACCAGAATTAAGAGCAGGAGATGATGCATCAGCCGCTCAGTGGTTTGATGCGTGCAAGCTTGCTGAAAAAATAGCCTTCGACCACAGGATGATAATTGGGTTCGCAGCAGGTAAATTGGATAAGAAAAAGTTTCAGTGAAAAAACTAAGTTTCTTGGATGCGAACGTTACAGAAGCTGAGTTTGGCTTTTTGATTTCGATTTTTTAATCTGCTGATTGAACATACGCAGTTGAATATTAATAGTACTTATTGCCCAGTCAACATAATGCAGTTTGTGGGTCGGGCGCCGATGGCCCTCATTCAATAAGCCCTGCTTGACAACTTCCAGAAACCGTCTTATAGCCTGCGGCCTGATTGCCGTCGGTTCATTCGACCATCTTTTTAGCTCTTCGTATTCTCTTTGTAATTTCCTGCTCTTTCTCAACTGATCAGCAGTCAGATAATCAGCGGGATTGTAGCCGAGCTGTAATCCTTTAAGGCATACAATAAGCGGCTCATAGTTGGCCCTTTGCTGCAGACGAATAAATTTATATTGTTGAACATAAGTGGTTGCCTGTGCAGGAGTTTTTTCAGCAACCGAGTCGTCGGCAACGTACCATTTTCTTTTGCTTGTCCTCGTGAAGACGAGCTCTTCACCACCTCTATACTGTTTTATCTCGTCGTGTCCCATTCTTGATACCCATAGTCTTCCGGTTCGTTTTAATTCGGGACCACCGCCAAGAGCGAGCAGGCACTTTACAAAACTCAATGGTAGAATTTTCTGACGTCCAATCTGATTTTTCCTTAGCTGAAAAGATAAATGCAAGCTATGCGGTCGGATATCGTAAAATTTGACGATTTCGTTTATGAGCTGGTTCAGTGTCCACGGGTCAGCGGTTGCCGGCCTTGACAGCTCTCCTTCGATATTCAATCTTCCCGGTGCAAGTTCAAGAAATCCGCAGCGCCTTTCAAGAGAGGTTGACCCGGTATGGTCATCAACGTAGCCGCCGAGTTTCCAGCTGAGCACGTCAAGGCAAAAATCGCAGAAATATTTGAAGCCGTCATATACCGAATCGGTCTTTTTTTGAATAGACCTTTGCGGCTCGACCGCTGCTGAGCCCAGATTGCTGAACTCAAGCTCAACACCAAGAGGCACCAGGCCCGGATTGAAATGCGAACGTATATACTCAAGCTGGGCGCGAGCGATGCGATATTCAAAGATGCTCCGGGCAGCTCTAATGGCATATTTTACATAATCGAAGAGGTCGTTTTTATCATACGGCATCGAGTCGAGACATTGTTTTACAATTAAGTCCACCGAACGGCTGTTTGCGTTAATCATTCTGAAAGCGGCAAGCAGACTGATAGAACGTTTGAAATACCTTTCCGAGGTGCGTATATGCTCCAGCTCAAAACGAAACTCTGTCTGGATTTTTTCATCAAGCTGATTAAGGATGACCTGTTTTACGACAAGGCCGAGATACTGCTCTATAAAAGGCCTCGCCTCGGGGTCGTCATAAAGATGTCTTATGCTCCGTCTCGGCCTGTCAAGCTCGTGCTCAAGATAATAGTCACTGACGGCGTCCGTATGATAATGAGTTATAACAAGGTCTCTCTCAGTTGTTGCAAGCAGTTCCCTGTCGGCAGCACGCTCGATTTCAGCATCAGCGGTCCGGGCACCAGGCCGTGTCTTTTTCTCTAAGAATTCTTCAATCCTCTTTCGAAGCCATAATTCGTGTATGAGATTGACATGCCATCTGTCGCCGAAATGTCTTTTCATAGCTTCGTGACTGACCAGATAAGCCTGTGCCCAGACCGCGCCCTTAGCGGTATTTACCTGAACAGCTTCCCTGTCGTATCGTTTCCCCTCATATCTGTCGATTTCAGCCATTGCCGAGGCAGAGACATCATAGATTACGAGGCCTTCGATTTTTGAGGATGGATTTTTAACAGCATAAAAATAGACATTGTCCGGGCTCACGCTTCTATACTCAGCCAGCATAGCAGGCTCGGCAAGGAGCCGGTCTTTTCTTACCATTGCTGCATCAAGAGTGAAGCTCAGCCCGCTAACCGATTGAAAAACTCGGCTGTCGCGCAAGGAGCCATAAACAAACAGGTTATATTCTTTCCCATCCATATTGGTCAGTTATTATAACAAAATTTTATTCTGATGTGTAAAACGAAACAAAACTCAGGAGTGTTTTATTTTTCGATACAGCTTAAAAAGCTCTATGAATGCTCTGCAAACAACTTTCAAGTCAGCCCCCGTTTGAGTTCCCGCGGTACGGGGATAGTGATGGACGCCTTCTTGTGTGATGGTGTAGCCTTTTTTCACAGCCCTGGCAAGGATTTCAGTATCTATAAGCGCACCGCTGCTGCAAATAGTGATATTATCGAAGATTTGTCTTTTATAAACTTTAAACGCACAGTCGATATCCTTCAGTTTCAATCCAAAGAGCAGGCAGACGAGTTTTGTCCAGCAATAGCCGTTAATCTTCCGAATGATATTGTCCTGCCGGTTTATTCGATAACAGCTGACAATATCATAGCTCTGCATAAGTGGTATAAGGGGCGGCAATTCTTTAATATCAAACTGGCCGTCACCATCGGTATAAAAAACGATTTCTTTGGTCGCAGCTTTGAAGCCGGATTGTAATGCAGCGCCATAGCCGAGATTGGTTTTATGGTGGACAACTTTTACATTCGAGTTCTGCTGAGCGATAGCGTCGGCGATTTTTCCAGTTTCATCCTTACTGCCGTCGTCCACGATAATCACCTCAAATTCAGCACCAAGATTTTGCAATACTTCAAGAGCCTGATTTACAGTCCGCTGGACGTTTGCCTGTTCATTATAGCAGGGAAAGAAGACACTAATTGAGGGCGAAGAGGTTCGGTTTTGGGCCGGTTCCAAACCGCACCGACTAGATTTGTCAGAGTGTTGAGATCGATTTTTTTCTGTCAATAGCTACCACCTTTTACTTTCAATTATGACCTTTGTATCTTCTTCCAACCCTCTGACCTTGCTTGCGTAAAACGAGGCTTTTTCATCGTTTTTGAGCTCTTTTTCAATCAATCCAAGATACCTTCCGGCAATCATCGCAGCAAAAGCTCTGTCGTGGAAAGAGTCTTGTTTTTTATACTTATCCATATTCTGCATAAAATCGTCAAAATATTGTCTGCAAAACTGTATGACGCGTGGTTTCAGGTCTTCAAATCTTGCTGCGAAGTTTATCCATTCCATTGGCGTCCGTGAAGGATAGGCGTTGCAGGCCCTTATAGCAAGTTCGAGCCCTTCTTTCTTGTCTCCAGAACCACTCGAGAGTACATAATAGGACAGTATCAGATCTTTTGAGAACTGGTTCGGGTAAATGGTCCGGCCTGTAGAAATACCTTCAATGAGTTTTTGAGCCTGCGGATGACGCCTGTTGACATAAAGCCTCTGCTTGTTATTAAAAAATACCAGTAACCAGTTCCGATTAGCTTCAAGGCCTTTTACAAAGTCGCTGCCGAATTGGGCGACAGGCATAAGAACGACCCAGACATCATATTTTCGCAGCTGCTCATCGATCCAGTTACCGACTTGTTTATAATCAATACTTATACCCCTGACCCTGGCGCTTCTGACATCCGGGCCTCCGGACATAATATATGACCAGAGCTTATAAATATCGGGCTCATAAGCTGCCTGTGCCCTCCCATCCATAAACAGCCGCAGGGGTGTTTTTCCGGTATTCGGATCCGGCTGCTGTCCCCAGGCGATGAAACCGCCCTCAGTCCAGTAATTAAACATTTTACCTTCAAGCTTATTATCCTTTATAAACTTTAAGGCATAGAAGGGCTTGGCGTCTGAGGCGGTCATTCTCATAAAGACGCTTGTCAGCTTATCATCCGTAGGCCAGGCATCGAGATAAATCCGTTTAAATTTAAGCGTCCAGTAAGTGCCGAGATAAGCAACGATGGCAGCCGACACAATGATGAAAAAGCTGCGAAGGTTATTTGAAATTTGCGGGACGACAAGTTTGCCCTCTTTGTAGAAGCTAAGTGAAGCAGAAAGGCAACGCACCAGTTGCTCAACAAACAACGCCAGCAGCGGGCAGACGGCGATGGCAGCTATTGGTATAAATCTTCTCATATCCACAGCCATATAAATTGTAAGAAATGCAATCGCAACCAAGGCTATATCTATTTTAGGGAGCTGGAAAACATCATAATCTTCGCTTTTATCAACACCTTCATTCTCCGGGATTTCAGACAAGATTTTTTTCAAATAAGGTTTAAACCACCAGATACATATAACAAGAATATTAACAATATAAAGGAAGATAAAAAGATGGTCATAGTTAGGTCTGGCGTTATTAATAAATTTCGGCCTCCACATAACTCTAGTGTCCTTCAGATATTTTAGAGCTGAAAATCTTGCCCATACCCAGTCGAAACAAGACCGAAACCACGCACCGACAGTAGCCAGGAAAGAATCAGCTTCTTCAAAGTGCCATTGCGGCACCCGGAATCTGAAAGGATTGAAGATGAAAATCATCAGTATTAAAGAGACAACTGCTGATACAGTCACAGATACAATATAGACAGGCTTAGTTTTAATCTTCTTTGAAAAGAGCGAGGCAATGGTACGCATAATCATATACGCCGGCAGGATAAGAAATGGATAGATATATCGGCCCGCATAAGTCGTTTTGATTTTAGTAAACCACAAAAGTGACCCTCGACCCTCGGGATAAGCAGTCCATAATGCGAAGAGTACAAGTAAAGGCATAAGATAAATGAAGCGGATATTCCTATAGATACTTGCAAGCAAAATTATTACAAAAAGGGCACAGATTATAAAACTGACATAGTCGTAATCGATGAACGAAAAGGCGAGCAGGGTTGTCCAGCAGATGATAACAGCCGACATAAAGCCGAAAATTTTAATTTGAATATCAAACATACTTTTTTGTGCATCAAGCTGACCCTTGGGTGCAGTGAGCAATCTCGGCTTCATAACACGAGAAAAGAACCAGAAAAAAGGAACGGTAATACTCAAAATAAGCATAATAAAAAACGGATAACTTGTACCGACGGGATTCATCCATTCAAAACCCGCATGCCATTCATTGACGTTGCGCCACATTTCGGCGTGCTTGCTGATGCTGATAACAAAGGTATGCGTGAGATTGGTTAGATGAAAGGGGTTGAAAATAATCATCGCAATAAAAGCAACAGCAGCCGCTCCGATTGCATGATAGATGCCTTTTCGCTTGATTGAGACAAGTTTATTTTTAAAAACGATAAGCAAAACATCGATGAACGCAACAACCAGAAAAAGAAAAAACAATGCAAACTTTTTCGGACCGATTTCCTCCGGCCTGAGCATATCCCAATTGATTCTCTTCAAAGTCATATAAAATATCGGCCAGGCCGTTATATTGTATAATAGGATAGCCAATATTTTTGGCAGCAGAGCCAAAATATGAAGACCTACAAAAGGTACGAGCATTAGGAACACATAAAGATATCCACCATGGACGTTGCACCAGAAAACAGTGAGTGGGACAATGAGCCAGATATAAAGGATATTGCGATAAGTCACGAGGACAAGGACAAGCAGATAAAAGGCGACAAGCAGATTTGAGAAACCGGCGGGCCTGACGTCGAAGTATGAACGTCCGGTGAAGAGAGCAAAACAGGCAAATGCTGCAGCAAGCATCGGATTGACGCCCAACAGCCGAGCAGTGTAATAGACACAAATAATAGTGAGGATATAAATCGCGAACTTCCAGTAAACAAGAGCATTTGAAGTAAAAGTATCAGAAGGCGTATAAGTCGACTTTGGAACAAGTGAATAAAAAATGACGTGTGTTAGCCAGTTCTGGTTTATCCAGCCGGTAGGGTGAATCCAATGCACAAATGATTTTTTCCACTCAGGCCAGTTCTCGTAGTTTTCACACTTGTCCGCCCACCACCTCATAAGAGAATTTTTCACACCTTTTTTGCTTCCGGCTTCGCTTCTAAGCAGTTTTGCATATTTGTCCATCGACTGTTTTGTTGGTCCCGGCCTGTGAGAGTTCGCACTGAAAGGCTCGTTCGTATCAACGCCGTGATTGACGAAATGCCTGCCGCAGGCCATAGCAACCCAGGTGTCACCTGCACCTACCATATGTGTGCACGCATGAAGGGCAAAGATGAGCATAGCAATCCAGCCGATAACCATAGGCCAGCCGGAAAACGCAGGCCTGATTTTGACTTTTTTGTCAATATTATTTAATATCTGAGTCATTTACTTAATCCTGAAACTACTTAAATTAGTATTAGCATAAATAACGAACAATCACCGTCAGGAATAAAATAATAATTTCTAAATATAATATCGTCAAGCAATGCTTGTTATCTTGTGGATTTCGCTGCAAAAAATTAATCTATTATCACTTTCTTTTGATGTATTCTCAAGGATTTTAAGTATTTAAAATTATAAAAAGTCAATGACATCTACGTGGTTAATGTCTTCGGTGAGGACGTTTCGTTCATCCAGATAATAGTACTGAAGAGCATTCGGATAACATAGCTTAGTATCAAATGGTAACGATTCTATATTAGCATTTGAAGAAGGAATGCTCAGGTTAACCATAAAAATAAGCGTAATAAATAAAATTATTACAGCCGCTACGGCGCCGAGGTTAAATTTCCATTTATATGATAAAGTCTGTGTTTCCAGCTCGTTTGGCAATATTCCTGAAAGGATTTTGTCTTCAAGCCGTTCAGGGACAGGGACATCTGTAAGTGTGCCCAGATACTTTCTAAGAGTTTTTAACTTCATGTTTTTCAGGTTTCGTTTTTTATGCAGCTTCATAATCGCACCTTTTCAACTCAAAAAAGATTTTAGTTTTTTAAGAGACCGTTTAGCAAGCCACCTGGCAGTACCTGCCGGCACATCAAGCACCTCAGCTATATGTCGATATTTTAAGCCCTGGATATAGTGCAGGACAATCAAATCGTATTCTATCGGTTCGAGCTTTTTCATAGCTTCATACAGGCAATCGAAAATTTCGTTATTTATTAACTTCTGTAGAGGATCATCATTATTCAACGCAGCTTCAGTAACCGATTTAATTTTATCAATGACATTGTCCTTCGCTTTTAACCGTCTTCTTATGTCAATGAACTTATTATAAGCTATTTTATGTAGCCAGGTTTTTATTGACGCTTTTGCCCTGAACTTTTCTATGTTAGATATCGCCGTTACAAAAGTATCCTGTGTCAGGTCTTCGGCAAGCTCTTTATTCTTTGTCAAATAAATTAAAAATCGGTATATATCCTTATAATTTTGGCGAACAAGTGCTTCATAAGCAGCTCGTCTGTTTTTTTTTATTAACCTCAGTATTTTATGTTCCGTCCACCTCGGCACTTAAATCTCCAATAGGACCGTACTCTTTTGAGATAAATCATCACACGCTTAGACGTATATACGGCCTTTCCTGTTGGTGAAAAATGGAAATCTTTAAATTTGTATCAATATATAAGCAAGACAGACTCGCATCAATGAGGTATTCTTTAGAGCCGGCATTGAAAAAGATTATAATTATTTTTTCAGCCAGTTTTCGAGTCGCTCGAGCCCTTTTTCAATCTGCTGCATTGACGTTGCAAAGCTCAGCCTGACATTATTATCACAACCGAAAGGCTCACCGGGAACAACAGCTACATTCGCTTGTTCCAATAGCGCCTTTGCAAAATCCATACTGCCGCCAATCCTTGCCCCGTTTATGGTCCTGCCGAAATATGCGGATACATCAGGAAAACAATAAAAAGCGCCTGTCGGCTCGGTGCAGCTAATACCTTCGATACTATTGAGTTTGCCGGACATAAGCTTTGCTCGTTTTTCGAATTCGCATCTCATTTTCTCGATGGTCTCAGCCGCTACCGGATTTGTCAAAGCCTCGATGGCTGCATCCTGGATAAAAGTAACCGGATTCGATGTCATATGCGATTGAAGCCTGCCCATAGCTTTTATTACATCGAGCGGCCCTGCCGCATAACCTAATCGCCACCCCGTCATCGAGAAGGTTTTGCTCAGCCCGTTAAGTGTGATAGTCCTGCTATAGGCATCTTCACTCATCGAAGCGAAGCTGACAAACTTCGTGTCACCATAGATAAGCTTTTCGTAGATTTCATCGGAGACAACCATAACATCAGTACCTTCGAGAACCTTGGCAAGCCCCGAAAGCTCATCGGGGCTGTAGGTGAAACCGCCCGGATTGTTCGGCGAATTCAGCAACAACATTGCGGTTCTTTTCGTGATTGCACCTTTTAGCTGAGCCGGCGTAATCTTATAATCTGTCTCCTTCGTTGCTTTCAAAAATACCGCCTTGGCCTCGGCGAGCTTTATTGTTTCGGTATAAGTGACCCAGTATGGAGTTTGCAAAATAACTTCGTCACCGGCATCGAGCGTCGCCTGCATTGCCAGGTAGATGGAATGCTTGCCGCCGATATTCACAACAATCTGCTCGGCAGAATAGTCCAGGCCATTCTCTCTTTTTAGCTTTTGCGCAATGACAGCTTTTAATTCGGGTGTCCCTGAAGCTGCGGTGTATTTTGTCCTGCCCGCTTTCATAGCTTTTATCGCGGCTTCCTTGATAAAATCAGGCGTATCGAAATCAGGCTCGCCCGCACCGAAACTTACCACATCGACGCCCTGCTTTTTCATCTCCTTCGCTCTTGCAGTAACCGCAAGGGTCGCTGACGGCGGAACAGCCTGTGCTCTTCGACTTACCTTCATTTTCTTATCCTTAAATTTCAGATTCCAGGAACAGTTTTAGAGAGCAGCCCTTTGGAAGCCTTGCTTTTGCGCGGTGATGTATTAAAACAAAAAATTTGTAAAGGTCAAGAACTTTGATTTATATCGCCAAAAAAAGTAAAATAGCTAAACGCAGTCTTGTTAAATGTAGAGCCAGATATGTTAACGAGAATATTGTTAGTTAATCCGCCGATATATGATTTTTCAGCCTACGACTTCTGGCTGAAACCATACGGTATGCTCACGGTTGCGGGTTTCCTGCGCGGCAAGGCAGACTTTTCGCTTTTTGATTACCTTGACCGTGAACACGAATTTATGAGTAATCAGCCTGATCTAATAAGCGATGAATGGGGTCGAGGCCGATTTTTTGAAGAAAAGATTCCAAGCCCGCCCTGCCTTTTTAATATACCCAGATATTTTCGCCGATTCGGTCTGCCGCGATATATGTTCCGGGATTTCCTGAAAAGAAACGAGATTTTTGATTTTGTGCTCATATCAACAACGATGACTTACTGGTATCCGGGCGCAAGAGAGGTGATTGAAGATGTGCGAAGATTTCAGCCGAAAGCAAAAATCGTTCTCGGCGGCAACTATGTCACCCTATGCCCGGAGCACGCAAAAAAATCAAATGCGGATTTGATAGTTACCAACAACGAGCTGGAGCCTCTGTGGAAATACTTAGCCCTTGAGCCTGATATGAACCAGCCGGCACTATGGGAAACGTATGATAAGCTAAGGACGGGTGTCTTGAAATTAAGTGACGGCTGCCCTTTTAACTGCACGTATTGTTCGGTACCGAAGGTTTACGGCAAATTCAAACCCAGGCCGATGGAAAGATGCATTTCAGAACTGCAGCTTCTTATCAAACTCGGTGTTAGGAACATCGCCTTTTACGATGATGCTTTGCTATACGATTCAGAAAATGTACTTACGCCGTTTTTGAACGAAGTCATCAAACGTGAAATCAAGGTTAACTTTCATACGCCGAACGCCCTTAATGCCCGGTTTCTAACCGAGCAGTTGGCAGAAGTTATGGTAAATGCCGGCGTTAAAAGTTTTTATCTGGGTTACGAGAGCAGCTCGCTGCAGTGGCAAAAGAAGACAGGAGCGAAAGTCTTCGCAGCAGATTTGAATAAGGCGGTACACTTTCTAAAAAAAGCGGGCGCCGAAGGTAAGAATATAACCGCCTATCAAATCATCGGCCATCCTCTCAGTGACATTCAGGAGCTTGAGGAGTCGCTTGTTTTCGTGAACCGCCTGGGGATTCGCGGGATGCTCGCGGACTTTTCGCCTATCCCCGGCACACCGGATGGTGACCTTTGCAGTAAATGGGTTGATATGAACGAGCCTTTGATGCACAATAAGACAGCGTTTACGATTATTCGTCTCGGCTTCAACGAATCAAACCGTTTAAAAGAGCTGCAGCGTGAACTTAACCGAAACCTGTCCTCGCATCTATAATGCAGCTACAAAGGTATACCTGCATCAGCCGTCTTTACTTACAAGCTGCTGCGGTTAATTCAACTTCAAACAAAAGTTCAGGCCGACAGATATCGCAAATTGCTGTCACCAAAGGCCAGTCAAAATCGCTCTTTAAACCGTTAAATATCCGCTCAACATCGGTTGTTTTACAGTAAGCTGTAACCTGCACAACGTCTTTGGTAGTACAGTTCATATCGTTTAGGACAGCACGCACATTATCTATGGTTGTATTTATCTGGCCCAGGGCATCACCAGCACATATCGTAGCTCCGCTGGCGCTGATAGAGGCGGTGCCGGAGATAAACACCGTTTGGCCCGCCGGTGTAACTACCCGTGAAGCGCGCGAAAAAGCCGAGCCATATTCAAGGGCACTGCGCTGTTTTCCGCCTGCCTGAAGATACTTAATGGTACCTGGTGGTTGCAGAACAGCCGTCAGGTCCATCGAACATGCAGCACCGTCAGCCGGACAAAGTCCTATTCCAGTACTAGCCGGCATCGGCAACCGCGGAGCTTCCGTGAGGATTCCGTGCTCGCTGAAAAACTGATTTCTAACCTGGTTAAAATCATCATACCACAAGGTTATATTACGCAGCCAAATCCACGTCCGTGGTACTGAAAGAAAATCGGCTCCGAATTGTTTGAGGATTGATTCGGCCTTTTCCAGCATGGCTTGTGCCTGCTGTATCGGCTGGCCTGCCTTCGGGGCAGAGATAGACGAAAGACCGAGATAATGACAGCCCTGTGCCTTCACAACACGGCCTCTGGGAACATCTTCCAAACAAACCACTTGCGGGCAGGTTTCTGTGCTGATGGCGTGAACTTGAACTCCGGCAAGCGGGCCCGACAATCCTTCCCCGCAGATAAGATAGCTCGGGGCAACACTATCGTCAATATCACCGTAAATTTTTGAACGTATCTTAGAGACCTTTTCAATAGCATCTTCAGCGGCAAAAACTCGTTCCTGAAAAACGTGAGCACGTTTCGAGCAAAGAATGTCCCGGATTCCGGAGAACATCTGCTCGGCTTGCTTCTGCAAGGGTATTTTTGTCCGCGGCGCAACTGAAATATAAATTTCAGTAGCGCTTTGAGACTCCGTTGTCCGTATTCTCAGGTCCACTGTCATAGCAAATTCCCACTTTTACTTGTAAGAGAGTTACTTATAAGATGTTACCATAATCTGCTTACAGCACAAGTATAGTATATCGGCGGCGAAACAATCAATATTTGATTGTAAAGATGCTTTTTCCGCCGGATGAATGCTAACCAGCCAGGTTGATGTTAATTTACAGGGCCTAACCGGCATTTTAAAAGGTCTGCTTACTCTCGCTCTCCCAAATATTGGTCAAGGGGCTGTTCCGGCTTCTGCGTGGGAGTTGCCATTGAAATAGGCATATCAACGAAGATTTGGGCCGGACTTCGAACAACCTTTGCCAGCTTTTCGCCGGTAAACGGCACTGGCCCTATAACAAGTTCGGCTGTGTTATAAGTCAAAAGGCACGAGTCATAATAAGTTGGGTCTTTCTGCGGTAACAGCAGAGGTTTATAAGCCTTGCCTGACCGGTCAATATAAGCAATATAAAGTCTGGTAAAATCGCCGTAATCTCTCTTGCTGCTGAATATTATCCATCGGCTATTACTGGACCAGCTATGCCAGGATTCACTTTGGTCGCTGTTAACTTCCAGCCGACGATATTCATACCTTCCCGTGCGTTGTGCTTCTTCAATATCCACGAGGAACAAATCGCTGCTTTTCTGCCAGGTGGGGAAATAGCCGTAGTCGAACATGCAAAACGATAGCCACCGCCCGTCCGGACTCGTTCGCGGCGCGCCAATGCTTTTACCCGCCTTGTCAGATGAAATTACCGTTTCCAGCTGGCCCCACTCGTCGCTTTCAATATCGTAGCCTATTCTGACCAAATCATATTTAACTTCCTTATAGCGGTCAGGCGGTATTGTGGTCTGGCTCGACCACAGTATCGGAGCACTACAAAAATAAAGGTAACGGCCGTCAGCTGACCATACCGGCCAGGTTTCCAAGCGTTCTTTTTGCGCAAACTTCGGCGAAATCCGTATACCCTTTGCGTCAACCAGATAATATGCAAGCGAAGAATTAAGGTCAACAGTATCACGAATCTCACCCCTGGCAGAATGAAAGAACATAGGTAAATTAATTATAGAAAACACTGCCATCTTTCCGCTGGGATGCCACGCGGCGTACCCGAACTTCGCCTCGATTTTATTGACCGCATCACTTTCAACAAAGATGGTAGAAGTACCGTATTCGAAGCTGCGTATACCTATTAACATCTTATTGGGGCGGTTCCCGGAAAACGTATGGCAGTTCAAACAGCCACTTATACCCAAATACCCATCGTCCAAAACGAGCGATTCATCGAAGTTTTCCAAATTACGCTGATAAATACCCATCCTGCCGTGATAGTGAATAAATGTCGGGTGCATTTTTCTATAGACAACAAAGGCATCTATATCCTCACTGGCAATCCTGTTAGTAATAGTGCCAAACCGGTTCCACTGATTATTTTTCGTTTTTACAAAAACATCAAAATGTAGTTCCTGGCCCCTATTTGCATCGAGAAGTCTGTGCCACGATTTTTGGGGGATTACGATTTTAGGCGTTTTGCTCAAAACCTCTATCTGCTTTCCTTTCTTGGAATATATTCTTGCGCAGTAATACAAACCGTCTTCCTGAACCACAAAATTCAATGGGGCAATGTTTGCAGGAATAACAACATCTGTATAATCGGGGCGAATATTCGCAGGCCGGTCAATAGAGCTAAACTCTTCTATTGATACCTTTCCATAGTGTAAGGTGTAGACAAAAGCGCCGAGCAACAATGCCACAAGCACCAGGCCCAATAACAAGTATCGATAGTATTTATTCATTTTTTTAGCCCCGAGACAACATAAGCATAATAAAAGAAATAACTGTCGCCATAAAGCTTTGACAGTTCGGCAAGTGTTATCCGCCCTTCTGTCTCGTAATTGCTGGCAAGCTGTAAAAAAGTCCCGAATCGCCGCTGAGATTCGTCACTGATTTTGCGCCCGTGCAGGTCAACCTCTTTTTGAGTCTTAAACATATACATTAATATTGCTTCCTCATATAGCCGGGGAATCTCTCGATAATCAAAATCATCCAGGCGAGCAAAGTTCTGTATAAACTCGTCAAGTTGCTTGTTCAGCATATACCATGCCATCAGATACTCGAAAGCCATCTTGTTCTTCCTGTTCCTGTCCAATAAATCAGAAAGCACCTTTTCAACAGAAAATACAAGCGAGCCCTTGTCTTTTTCAGGCATCAAGCCCCGCAGATTCTGAATCTCCTTATCTGTTGACAGTGCAGGGTCCGCCTCAAGTCGCTGAAGATAATCTTCGGCCCAGCGAGAATAAAACAAAGTCTTAGACAGTGCTCCAAGATAAACCCGTGCGGTATCGATATCTCCCTTGGCCATTTTGACCATGGCCAGCCTTTTGAGAATCAACGGGCGCTCTCCATACATCTCTAAAGAAGCTATCAGCTCACGCTCACAATGGTTAATAATGCCCAGGTCGTAAAGAGTATCGAATCTTCGCCAGTACTCAAGCATATCATACTCAACAGTAAGCAACAGCCTTCTTGTAGTCTGCAGATAACTAAACATATCATAGGGCAGCCGGCCGGTATGATATAAGGCACGGTTGACCGTATGGACTATAAGATGATTAAGAGGCCGATGCCGGCTTACCGATATGGTTTTCTGCCAGTCTCTATGACAGGCATAGTAATCAACCTCGAACATTGTTTTTCGCCGGTAATCACGTGAAAAGTAGATTGCGGCCACGACCATGAAAAAAATAACCAGCAATTCAAAATCAACGGCCCACCTTGTCCTTGAGACTGCTGGCGTCTC
Organism: uncultured Pirellulales bacterium; assembly: GCA_964493425.1. Lineage (GTDB taxonomy): Bacteria > Planctomycetota > Phycisphaerae > Sedimentisphaerales > Anaerobacaceae > CAYLMG01. Next base: position 22,353 of record CAZBMW010000016.1, read on the forward strand.
TGATTTCTCACAAGCCTCCGGCGATTTTCGTTCCTGCTGCCCATTGTCAGCTTCCGACTGCGGGTTTGATTCGTCCGACGATAAAGCCGCCTTGATAGCAGGTTGACGCAGGAGCACCTGGGCAATTGCAATTGCAGGCAGTAACAAGTAAAGCGCATAAACCGCCTCTATCATTAACTTACGGCTGGTAAAAGAAACAATCTTCCAGGAAACAGGCAGTAATTCACTATAAGCATTAATTACGCTTACATTAAAGACCAGAACCCCTATAAGATACGGCAGCACAGCGGCTGATAAGAAACATAATATACCCGTCCCGAACCGGCGACTGAAAAAGATTTCGTAAATCCCGCAGACCACCGCAAACAGCATATACGCCGCACCGGCAATTATATACAGAGAAACGGACAGAATTAAAAATAAAAGCACACGCAGCAGTCGCTTTTGAGGTGCCGCTTTGATATAAAGGCACAAAAAAGCCAGCGCAGCTAATAAAGCCGTCGTGGTGGTAAAGTGATACGTATACTTATTATAAGTCATAAGCAAAAGAATTGCCGGAACAAATCTGACAAAATGATAACGAGCTGCCTTTACGGCTTTTAAAAAATAGCCCGTACATGCGCAAATCAGAAATGCGTGCACCGTTAAGACAAGCGCCCCCGCCCAGGAATAATATAGCAACTGAGACAAAAAGGCACTTATGTATTCAACCAGTCCTCCGGGATGCCAGACACTCTCGTGGAAAAAAGGCCAGCCTAAATAGAAAACCGGAAAATTCGTGAGCTCGCCGCCGCCGTGATAGATAAGGCGGGGGTCAACCTCGAACAAAAGATACAGGTAAAAAAGCACAAAAAAAATAAGGCTCCGTTTTAACTTGTCACGGCCCTGACCGAATGTTCTCGAAAACGAAACAGTCACTATTCTAACCTTCAAAAAATATAAATATCACACTCGACTAATACTAATTTCGGCACTAATAATACCTCATCTAAAATAAAAAATAAATGCTCTTCCCACAAAAACAAATTTGCTAAGTAAATAAGGTAAATTGACTTCAGCCGTCCAAATTGATACATTCAATAAACTGTATAAAAAAACGTCTGCTTTAAAAGTGCCTAGTACCGGATAAATAAGCTTAAAAGTGTAATTATTTAAACTCATCGATAGGAGTCCAAAATAATATGGATTATGAAAAACTAATTGAAAAGTTAATTTCTGGAATGGACGTAAATTCCGGATCAGGAAGGAAGAAAGCATACAACAAGTGTATAGACTATGCGGAAAAAAACTTCAAATCACCAATGGATTATAATTCCTTCGTTGCCCAGGCCGCCAAAATACTCGACCAGGTACCCTGCAGAAAGGATACTGCCGCTGTATCGACACCATCAACTGGCAACGAAAAGCTCCATCTAACATATTCTCAGCAAACTGGGCCGGTTCTGACAGGAAGTAAATCAGGCCTTTTATACTTATCTAAATTATTGGCGAACCTAGCTGCCTCGGAGGAAGAAAATGACCATACTCATCTTTACCACGACGAGTTTCCTATGTACGGAAAGACATTTCCTTTAACGATATACCTCGAAGATGACTCCTGGTTTCTCAAACACGCAAATGAATCCTCTGGAACTGAACAAACTCCTGAAGTAGAACACCCATATCGCCAGCTCGACCCCAATAGCATCGCGGCCTTTGCGGTCCTCGATGAAGTTCCACCGACAATGCCAATAATAAAAGGCAACATATATAAGGTTCAATCTTGTAAAAAATATAAAAACGAGGATGTCTGGATTAAAGGTATTTCGGAAGAATCTGAACGTCTTTTCTTGTTCACGTTTGAGAATGACGAGAACGTTTTATCTCAGATTGCTTTAGACATTGACGACCCTGCAATTTTTTTCCTGACAAAAGATGATGTTGAAAAACTTAAATAGCAAACAACAATGACAAAAAGTATATCAATTAAAACTTACGGCTGCCAGATGAACAAGCTGGACTCGGCACTGGTGCAGGCTGCTTTAAAAGAGGCCGGCTTCGAGATTACCGATGACGAAAAAAAATCGGATGCAGTGTTAATAAATACCTGCTCGGTTCGCGAGCACGCCGAGCAAAGAGTCCTCTCACATCTCGGACACCTTAAACACATTAAAGAAAGCAAACCTGAGCTGGTAGTAGCTGTCTTCGGCTGTATGGCACAACGGCTGGGTCAGCAGTTACTTGACCACCCTGCCGTCGATATCGTATGCGGGCCGGGACAAATCCCAAAAATTGCTGACTTTGTCAAAGAGGCACTAACTGAAAACAAAAAGACGGTCGCTGTAACAGATAATATTCGTACGAGCTCGCCTGAAAACGCCGAGCTTGAGGATTTCGAATGTGTTTACGATAGCGACAATAAGGTAATTCCCGGCCAGGCGTTTGTCCGCGTGATGAGGGGCTGTAACAATTTCTGCTCATACTGCATCGTTCCCTATGTTCGCGGCCCCGAGGTCTCACGCCCGCCCGAAAAAATCATCGAGCAAACAAAAAAACTCGCTGCCGAAGGCACAAAGCAGGTAACACTATTGGGACAGGCTGTAAACTTTTATAAATACAAATCAGGCGATAAAACCTACCGCCTATCGGATATTCTCGAAATGGTAAACAATATCGAAGGCATCGAGTGGATAAGGTTCGTTACAAATTATCCTTCCGAGGACGATTTCGTACGGATTTGTGAGGTGATGCATAACTTGCCGAAGGTTTGTCACCACCTTCATATGCCGGCACAATCAGGCTCGGATAAGATACTTAAGTCAATGAACCGCAGATACACCCCTAAGGGGTATCTCAGCCTGATAGAAACTGCAAGAAGAATCGAGCCGCAAATCGCCGTCGCAAGTGACTTCATTGTCGGCTTTCCGTCTGAAACGGACGAGGACTTTCAAAAGACAGTTGAGCTTGTCAAAAAAGCGCGATTTAAAAATTGCTTTGTTTTTAAATATTCGACCAGGCCGGGAACAGCAGGCGAAAATAAATTCGAAGATAACGTTCCCGCTGAAATCAAAAGGCAAAGAAATATCGAGCTTTTAGCCGTTCAGGAAAAAATAGGCGGGCAACTGAGTAAAGACTTTCTCGGCAAAACTGTAAAGGTTCTGGTTGAAGGGCCGAGTAAAAAATCCCACCAAAAGGCCCAAAACCTGCAGCTTGTCGGCAGAACAGATACCGACTGGATAGTAATTTTCGAAGGTGACTACAAACTTGCCGGCCGATTTGCCAACATCCACATCACAAAGACAAGCCCGCTCACACTATTCGGCAAAATCGCCTCTGCAGAATAATCCGCATACATATTCGTTTCATATTAATTATTGCAGGTATCGCGCAGCCTGTTATAATTACGCGAAATCAGGTTTCAGGGACTGAAAATTGTCAAATTTATGGAAGGATAAAATTATGGAAGCGATTTTAGCACAAGGAGTAAGTTTGACCAGCGGAGATATCATCGTATTCATTGCTTTCTTTGGCGTTGTGGTCGGTGTGAGTATGTTCAAGAGCCGCCGGGAAAAGACCAGCGAGGATTTCTTCCTGGCCAGCCGAGGATTATTCTGGCCATTAATAGGACTTTCATTGATTGCCGCCAATATTTCCACTGAACATTTCGTTGGTATGGCCGGACAGGGAGCCGGTATCGCCGGTATGGCAATAGCGAGCTATGAATGGATGGCAGCAATAACGCTTGTTGTTGTGGCGTTGTACTTTTTGCCTAAGTTCCTTCGCACAGGAATATTTACAATTCCTCAGTATTTGGAGTATCGTTACGATGCTTCAGCTCGTGCCTTTATGGCAATTTTGACGGTATTTACATACGTTCTTGTGACAATCTCAACTGTTATATACTCCGGTGGCCTTACCCTGCAGACCATTTTTGGCGACTTGAACAATACCAATCACCTGATTTACGGCATTATAGCCATTGCTGCTATTGCTTCTCTCTATACAGTCTGGGGCGGCCTGAAAGCTGTTGCCTGGGCGGATTTGTTCCAGGGTTCTGCTTTAATAATCGGCGGTGCGATTACTGTGTTTATCGGTTTCAAGGCGATTGGTGTAAAGCCGTTCTTCGAAGCTAATTCAGATAAGATGCACATGATACTGCCCAAGGACCATCCGGTTTTGCCCTGGACGGCTTTGGTCATCGGCCTGTGGATTCCAAATTTTTATTACTGGGGATTAAATCAATATATTTGTCAGCGTACACTGGCTGCCAAGACTCTACGACAGGGACAATTGGGTGTGATTTTTGCAGCGGCCCTGAAGCTTCTTATCCCCTTCATAATTATTCTGCCCGGTATTATGGCGATACATCTTTATAAAGACCAAATGTTTGTAAACGGTGAGCTTAAAACCGATGCCGCTTACCCCCTGCTGATTAAACAGCTTGTTGGCCCGGGTGTAAGAGCATTCATCTTCGCCGCAATCAGCGGCGCGGTAATAAGCTCTCTGGCCTCTATGCTCAACTCGGCATCGACCATTTTCACCATTGACCTTATGAAGCGCCATTTTTATAAGGATGCGTCCGAAAGAACCTTGATTACTATCGGCCGGATATCTACGCTTGTCTTTGTCGTTATAGGTGGAATCATAGCCTTCTTCGTTAAGGACTTTCCGACCGGCATATTTACCTTTATTCAGGAATTTCAGGGCTTCATTTCACCAGGCATTTTGGCGGCATTTCTGTTTGGCTTTATTGTCAAACGGGCACCACGAAAGGCCGGTATAGCAGCCCTGATTTCCAGCGTTATTGTCTATTCGCTTCTGTTGATATTCTTCAGCGGCTACGAGGTATTCAGCTCCATCAGTTCTATTCTTGAGCCTCTGTTCAAAGGTATGGGGCTTGAAGGCGTCCCGACGATTGCGTTCTTAAATCGTATTGCAATCAATTTTGTTGCGGCTCTTGTTGTTATGGCAGTTATGCGTATCGCAAAGCCGCTCCCGGAGCCGATTAAGATGCCGGTCAGGGAAGAATTCGATATGAAGCCGACTTCTTCGGTGCTCTGGCTTGGCCTGGGCGTTATCGCAATCACCTTATTACTTTACATAATTTTCTGGTAATCAAGAGGTGTCGAGCAAATGTTACTTGATAAAGAAGAGCAAAAAGCAATTCAGACGATTAAACAGCTTGCTGCAAAACAAAAAATCGATATAGCAGGCGGCAAAATCAGAAGAACCTCCTCGCGGTTTTGTCTCGGCGTTGAGCATGGCGACTATAACGGTACAGAGCTTTTCGGCGTGGGCACAGACCGGTTCATCTGGATGGCATATAAACCCAGCGGCTCCGACAAATGCAGGCTCTTCAGTGGCAATTTCGCTGACGACGGTGTGATTGAATTCAGCCTGGGCAGTGTCCCCGAACCGAAATCGCCTGAGATTGCCGATACCTGGGCGAGATTCCCGTACGGCGCAGAATTTATCCTACGAAGGGAAGGCTTCGAGCTCAAACAGGGTATCAACGCCGCTATATGGGGTAACATTCCCGGCGGCGGTATGAGCAGAAGCGCATCGCTTACACTGAATCTGATATTGTCACTACTTGACGTTAACGAGATAAAAGTAAAGGACGATTTCAAAATTATCGATATGGCCCAGGCTGTGGAGAACGATTACGTCGGCTCGCCCTGCGGCCAGCTCGACCAGATAATGATATACTTTTCTAAAGAGGCGATGGGGACACATTACAACCCGAAAGACCGCTCAATAAAATACGTCCCGCTTGGCAAAGCTGCTTCTGATTTTAGAATCGTTGGCCTCGATACGGGCACTGTCAGGCCGGGACTGGAAAAATCAACGTATAAAATTCGCAGGGCTGAATGTGAGCAGCTCGTCTCAATACTCCAAAAAGATGGTTACAAAATAAAATGCCTTGCAGATATCACTGACGAAAAACTCTACGATGAAATAATGGCCAAATACTCAGAAAAGTATGCTGACCTTTGTGACAGGCTCAAATATATCTTCGGCGCGCAGAAGCGCTTTTATCAGATGCTCGATGCCTGGAAGGCAGGTGATATCGAAAAAGTCGGTGCGATTTTCAGAGAGGATGGAATCGGCCTGCGTGACGATTACAAAATCAGCGGGCCTGAGCTTGAGACTATGTGCGATATCGCCCGCTCGGTTGAAGGCTGTCTCGGCGAGAGAATGTTGGGCGGCGGTGACAAGGGGGCATCAGGCGCAATCGTAAAGGCTGAAAGCGTCGATGAGCTCAAAAAGGCTGTCGAGACAGACTATCCGCGGCTCCAGCCGGATTACGCCGATAAATTTGCTGTGCATATCTGTAAAGTGGTTGACGGGATAAAGGTATTCGATATTAAAAACTGAAGAAAATTGTCAGCCGAAAAAACAAAAGTTATGAAAAAAGGGCCTTTCAACGCTCTGGTAAAATCCAACAAGCAGACAGGTGAGTGTTTTTACCGGCTTGACCTGGAATTTGCCGGTGCCGGAGCCGATGCCTTCGCAAAAACCATCCCCGGCCAGTTTGCCGAAGTCGATTTAAGCAAAACCGCCCTGCCGTCACCCAATGCAATATCAGCAGAGTTAAAAGACAAGCTCAACAGAAAGATTATTTTGCGCAGGCCCTTCAGCCTCTGTGATATTGTTGTTACTGGTGGAAGGACAATCGCTGAGATGCTCTACCGCGTGGTCGGGCCTGCAACACTTAGAATGACGACATTGAAACCGGACGACAGCGTGAGCGTAATCGGGCCGCTGGGTAATGGCTTTACAGTGCCGAAAGAAAAAAAACTGGCTGTTCTCGTCGCCGGCGGTATGGGTAGCCCCCCTGTGCAGCATCTGGCAAACATTCTCGCCAGAAATTATCCCGATATCGAAGTCATAGCAATAGCCGGTGCCAAAACCAAAGACAAGCTTCCCTTCGATACCGGCAATTTTTCCAAATGCGGTACCAAGTGTATGCTCACAACCGATGACGGCTCTGCAGGGCTGGCCGGCTTCGTCACCGGGCCGCTCGAAAAATTCCTCGATGAAAACCAAAAGCAAAAAGAGAATCTCATTATTTACGCCTGCGGCCCGGAAGAGATGCTCGCAAAGGTAGCTGACATTGCGAACGGTAGAGATATCGATTGTCAGATTAGTATGGAAAGAATGATGGCCTGCGGTTTCGGCATCTGCCAAGGCTGTGCCGTCGAGTGTAAGCTCGAAGCCTCGAACGAAACCATATATAAAATGTGCTGCACCGACGGCCCAGTATTCGATAGTAAAGAAATAGTGTTTAGTGTTTAGTCTCGAGTTTTTAGTCGTGGAAGAAAAAATTAATTTATCGGTGGATTTTGCGGGATTGAAGCTGGTGAATCCGGTCTTTACGGCCTCGGGGACGTGCGGCTATGCCGACGAGCTTACCGATTTTTTTGACTTAAACTCGCTCGGCGGATTCATTACAAAAAGCATAACAGCCGAACCCCGCAAAGGCAACCCCGACCCGAGAATAGTCGAGACTGATTCGGCAATGTTAAATGCCATAGGACTTGCCAATATCGGCCTGAAAAAATTCGTCGAAGAGAAAACGCCCATCCTCGAAAAATTCAAACCCGTCGTCTTCGTCAATATCGCCGGAGAAACAATTGATGAATATATTACAGTGGCTGAAAAACTATCGAAAGAAAAAGCAATCGCAGGTCTCGAGCTAAACATAAGCTGCCCGAATGTCAAAAAAGGCGGTATAACTTTCGGGACCGAGCCGAAACAGGTCGAACAAATCACAAGAGCGGTCAAAACCGCCAGCTCTAACAAGGTACTAATGGTAAAATTAACACCCTCGGTAACGGACATAAGCGAAATCGCACAAGCAGCTATCGAGGCAGGTGCGGACGCACTCAGCCTGATAAACACCTTCACAGCGATGGTAATTGATATCGAGACGCAAAGGCCGGTACTTGCCAATCGCACAGGCGGCCTGTCGGGGCCTGCGATAAAGCCCATCGCTGTCTATCTTGTCAATAAGGTGTATAATGAGGTCGCGAAAAAAGCAAAAGTGCCGCTGCTGGGGATGGGCGGTATCAGAACAGCGTCGGATGCACTCGAATTTATAATCGCGGGTGCATCGGCAATAGCTGTGGGGACATGGAATTTTATCGAGCCGGACAGTTGCAAAAAAATAATCGAAGGTATAAAAGAGTATTGTAAGAAAAAGAAAATATCAAAAGTATCACAGCTGACCGGAACACTGAAGAGCTAAAAAAATGGAAACACTGAAACAATTGCGGGACTATTTCCCGACCGCCGTTTTTACCGGCAAAAGTCTTGTATTTATAAGCGAGGACTGGCGGGTAGAGCTGACCGAGCACAAGGAAAGCGATTTCAGCAAACAGCAGCATCAGGCCTCCGTCATAAGAGTAAGAATCTTCAAAAAAGCATTGAACGGAGATTACATAGGCGGACATTTCGAGGATTTTCAGATTGAATCGTTGGGCGAATTAGCAGAGCAGATCGAAAAATACGTTCAGATGGCAATAGGCAGCAATTTGAAGGAACCGGAATAAAAGGACAGACGATTTGGGACAAACAACCGAGCTGAAAGTTCAGGACACAGACGGAGCTGTGGTTTTCAAAGTAAAGGTCGTACCGGCCGGCAGCAGAAACCAAATAGCTGGCGTACTCGATGGTATGGTAAAAATCAAGGTGACATCGCCTGCTGAAAAAGGCAAAGCCAACCAGGCTCTTATAAATTTCCTTGCAAAACTGCTCAACATCAAAAAAAATCAGCTCAGTATAATTTCAGGCCAAACAAGCAGGACTAAGCAAATACGCGTTTTATCAATATCGGCCAAAACATTGCTCAAAAAGCTCGGGCTGAATAAATAAAGGCCTCACGATGACAAAAGAAACAGGATTGCTTATAAAAGATACGGCCAAAGAAGAGACTTCACTGGGATATATGCTCAAAATCGCCGGCCCGATGATAATAGCGGCGAGCTCATACACGCTTATGCAGTTCATCGACAGGATGATGGTATCTCACTACAGCGAGGATTCGATAGCAGCAATACTTCCTGCGAGTATGGTCAGTTTCGTCCCCGCCAGTTTTGCGCTGGGGGTAATGACGACCGTCAATACATTTGTCAGCCAATGCCTCGGCAGAGGAGAGAAGAAGGACTGCTCAAACTATTTCTGGCAGGCGGTTTATATGGGCCTTCTGTACTCCGCGATAACCTTTTCTTTTATGTGGCCGACCGCAAGCCGGATTTTCAGAATGATGGCACAGCCGGAATCAATTATAGGCCTTGAGGTTACATATTTTCGGATAATGATATTATCCCAGTTTGTAGTAATATTAATGTGGGCAACGAACCATTTTTTTATGGGCATTCATCGGCCCGTAATATCGATGTACACCGCCGTCATAAGCCAGGTTGTTAATGTAATAGCAAACTATGTGCTTATATTCGGCAAGTTCGGTTTTCCCGAAATGGGTCTTGCAGGAGCTGGCTGGGGGACATTGATAGGCTCAGTAGTCGGGGCAGGACTGCGAATGTCTGTCTTCCTCGGTAAAGGTATTAACAGCGAATTCAAGAGCAGGAGCAGCCTGAAAATCGATTTTAAAAAGATGCTTAGTCTTTTGAAAATCGGCTCGGCAGCCGGTTTTGCATTTATGATAAATACTGCACTTCTCGGAGCAATACTATTCAGGCTGATAGGCGGTTTCGGCACCGAAGCTCTGGCCGCAACAAGCGCGGTATATTCCTGCACCGCCCTGTCGTTTATGCCGGCCGTCGGTGTGAGCATCGCCCTGACCGCCGCGGTAGGTAAATCAATCGGAAAGAAACGAAAAGATATTGCCGTCAAGCAGACAAGTGTATGCCTCAAGATATCACTTTTGTATATGGGAATAGTCGGGACACTCTTTTTTACATTCAGAGAACAGATAATAGCAGCCTGGAAGCTCGGCGAGACGGCAACGGATATCGGGGCAAAAATATTAATATGTGCAGCTATATTTCAGGTGTTCGATGCAGCCGTTTTGACGTACAGCGGTGCTCTTCGCGGAGCCGGTGACACGTTATGGCTCGGCTTTATCTCGGCAGTCGGTGCCATATTTGTTCTCGGCGGAGGCGGCTGGCTGATTGTAAAACTTTTCCCAAACCTAGGAGCGATAGGTCCCTGGATAGCCTATACGGTTCATATTATAATTGTCGGTATAGCAAACCGATGGCGGTTTAAAAGCAACAAGTGGATGCGTATAGATTTATTCAAGCGCAGGCCGGCTGGTCTGCCAACGGAAATTGAGCCGCTTATCGAGTAGAATTGCAGCCGATTTTTGACGATAATAACAGAGGCAATGAAAAAAATAATTGGAACAATCCTGTTTTTCATCTCGTTACAGACGGTTTCAGCTGGAACTGAGCCGCTTGCGAATGAAAATAAGGACGGCTTATACGCAAAATCGATTTCACAGGTGCTTAGATTAGAGCCTGAGCAAATAGATATAGGCATAGCCGCGCTGATTATCTCGGAGCAGTGGAGCGATATGGTTGCCGGCCGACGGCATCAGGAGCGACTGGATGAAATGGCCTATGAGATTCGAGACCGGCTCCAGGCCAAGAAACTGCCCGTAAACTATCAGGCTATCCCTGTAATAAACGAGTATCTGTTTGATGAGCTTGGTTTCGGGGCTGTGCAGCAGGCCGATGACCCCAACGATTTGTTTTTACACTCGGTCCTGAAAAACAGACGCGGATATTGTCTGAGCCTTTCAATTCTTTATCTGGCGATAGGTGAAAGACTGGGACTGCCTTTATACGGCGTTGTCGTGCCGGGACACTTTTTTATCAGGTATGATGACGGCGAGGTTAGATTCAATATTGAGACGACAAGCAAAGGCGGCAGTGCTCCGGACGAGCATTATATAGATAAATTTAATGTGCCCGAGCACAGAGAAAACAGCATTTATATGCTCAATTTAAATCCTCTGCAGACTATCGGATGCTTTTTCAACAATCTCGGAAACAGTTATCTCGCCGTCGGCAATACAGCCCAGGCACAGCTCGCTCTCGAAAAGGCGGTAAGAATAAATCCCTCACTGGTCGAATCCAGAACAAATCTCGGTAATATTTATCTGCAGACAGACAGGATTGATGATGCCATATCTGAGTACAAATATTCTCTTAAATTCAACAGGAACGATGCCGGTACGCATAATAACCTGGGTAATGCTTATGTAAAAAAAGGTCAGCTCAACGATGCGGCTGCCGAGTATTCTTCAGCAATCAGGCTGGACCCAAAATTTATCGACGCATATAAAAACCTGGCAATCATATATTGCGAGCAGCAATTTTACCAAAAAGCGATAGCCAAACTACGCCAGGCACTGATTATGGAGCCAAAAAATTACGAGCTGTATCTGCAGCTTGGTGAAGTTTTCAGAAAAAGCAAAGACCTCAATCAGGCTGTAATTGAGTACAAAAAGGCGCTTGGATATAATCGTGACAGTTCCGAGGCGTATCTTGGACTCGGGCTCTGCTACAAGGAATTAGGATTAGTCGATGAAGAGATTGCAGCATATAACAATGCCCTGGCCATCGAACCGCAAATGGTTGCGGCCCTTACGAATCTGGGCAATGCGTACTTCGGCAAGAAAGACTTCGATGAGGCTATTATACTATATAAACAGGTACTGGCGCTAAGTCCAGATGAAGCACCTCTTTACTACAATCTGGGCGCTGCATACTCGAATAAAGAAGATTTTATACAGGCAAAAGATGCATACCTCAAAGCCGTCGAGATTTCGCCCGATCTCGGTGACGCTCATTACGGCCTGGCTTACTGCTTCTATAATATGAAAGACTATGACTCTTCCTGGAGACATCTGAAAATTGCAGAGAAGCTCGGCATTGAAATTGACAAACAGCTAATGAAGGCGGTTGAGAGAGAAGCAAACTAATCAGCAAACCTTTAAAAGATTGTCAGACAAATCATAAGACGGCCTGAAGAATCCCCCACCTTCATTTAAATAACGCTTATTATCCGGTATCAAGCAAAAATTATTGATTTCAGGATTGTTTGTATTTATACTAATGCAAATTGAAGATACCGTTATTTTGGAGGGCCTTATAGTGAGGCTGATAAGAATAATTGCCGTTTTTATTTTATCGTTAAATTTTACCGCCCCTGCCGTCGAGCAGGATACAGCCGACGACCTCAGTGAATTTTTCGGTTTCGGCGAGATGGAAATTATCAAACTTGACTGGAGGATAGCTGTATTAACCATATCCGACCTTAATGGTGATGGCAGAAACGATATTGCCGTTGTCAACAACAGTAAATCCAGAATAGAGCTGCTCATCCAAAAAGAAAAGATAAGCGTGGACGAGACTTACGTGACGGTTGAGCCTGAAGATGAGGATGTGAACGCTATTTTCGACAGCCTCGCTACACGTTTTAAAAACGAGTCCGTTTCGGTATCTCAAAGGATATATTCATTTGACTGCGGGGATTTAAACTCCGACGGAATGGTGGATTTGGCCTTTTACGGCGACCCGAAAGGACTTTATGTGATACTGCAGAAGAAAAGTGAAACAGCGGATAAACAGACAAAAAGTTTGAGCTGGAGGACAAGGAAAAAAATCGAAATCAGCGACGCACTTTTAAACTCAAATGCACTCGTTTGCTCGGACTTGAACAACGACGGCAGGCAGGATTTGGTACTCGCTACCAACGATGGAGTTTATTTCATCGAGCAAACCGAAGACGGCTCTCTGGCAGAAGCGGTAAAATATCCAAGCACAGAGCGCATAATCGGAGTCGATGTTGGTGATTTAAATGGTGATAGTATCAATGACCTGATTCTAATAACGACAGACAGCGAGAAACCTCTTCAGGTGCGTTTTGGTTTTCCAAGCGGCCAGTTGGGCCCGCTCAGACAGTTCTTCATCGAAAAGCCGTGGGTATTTAGACTTTGTAACATTGACGGTAAAAACGGCGATGAGATACTGACCATTGATGCAAAAAGCGGACGGTTACTTTGTTATCGTTTCGGAGCCGACAACCAGCAGGAAAGTGATTGGCCAATCTTATTCTATCCACTGGCCGCCGGCGAATCAGACACAAAGCGAGACTTAGTGACAGCAGATTTTGACGGCGACGGCCTGGTCGATGTCGTGATAAGCGACCCCGGAGCGGCAGAGCTTATCTTTTATAATCAAAAGAAAGGATACGGACTGGGAGAGCCTGTCAGGTTTCCAGCCTTTGCAGATATTACTAATCTATCACCGGCGAACATCGACAGAGATAAAAAAACTGAGCTCGGAGTATTAAGCGTCAAGGAAAAAATCGTAGGCATAGTGAGCTACGAGGATAATAGGTTATCTTTTCCCAAGCCGCTGGATTTGACAGGTGAGCCTCTGGCTATGGCCCTTGCCGATGTTGATCGCGACGGTAACGTCGATTGCGTCTACATATCAAAGCTGTCAAACGAAAAAAGATACTTAAAAATTTTATTCAACATCGGCAAAAAAACAGACGTCAAAACAACTGCAGCAGAAACAAATGAGTTCGAGGACGCGCTCGAGCTTGAAAAGCTAACTTCTAATCCGGACGGCATAAAGCTTGTGGACGTGGACCAGGATGGCCTGGATGACGTGCTGATTTTTGTTAAGTACCAGTCTCCCATACTGGTTCGCCAGGTAAAAAAAGCAGAAGAATTTGAAGTAATCGATTCACCGACCGCCCAGAGCAGCCTGATTAAAGAAGCTGCTGTTAGTTCAATAGCTGTCAGTGACATAGACGGCAAAAGAGGCGAAGAGCTACTTATCGCTCAGAGCAATTTTGCACGCAGTCTTGTTTTTGCGGACTCAGAGAAGTGGAGCGTTGTGGACCAATATAATGCCAAAAGCACCGAGAACAAAATATCCGCCGTAGCCGCTTTCGATATCGACGATAAAGGCTCGAGCTCCCAGCCGAGCATTTTTTTGCTGGACAGCCAGAAAGGAAAGCTTCAGATGCTGACCGCGGGCGAGGATAAGACATATCGTTTTGAAAAGGAAATAGACGTCGGCAGGTGGGAATCGACAGACCACCTGAAGATTCTTTATGCGCCGCTAACAGGAAAAAAGGATAAAAGCATTATTCTTTTTGACAGCAAAAAATTTGCGCTTATAACCCCGGAAGCAAGCAAGGCCGAGCGTCCCGAGCAAAGTTTCAGTTATGAGACAAAAATAAAGGATGGTGTATACGGAAACCTCGCAGCAGGGGATATAAATTCTGATGAAGTCGCAGATATTATTATGGTGGAATACAAAAACAAACATATCGAAATACTTACAATCGACGCAGAAGGAAAACCGGTTGTCGGGATGCGGTTCAAAATATTCGAGGAGAAAAACTACAGTGAACAGACGACCAAAACTACTGTCGAGCCGAGATGGATGGAAGTTGCAGACGTTACCGGAGACGGCAAAAAAGACCTGGTGACAATAATTCACGACCGGGTTATTATATATCCCCAGGATTAACTTCGAAACATACACGGTCGCAAACAATAAAGCTCCGCCGGGTTCTAAAATGGCGGCGTAAGAGATTAAGAAAATATGTCCTCAGAAAAAGCCAAAGTATTTATCGCGCTTAGCGGAGGGGTCGATAGTTCTACAGCGGCAGCACTGCTCATCGAACAAGGCTGCGATTGCAGCGGGATATTTATGGTTACAGGCAACAGGACAAAATCATCACCAGACGATGCCCGGATTATCGCAAAAAGGTTGGGCATAAAGCTTCATATATTAGATTTACGCAAGGAATTTGAAAACGTACTTGACTATTTCATAAATGAATATAAAAGCGGTCGAACACCGAACCCGTGCGTTTACTGTAACAGGCATATTAAGTTTGGAAGGTTGTTGGAGTTCGCAAAAACCAAAGGTGCCGATTTTTTTGCAACCGGACATTACGCCAGGATTCTCAAAAACAGCATGGGCGAATCCGGTTTGTACGCTGCCGTTGATTTGCAAAAGGACCAGTCATACGCCCTCGCGATGCTCGAGCGAAAAACTCTAGAGCAGCTTATTCTGCCGCTCGGCCAATATTCTAAACAGCAAACACGCCGCCTCGCTTCCAAATTCGGACTTGAAATCAAAGGCCGAAAGGAGTCTCAGGAAATATGCTTTATACCTGATGATGACTATGCAGCCGTCATTGAAAGCCGATGTCCCCAAATTGTCAGCAAAGGCAAAATCATTGACAGCAGCGGCAAAGTGCTGGCAGAACACAATGGCACACACAGATTCACTATCGGCCAGAGGCGTGGATTGCGAGTTGCAATGGGAGTGCCTTACTATGTGGCTGATATAGATGCGAGCAGCAACACGGTAACACTTGGGCCCAAAGAAGAGATTATGAGCAGCATACTGCGGGCCTCCGGCGTGAACTGGCTTGCAGACAGACCAACTTCAGCTTTTACGGCAATGGTCAAAATCCGCTATAACAGCAAGGCTGTGTCAGCCAGGGTCTTTCCGCAGCAAGACAATGTAATAATTGAGTTTGAAAGAAAAGTTTCAGCGATAACCCCGGGCCAGCTCGCGGTATTCTATGTTAACGACAACCTGGGCAGCAGAGTAATCGGCGGCGGCTGGATAGAAAAACGCAAATAAAAGCTGTTTTTGCAAGGTTGACCGCAAATGCCATTCTGGTATAATGCGATGCTAACGATTGTTGGAGCCTCGAGTTAAGAGGATACTAATATGCCGACAAAAACATTAGAAGAAGTAGCCAGGTATGTGAACGGGCATGTTTTTGGCGACCCGAATACGAAAATAAGCTCTGCAGCAACCCTGAACAAGGCCGACGAGGGGGACATCAGTTTTTTAGCCAATCTGAAATATGAAAAGCAGTTGCGTACTACAAAGGCCAGTGCCGTAATAGTCGGAAAAGATACTATCACCGACTCGAAAGTACCCCTCTTGGTAGCGGAAGACCCCTATTACGCCTTTATGCAGATTATGGTGCTGCTGCATGGCCATCGCAAGCACAAAAAGGTTGGAATCAGCAAGCTCTCATACATCTCCGACAGTGCAAAAGTAGGTGCCGACTGTGACATACATAATTTCGTTACCGTATCCGACGATGCAAAGATTGGAGACAGGTGCATTATTTATCCCGGAGCATTCATCGGTGAAGGCGTGAACGTTGGCAACGACTGCATAATTTACCCTAACGTTACGATTTATGACGGCTGCAGGCTCGGCAACCGCGTCATTATAAATGCCAATTCGGTTATAGGTGAGGATGGTTTCGGTTTTGCAAGTCATAACGGCCTGCATCATAAAATTCCTCAAATCGGCGCCGTCATTCTCGAAGACGACGTCGAAATCGGGGTCTGCTGCGGCATTGAACGCGGCACGCTCGGCGACACCATAATAGAAAAAGGCACCAAGCTGGGCGACCTCATAGCTGTAGGCCACGGCACACGCATCGGCCCTCACTGCCTGCTCGTCGCGCAGGTCGGGATTTCCGGCTCGACGAATATGGGCCATCACTGCATTATCGGCGGCCAGGTCGGCATTACAGGCCATATCACTATCGGCAATAATGTTATGGTCGGCGCCCAGTCCGGCGTGATAAATAACGTCGGCGACAACAAAATAATCCTCGGCTCACCCGCAATCGACGCGAGTATAGCCAGGCGAGCCTATAGTATGCTAAAGAACCTTCCCGATATGAGAAGGAGCATCCACGACCTCCAAAAGCAAATCGCCGAGCTTGAGAGAAAAAAGAATACAAAGAAAAAGAAAGCTGAATAATATTCTTTAAACATATGACTGATAGCCAGCAGGTACTCGGATTAATCGCAGGTGAGGGCAGGTTTCCGTTTATGGTCGCAAAAGGCGCCAGAGATGCCGGCCTGAAAGTAATCTGCGTCGGCCTCAGCGATTCCGCTGATGAATCACTGGCTGAATGCGTCGATAAGTTCTTTCGCGTCTCGGTAGCCAGGCCGGGAAGCTGGATTCGCAAATTACGAAAATATGGTGTAACCAATACCATTATGGTCGGCAGGGTCGCAAAATCGAAAATCTTTACGCCCTTTCGAATCGCCAGATACCTGCCGGACTTTCGAGCTCTGAAAATCTGGTACTGGACGCTCAGAGGCAAAGACAAAAGAAACGATACGCTTCTTTGCGCCCTCGCCGATGAGCTTGCAAAGGGAGGGATAAAACTGGAAGATTCGACAAAATACTGTAAAGAGCACTTCGCTGATAAAGGCCCGCTCACCAAACACAAACCGCCTATGCTGACTGAAGGCGACATCGAGTTCGGCTTTTCAATAGTCAAAAAACTCGCAGGCCTTGATATAGGCCAGGCCATAGCGGTAAAGGAGCGCGCAATATTAGCCGTCGAAGCTATAGAAGGGACAGCCGAGATGATTTTACGGGCCGGCAAGCTCTGCAAAAAAGGCGGCTGGACACTTATCAAGGTATCCAAGCCGAACCAGGATATGCGTTTTGACGTTCCCTGTGTCGGCCCCGATACGATAAAATCTCTTTCTGAAAATGGCGGTAAATGCCTCGTCGTCGAAGCCGGAAAGGTCTTAATCCTCGACAAACCCGAAACCATCGCCCTCGCCGACAAACTCGGCATCGCTGTAATAGGTCGATGATTTTTTAACCACGAATTAACACGAAAAGACACTAATTTTTTAGACACGGATTTCACGGATTGACACGGATTTAGCTTTGGCGGGTCGTCTTCGACGACCTTTTGTTCTCGTCTTAAGGTTCTCTGCAAGCGAGCTTGCTCGACCCTTTCAACTCGACCAAATTTACTCCGTAAACTATACCAAAAAGCTATGATTACCTCATCAAACAAAGCCAATATTGGGAAAAACAAAGCCAATTTTGGCTCAAAATTGGGTTCGTTTTGGGTTCGTTTGGGTTCGTTTTTTGGGGTGCATTTATGCACATAAGTTATGTAAGTACTTGCTGTATAAGCAGTTGTGGATTCATACAGTTGTTTTAAATTGGGTTCGTTTTGCATAAAAAGGTTTGATTTGTAGAGCTCTCTCGACAAGTGTAGAGATGTTTTCTGACAGGATTTACAGGATAATGAATGGATTTGTGAGAAAAGCCCCCGCCCACAGGTGGCGGGGCTAATCAGAGTCGCCGT
This sequence comes from uncultured Pirellulales bacterium, assembly GCA_964493425.1. Taxonomy (GTDB): domain Bacteria; phylum Planctomycetota; class Phycisphaerae; order Sedimentisphaerales; family Anaerobacaceae; genus CAYLMG01. The sequence goes on from CAZBMW010000016.1 coordinate 40,494, forward strand.
ACCGGCGACTGCTAAACAGGAAAAGTTCTTAAGATGTAAATTATTTGACATTTGTTAGTCCTTGTTACATAAGAACTTATAATTGATTTTGACTTGAACTTCTGTTCTGAAACGTGAGGAAACTTCCTCCCTACGTGTGTTTTCTAACACACATTCATGCACCACGTTGGGTACACGATAAAATTATACCAATTAAGGCCGATTTATCAATAAAAATTTAATTTTTTTGCCACAGAGTAATTTATTCTATATTAAGCCACAGAGCACACAGAGGCCACAGAGAGATTAAGCAGACAATGTAAGTTTCTGCCGGAGGCCGCGATGAGCGTCCTACAGTGCGTTAAAAAAGGTGCGAACCGCAGGCAGAAACGTATAGAAATCTTGATTATTTGGGATTGAAAAGTAAAATTTATGGTGTTTAATAAAAATTAATATTCGAATAATAAACAGAACGTTCCTAAAGGAATTGGAAGATGTGGATTATTGTTTGCGTAATAATTTTTTTAACAATAGTAATTGTTGTATTAATAAAAAAAGAGACTGTCTTTGAAAAAACGCGAAAAGAAGCTGACCACATTATTATTACAAAAGAAGGGACACCTGAACACATAAAAGAAGTAATAAATAATCTTTTAATTTTGGGAATGTACGAGAAAATAACCAATGATAACGACAACCAACAAGAAGATATAGAAAAAGAAATAAAACAAGGCAAAGATTTCAATGAAGCTTTTTGGTCCACAATTGATAAAAAGCTTCAAAATATTGCAAAAGAAGATGAGGAAAGAATCAAGGCGCTTAGAACAATTTTGGAAGAAATATAAAAAAGAAAATATTGAAAAGATATAGCTCAAGGAAAATCAAACATTTTTTTTAACCACAGAAAACATAAGAGCACAGGTCACAAGTCAAAAGGAAATACGAGTTTCTGGCGAAGGCCGCGATGAGGAATCAAACAGTTAGTATGCGATTAGCATACGGTTAAAACAGTTTCCGAACCGCAGGTCCTTCGACAAGCTCAGGACAGGCAGGACAAGCAGAAACCGCATAGAAATAACCAAGAGAAGAGGCGATTATTCAATAAAAATTTAAGATTTTTTGAAAGATTTAAAATTTATAAGGGGTTAGAGAATGTTTTTAAAAAATCTTTTATTTAATATGGAAGTATGGCGACGGGTGTTTTAGATTAAATTTTTATCCTTTTTTAAAAAAATAATGAATACATAAGTTTTAGATAAGATATCCTACGGTATAATATTGTTCGGTACATTTTTAACCATAGCATAAATCACACCGGTTTTAAGATTTTCAATTGAACTTATAACAGCCACAGTAAGCGATACTGACACAAGTGCGAACAAGAACACCGTAATCATAAGCGACAATACTTTTTCACTCCCTTTTCTATATCTATATATCTCAATGATAAGAATGAATAAAAACGCTATAAAAACGAACACTAATCCCACTAAAAGTAAAACAAGCTGAAAATGAAATGTTTTCCACAAAAATCGACCTTTCGTAAGGTCAGAGTTAGTTAAGATTTTCTTTGCATCCTCAATCGTACCTGAGACAACAAGGTCAGTTTTTTGGTCACCGTTATAAATTATTTGACCTGTAATACCATCATCTTTTTCTAAAATATTAAAAAAAATAGATAGGCTATTATCTGTGGACTTTACATTTCTCATTAATCTTGGAGCTACCACTTTTCTGGATGTCTTCAGTATTTTATAATCAAGAATCACTGCATTGGGGTCATTAAGGGATATGTTTATAGGTTCAAGTATGTTCGATACTTTTATAGATTTATTTCCATTGTTCCAAAAATAAAATCTTATAGCAGTAACATCTCCCACTACATCATTACCATCCGCTCGGACAATTTTTAGCGTGGTATCTGAAAGATGTTCAGCATTAACTATTAATGTTTTTGAAGGGTCTGTAAGTAAAATCGGTTCAGGCTTCGCTATAGATTTTTTATAGAAATAAATTGATAAGCAAATACCTAAAATACCAATTACTATTCCTATAATCCCAGAACTTTGTTTTAGGTATTTCTTCCAATACATATTTATCACAATAATTAGATTAATCTTCTGAAGATAAGAGAGCTTCAAGTTTGTTTTTAATTGTAGTGAGCCCCTCGTGGGCATCTTTTAAACATTCCTTTATATCGCTACGATTCTTAAACTCATCCAAATTAGCCCAAGTTAGCGCTTTTTCTTTTTCAAGAATCGACGTAATTCTGTGTAATATGGTTTGCACAAAGGCAAATTTTACAAAAATTTCATAATCTTCATCAATTTGGCTTTTTATAGATTTTAATAGCTCTAGCAATTTTGCCTCTTGATGCGACTGTAATTGTCTCTCGATTTCCAATGTGTCTCCATGGAAGGATGTGTTAAGGCGTCTCCCATTTGCATTAACAAAAAGAAGTAAGTTTTGTATAGACTCTGCTAAAATGTCATCTCCTAAAAGATACCTAAGTTTATGTAGCGGTAAAAATCCTAGATATGGTTGTATGTTGAGGAATTTCTCTGGAGGTGCTGATTTTTTTAATATTTCAAGTCTCGACAAAATATCAACGGCCGTCGTATAGTTGTAAAAAAATACTCGTGCTGCGTTTTCAACTTGCTTTGAAATAACATCAATTCCTTCGGTTAAATATCGCTTCAATATTAGTTCGTACTCCTTCTGTTTGAAATACCTTCTCAAGGCGTATAGATAGGCAATATATGCGGTTAATAGAACAGTTATACAACCACCAAGTACCTCTTTTGGAATGGCTGCCCATATACCTACCAGTATATCCCAGCATGCATCCATAAATGAAGCAAGTAAGCTCAACACCGATAATTAAACCAATAATGCCAAAATTCTATTTATCATTTTCAAGCAACCTACAGACTTATGATTTTAACAATAAAATTAATTGAAAACCATTAAAATCTACTAAACTTTAGTTCAGGACGGTTTATTACGGTAGTTTATTAGTGGCCAATTTGCAGAACAACTAAACTAAAAGAGTAAACCATAAATATTAAATAACTATGTTTTTCTTTCTATCTTTAAGTTTTAGTGGAATATCAATCAGTCTCTATCTTGTTATCCTGTCGAATTTCCTCTATATTCTCTGTGCCCTCTGTGGCAAAAAACAATTTAGAATTGTCTCAGGAATCTGAGGTCGTTTTCGAAGAAAAGGCGGATGTCGGTTATACCGTACTTACGCATAGCAAGGCGCTCAATACCGAAACCGAAGGCCCAGCCGGTATATTTCTCGCTGTCAATACCGACGGCGTCAAAGACGTTCGGGTCAACCATACCGCAGCCGCCCATCTCAATCCAATCCTCTTTGCCGGATTTGTCTTTCAATTGCAAATCGACCTCGCCGCTGGGCTCGGTGAACGGGAAAAAGCTCGGCCGAAACCGCCATTTGGTATCCGGGCCGAAAAAGGCGTGAATGAACTGGTCGATAGTCGTTTTCATATCGACCATACTAACGCCCTCATCAACGACAAGGGCTTCGAGCTGATGGAACATAAACATATGCGTTGCATCGACGGTGTCCGGCCTATACACCCTGCCCGGCGCGACGACGCGGATAGGCGGTTTTTGCTTTTCCATAATCCGAATCTGAATCGTGGAGGTCTGGCTTCGCAAAAGAGTATTATCGTCGATATAGAAATTATCAGCAGGGTCCCTGGCTGGATGGTCCGGGCCTATATTGAGGGCGACGAAGTTATGCCAATCGTCCTCGACTTCCGGCCCATAAGCAACGGAGAAACCCATCCTGCCGAATATTTCGAGAAGCTCATTTATCGTCTGCGTTATAATGTGGGTCTTGCCGATTTCGGGGATTATGCCCGGCAACGTTACGTCAACAGCAGACGAGGGTTTTGCCTGACTTTGCTGAAGGCTCTTTTTCAATTGCTCGAAGCTCTCGGTAACCTCTTTTTTGATTTTGTTAGCGAGCTGGCCGGCTTTCGGTTTCTGCTCGGCGGCGAGAGAGCCGATTCGGCTCAGCATATCGGTAATTTGGCCCTTGCGGGCGAGGTACTTTATGCGGAACTGCTCGAGCGAGGCCAGGTCTTTGACCTTTTTCAAGGCCTCAATTGCCTCGGAACGAATTTTCTCAAATTCCTCAATCATAATTCGTCGCTCGTCGCTCGTGTCTCGTCGCTCATATCCCGTTGCTCGTCACTCGTGACTCGTCGCTCATATCTCGATACTCGTCGCTCGTGGCTCGTAGAAGAAAACAAATCAAAATACATTCCCATTGTCATTCCCGCGCCCCTTGTCATTCCTGCTTCCACTGTCATTCCCGCGAAAGCGGGAATCTATCTTTTGAAATCCTGGATTCCGGCTCAAGGCCGGAATGACAGTTTAACAAGTTTCTTTTCTGACAGATTAATATGTTTCTTTTCTGACAGATTAATATGTTTCTTTTTTGACAGATTAATATGTTTCTTTTTTGACAAATTAACAACTTTCTTTTATACAACGACATTACGGACAAGATGTCCGTGTTATAATTTATGCGATAGCTTTTTTTGCGGCGTCAACGATTGCGTCAAAGCCTGCGGGGTCGGCTATAGCGATTTCGCTGAGCATCTTTCGATTGAGGCCGATTTTCGCCTTCTTACAGCCGTCGATAAATCTGCTGTAGCTGACGCCTCTCTGCCGGCAGGCGGCGCTCAGGCGTGTAATCCAAAGTGCTCTGAAATCGCGTTTGCGAAGCTTGCGGCCGACGCGGGCATAGACATTTGCTTTTACGAGGCTCTCCTTTGCAAGCCGGTACTGGCGGCCGCCGGCACCGCGATGGCCTTTTACAGCTTTGAAGATTCTCTTTTTCGCTTTGCGTCGCCCAGTAGATTTTCTGACTCTTGGCATATCAGCTTTCCTTAAAAGAATTTTTGAAATAATGCCTGCTGGCGGCAGCTGATGGTGAGCCCCATTTGTAGCGGGGCAAGCCGAGAAGCAGGCTTTGTCTCTTTAACAAGTTAAGTCGGCATTTTCGCCTTCATTTTTTGGGCCATAACAGAATTTAAAACCGTTGGACTCGAGAGGTGTCTTTTGCGTTTGGCGTTCTTGGTGCTCATAAGGTGTCCTTTACCTGCCTTTTGGTGTTTGATGAGACCTGAGGCGGTAATTTTCACTCTCTTTTTAAGGCCTTTATGGGTTTTCTGCTTCGGCATTTATGTAATTCCAACAAAAGCTAATTTCAATTCCCAAATCCAAACTGCAACATAAACCAGACAGTTTATAAAATTTACAGATAAGAGTCAATAGCCGAATTTTGATTATTATAAAAAGATTAGCTAAATATGGTTCAGGGCGTCCGGCTGTATCGACCGCTCTTAAAGGCCTGAAAACGAATAAACGGTCACGCCCTTTGTAAATCCGTTAAGGATTGTCTCAGGCTTTGCTGAACCGCCTGGTTTTATATCCCGCAACGATTCGTGGAGCTTAATATTACTTTTTCGGCACAAGTATCAAAGTCATTTTCCTGTTAGCTATTGTTGCCAGCCTTTCGACCTTCGCAAGGGCTTCAAGTGACTTGGCAATTTGTTCCAATATTTCATAGCCCCTGTCCTTGTGGAGGATTTGCCTGCCTCTAAACAGCATCGTAATCTGCACGCGGTAGCCTTTTTCCAGAAACTCTCTTGCATGGTTTACCTTGATATCGAGGTCGTGCTTATCAGTTTCGGGTTTGAGCCTGATTTCTTTGAGGACTGAGGCGTGGTGACGACTTTTTTTCCTGCTTACCCGCTGCCTCCTTTTTTGCTCGTAAAGCCATTTTCCATAGTCTATTATTCGGCATACAGGCGGGTCGCTATTGGGCGAGACCTCTACAAGGTCCAAACCGACCTCTTGTGCTCTACTGATTGCCTCATCTCTATCAATAACACCCACCTGATTATTCGATTCGTCAATGAGACGAACAACACGGGCACGAATCGCTCCATTTATTCTTAAACCCTGCTTGCTAATTTTTAACCACCTTACCTTTCTAAAAAGATTGATAATAAACGACTATATACTTTTAAACGCCTTTCAAAGCTAAAATGATAAGTCTATATTTTTATCGGTAATTTTCTGTTTAATGATTTTTATAAATTCATCTAAATGCTCCGTTCCGGTATCTTTGCTGTCCCTGATTCTAACGTTAACAGTTCCCGCCTGCTGCTCTTTCGGGCCGACAACAAGCATAATGGGCAGCTTTTCGTTATGAGCTTTAAGAATCTTTGCCCCTATTTTTTCATCGGTCAAGTCTATACCGCAACGAATTTGTGACTCTTTGAGACGGCTGTGAATCTGTTTTGCATAATCGTTGGTTTTTTCGCTGATAGGCAGCACCCTGACCTGTTCAGGTGAAAGCCATAACGGGAATTTTGCAGCATAATGCTCTATGAGAATACCTATGAATCGCTCGAAAGAGCCGAGCACGGCCCTGTGAATCATAACGGGAGTCTTCTCGGTATTATCCTTGTCGGTATAGACCAAGCCGAAACGCTCGGGCATAGAAAAATCGAGCTGGATAGTGCCGAGCTGCCAGGAGCGTTTGAGACAATCTCTTATGTGGAAATCTATTTTGGGCCCATAAAAAGCACCATCACCATCGTTCACCTTGTAGTCAATATTGCTGTGTGTGAGGGCGGCTCTGAGGGAATCGGTCGAGGTTTGCCAGATTTGCTCCGAGCCGATGTGCTTGAGCGGCATAGTAGAAAGCTCGATAGCAAAATCCTCGAAACCAAAAGCCCTATAAATCTCAAAGGTAAGGTCAATAACGCCGACTATCTCAGATTCTATCTGCTGCGGTGTGCAAAAGATATGGGCATCATCCTGGGTGAATTGTCTTACCCTGAACAGGCCGTGCATAACACCGCTCGCCTCGTGACGATGAACGAGGCCGAGCTCAGCAACGCGTTTGGGAAACTCGCGATACGAATGCTTTCTCGACTTAAAAACAAGGCATCCGCCCGGGCAGTTCATCGGTTTTATCGCGAAGCCAGCGCCGTCGATTTCGCTGAAGTACATATTTTCCTTATAATTGTCCCAGTGCCCGCTCTTATGCCAAAGCTGCTCGTTGAGGATTATCGGTGTTCTTATTTCCTCGTAGTCATATTTATTGTGTACGCTCCTCCAGAAGTCCACGATTTCGTTCCATATAACCATACCTTTTGGGTGTATGAAGGCAAAGCCGGGACCGGCTTCATTGAAGCTAAACAGGTCGAGCTGTTTGCCGAGGACCCTGTGGTCACGCTTTTTAGCCTCTTTGAGTCTATTAAGGTATTCGTCAAGCTGTTTTTTTGTAGGCCAGCAGGTACCATACACCCTCTGCAGCATCTTTTGAGTCGGGTCACCATGCCAATAGGCACCGGCTACGGACATAATCTTAAAGCTGCCCACCTTTGCCGTGCTCGGTACGTGCGGGCCCCGACACATATCCTCAAAGCCGTCGCCGTGCGAGTAAAAGCTGATAACTTCACTGTCGGTGCGGTTTATGTTGTCCGTCTTATATTTATCAGAAGCCATTTTGGCCAGTGCCTGCTTGCGGGTCATTTCCTTTCTGACAAATGGCGTATCGGCATCGACTATTTTGTGCATCTGCTGTTCAATTTTTTCAAAATCATCGGGACGAATGGGCTCATCAAGGTCAATGTCATAATAAAATCCGTCCTCAACAGCGGGCCCGTAAACAAGCTTGGTGTCTGGCCAGATGCGGCATATAGCATCAGCCATTATATGGGCACAACTGTGCCGCATAACCTCGATAGCTTCGGGGTCATCTGCTGTGATGATTTGCAGCTCGGCATCACTATCGATAGGGGTATTCGAGTCGGAAATTTTACCGTTTATTTTGGCTGCGATGACCTTTTCGGCAGGAACAGGCCCGAACTTTTCGGCAATTTGCTTTGGCGTCGTTTTATTTTTGACTTCCAATATACTGCTGTCAGGCAGTGTTATTTTCACCATATGGCTCTATCCGATATCAAGTACTCAAGTAATCGCCAGCTCTGATAATTTATCCAAATACGAGCTTATTGTCAACACCATTATAAGATTTGGTTCCCTGAAGATGTATGTAAAATTTAGCTTTTTCATACAAAAATCGGTTGCCAGCAAAAATAAAATCTGCTATTATCAACTTTTGGATTTTTATGTTTTTTGGCAATTTGCGGAGATAAAGGTACGAGTGCAAACAACAGCGGTCTTGAAAATTTTGGTTTTTTTGCTGCCGAATTCAGCATTTTCAGCAGCTACCCCCAGCAGCGGAGCAATAACAGCAACGGCCCTGGCTTTTAACCCTATAAAGCTGATACTGCTCATCGGATGGGTGTATCTTTGTCTTTATATTGTCCAGCGTCTTCAGTTCAGCCGGCTCGTGCCCAAGCATTGTAGGACGGTGGCCAATTTAGTCGCTCTTTTTTTCGGCCCCTTTCTCCTTGCTGCGCTTGTAACAGCAGACATCATTTTTAACTACAGCGGCATCAACAGCGGGACCACAGGAAGATTAAAAGAGAAGCTTCAAAATACATTCGACCACCTGCGGAGTATGGATTTCAGCAGTTCCGTCGATTCCGAAATAACACTACTCAGTTCCGCGGGCAAAGAGCTCAAAGAGGTATTCGGCCACGTCCGAAGTAAAAAGGAGGACCGTCATATTCTGAATCTGACCGAGGAGATTGTCTTTGATGCCCTTTCCGAACAAGCCAGCGACATACTCATCGACCCGAAAGACGATTCCAATTATTCAATCCGGCTGCGTGTTGACGGCGTGCTGAGACTGATTAACGAACTGGAGTCGGACAAGTGCCAGGCGGTCATCAACAGCATTAAAGCTATTTCAGGAATGGATATTGCCGAGAAAAGAAGGCCTCAGGACGGAGCATTCTCCGCGCAGGCAGCTGAGCGGGTTTACTCGTTCAGGGTAGCAAGCGCCGGGGTCGTCAACGGTGAGAAATTGTCGATAAGAGTCCTCAACTACAACGCAGGTACATTCAAGCTCAAAGACGTCGGCCTGACACAAAAACAGGCTGCAATAATCAATCAGCAGATAGCGAAACCTTCGGGAATGATACTGATGTGCGGACCAACGGGTAGCGGCAAGACCACAACGCTGTATGCAATGCTGAATCAGATAGACCTTTTCACCCGGAACGTTATTACGGTCGAAGACCCGATAGAATGTGTCATGCCAAATGCCAGCCAGATTGAAATCAATCCCAAAGCTGATATTACATTCGCCAAAAGTCTGCGCAGTATATTAAGGCAGGACCCGGATGTGATATGTGTGGGTGAAATAAGGGATGAGGAGACGGCATCGATAGCGCTTCGGGCCTCGCAGACCGGGCATCTCGTGCTGGCGACGATACACAGCCACAGTAATGCATCAACTATGGTCCGCCTGATTGACCTGGGTGTATCACCGCTGCTGATAGCTTCGGGACTCAGCATTATGGTCTCACAAAGATTAATACGCATACTCTGTAATAACTGCAAAGAGCCCGCCAAGCTGAGCCACCGCCAGATGGAAACTTTTCGACAAAAAAGCCTGGACTATACCAACATATATAAAGCCAAGGGCTGCGAACAATGCTCAAATACCGGCTATCGGGGAAGGACAGCCATCTTTGATATGCTCGTTATCGACGATAAATTAAAAGATGCGCTCTCGAACAACAGACTTCCGCTAACCGAGATGAGAAACCAGGGTGACCATAGGGGAAAGTCAAATTTACGTAAAGAAGGCCTCAGAAAGGTATTCACGGGCATAACAAGTATGGCAGAACTTGACAGAGTGTTGGGATAATGGAGCTAAGTTTTTAATGGGATTCTGGATAGGCATATTATTCGGTGCGTTGTTTGTGTACATAGCCGTTAAAGTCGGCTTCTATGAGACGTGGGTACTCTTGTTTAATCTTGTGATATCGATATACTTGGCTGTTTTTCTCAGGCCTGTAATCGAGCAATTTCTTCCCATTGCCTCTGAGACGAGATACGGTGATGCTCTGATTATGCTGGCTGTCGCGATTGGTGTATTTGTGCTTTTGTACGGTATATCATATGTATTCTTTTCAAGCCAGTTCAACGTGCCGGTACCGCGGATATTCGATGTAGTCGGCTCAGGGTTTTTGGGCTTCTGGGCCGGCCTTCTTGTATGGAGCTTTGTTATTGTCATTATATCTGTTATGCCGCTGTCTCAGAACAGCTTTTTGCAAAGTGTTGGCTTTACAAAGCAATTCCAACAGACAAACGTATCATATATGAGCTGGTGGATTAATAAGGTTAATAATCTCGTTTCGTACAAAAGCAATTATCTCTCAACAGAAGAACTGGTTGACCAGATGTACCAGAAGGCTGAACAGAGAAAGCCAAAAAAAACACCGCCAAAGATATACGTACCGCCGGAACCAAACGAGCCTAATGAGCCTACAAATTTAACCAGCGAAAAAAAGCAGATAACCTGTCCGGATATTGCAGACCAGAACTCTCTGGGTTCCGAGAAAAAAGCAAAGACTGGCGAAACCGATATGGAATAAGGCTCAGCTTTTCGCCTGGTCGATGATGAGGTCCTTGACCTTTCTGCTCGGCAGATTAAATGCCCCGTAAGCTGCAGCGGCGGCACTTCTCAAATCCGGTTCGATATCCTGCGAGCTTATAAGCGAGTAGATAGCATCTATCAGTTCGACATTGAGCAGATTAGCATTAACTTTGGCTGATACAGCAAGGGAATCGAAACCTGCTATGCGAACCTCCATAGAGTTTCTTCCGTCGAGTGCCATTGCCGCTATTGTCCTCTGTGCATCAGTGCTGTTAAGATATGCCAGGACCTGTCCTGCGAGGATTTGAAGCTGCTCTCGCTCGTCTTTAGTCGCGCTTATCAGTGCGCTTTGTGCACCTGCCAGGTTGATGACTTTGTTTCTGCTCTGAGCTACGTTAAGCATAGCAGTGGCTGCACGGATGGCATAGCTGTCTGCCAGCTGCTGCGGCCAGTCTCGTGAATCTCCTATTTTTTCAACCTGGTCGAGAGCTTCAGCAAGGTTCTCTGTAACGAGCCTGCTTTCAGCAAACTCTATTGTCGGCCCTGCTGTTGCTATGGCGATAGCAGCGCTGTATCGAACACTCCTGTCATTATAAGAAAGAGCCTGAATTAGCGGCTGGGCTATACCAAGATGATAAAGCAGTGACTTCTCACCGGCAATCTTTGCAAGAGCCTCGACCGCTCCGAGAGCGACATAGCTGTCTCCGTCCTTTAACGCTCTTGCCAGAGCCTGATGAAGATACTCCGGCCCTGCTGTCGTCGCATAAGTCATAGCGTCCGGATGCTCGATACCAAAATAATTCGGCATCGCAACGCCGGTCGATTCGGCTTTGAAAAAGGCTGCAAGCCACAGACCGATAGACTGCCCGAAAGAAGCATCTGCCCTCAACGACCATTCGCAGCATCGCATAACCATCAGCTCATAGAAATAGCTCTTGTCAACCTCCACCCTTTCGAGCCTGTTTTTGTCAGAATTCCAAAACCAGATATTTGAAAATTCCGCTTCCACTGCAGGGCTGAGGGATTCTGCATGATAATAATAATTCTCGGCAAGATTGTAGAAAAGCAGAGCAGCAGGTACCGTTAGAGCGGACGGGTCGATTTTTTTTATGCTTTCCCTTGCGAGCTCTCTTAGCTGTGCCGATTCATCATTTTCAACAATATATTTCAAATATGCCAGAGACTGGGGATATTCAATCTGCCCGAGTGTCTCTATTATTGTTGCCTTGACGGTGACATTATCAATCTGCAAAGCTGCCCCAAGCGGCCTGATAGCATCTCTGCCTATTCTGGGAAGAGCCCGGATTATATTAGGCCATTCAGCTTCTCTGGATGAGTCGGTCAGTGCATCTACCATATACATTATCGAGTATTCACCAGCGTCCTGCAGCCTTCTGACTCCGTTAAGCCAGCCTCTGTTACCGCTGCTCAGTCTCTTTATTTCCTCCACAATAATCTTCGGGTCACGTCTGCGGATGAATCTTCCCTTTTCAATCAGGCCGATTATCTGGGAACTGACATCCGCCAATTCCCTGTCATGCTCGTTTTCTTTTGCCTTCTGAAGTATAATTTCACTCTGCGGAATAGCCGAGCTGCTTTCGAGCAGTTGAACGGGGTCGGGTTCACTGTCGATTATCATCCTCGCTGTACCTTTCGCCATGTCAAGACGGCCTATTCTCAGGTAATGCAAAAAGTCTGAGAACTGCTCGTCAACGGTTTGATTGTTTGCGCCTTCAGCGAATAGCGGTGACAAGCAAATGAAAAATACCACGAAAACATAAGCGATGGATTTTCTGCTAAGCATTAAAAACTCTCCAAAAGTCTCTGCATTTCCTGAAACCATATATCGGCTGAAACAAATAAATAGCGGCATTTCAGCCGACCCTAACCCTCAAAAATGGTGTTTATGAGCGGTTTTTATCGAACACAAGTATAATTTCTTACTAAGTTTATTGTCGTCTTAGATGCCTATATACTAAAGAAAAATACCTATCCTGTCAATAAAAAAACGCTCATTACAAAATAGAGTGTCTGGGAATGATAGGCAATTGGCTCGTGAAGCAAAGAATTTCTATCGAAGAGGAAAGATTAACATTATAGGACATTCATTTAGCCTTCGCTGATTCTGTGCTTTTCAAGCCAGCTCCTGACCCATTTAACTGCCTGCTGCTTTGTTTGCAGAGTACTTTCGAGCTGGGCAATGTACATCTCCTCAGCCAAACGGCCGAGCAATGGTCCTGGACAGGCACCTAATTTGATTAGCTCGTGGCCGTCTAATAAAGGTTTCGGCCTTAATTCAATGTCACCTAACTTTCTGATTCTTCTTTTCAATTTAACAAGCGAACCGATACTTTTGTTCTGAGCCCTCTGTAAAGCCCGCTGCAACTCATAAAGGTCACGAAAATACGGTTCCGAAAGTATCAGTTTTAACTGGGCAAGTGACATTTTATCGTCAAGCAGTTTGCCCCTGTTGGCAAGTAGAAATTTTACGTGCTTTGTCTGATTTCTGCTCAGCTTGAGAACCTTTATTTTTTCAAGTGCGAACTCCGTCGGACATCCTATAAACAAAGCTGCCAGGGCGAGTGCAAAGTTGGTCTTCTTCTTTAGTCTGCTTAGAACCTTAATAGCCAGGCTTATCTGCTCGGCTGTAAGGCCGGGGAAGATTTGCTTAATCAGGCCTGTCCTTTCCATCAGCCACAAGCCGTCAGCTCTGCTGGGGTCGGTCAGTATGGCCTCTAATTCCATACATATACGTTCACCGCTTATTTTGCAAATTTCATTCGCGTATTTGCAAACGGCAGAGAGTGTCTTGGGCTCTATTTCAAATTCGAGCTGAGTTGCAAAGCGCACCGCCCGCAGCATCCGCAGGTAATCCTCGGCAAAGCGTTCCTCCGGCCTGCCGATTGTTCGCACAATTTTCTTTTTTAAGTCAATCTGCCCGTCAACAAAATCGATAACTTTTTTCTCCAAAGGCTGATAAAACATTCCATTGATTGTAAAGTCCCTTCGTGCGGCGTCTTCAGCAGCATTGGTAAACCTGACAGCCTGCGGATGCCTGCCGTCCTGGTAACCTGCTTCGGCTCTGAAAGTTGCCACTTCGATTTGCTTGTCATCGAGCAGGACAATAACGACTCCGAACTTTGCGCCGACCTTCAGTGTCCTTTCGAACAATTTTATGATTTGCTGCGGCTTTGCATTTGTTGCAACGTCATAATCCTTTGCCGCCCTGCCGAGCAGCATATCGCGCACACACCCCCCTGCCAGCAACGCCTCGAAACCGTTGCGGTGGAGCACCTTTATTATTTTTATTGCAGCCTGTTTATTTGTCATTGCCGGAACGCACCAAAAATGTAACAGCCATTGTACCCCATATCCTTCTTTCTGCTACCTTAAAAGAGCCGTACTCTTGCAGCAACTGTGTTTTTTTATGTGTTCTTACCACGACAACAGCTCCGGCAGCCGCTTGTGTCTCTAATAAGTTAAATAGGGCTGCGAGCTGTGATTTCTCACCAACGTCATCCGTGAGTATATAAGGCGGGTCAATAAAAACAAGCTCGTAGGCTTTTTTATTCGAGTCGATAACAGCACCAATCTTAAAGGCATTTGCCGTTATCACTTTCGATTCCTTTACAAAGCCGGCTTTTGCAATATTCTTTTTAAGCAGTGTCACTATCTCAGGCTCTTTTTCAACAAAGCAGACGAAGTCTGCCCCCCTGCTGAGGGCTTCGAGCCCGAGTGAGCCGACGCCGCAAAAAAGGTCGGCCACGGTACCTGCCGTGGGAAAACCGTAATTGAACAGAACGTTAAAAACCGATTCCTTAACCCTGTCGATAATCGGCCTCGAGACATCTGTTTTAGGGCTTAAAAGTTTCATACCTTTTTTTGCGCCGGCTATAATTCGCATTAATATAATATATAAAACAGAAGATTTTTTAGCGAGTGTTTTGTTGAGATTCAATTTTGAAAAACAGCACTACAGCAGCAGGTTTTGCATCTGGACGGCGCAGGAGCGGAATTTCTTAGCGGGTAGTGTCACTGTCTTCCATTTCGGGCTTCGCAGCTTCATAAACCTGATATAATCATCGAGCCTGATACAAAAGAAAATGTATGCCGAGCCGTTGAAATCATAAACCGCCCTTCCGTCAAAATCGACGTCGATTTTTTCGATTCTGTAAGCGAAGACAAAGGCAGCCGTATGAGTAGGCCCGAAAACCTTTTGCCATCTCAAAAGGCCCTCGATATCATCGGCTGTGACCCAGCATTCGAAACCTGCAAGCTTTGCGAAGCTCGCGCCGCTGAACTTTCTGCCCTTGACTTCCGCGACTATTATCTGCTGATTCGGCGGGTAAATAAGATAATCGAAGCTCTTGATATTAGAACGGCCGAGAGCCGCCCTTTTCTGCTCATCGACGGCTATGTATTGTATGTGATTGTCAATCAACCAGTTCCCGAAGGCCTTTTCATAATGATTAAGATGGAAGTTCTTCATTTATGATTTTAAATATTTTTCTGGATTGTCCAGAAACTGTTTGATTGGAACCGCCTGCTGCTCACCCGTAGCCATATCTTTTATTTTAACTTCTCTCTTCTGAAGTTCTTTCTCGCCAATAATTATGCAATATTTCGCATTTTGAGCAGAGGCTTCTTTTAACTGACGGGAAATACTACTCGGCCTATAGCAAAAACTGACCGATTTTTTCATAAACTTTAGTTTCCCAACAATACTATCTACCTCGGTTACATATTTAGGGAAATAAACAACGAAACAATCGATAGTTCTGGCGTGAATTTTTTCGTCGATCAGGCCTTTTTCGCGAAGCAGAATCTCGAGGACACAATCGCCCATTCCCATACCAGTTCCGGTTACCTCGGGGCCACCAAATTCTTTTAGCAGGTTATCATATCGTCCACCGCCGCAAATGGCCCGCAGGTCACTGGTAATATCGTGAACCTCGAAAACGATGCCCGTATAATAATCCAATCCCCGAACAATAGAGGGGTCATAAACACAGAAGTCACCAACTCCCATCGCCTCTAAATGGTCAAGAACATGTTTTATTTTTAAATATGCATTGTTTTGCTCCGACTTGTGTTCTGTCAATTCTTTAAGTTCAGGCATAGAATCGACATTCATAAAATCCAATATTTTCCCAGCGGTCTTCTTGTCTGGAATTTGCTCTTCAAGAACTTTTTCGAAGGTCTCCTGCGGCAATCTGGCTTTCTTGTCAAGCACGGCATATATAGATTCGAGCTTATCCTCGGGAACACCCTGGCTTTCGAGAAAAGTAGCCAATAATTCCCGGCTTGATATTTTAACTTTTACATCATTGCTTGTTAGTCCAACCTCCCGTAAGTAGTCAACCGTAGTGAAAATAACCGCGGCATCGGCCAATTCTTTTTCGAAGGCGTATTCTGCACCTATGATATCGATATTCCACTGGAAGAACTCGCGCAGGCGGCCCTTCTGAGGACGTTCTGCACGGAAGAGTCTCGGCACGGAGAACCATTTTATTGGTTTTGGCAGAGAGTTAATTCTCTGGTTGACCATACGCGCAAGCGACGGGGTAATTTCGGGGATAAGGGCGAGGTCTCTGCCGCCGCGGTCTTTGAGGGAAAATAGCTGTTCAACAATCTCGTCTCCACTTTTTATCTGAAACATCGCCAGATGTTCGAGGATTGGGCTGTCGTACTCCTCAAAGCCGTTTCGAATCGATACTTTTTTCCAGCCGTCGATTATGAAGTTTCTGACGGCCATTTCCGCCGGATAAAAATCTCTTGTTCCTTTTACAGATTGAATCTTCATTTCTTTCTCTTTTTCCTTTTAAGTCCCGCAATTGGGTCCATACCATTATTGAACTTTTTTCTGATATATTTTTCCATTTGTTTATCATCGGTAAAATACAGCTCGTAATCGTATTCACCTTCGATGAAGTCACAAACCTTTGTAGTATACGTCCTGCAGATTTTCGGCCTCTTGTCATATATAGTGCATCTGTAATCATCGGTCAGGTATTTGCACTTACTTTTTATGCTGATATACCAGTCACCGTCTTCGACGAAAACAGTAATACCCTCATGGAACAGATACCATTTTATGTCTTCATAATCCTGCTCGTCTTCCGGTGTCTCAATCGGCAGAGAAAAATACCTGCAGCAAAGTCCCGTGCATTTATCGCATAAGTTTTCTTTCATCATCAACAAAACTCCAATTAGACAGCTGTAGATTAATATAGCAATCAGATATCCGAACACTATAAGCTATGTAAAAGTAAACGTCAAGAAATGAGACTGATTAAAGGCCGGAACCTCGGCAGGCTGTAAAAACATCATAAAATAAAAAAGGCTGTAAGTTTATCAACTTACAGCCTCAGCCTTTGCCCTGGCTTCTTACACCAGATTAAAACTTTTACCTTTTCCGCATTAACATTAATCCGCCTCCCAAGCCGAGCATACAAATAGTAGCCGGCTCAGGAACAATGGTATTGGTCGGATAGCAGCAGCCATTGAGGTCAGCCGTCAATGTACTTGTCGAACCGACATATTTAAGAACAACCACATCATCAAGACTTACAGATTCCGGCATCAAATTGCTAATAACCTCGAAAGCGCCTCCTCCAGTCCTACGTACATCCTCACCGCTGCTCGTATCAGCTGTAAATCTGAGCACGGGACAGTAGATTCCCAAAAC